>JASBSR010000040.1 GCA_030148865.1 Gammaproteobacteria bacterium
GGAATTGTCACATCTTTCAAGTTAAGTGTAATCCTGCCTTTCACATCAGGATGCACAACAATGTTGTATGGGGTATTCTTTACCAGACTAATAAAAAACGAGCGTGCATTTGCCCGGTTAACCGAAATATCGAATCTGGGCTCAACTCTATCTACACTTGTCGATACGGGGAAATCAACTGGTACATCAGGAAGTAATGCGTCAGATACACTTGCTGGCACCTGGCTATTCTTTGACGGCTTACCCTGCCACGTAGAACCGTCGAGCGAGCCCTGAATTGAATCAAGCACGGCAAGATCAGGACTTGTCTTACCTGTATCTTTCTCGGATGATGTTGCGCATGACGTCAGAAGCATGGTTAACATACTCAGTAAGCTGACAATTTTTATATTATTATTCATGATGATATTTCTACAGTAATTCAATTAATGTTAGATATACTTTTAGTTTTAATCGTCATAGCTTTTAATCGTGCAGTAATAGTTTTATTTTTGTACATCAAGGTCACATGTGCAGGCTCAATACCAAGTACTTTTGCTCCGTCTACACGATCACCTATTGCTACTGCCATATCATTCACGATGGCCACACGCCTTGCGCCTGAGAATAATATTTCATTAACATGCCACGCTTGTTCTATTGAACGCTTAACTCCACTCACATGAGCACCGGGTGCATATTCTGGTGGCCGCAAAGGGTCTTCCATTCCAGCCGCATGCACGCTGGTGAATAGCGCCACACCACACACAAGCGCCGCCAGGCGGGTTCTTTGCAGCTGATTAGACACCGATTAATCCCTCTCTGAATCCTAGTGTGTATACCTCAAGTGTCACCAGAGCCTTTGGATACTTCCGGGTTTCAATCTCAATTTTTTCCCAGAAAAAGCGCCAGGGAAACTGCTCCAGCTTTTTTATATAAGCAAGTACATTGTGATAACTGCCCTCTACCTGTAGCACTACGCTATGTCGATATATTGTGCTGACATTTTCGACAACAGCATCACCTTCTTTATGAGACTCCACAAATTCAGGGGTTGCTGGTTTATTCTTTAAACTTATAAACTCAAGCCCAGACTGGGTTTCAAGCATTCGCTCGAGAAGCTCGACCATTTCCTGAGGGCTAATAATCTGAGATGTCGTTTTTGCCAAAGCCTGGTCAAGGCGTTTGTTATCTTCCACATATCTTGCTAATTCCGCTCTATTCTCACGATCAGGATCGTTTTTCAAACTGGCCTGTAGTGCGCTCATTTTCGCCTGTACCACTACCAGTTCATTTTTTTTCTTCTCCAGATCCTGCTGCAAACGAACACCGCTCTCGCTGAGCGGAGCATACACGAGCAAAAACCATACTGATGCCAGCGTCACAACGACTATAATGGCCAATGAAATCTGATCTCGCCGCGTTAAGGTATCGAGATATTTCTCAATTTTACCAATAAGCTGCTGCATGTTAATTCCCATTCTCGCCAGCCTCAGTAAGCTGTTTGAGTCTTGCTACAAACAGAGCCAGTGATGGTCCGGAAGAATCGTCTTTGGCGGTATTTTTGCCTGGTCTTGTATTGAGTACAAAATCGACTACGGGTTTACTTTCATCTGTTCGAGTTAAGTTGATTTCTCTGAACTCTCTGTCTTTATAGATTTCTTCATCACTTAGAGCTCGCACAAATTGCGGCAATAAATCTGCCTGATAACTACTGCCAGACAAACGCATATCGTAACCGCCCCTGCCAAATTCGATAGTCTTTAGCCACAGATCATTAACGCTGTCACGTTGTCGCCCAAGGCCGCGCATTAGATATGAAAACCCAATCATGTTGCCCGAGTCATTGCCACTCAGGTAATTCAGTGCGCGTAGCTTTTCACTATTACTTCGTTTCGCGCTTTCAAGATTTGCCACCAGCCCGAGGTCAATCGCTCTTGGCCTGGCAACTTTTTCAAGCGTCTTGTAACTTTTCTCCAGATTTGTAAATGTTTCTGTCGTCTCCGCTATTGCATTTTTTAACTGCGTTGTCGAATACATCTGACTGGCTGTAATAATACCGAATATTATGAACATAAGGCCGAGCCCAACCACAGCACCTGTGACTCTTCGATCATATCGAATCTGAAATTCGTCTTGATAAAGATTAATCTGCTGCATTACGAATTCACCGAGGCTTTTCTCGATGCCGCCGCGATTGCCAGCAAACATTTCACCTGATTTTCATCATCAAGCTCAGTCGCTGTACTAAATATTTGCGCCAGATTGATCAGCTCTATACCAAGACCCGCATTACTGCTGACATAGTCACAAAATCCTTGCAACACCGGATGGCGTGGTGCTACGACTATTTTGTTAATTGGTGCACGCGCGTATTCGCTTTCATAAAAATCGAGTGAGCGTTGTAATTCTAAAATGATTGATTCATATATCTGATTTTCAGTACCGATCGACTGCATTTCTTCTATACGATTCAGACCAGTGTCGATTTTGCGCGACAAGTACAGGTCAGAATTGCTATACAGACTAATTACGCCTTGATTTTGTCCAAAATAGAGTACCGCCATGCCTCGTTCCTGGCCTTCAAGCTGTTCTATGATATTTCCCAGACTTAATTCTTCGATATCTATTGTGCGCAGTATTAATCCTGTTTTACGAATGAAACTGACGGTTTTCTCCAGGTTTTCACGATGCGTTGCAACGACATACGCCTTGGCTTCTCGATGCTGTTGCACAGGCACTCGAAAAACATCGATAACGGCTTCATCGACCGGATAATTCAGGAGATCGCTAATATTCCAGCGCAATGCGGACTTTAATTCAGAGTCTTCAACAGCCGGTACCGGCATCTGAAAAAGATTGTATTGTGTGTTATCTAACACAACAATACATGATTGATTTTTAAGATTATGCTCGCGGATGTAGCGAGTTAGCAGGTTCAATTGTTCCGCAGAGTCACTGGCAGTGATAAAATCGCAACACTTTATTACTGGCGCGGCGTCAGCAGTTGAGTCGATTTCTGCGACCGCAATACCGTCGTCCGCAAAGTATAAGCCCACCTGTTTTTTGTGTTGATGTTGCTGCGCACCCAACATTATTTTTCTGCCGCCCTGTCGTTATTATTATGTGGTCCATGCCCGTGCCAGCTTTCTGCCTGACAATTGAATACCAATCATTGTGCCAACGGAGATCGATCAAAATATTAATATTATCTAATATTTATCTGTGCCAGCTACGGGCGCACTATTTATGTGCTTTTATAAGTCACTATTAGACGTGAAAATGAGGATAGTCAATAACTAAGTGGTGAAAATTAACGCTGCGCCGGAAAATTCAGCCGAGGCTGGTGCATGAATACAGTCGTTCCATCAGGTCGTGTGACACCAACGCTGGGCAGATTCCCGCATCGCCAGATTGAGTATGAGCCACACACCCGCTGGCACAATTGTCAATGTGTGACCCTAGGGCTCAGGATACCTGATCATCGGCGACATGATACCGCGGGTCCTCGAGCACATTAACTTCGACTAAATTGCCGGCTTTTTTCAATAACTGGCGGCATTCTTCGCTTAAATGACGCAAATGCAAGGTTTTGCCTGCACGGATATAGCGCTCTGCCAGGGTGTCGATGGCTTCGATGGCAGAGTGATCGGCGACTCGTGAATTCTGAAACTCGATGATCACGTCATCGGGGTCCTGGCTGGGGTCAAACAGCTCGAGAAAATTGTTCACCGAACCAAAAAACAGCGGCCCATTAAGTTCGTGCACCCGCGAGCCCTGCTCGTCATCGTAACTTTTGATATTAATGTGTTTGGCGTGCTCCCAGGCGAAAGCCAGTGCCGACACAATTACACCCACCACAACCGCGACCGCCAGATCGGTAAACACGGTCACAGCTGAGACCAGAATCAGCACAAATGCGTCCATGGCGGGTATTTTGCCCATGATACGCAAACTGGACCATTCAAAGGTGGCAATCACAACCACAAACATCACCCCCACCAGCGCCGCCATAGGAATGCGCTCTATCAGCGGTGACGTGAACAGAATGAACATCAGCAAAAACAGGGCTGCGGCTACACCCGAGAGTCGCTGGCGACCGCCCGAGTTCACATTAATCATACTCTGGCCGATCATGGCGCAGCCACCCATGCCGCCGAATACGCCAGTCACAGTATTGGCAATACCCTGGCCCAGACATTCACGATTGCCGCGACCGCGGGTATTGGTGATTTCATCAATCAGACTCAGCGTCAGCAGAGATTCAATTAGCCCGATCGCTGCCAGCACCAGCGCATAGGGCAGAATAATTAACAACGTTTCAAAATTGAGCGGCACTGCTGGCAGATGAAATGCCGGGAAACCGCCCTGGATACTCGCCAGATCGCCTACCGTAACAGTATCCAGTTGCAAGCCCAGTGCCAGCAGGCTGACCACGATGATGGCTGCCAGTGCTGCAGGAATACTGCCGGTGAGTTTGGGTAAAAAATAAATAATCGACATGGTTAAGGCAATCAGGCCCGCAAAAATCATTAATGGCTCACCGCTCAACCACTGCTTACTCCCATCCTCAGCGATCACCTGAAAATGCTGCAACTGGGCAAGAAAAATGACTATCGCCAGGCCATTAACAAAACCCAGCATCACCGGATGCGGCACCATACGAATAAACTTGCCGAGGCGTAGCACCCCGGCACCCATCTGGATCAGACCAGTGAGCACCACCGCAGCAAACAGATATTCGACGCCGTGCTGGGCAACCAGCGCCACCATCACCACCGCCATCGAACCAGTCGCGCCGGAAATCATCCCCGGTCGACCGCCAAAAATAGATGCCAGCAGGCCCACCATAAACGCCGCATACAACCCAACCAGCGGATCCACACCTGCGACAAACGCAAAAGCAACAGCTTCAGGCACCAGTGCCAGCGCCACTGTCAAGCCGGAGAGAATCTCGTTTTTAAAACATACGCGGCTGGCGCAACCAAGCTTGAACATGAGTACCCACAGGAATTCAACAGCGAGAAATGATCGCACAGTATATCAGATAGTACTTATGCAAAACATGCGGCAGGAACCGCTCAAGATGGCAGGATAGATGACGCCTGTATTTACCCGAACGGTGGTCCGGGTAACAGCCATTAGATTTCAGCAATCAACTATACCTTGCTACCAACCGTACGACGCTTACTCCACCGCAACACCTTCTGTCCAGCTGGTCTCGGGCAGGAATTCAGCTGCTTCTTTGGCCGCAGTCGATTCTTCCATTCGACCCATAACACGCAGAATCTGACTTTTTAACATCAACGCATCGCGATGATTCGGGTTCAGCTCTATCGCGCTATTCACCATTGCCAATGCCAGTTCATCCTGCTCGGTAAGATACAGCGTCATTGCCAGATTATGGTAGCCCTTCTGATAACTGGGATCGTATTTAATCGTAGCCTGAAAATGCTGCATGGCCTGAAAATATTCCTTGCGTCGGGCGAATATCACGCCGAGATCATCGTGCGCTTCCGCATTAGTGGGGTCAATTTCAATCGCCCTGGTTAAATCTTTTTCCGCATTGGCAAAATCCTGTTTCCATAAATGACGCACACCACGTTTGGTATAGGCGAGAGAACTTTTCGGGTTGCGTTTGATAAATACGGTCAGATCAGCAATACTATCATCGATCATACCCTGATGTGCCAGTGCCATACCACGGCCGAAGTAGGCCTGATCAGCGTCTGGGTCCAGCTCGATGGCGGTGGTGTAATCCTCCACTGCATCAAAAAATTCTCGCTTCTGGAAATACGCATCGCCACGTTGTATATAAAGCTGGGGATCTTCTATGCCAGCAGCAATTCTCAGAGACAATTCTTCTATAGAATCACTGGGATCAGCATGCGTGGTTGGAATAAAAATTGAAGCACTGAACAGCAAAAAATATCTAAAATAGACTAAAGCGTGCTTCCTGAGATCTGGCACCATAAGCTCCTGAACAGACAACATAGAATTACCGCAGCTAATATAAGACGTTACAGCGATACATTTATTCTGCCCATCTGTCATCGACAGACTTGCTTACGCCTGCAAGCTTGTCACACCAAGATGTCAGGCATGCGCCCACCAGCGCATTTCCATATACATCAGGAAAAACACATCATCGCCATCACTGTTCGTCTCGTGACGAGCCACTATTCCCGCCCCGACATTTTTCAATTGCACGTGAACATGACACCGCAGACGCCGATAATCATTGACGAGTAAACAGCGCCAGGAACAATGGCATACAAAAGTGCATATGTCATTCAAAGTATTTGCAATACAGCGATGAGTTCCTTATATTATAAGAGCATGATCAGGTACCTGCAATGGCCGCTTGAAGCCAGTCAAAAAAATTTAATCGATTACTTTCGCTGGCAACAGGCGGGTTCCAATCTATGCCTGGATTTTCACGGCAATCCTGCAACCGCAAAACTGGTGGTGTACTCTGATGGCAATCACCACATGGCGCTGGAAGCCTGTTGTCAAGCATTTGTCGAAACGCATCCGGAAGTGACTGATATTTTTTACGCTACCACTCCACCCAATGTAATTTATCAATCCCTGCTCCAGGGCGGCCTGATGATTGGCAACCTGCAACTGAATGTCCTGCCGCATGTTTTTATCAGCCCGACTAACATTGTCAATAAGCTTGTGGATCAGAACCTGATGAGTTCTCATCAGGTTTTTGCCAAAAGCCGTGGCAATGTGTTGTTGGTAAAAAAAGGCAATCCAAAAAATATTCTCGGCATTGGTGATTTGTTACGTTCAGAGATAAAACTCACCATGTCGAATCCCGTAACCGAATCGGCCAGTTACAAAGTCTACCGAGATACCTTACTCGGAACTGCACGCACCCAGAATCTCAATGAGGCTATGTTCGCCAGACTTGTCGATAAAGGCTCAACGCAAGTCATATTCGGTGAGTCCATTCATCATCGCGAAGTCCCACAAGCAATTTATTCAGGTCAGGCTGACGTCGCTGTCGTGTATTATCATCTAGCTTTGCGTTACACCCGTATCTTCCCGGATGATTTTGAACTGATTGAATTTGAAACAGCTGAAAACGTATACACAAACTACCACATAGGCCTTATTCATGACGGTGGCGAATGGGGTCAGAGCTTTATTGATTTCATGCTAAGCAGTACCGCTGGTCGTTTATACCAGCAACACGGCCTGGATAGCTAAAAAAACGCCGCCCGCAGGCGGCGCTTATTACCACATCACCGAGCATAGATTTTTTTTATTATTTAAATCGAATAAACATCGCCGATGTCCATACTTTGCCATCATCAATTTGACGAGCAGTAAGATATACTGGACGATGCCCGTGCGGGCCGTTCTTTGCATCCACTTTAAACGAACCCGAAACTTCTCGCGGCATTTCCTTATCACTCAAACGTTCCAGTGCCAGGAACAGTTCTGTGCCACCCAGCTCTTTACGTAAGGCACCACCATCGAGCAACTCCTGGCCAGTCATCTCCCACTCAAAAATCGGGCAATGTACGAACGGATTACCATCCAGAGGATTACCGACTTTGACATAACCGTCGATCGTCCCTTCTATCTTGATTTTGCAATGCGCGAGATTGGTCACATCAATATCAATCGCGTCAGCATCACCATAGGTATCAGAACGGAATTTAATTTTAGTCGGTCCTGCACGGCCACAGCTTTCTTCATCATGCTCAAACCCATGTGAATTAAAACTGTTAATCACTCCATTGGTAATGGTGATGGTGCCTTTCCAGTCCGCCCAACGATAGCGATCCTTGATACGTGCCCCACCCCAACGCAGCCGTATACGACGATCAGAGTAGCCTGCTTCCTGCTGGAAATTACGCGACCAGATAATACCAGTGTGATCATAAGCCAAAATTTCATCCCAGCCAGCATCGCCAAGAAATCGATAATTAATTTCAGCACCGCCTGCGTGCTCAAACTCATCGCCCTGTATGTATTTACCACAATGCGTCAACCCCACCAAGCGCTCACCCGTGGTTGCCCAGGTGTGGCGCGCACGCACCGCTTCACCCACCGTTTTACGATCAAGTTTATTGGCAATAATCCCGGTAACACCACCCTTGGTACCAAACACCGCTGTACCCGGCACACCACCACCGCAACGGCCACGGTGTTCATCACCATTTGCCGATGCTCCCAGTTTATAACCACGTTGCATCGCATCTTCGTACAGCCACGGGAAATGCCCCCAGGCGGATTCAATTTCAACCAGACGCTCCAACACCGGATGATGCCAGTCGAGAATACAACGTCGACCACCAACATGCGGCATCAGCAAATGACCTTCAGGATCATCTATGTAGGTCGCCCAAAGCTCTTCCAGCGGCCATGCACCTGGCTGGATGGTGTCGCCTTCCATGTCTTCATTCCATTCGAACGATCGACACACGTTACCGTCTTCATCAAATGGAAAACGCGGCGCGCCATCACGCAGGAATACTACATTGTGATCGCCCCCAGCGCAGGAATTACCACACCACTCGGTGCCCGGGTAGCAGACAAACTCACCGTCCTTATTTAAACCATGAATTAATTCAACTGCTTTATCCCAACGACCTTTGGTAATCTGGAAATCGTTGGCGGTATACCCTAATACATCAAGACCCGCAATATCTCGACCATAGGTCAGGTTGTACACCGTATTATTGGTACCGACTGTGTCGTCTGAATGTACGTGCAGATCACCATAATAACTGCGTGGATATGCCAGCTTGCTATCAATAGTGATATAAAATTTTCCGGGACTAACCCGCGAATGATTCACCAGCGTCGCGGTGACTTCCAGCTCGCCATTAGTATCAGTGGGCAAATCAGTAATATTCACCACTGCCCAGCCTTTGCTGCTCAATTTTGATTTTTTGCTATATATTTGCTTGCCGTTCAATGAAGCCACGACCTCAACAGGCTCCTCACCCATGTTCCAGCAGGTGTTGCCCCAATTATCTTCGGCACGTATTTTTAAAGGCAAAGTTTCACCGCTGCGAACCAGTCGTGATCCCGCCATGATTAAATATGATGGCGCACCCGGGACTATATCAAATGCAATATCACCGGGTATGTCACAAAAACGCGACGTACCCAGTGGGTCAACATAACAACGGAAACGGAAGCCTTGCTCGACGAAGGTCTGTATGCGAGTACCGGGACCACCAAAACGTCGATCGCCAAGACGAATGATAATATGATCACCCGGTTTTAAATATCCATCAACGGTATCAACAATCACTGCTTTTTGAAAAGGACGCTCGTGGCCCTTCTGATCGAATCGCACTTTTAAAGATTGCACGGTCGCAGGCGACTGACCTTCTGCAAGACTGCCAGCCTGATATTCGGCAGAAACATAATTAGCACCGGCAGGGTCGCCTGTTTGAAATAGAGCCCAGTCTGAATAAAATTTGAAGGTCGCTTTAAGCCAGGCACCATCAGCAATGCCTGAGGCACCTACTTCATAGTCGAGCACAAGTTCTTGCCAGCTACCCGCTTCAAGCTGATCAACATGGCAGGTCACCTTACCCAAAAAGTCCATATCTTTAGTTTTTCCGTACAAACCTTTTGGCGCCGTATAATCACCCAGCTTTTTCTTTAGTTCTGCATCAGACATCTTTTTCATGGATCTACCTCTACTCTTAAAATCATGTTCAAACTGTGTTGATTTATAAATTATTACTCAGGTGATTAAATTATCAGCATAACAAGCTGCTCCCCTCACGTATCATTTAGCATTATCCACCCAGGAAGCCGCTGATCTATTCAAACACCCCCCTGATATTAAAATGGCCATGCGGCAGTAGCATCCCAGACCGGCATTCCGAGAAACGCATACCACGGCGCCATAATCAAAATTCCATAAGCAATAGCAATCAGAATACAGACCCATCCCGCTTTCGCATAATCGGTGACACTGAATTCTTCGGAACCGTATGCAATCACTGCAGCTGTAATCTGTGTTGGCAGTAAATACGCGTAAGTATCGGTGTCACTTACCAGCAAGGTGAATGCCACAGGATGTAAATTCAGTGCAGGTGCCATAGCAAAAACAATGGGAGCCAACATAGCAATAGCTGCCACATTAGAAAGCATACCAATACGGATAATATGCGTACCCGCCATCATGATGAGCAGGATCATCCACCAGGAATGCCCCTCAACCAGGCCGTGAATACCATCCGCCAACCACTGTGCCAGTCCGGACTTGCTCATTGCAGCGGTCATCGTAATCGCGCCGCCCAGCAACAGAAAGGTACCCCAGATCGTTTTCGACTGAATTTCATTCCATTTGAATGGGAACAAACCTGGCGTAAACAAAACCAGGATTCCGATCAGACCTATCACACCCAACTGAAATTTATGTAACTCATAAATTGGGCTGCCTTTACCCATCATAAACAACAATGCAATGATGACAAACACAGAAACGAGCATCCATTCCGAGGTTGACATCTTGCCCAGTGCTTTATGTTCAGCATGAATTTTGGCATGACCGCCGGCAATCACAATCCCACCTGTCTTGAAGTGATAACGCACCCACCACTGAGTCAACACAAACATCCCGAGGTAAGGAAACTGCAACAACATCCAGTCCAGATAACCCAGACCTTCAAAACCATTGTTGTTGAAAATACCGATCATGATTAAATTGGGTAAATGCGCCGTCAGAATAAACACACCACAAATCATGGTGCCATACACCAATGATTGAATAATGATGGCTTTCTTGGCTTCGTTTTCTTCTGGCGTATCACCTAATAAGTTGGCAATACCTTTAACCACAGGTAATAACGTAGCTGCACGTGCATTCGCAGCAGGAATTAAAAACGCCAGCACGATATTGACAAAGAACATGCCCCAGATCACACGCCCAACATTTGAAGCTTTAATTTTATCGAGTATACCCAGCGCGATACGTCGATCCAGCTTGAGCAACTGCATTACTGCACCAACCAGAAACGCAAACAAACTCAACCAGACAACGTGTTTGGTGAAACCTGAAAATACAATATCCATCGGCGGTACCAGCTTGCCTTTCTTTTCTACCCAGGGAATACCATGGGTCAGAATCAACAAGGTGGGGACTGAAATACCGGTAATCCCGACGGGTAGAGCCTCAGATACCCACATAATACTGGCCCAGACAACAATCGCCAACACCGCCATGCCGTTGGTACTCAGACCATCAGGCACAGGAAACACCCATAGAATTAATACAAACAAAATCCAGGCTGAAAAAAATCCAGCCAGGACACGGGCAGGATTTTTACCGCTGGTTTCAATATTATTTACCAGAAACTGAAACAAACCTCCACGTGCTGCTGTATTCATACTTCCTCCAAGCCTTATACCTGAGGTATAAATAGTGCGATTGCAATTAGAAACTTTATTTTTATACGAACAACGAGCCAAAGATGTTTGTAATATGGAGGGCTTCATTGTATAAATCTGTCAGCTAGCTGACAGCTAAACAACTGTATACGTTAGCGCATAACAATATAAGCAATTAGGAATATAGTTGACACATCACCATGACTGATACTTCACACTGGTATATACAGGCTTCGCACTTTCTAGATAAATTGCCGCACTCAGTACGTGACGATATACTCAGTATCGCAGAGCAACAGAATTTTTCAAAGTCTGCATTAATTTTTAGTGCTGGCACAGAGTCGGAATATGTATATATATTAAAAACAGGTCAGATAAAAATCTATGAGCTATCACCACACGGCAAAGAAATGATTTTGTGGTTTGGTTTTCCTGGTGAGGTTTTTGGACTATCAGAGATTACCCGTGGCGCAAAGCGCTCAGTATATGCTCATGCCTGTACAGCAACCGAGGTCTATCTGATAAAGCGAATCGAGTTTAATGAGTTCATTGCCAAACATCCGTCCGCGTCGATGGCGATTATTGATTTATTATCATGCCGCTTGCGCGGCTTATCTGGCATGCTGTCAAATCTGACTTCAGATGACGTTACCTCACGTATTATAAAACTGCTGACACGTATGAGCATATTATATGGCGTCGAGAAAAAGGATATGCTGCATTTGAATATACACCTCACCCATCAGGATATTGCTGATATGATTGGCGCATCCCGGCAAACAGTCAGCAGCATTATCAACCAGCTTAAACGTGATGGGCTACTGTCAATAACTAATCACAGTATTCACATCAAAAAATCTGGTTTGTTGAATTAAATATAAATACAACTAGCACTCCATTCGCTTATGCTATGGCACATGAATAATGGAAACAATTCTAGGAATAATTATAGTAATTGACACATATGCAATTATCTATTACCGACTTTTTGTCAAATATTACTACGAACAGAAAAACAATGTAAGCGAGAGCAACCTACGTGCAATGCTGAGCTTTCCACCATATAGCAAATTACCATCCACTGGAAAACGCTACGCTAAACGATACTGGATATCTATTGGCATCATGTTTACCTGTATCGCAATACTATTAACGAAGCATGATTTTTCGGCGCTAAAAAATAGCTTAGGCAGTAACTTGTTGAGCTGAAAAATTATTAGCGACAGAACTATTTCTTTGGTGATATCGCTTTAGCACGTTTGTGATGTGGCACATGCGAAACCCACAAGCCCTCAAAAAAGTGTCGGGCATTACTGCCGAGTGTGCGCGTGCGATAGCCACCCTCCTGCACCACCAGAGTCGGTAAATTTAAAGTGCCAATCATGCTTCCATTCCTGTAAAAATCTTTTGCCGCTAATGACCAGGTTCCTGTGGGATCTGCTTTGGCGGTATCCAGACCCAGCGCCACCACGAGAAAAGCAGGATTATAGTCAGCAACTTTTTTCAGGGCTCTCGCAAGAGTACGTTGATAACGTTCGATACTGGTGCCTTCTGGTAGAGGGATATTTAAATTAAAGCCGACACCCTCACCTTCACCGGTTTCATCGGCAAAACCCGCGAAATGTGGATAAGCAAAATGCGGATGCCCATGAATTGAAATCGTGAACACATCCGCGCGATCATAAAAAATATCCTGAGTGCCATTGCCGTGATGAAAGTCCACATCCAGCACTGCCACTCTGCCATAATTGCTCAAATAATTAGCCGCAACTGCCGATGAATTGAAATAACAGAAACCACCAAAAGCACGGCGTTCGGCATGATGCCCCGGTGGCCGCACTAGCGCATAGGCAATGTTAAAACCTGAAAGAATTGAATTTGCCCCGGTCATGGCACAATCAACAGCACCGCGCGCTGCCAGATAAGCATTGTGATTCAGCGGCGTGAATGTATCCATGCAGTAATAACCCACCTGTAATTCAAAATCTTTGGGGGGGCGTGCTATGTTGCGGATCGGAAATATGATCGGATAAATCGACTTACCCACCGGCAAACGACCACAGGCGCGCCTTAGATAATGCACGAAGTTCACGTCGTGCACAGCTTTAATATGTTTATCTGATGCAGGTTTCGGCTTAACTCTGGCAAATAAGCTGGTTTTATCCAGGTGGTGTAAAATTGATGACAGCCTGACTGGAGCTTCGACATAACCATGATCTTTCACATGATGGATGTTATGACCCTCGTTCACGACCAGTGCGATGCCTCGGGTTTGCGGAATTGTCAGGCGAATTTTCTTCGGACTGAGGTAGCGCAGATCTCGCAATTGCACAGGATCATCCTTGAATGAGTTAACCACTTCGCTAATCTGCTGCTTTGGAATCACATCCGCATATTTACGTTCGAGGATTGCACATACAACTTTACGCGTAACTTTATTCGTCAGCACCACACCCTGACCAATATCATCGAACATAAGATAATAAATATCTTCATCTTCAGGCGATAATGGCGAAGCATAAAGGTTATTGATAATAGGGCGCGCGCCGTAACGCTCGTAAAATCGTAGTCGTGCAATATTTTGCTTTAAAGTATCAGCATTAGAAATCAGTTTAGGGTCATCGACACTACACTCGTAAAACACACCATACACATTCAGGGCAAAGGCTTCTTCGCGCACGCGTTCATACAATGCACTACCAACACCACCACCTGTGCCACCGGGCGCTGCTGAGACTAATTCGAGATACACAATTTCAACATCCGCCAGATGTAACATCATGGCGAAACCTTTAACATTGTCCATACCGTCTTCTGCAACCAGCAGCATCGACCGGTATTTATACTTTATCGGGTTGATTAACTGCTGTGGAAGTTTTTCGAACTCTTCTCTACGCGTGCGCGGAAACTGCTGGCGCAGAATTTCCAGCACCTGATCAATCGCCCGGCGATTGCGCGGCGAAGCTATATCATATATCTTGCGAATTCGAAACATGTTCAAGCCACTCTGAGACTCCACTAAAGCCAGGCTGTAACCTATGGACTGCGTCCCTCTCCCGAACTCTGAGCGGATGAAGCAGCGTACGCCGAACCATATTATTGTACAATGTCCGGCGCAATGAATATGCAACCTTCACACCCCAGCTCCGCCCGAGCGCTGCTGCACAGCGTCTTCGGCTACTCTGTCTTCCGCATGCAGCAGGAGGCCATCGTCGACCACGTGGTCACGGGAGGCGACGCGCTGGTGCTGATGCCCACTGGCGGCGGCAAGTCTCTGTGCTATCAAATTCCGGCGATGCTGCGACCGGGCGTCGGCGTTATAGTTTCACCCCTGATTGCACTCATGCAGGATCAGGTTGATGCCCTGAAACTCAACGGCGTGCGTGCTGCCCTGCTCAACTCAACGCTGACGCAGGAAGCGGCACGTGAAGTCGAGCAAAGTCTGCTGAACAGCGAACTCGACATGCTCTACGTCGCGCCCGAGCGTCTGCTCATGGCCCGCACTCTTAACTTGCTCGAACGCTGCCAGGTGTCCTTATTCGCCATCGATGAAGCGCACTGCGTTTCGCAGTGGGGTCACGACTTCCGCCCCGAGTATGTTCAGCTCTCGATCCTGCACCAGCGTTTTCCGGCAGTACCACGCATCGCACTCACCGCTACCGCCGACGGCTCAACTCGCCGCGAGATCATCCAGCGTCTGGCGCTGGAGGATGCCCGCCAGTTCATCAGCAGCTTTGACCGCCCCAATATCCGGTACCGCATTAGCGAAAACAACGGCAACTCGCGTGAACAGCTGTTGCGCTTTATTCGCAACGAACACCCCGACGATGCCGGCATTGTCTATTGCCTGTCGCGCAAGCGGGTTGACGAAGTCGCCAGCTGGCTGAGCAGCAAAGACCTGATAGCTCTGCCTTATCACGCCGGCCTCTCGGCCGAGCAACGCCAGCAAAACCAGCAGCGATTTTTACGCGAAGACAGCGTCATCATCGTCGCCACCATTGCCTTCGGCATGGGTATCGACAAGCCCGACGTCCGCTTTGTTGCACATCTGAACTTACCGAAAAGCCTCGAAGCCTATTACCAGGAAACCGGTCGCGCCGGTCGCGATGGTCAGCCCGCCAATGCCTGGATGATGTACGGCCTGCAGGATGTCATCACTCTGAAAAAAATGCAGGCAACCTCGGAAGCCCCGGAAGACATCAAACGCGTCGAACACCACAAACTCGATGCCATGCTCGGCCTCTGCGAACTCACCAGTTGTCGGCGCCAGGCACTGCTACGTTACTTTGGTGACGAACTACCCGACCCCTGCGGCAACTGCGACACCTGTCTGCAACCACCAGAAACCTGGGATGCCACCGCCGCTGCACAAAAAGCACTGTCCTGTGTGCACCGCACCGGCCAGCGTTTTGGCGTCAGTTATCTGGTCGATGTATTGCTCGGCAAGAACGACGAACGCATCCGGCGTTTCGGCCACGACAGTGTCAGCACTTATGGCATCGGCAAAGAACATACGCAAAACGAATGGCGCGATCTGTATCGTCAGTTGATTGCCCGCGGCATGCTCGCGGTCGATCTTGAAGGTCACGGCGGCCTGCATTTAATCGAAGCCAGCCGTCCGGTGTTACGCGGCGAACAGCAACTATACCTACGCAAGTTCAGCGCCAAAACCAAAAACCGCACGCGCAAGTCCGGCAGCGCAAATCGTTTTGCCGAGACCGGCAACAACAAACTCTGGCAGGCACTGCGCAGTCGTCGCCAGCAACTCGCCGATGAAAAAGGCATTCCGGCCTACATGATTTTTCACGACGCAACACTGGCCGAGATGCTGGAAAACCGTCCCGAGAATCTGGCGCAGCTCGCCAATGTCACTGGTGTGGGTGAACGCAAGCTCGCCGACTACGGCGAAGCCTTTCTCGATGTCTTAAATGAATACCGCGATATAGAAACCGATTCGCAAACTGATACTGAAGCTGAAACCCTGCAACTGTTCCGCAGCGGCCTGGAACCGGATGGCATTGCCGAAGCACGCGGTCTCAAAACCACCACTATCTACAATCATCTCGCCAACGCCATCACCCGTGGCGAGGTACAGCTGGAAGAAGTTGTGCCTTTGGCGACAACACAACTCGACAGCATTCGCTTTGCTATCGAATCGAATGAGTCCGGTCAGCGCCTGAAACCGGTATTCGACAGCCTCGAAGGCGAATACTCCTACGAAGTGCTGCGTTGTGTACGCGCTGCAATGGCATGCTAACAACATTGCCATCCTGGGCCTCGAGTGTCTTTACGCACGAAGTGTCCCGAAAGAAATGAAGGAGCTCCGCCTTTTACGAAGGATCTGATACTACCGTGGTTCCAGATTCTTCTTCGCAGACAGCGCTCATCAGAATGACAGACTGAGAATCACCCTCACCAGAATAGCAAACTGTTATCATAGCCACCCTGCCACAGCCCAGCCAGAAATATATGGTAATGAATACTGCTTTCGCCAGCCTGCCCTTGACCGCTGAATTTCTCAGCAATATCGCATCGCTGGAATATAAAACCATGACCCCGATACAAGCACAAAGCCTGCCGGCGATTTTGCAGGGCAAGGATATTCTGGCGCAGGCGAAAACCGGCAGTGGTAAAACCGCGGCCTTTGCCATTGGTCTGTTGCACCGGCTTGACCCGAAAACCTATCGCACTCAGGCGCTGGTGCTATGCCCGACGCGCGAACTTGCCGATCAGGTGAGCAAGGAAACCCGGCAACTGGCACGCGCAATTCCGAATATAAATATTATGACCTTATGCGGTGGCAAACCGATCGGCCCGCAGCTGGCCTCACTGGAGCGACACCCGCATATTGTGGTGGGCACACCCGGACGCATACTCAAGCATCTGCATAAAGCCAGTTTAAAACTTGATGTCCTGAGCATGCTGGTGCTGGATGAAGCTGACCGCATGCTCGATATGGGCTTTCACGATGACATTATGCAGATCATTAGCATGATGCCAAAGCAAAAACAGACCCTGCTGTTTTCTGCCACCTACCCTGATGAAATCAAACACATCAGCGAACGAGCACAGCACAAGCCACAGGAAATTCGTATTGAAAGTCTGCACGACAATAAAAAAATTGAGCAGCTTTTTTATGAAATTCAGAAAGGAGAACGGACTAAAACACTCTGCGCCTTAATCGAACATTTCAAACCCGAATCCAGTCTGGTGTTCTGCAATCGCAAACAGCAGTGTCAGGAACTGGCCGATGAACTCTGGCAACAGGGCTTTCACGCGCTCGCGCTGCACGGCAATCTGGAACAAAAAGAACGCGATCAGGTCCTGGTGCAGTTTGCCAACAAAAGCAGCTCAATTCTGGTTGCAACTGACGTTGCCGCCCGCGGTCTGGATATTAAAGATTTAACCGCGGTGATCAATTTTGAATTATCGCCCGATCCGGAGATTCATATCCATCGCATCGGCCGCACCGGTCGCGCGGATAATGTCGGCCTCGCCCTGAGTTTGTTTATGCCATCGGAAGCTGGCAAGGTTGGCGCCATTGAAGATTATCAGGGCGTGCCGGTGAAACTCAGTAATGCTGCCAGCCTGAAACGCCGTGAAAATTTTAAACTCAGTCCCGCGATGGTGACCCTGTGCATCAATGGCGGTCGCAAAAATAAAGTTCGTGCCGGTGACATCCTCGGCGCGCTCACGTCGAATACCTCGTTGCCCGGCAAGCAGATCGGCAAGATCGATATTTTCGATACTCTCGCCTATGTCGCGGTCGAACGCCCCATTGCCAAACAGGCATTAAAAATCCTCAGCGAAGGCAAAATCAAGGGGCGTAAGTTTCGGGTACGAAAACTAAGCTAGCCGGATCACAAAATATATTTTGTCATCCTGAGCAATAGCGAAGGATCTCATACCACAGAGATTCTTCTTTGCACAAAACGCTCAGCAGAACGTTCAATCGGATAATCAAAAAATAATGAGTCCACAAACAACGCCAGTGAACGCGAATAAAAGTAAAAAACTATAACCCTGACACAAGCTACGCCAATCGTGAAAAAAGTTTATCGCTCATGTTTTATTTTCGTGTGGTTTGTGTATTTCGCGGCATATATTTTACATCTTAAATGTAAGCTGTAGATTGGGTTAGTGAAGCGTAACCCAACAGGGTAAACTAACACCAGATCCCAGCCGTCATACCGGCGGATGCCGGATATTCTCTTCGCTACGTCCGGAATGACGAAATGCCAGGTTGGGTTAGCGCAGCCTAAGCCAGCAGAATAACTGACCGGGAATACCACCACCCGAGCAAGCGCCGCTCTCTGCCCAGTCATCCATCAAAACTGACCAAAAATCATGCAATAATGCGCCAAATACCCCCGCTACTCTCGACCTGAACACAATATTTCTCTATAGTACGCACCTCGCAAAACCCGCAACCGCAATACTCAGGACATACCCTTGATTACAACTGCAAATATCACCATGCAATTTGGTGCCAAACCCCTGTTTGAGAACATTTCAGCCAAATTCGGCGATGGCAATCGCTATGGCTTGATCGGTGCCAACGGCTGTGGCAAGTCCACTTTCATGAAAATTCTCGATGGCAGTCTGACCCCTACAGCTGGGAATGTTGCCATCGACCCGAATGAACGTGTCGGCAAATTGCATCAGGATCAATTTGCGTTCGAAAAATACGGCGTCATTGATACCGTCATCATGGGTCATGCAGAACTCTGGGAAATCAAACAGGAACGCGACCGCATTTATTCGCTGCCAGAAATGACCGAAGCAGAAGGCATGAAGGTCGCCGAGCTGGAAGTTCAGTTTGCCGAGCTCGACGGCTATAGCGCCGAAAGCCGCGCCGGGGAAATCCTGCTCAGCGCTGGCATCGCGGAAGAACTGCATTTTGGCCCGATGAGCGAAGTCGCTCCCGGCTGGAAGCTACGTGTATTGCTGGCACAGGCGCTATTCTCGGATCCGGATATTCTGCTGCTCGACGAGCCCACCAATAACCTCGACATCAACACTATTCGCTGGCTGGAATCGGTGCTCAATGAACGCAAGAGCACGATGATTATCATTTCGCACGACCGCCATTTTCTGAACGCGGTGTGCACCCATATGGCTGATATTGATTATGGTGAACTGCGCATTTATCCCGGCAATTATGATGATTTCATGACAGCATCGACCCAGGCACGCGAACGCCTGCAGTCCGAAAACGCGAAAAAGAAAACCCAGATCGCTGAGTTGCAGCAATTCGTCAGTCGTTTCTCGGCCAATGCTTCGAAAGCCAAACAGGCCACCTCGCGCGCCAAACAAATCGAAAAAATTCAGCTCGAAGATATTAAACCTTCGAGTCGCATCAGTCCCTTTATTCGTTTTAATCAGGAAAAGAAACTGCACCGTCAGGCCCTGATTCTGGAAGACCTGGGCCACGGCTTCGATGACGGTCCCTTATTCACTAAAGGCAACATGATTCTCGACGCCGGTACCCGGCTCGCGGTGATCGGGGAAAACGGCGCGGGGAAGACCACTTTTCTGCGTTGCCTGATCAACGAACTCAAGGCTCAGCACGGCACGATTCAATGGGCGGAAAATGCGACTCTCGGCTACTGCCCGCAGGACAGCAGTGCAGAATTTGATAATGACCTCAACCTGTTCGACTGGATGACACGCTGGCGCAAGCCCGGTCACGATGATCAGATAGTGCGCGGCACCCTGGGGCGTTTATTATTTTCCACCGACGATTTTAACAAAAAAGTTAAAGTCTGCTCCGGTGGCGAAAAAAACCGACTGCTGTTTGGTAAACTGATGTTACAGAACCCCAATATTCTGCTCATGGATGAACCCACTAACCACCTTGATATGGAAGCAATTGAAGCTCTGAATATGGCTCTCGATCATTATGAAGGCACATTAATTTTTGTCAGTCACGACCGTGAATTTGTCTCATCACTGGCCACCCGTATTGTCGAAATCAAGGATCATAAACTGGTGGATTTTCACGGCAGCTATGAAGAATATCTTGACAAAAGCCTGGCTGCAGCTGCCAGATAATACCTGACTGGCGAAATCACGTATCTGGTTGAAATTCCGGTTGCGTATAAAATGGTGAAAACTCACGTCGCCACAGAACCGGTCGGAACAATAACTGTAAAAAAATTATTGCAAGACGCCACCACCTCAACAGTAGCCAGGTGCCGGCTTTTTTGCGTTCCAGAACTAACAGCGTGTGACTATTTCTTGCTGTCCAACATGGATTTGAGGTCTGCGAATGGATTAAAAGTTGCCGAGCTTTTTCTGCTCGTGCCAGCAGAAGTATTACCCTGTGATGCTTCGAGTTGACGCTGGTGCTCGTTGTCATGGCAATAAATACACAACAGCTCCCAGTTACTGCCATCAGCGGGATTATTATCATGATTATGGTCGCGGTGGTGCACCGTCAGCTCGGGTAGATTTTTGCGGTCAAATTCGCGTGCGCAGCGACCACAGATATGAGGATACATCTTCAGCGCCTGCTCGCGGTAGCCTTTTTCACGCTGATCGCTGGCGCGCCGCGCATTGGCCACTACCTGATTTAACTTGCTGTTGTCCGCCATCTCAACCTTCAAATTGCCCGTCAATATGCATCATTTTAGTTTTGATGGCGATAGCAATTCAAATATTTTTTCGATGCCCTGCCTAACCTCAGCCTCAGCAGGTGGGAGAATCGGCATCCCTGCCCAATCTCAGTTAAAAACGCCTTAGCTCTTCTTTTTCACTCTACGTTTTTTCTTGCTAGTCTTTGCCAGTTTACGGTCAGCGGCTGCGATGCCTTTCACATAGGCCGCCAGAGCTTTCTGGCTTTGCTTCAGAGCAGCCAGCTCCGTGGTCACTGCAGAACGTGTCGCCGTCACTTTTGCTATAGCTTTGGCAGTCGCTGCCAGTTCTGAGGTCAGCGATTTAACAGCTTTACGGGTATCAGCAGTCGAGTTTTTCCGGTTAGCAGCAACCGCACGTTTTTTCTTACTCGCTAATGATGCGCGACGTTTGCGCATACGGCGGGATTCAGCTAGCAGTTTTTTAGATTCTCTAGCAGCAGTGACGACAGCTTTGTCAGCTTTAGCCAGAGCAGCCTCAAGATTAGAAACTGAAGAATCGATGGTTTTTGCAATTACAGAATTCTTGGCGACAGTAGCTTTTTTGGCGGCCATTCTATGCTCCGATATTTTATAGAAACGCTAGTGTATCAGCAATGCAAGATAATATGAAATTTTGTAGAAACAGCAAAAAAAAAATAAATATCAAGATTATCTGATATTAGTATTTTCAAAGCAGATCACCAGACATATTTTTAAGATCCAGTTTTTTCCCGGCATCCAGGATAGTCTCAATTAAGATCAGTTTTATAGATGGCACGCAAACTGTGACTGTCGCCAGCAGCAATAGTCACGGTGTCATCAGCGGTATTGGCCGACTCGACACATAGCATTTTTCGATAGCCGTCTTTTCCGAGATCCGCCATTTTCTCGGCCACAGCTCGCCAGGGATTCCAGACTACCGTGGAACGACTGCCCAGCTTCTGAATTGTAATTTTTCGTGCCTGGTCATGGATGATGACATCGTCAGCTGTGTCGAGATACACACGATCGATTTCGGAATCAACTTTGATATCACCCTTTTGAGTTTTTCGGGAAAAATTCTCAGTTTTATCCAGATAGTCGGTATGCTCCAGCCCCGTCAGCCTGATGCGGCCAATATCACTAATGTTGAAATACGTATGCAGAGCCTGACCAATGCAAATACCGGCCTTGCTGTGATTAGTGGTAATCAGCTCCATTGATAATTGACGGCCAATTGTGAGTCGATATTCCAGCACGGTTGCAGCTGGCCACATGGCATAATACCTGTCACCGAGATCACGCGTATCCAGTTGAAATGTAATTTGAGTTTCGTTGTCTGACAGCAGTTGTGTGTCAGTCAGCTGCCAGAACACGGTACGCGCAAAACCATGTGCAGGCAGCGCATTATTTCTGGCATGAGCGCCAAACCACGGCCAGCAGACAGGAATTCCACCTCGAAGTGACTTGCCGATTACAAAACTGGCATCCGGCGACATCCAAATCACATCCTCTCCACTTTTTGGAATCCAGCTCAGCACATGTGCGCCCTGCATACTGATTTTGGCGCTGGCTGCATCATTCTGTATCTCGACAATCGGGATGTCGCCTTCACCAGGACTGACACGTAAATGACTGACCCCACGTTCAAATGCAAAATCGTGATTGAGCTGCGTTATGTTGTTTGTGCTCATGATAAAAATATATCCTGTGTGACTGAAGTACTCATGCTAAACGTAACAGTGGATCCTGGCGGTAATACAGTCGCAGCTGCGCATAGATGTCAGCATAATACTGCTGGATTAGTTCGGGTCGTTCGAAAAAGACCTCACTGAGGACGGCAAAAAACTCCGCTGGCAGGGTCGCAGCGTAGCAGTCGATTCCGATATGTTCACCGCGACTGCATCTGTTCTGAAAGTCCTCGAAGCCCTTGCTGAATACCTCGAACCAGTGCGTCGAACTCATATTGGCATGCAAAGGCGGGAAACCATTGGCCACTCCTGTCTGCATATCCAGTTTGTGCGCGAATTCATGTATCACCAGATTATGGCCATCAATCACACCTGCGTGTTCGGTATCATCCCAGGCCAGTACCACTGGTCCGCGCTGCCAGGCTTCACCTGATAAATGTGACTGCACATTGTGCACCACACCAAATTCATCGCGCACCACGCGTCGTGGTGCAAAGCCTGCCGGATACACGATCACCGTGAGCCAGCCATCGTAGCAATCGATAGCGAGCTTCAATATTGGAATGCAGGCCTGCACAGCAATAATCAGCATCATTGCCTCAGTCACAATAAAGCCTGCGCCACCTTCAAAAACTTTTCTGTGCAAAAAAAGAATCGCCAGCTCACGCAACCGTAGCAGCTCGGCTTCACTATATCCTCGAAGCAGGGGTAAGGCAGCAAAAACCTCGGCCCATTGCCCAGGCGTGATCTGTGAGCGCTGAATGATGCGCCGTGTCAACCAATGTCGAAACAGACCTGACATTTAACCTAAACGCCGCCAGTAGCGCTGCAAAATAGTAGAGTTAACAAACATTTAACACTTGCGTGATGGTGATCGCGTTCAAAGAGTCTCATGATTTCACAGCCCAAATGAGGGGAATATCATGCAAGCATTCAACACAGTAATCAAATGGTCGTGCTACACCGGTAGCCTGGCAACGCTGCTCGCACTGACTATCGTATTCTGCACCTGGGCTTCTATTGAAGTACTGGTTATGATAATCAAAACCACCAGTTAATCGAGCAAGATGATACATTGAATACTCTGATATTCGATACACAAGAGTGCTCCAAGCCTAAAGCATAAGCCATTAACTGCGTGACATCATGCCCGGCAACAAGCCCCTTTGATGACTTTGAGACACTAGCGAACAACACAATACTGCACTCACGCGTCCTGGCTCAATGGCAAGCCTTCGATCCCCAGGCAAACCACCTGAGGCAAATAGCCCGGCCCCAATGCTCTTTATCCATACTGACCCATCACCAGCAAACACCCGACAGGTCTGGGCTGGCGGGGTTTCCACTCATCCAGTCCTAAATAAGGTATAATCACGGTTCTGTCCAGGATCAATCGAATCAAGACAGCGATTGACCAATACCACTCGCAAGATCACATCACTGGAAGAACAGCAGCACGTTCAAGGAATAGATAGTCACAATAATGCACGGCAAGCAATACAGAGGCAATACATCATGCAAAACGCATCAAACGATTTTATCTACAAAGTCACTGCGGTAGAAAAAACCACAGCCCCCGAAGGCATGCTGGGTGATAACTGGTATCGCTATGTTATACAAAAAGGCAAATCAGTTGTCGAAAGCAAAAAAACCGGCACCCTGAAAGCGGTCACCGAACACGCTAAAAATGTCGCCGAGCTCATTAATACCCGAAACGGCAAAAGCAGTCAGAAAAAGAAATAAGCGAATTCGGGTACTGCTCAACCACAATCATCCAGTGGCAAATCAAACAAGGTTTTAACTTTCGTAAAATTACCTGTCATACGGCCAATCACCCGGCCAATCACCAGATGATCACTACCCGGTTAGAATCTTCGCCTGTGCAACAGATCTGCATACCTGTATAAAATGACTAATGGCGATCAACCGCAAAAATTCATGCCGGATACGATGATTCTCGCGGAATGAGCCCGGTATCCTGGAAGAGATCGCCCAGGAGTTCCGTTTCTGAACACCACGCATCATCATGCAATATGAGGCGGACACGCTGATCAATACCGCAGAAACCAGACACACTTCAATAAAGTTACAGGTCGAACAATCGAATAAAGTGCGGTAACACAACCCTTTCAGGGTTGAGTTCAAAGTCCATCTACCAGAACTCGTTCAAGGGGTCATCACAAATGGCTGCACCTCATGCGTTAAGTCATTCATGGTCAACTCATCTGACTGTAATATCTGAACCCTGGGTGCCAACTCATGCAGACTAAGCTCAATGGAGCGTAGGCGCTGCTGATAAATCATTGCGTAAACCAGCACTGAGATTACATAGTCACGAGTTTCACGATAGGGAATAGTTTCAATCCAGACATCTGCCGGCATCGATTCATCAGGCAACCATTTTTTCACTCGGTTTGGCCCGGCATTGTACGCCGCCAACGCGATTGCATAGTGCCCATCAAACTGATGCAGCAGCTTTTGATAATAGTACGAACCATACTGTAAATTTTTGACAGGATCATACAGGTCATCACTCCCCGTCCAGCGCTCATCAAGATCAAAAGCAATCTGCCGGGCTGTTTGCGGCATAATCTGCATTAGTCCCTGTGCACCTGAAGGCGAACGCGCATCTTTATTAAACGCACTTTCGCGACGAATCAGACCAAAAAGTATCACCGGGTTCAGGTCCTGCAACTGCGCATTCTCATAGACCTTGTCGGTATAACTCAGCGGAAAACGCATAGCAATATCATCCCATTGTTTGACTTTAGCAATGGTCAATATGGCCACGTCGTCCCACTGCCACTTTTGTGCCAGTCTGGCTGCTGCTGGATAGTCCACAGCATCCAGCTGCCGCAGCGCATGCCACCACTGCCGTTTGGCTGCCTTGTCTCGCTCCAGCACCATCAACTCGAAAGCAGCTCGAAATGCTGTGCGGTTTTCAATACTGGCGATAGCCTGCGGCGCAGCTCTGGTCGGCTTATCTAATAACTGATAGTCGCGATTTAAACTCTCGGCCGCAAGATAACCGTAAAAATCACGTTTATCCGCGAGCTCACTTAACAGTTTATGTGCCTGCAAAGGTTTACCCGTTTCGTGCCGGGCACGCGCCAGCCAGTATTGCCATTTCTCAAGCTTCTGGTTTGCAGCACTTAGATCTTCTATTGCGGCAATCACACGCGGCCAGTTTTGCTGATATAAAGCAACTCGTATCCGCATAACTTTACTGCCGGTATCCGAGTTATCCAGTTTCCCCAGTCGTGCATAGGCAGCATTACCATCTTCATATGCCAGTTTGAATGCCAGGTCTTTTTCTATTTTTTCCAGCTCTTGCTTGCTGATATTGTAACGGCTCTTATTTTTATCCCAGATATCAATTGCCCGATGAACATCATCGCTGGCTAGGCGAGTAACTGCATGCATGAACATCAATCGTGATTGTGCCGACCAGGGACGACTTAATAGTTTCGTCAGATAGCGCTCGGGCCTGTGATGAAGCTGCAGCCAAAATTCCGCTGTTTTCTGATCTGCTACAGACATGTATTTTTTTACATACCTGGCCAACCGAGTTTTATTATTGCCCAGCGCCGCATCAAATCGTTGCCAGAGTAGTTTTTGGGTAAACAGGCTGGTTTTTTCTAATTCAGCGAACAATGGATCACAGGCCGCAGGTTGCGAATAACCCACCACCCACAGTTCTTTCGCACCCTCCAGCGCAGTCTGTATATTACCGGTGTTAAATTGCGCCCGGCGGTAATAACAGGTCATACTGGCATCACTGGCATCACTGGTTTCACTATAATATTGCAAAAAAGTCTGCCACTGTCCTTCTCTGGCCAGCTGATACAACCACATCTGCTTCAATGCGGGCGCGTAGCGTGAAGCACTGTACTGCCTCAAAAAATATTTTATCTGACGCTCATAGTCGAGATGCTTCAATAACCATTGATACTGCAAGTACGAATATAGTGGGTAGTCATCCAGTTGACCGGCAAGCAAAAAATAGTTGTCGTCATCATTATTTTCGATCGCCACTTCAGCCTGCAAAAATAGCCGTCGCAGGCTCGCTATTGCTTCCGTACTAAATCCTTTTTCCATAATTGTGCCGACTTCTGACAGTGTGCGTCCAGCCTCGGTCTGATTCATAGCAACTCTGGACACATCATCGGCGGGCAGTAATACTTCATCGGATGGTACTTCAGCCTGAAGCTCTGTCTGCCTGGACTGCTCTACCAGGCTAACATCATCTGGCACAGCAACATCCGCCACCGTGACATCAGGCACGGCGATCTCAGTAGCTGGCGCGTTTGCGCTGAACAGTACAGGTGAATTCAGCATGCACGCAGATAAAAATAACAGTAATAGGGGGCGAATTTTTATCATCAGCAATGATAGCTCTGGTGAACTGCAGGCCGCTATTATCAACGCGCTACAGACAATTAGAGTGCGTTATGATCTGGTTATAACTTGACCACCGAACCACCCCTCGCATTCGAGAGCTCACTAAATAGTACTATAGATTTAACGCGAAACAATCGAATTTGCGATTAATAGAAAGAAATTGACTCTCGTTAACAATTTTAGCGCCGGGTTTTAGCCTTAACAATTTGAACAGTCGAAGATCAGCTCCGAGGGGAAAAACACGAGCCCTGAAACCGTGCCGCTATCCAGGCACAACAGCACAATTGCTGCTGTATAGTACGCAGTCGGTCAAACAGGCGGGTCAAGATTCACTGCTGTCGTGGTATTAATTCTGAACCAGCCCGTCAAACTATAACGCGAGCAGCGCGTGGGCAGGACCTCGTGTGGAAACTCTTCGCTGAGAAAAATCACCATTCTGCCAAAACTGGGCGACACGGTCTCCAGAATCGTGCCGCCATCAGGTGCGTACAGCACCAGCTCACCCGCAGCGCTGGCTTGCCAGGTCGGGTTCAAATATAAAACACTGGATAAACGTCGACTAGAATTACCCTGAAACGCATCCAGATGTTTTTTATAAAATGCGCCCTGTGGATAGTGCGCATAATGGCATTCATAATCAAACAGACCAAGAAACAGCTCACGATTGAGATAACATTGCAATCGCTCCGCCCATTTCAGGTAAAACTGCGTTGGCTGATAATCCATACC
Source organism: Gammaproteobacteria bacterium (assembly GCA_030148865.1). Classification (GTDB taxonomy): domain Bacteria; phylum Pseudomonadota; class Gammaproteobacteria; order SZUA-229; family SZUA-229; genus JASBSR01. The sequence continues at coordinate 27,770 of JASBSR010000040.1, forward strand.
CAGCCAGAAAATACGATCACGGCGCACAAACGGGTTTAACTGCAGACCCTGCTCGCGCCCAATCCCGGCCTGACGAAAATCACCCCTGCCAGTTTTTTTAATATCAATAAATAGCGACTGGCACTGAGCAAGAGAAAACACATCATCCAGAATGATATAACCCGGGTGTCTCAATGCCAAGGCAATGTGAGCAAAGACCTCAAGTTCAGAAAATGCCTGCACCGGTTGTGGTGTAATCAATCAGCGATCTCGCCCAATGAAAAAAACATTTATACCTCAAAACTGCTCAGCGCACAGATAATTATTCCAGCGGGCACCTGACACAACAAAACCGTTTTATCGCATTGTCACCAGTTCTTCAGCACTGGTCGGGTGAATCGCCACGGTATCATCAAGATCCTGCTTGCAGGCACCCATGCGTATCGCCACCGCAAAACCCTGCAGCATCTCATCCGCACCCGGGCCAAGAATGTGACAGCCCACGACTTTTTCTTTCGCGCCGACGGTGACCAGTTTCATCGCAGTAGCTACCTCGCGCCTGCTGAAAGCGTATTGCATGGAGGTGAATCGTGTCTGGTAAACCTTCACCGCTTCGCCGTGTTGCTCTCTCGCCTGCTCCTCGCTCAGACCCACCGTACCAATCGGCGGGTGTGAAAAAATCACCGACGGAATATTGTGATAATCGAGTTTGCGTTCCGGCTGGTTATTGAACAAACGATCGGCGAGGCGCCGACCCGCCGCGATTGCCACTGGCGTGAGTTGTTCGCGGCCACTGATATCACCGATGGCATACAGACCCTCCACGGCGGTATTCTGCAAGGCATCGGTTTCGACAAAGCCACGCGCATTCGTCGCCAGACCAGCCGCTGCCAGCTCAAGACCCTGGGTGTTCGGAACCCGGCCTATCGCCCAGATCACCTGGTCGATACTCGCAGTGCGACTGCCCTTGTCGCAGACCAGAGTGATCGCGCCAGCTTCCTGCTCCAGCTTTGCGACCTGGGTATTCGGATAAATGGAAACCCCATCCGCGAGCATTTGTTCCATCAAACCTTCGCGCAACATGGCATCAAAGCTGCGTAAAAATTGCTGTTTACGCAAATACAGACTGACGTCGCAACCCAGTGCATTGAGCACGCCGGCGACTTCCACGGCGATGTAGCCGGCTCCGACCACCGCGACACGATCAGGACGTTTTGTCAGCGCAAAAAACCCATCTGAGTCTATACCCAGCTCCGCGCCCGGCACATCTGGTTTAACTGGCCGACTCCCGGTGGCGATGACAATATGATCCGCGGTAAAGGTATCGTCACCCACCTGCAGGGTATGCGCATCGAGGAAACGCGCATGGCCCCGGATCTCGTCGATATCCGAATCCGCAAGATAACTGTGGTACCAGGTATTGATACCGCTGATATGGTCCTCGCGTTTTTTGACCAGCTCGCCCCAGTCAAAACCTTTATTGTCGATGCTAAAACCATAATCTGCTGCCATTTCCAGACTGTGCGCCATTTCAGCGCCATACCACATGATTTTTTTAGGCACACAGCCCACATTCACGCAGGTGCCGCCGAGATCACCGACCTCAATCACCGCGCAACGCTTGTGATAGCGCGCTGCACGCTCAGCTACCGAGAGTCCACCGCTGCCACCGCCGATGGCGATCAGATCGTAGTGTTTGCTCATGTGACTATCTCCCGGTTAATGTGAGATGAAATACGCAGTTCGATCAAACTATACTGCGTCGATGATGGCATTCAAAGTCGCGCTGGGTCGCATGGCCTCAAAGGCGCGCGTCTGATCCAGCCGATAATAGCCGCCCAGATCTACCGGCCTGCCCTGCACAGCATTTAACTCGGCAACAATTTTGTCTTCATTGATTTTTAACTGTTCGGCAATCGGTGTAAACATGGTTTTTAACTCTGTGTCTTCGTTTTGCGCTGCCAGCGCCTGCGCCCAGTACTGCGCCAGATAAAAATGACTGCCACGAGTATCGAGCTCACCGACTTTGCGCGATGGCGATTTGTTATGATTCAGAAAATCACTATTGGCTTTATCCAGCGCCGCGGCCAGTACCCTGGCTTTGGTGCTACCGGTTTTTTGTGCCAGGTCTTCAATCGAAACTGCCAGCGCCAGAAACTCACCCAGCGAATCCCAGCGCAAATGGTTTTCCTTAATCAGCTGTTCGACATGTTTGGGTGCAGAACCACCGGCACCGGTCTCAAACAAACCACCACCCGCCAGCAGTGGTACGATGGATAACATCTTGGCGCTGGTACCCAGTTCTAATATCGGAAACAAATCGGTGAGATAATCACGCAACACATTACCGGTGACGGAAATCGTGTTGTCACCTGCTTTCACTCGCTGCAAAGTAAACTGCGTGGCCTCGAACGGTGCCATGATCTGAATATCCAGATCCCTGGTATCATGATCCCTGAGATAGCGTTCAACTTTCGCAATCAGATGGGCATCGTGAGCGCGGTTTTTATCCAGCCAGAAAATGGCTGGTTGCCCGGTTAAACGCGCGCGTGTCACCGCCAGTTTCACCCAGTCCTGAATTGGAATATCGCGGGTCTGACACATGCGCCAGATGTCACCCGTCTGCACCTCATGCTCTAACAACGTATTACCACTGGCATCAACCACGCGCACGCTGCCATTCGCGGCTATTTCAAAGGTTTTATCGTGCGAACCGTACTCTTCGGCTTTTTGCGCCATCAAACCGACATTGCTGACATTACCCATGGTGGCGGGGTCAAACGCACCGTGCTGTTTGCAAAAATCAATCGTCGCCTGATAAACCCCGGCGTAGTTGCGATCTGGAATCATGGCCTGGGTATCGTGCAACTCGCCGTCAGGCCCCCACATTTTTCCGGAGGAGCGAATCGCTGCCGGCATTGAGGCATCGATAATCACATCGCTGGGCACGTGCAGATTGGTAATGCCTTTATCTGAATTCACCATCGCCAGTTCGGGACGCCTGCTATACACCGCTGCAATATCGGCTTCAATGGTTTTACGCTCAGCCTCGGGCAGACTGGCAATTTTTTCCACTACATCACCAAAGCCATTGCGTGGATTCACCCCCAGCCTGGCAAAAGTCGCGGCGTGTTTTTCGAATACATCTTTAAAATACACAGTCACCGCATGACCAAAAATAATCGGGTCCGACACTTTCATCATGGTGGCTTTCATGTGTAATGACAGCAATACAGCTTCGTTTTTCGCGACATCGATGGCACTGGCAAAAAACTCGCGCAACGCAGACACACTCATCACCGAAGCGTCGATCACTTCATCGGCCAGTACCGGGATGCTGCCTTTTAATACCGTTACCGTGCCATCGTCAGCCACCAGTTCAATTTTAAGATCGGTCGCTGCTGCCAGCACTGTTGACTGTTCGCTGCCATAAAAATCACCTGACGACATCGACGCAACACGGGTTTTGGAATCTTTCGACCAGGCGCCCATGGAATGCGGATGTTTCTGTGCGTATGCCTTCACCGGTCCGGCAACACGACGGTCAGAATTGCCTTCGCGCAACACCGGGTTGACCGCACTGCCTAACACTTTGGCGTAGCGTGTCCTGATCGCCGCTTCTGCTTCAGTTGATGGTTCGGCAGGATAATCTGGAAGCTTGTAACCCAGTGACTGCAGCTCCTTGATCGCTGCGATCAGTTGTGGAATCGAGGCGCTGATATTGGGCAGCTTGATGATATTCGCCTCGGGAGTTTTCGCCAGCGCGCCGAGCTCGGCCAGAGCATCCACCTGCTGCTGTGCATCGCTGAGCTGGTCCGAAAAATTCGCAATCATACGCCCGGCCAGCGAAATATCACGAGTTTCAACCACAATATCAGCAGCTTTGGTAAACGCCTGTACCATGGGCAAAAAAGAAAACGTGGCCAAAGCCGGCGCTTCGTCCGTCAGGGTATAAATAATCCGGGAATTCGACATGAGCTAACTCTCTGAAAAACATAAGACTGTGGCAATACCACGCGAGTGCGCATTATATTTCAATCTATGAAAAATAGGGAGGCAGGTTCACGTTCTCAGCAGTGCAAGGACTCCAGCCCCTGCGTAATACCCATTAATTCAGTACTAAAATGACAATAATCACCGCCAGAATGAACGCCACGCTTTTCCAGAACAGCACCGGCTTGCGTTCCATCAGCGGTGGCCGCGTCTTGTTAAGAAAGTCTTTATTGGGGTGGCGCAGATCGAACAAAAACTCGGAGAGTTCCTCGTAACGTTTATACGGATTGGGGTGCAGCGCCTTGCGCAAGGTCTCATCCAGCCAGGCCGGAATTTCACGCTCATCGTCGAGCACTGTCTGATAGTTTAATTTTCGCTGCGCAGCACGGGTTCTGGCTTTGGCCACCTGAGTCCCATATGGCAACCTGCCCGACAGCATCTGATAAGCAATCACCGCCAGTGAAAACATATCGGCGCGCGGCGTGCCGTTTTCGCCCAAAAAATATTCCGGTGCAGTGTATTGTGCCGTGCCCAGAATATCAGGACGCTCGACAGATGTGGTGATTTCCATCAGTCCAGCAACGCGAGTCGAACCAAAGTCGATAATTTTCACCGTGCCGCCACTGTCAATCATAATATTTTCCGGGCGCAAATCCTGATGCAACATTTCCATGCGATGAAACGCCTGCAGACCTCGGGCGATTTGCTCCACGATACTACGCACGGTTTCTACATCCGGTTTTGGATGGTCGATCATCCACTGCGTTAATGTCTGACCATCGATATATTCAGTAACAATATAAAAATAATTTCGTTTGCGCGTCTGCAGGCACGGCTTTAACACGTGCGCGCTATTGATACGTCGTGCAATCCATTCTTCCAGTAAAAAGCGTTCGAGATAAGCCGGGTCCGCACGCAGATCGATGGACGGGGTTTTGATAATCACCTGGGTATTACTTTCAACGTCCAGCGCCAGATAAATATGACTGCGACTGGTAGCGTGCACTTCGCGAATAATTTCGTATCCATCAAACACCGTGCGCGCGCCCAGTATCGGCGGAAACGGCAGTTCGGTGAATTGCTGATAGATTTCATTGGCATCGGGGCCGGGTAATTCATCGACACGAATGATCTGCACCGTGAGATTATCATCGCTGCCCTGCTGAAAAGCTTTATCGACAATAGCTTTGGCGGCGGCATCCGGTTCCTGCGTACTGATGGTTTGCGCGATGAAATCATCACTGACAAATTCATACACACCGTCAGTGGTGAGAAAAAATACATCACCCGGTGCTACCGATAAGGCCTGATAATCAATTTCGAGTTGTTGCTGAACCCCCAGTGCGCGACTGAGATAACTTTTATCCGACGAGATCCAGTGACGATGATCTTCGGTGAGTTGCTGAAACTCGTCGCCGCGCAAGCGATACACCCGCGAGTCCCCTACGTGCACAATATGCGCAGTGGTGGATTTAATCACCAGCGCACTCAAGGTGCAGACATAACCTTTGTTTTTATCGTATCGGTGCTGGCTCTGCTGCGTCTGTGAAAATAGCCATGAATTAGTCGCCATCAACACACACTCAGCCGATTTTTTTACCGACCAGGTCTCTGAGGTACTGAAATAGTCTTCTAGAAATCCAACTACCGCTGCTTCGCTGGCCACCTGGCTGACATCGCTGCTGCTGATACCATCTGCGAGCGCAGCCGCAACACCCTTTGCAGTTAAGATGGGTTCTTTGGGAATATAGACGCCATAAAAATCCTGGTTGATTTCCTTGCGGCCCTTATCGGAGTATTGCCCTGCAGATATTTTTAATTGACCGGACATGGTGTACGCCTATGGAAGCTCAGTCGCGAATAGGCCTCGACTTTATTGCCTTGCAATCATACAGCAATGCAGCGCAAGCAACCGCACTGCCTGCTGCGTCGTTTACGGCTGAAACCGCGCCTCAGTAGCTCTTGTATGGCAGAAATTTGCCGCTCATGACAATATTGACACGATCTCCATTGGGGTCGGCTTCGCGCTTCAGGTCCATCTTAAAATCAATCGCGCTCATAATACCGTCGCCGAACTCTTCGTGGATTAACTCTTTAAATGTGGTGCCATAGACATTCACCAGTTCATAGAATCGGTAAATCAAAGGGTCGGTGGGAACCGCGGTAGGCAATGAACCTTTATAGGGCACTACCTGTAATTGTGCGACCATTTCGGCTGGCAGCTCCAGCATAGTGCCAACACTGGCGGCCTGTTCGGCGGTTAATGTCATCTGCCCCAGCAGGGCAGCCGTGGTCCATTCTTTACTCTGGCCAACCGCCTCGGCCAGTTGTGCCCAGCTGAGTTTTTTGTGCAGTTTGCGGGTAATAATAAATTCAGTGACTTCGTTGCGTGTCATGGTGCGTTTCTCCATACATTGCAGGATACTTGTTTAATAAACCCCAGCCACTATCGGTGACTGAGGTTTCAGTCGTTTCGAATAACCGGAATCAAACCAGACGCACTGATTAAGCCATGTTACGTTTGCTACCGGTCCTGATATGGGTGCTGTACAGAGTCAGACCGGTAAACGCCAGACCACCGACCAAATTACCCAGCACAGTCGGAATTTCGTTCCAGATCAAATAATCCATGATCGAGAAATCACCGCCCATTAGCATCGCCGATGGAAACAGAAACATGTTGACGACTGAGTGTTCAAAAGCCATGGCAAAGAACAACATAATTGGCATCCACATCGCGATCACCTTGCCACTGACACTGGTCGAGATCATTGCCCCGACAACACCCATCGACACCATCCAGTTACACAGCATACCGCGAATAAACAGCGTCAACATACCGGCGGCACCGTAGTGTTCATAACCCAGAGTACGCGCCACACCAATGCCGGCGATCTTGGTACCGACTGCATTCGGTTCGGTAGAAAAACCGTAGGTAAAAGTAATCCCCATCATCACGGCTACTGTCAGCGCACCGAGTAAATTACCCGTGAACACCAGACCCCAGTTGCGTAATACACCGCCAATGGTGACACCCGGGCGTTTATCAATCAATGCCAGCGGCGTTAGCACAAACACACCAGTGAGCAGATCGAAGCCCATGAGATACAGCATGGCAAACCCTACCGGAAACAGAATCGCACCAATCAGCGGCGAACCGGTCTGCACTGCAACGGTAATTGCAAATGCTGCGGCCAACGCCAGAATCGCCCCGGCCATATAGGCGCGGATCAGGGTATCCCGGGTGGACATAAAAATTTTGGATTCACCGGCATCCACCATCTTGGTGACAAATTCTGAAGGGACCAAATAAGACATAGTGCTTCCTCGTTAAAGACTAAGATATTTACGCCAGCCCACATGGGCCTTTGCTTATGGTTTCGTAATGCTAACCGAGGTAATGCAATAGTGATGCCAGAAAGGCAGATGACTTGATATCCCGCTGTTATTACGGTTGATTATATTTATTTGAAATCGAGCGGACTAAACAGGTGCAAACATGAGCACCTTAATGGTGCGATACGCTATTAAGTGGTGCGTAGTATCTGGTAACGAGCGGTATTCATAACTTTACCGACGATAAAGGCGTCATCCAGTGAAAGCAAAAAACTTCCCGGATGCGCAACACACCACTGCTCGCCAGCATCCTGCCCTGAAAAGAAATAGACAAAATGACAAAAACTGGCGGTGATGTCTTTTTTTAGATCAGCTATATCGGGTTTTAAAAACGAGACCACAACATCGTGCTCACTGAGTGTTTTTACCCGATCAGATGAAACCTCAAGCTTGATGATGTGTTTTGTTATCGGACAGCTGGAACTGACGCGGGCACGAGCCTGCAACAGTTCCGGGATAAACAGGGTATCCCATGCACACCAGCAAAATACCGTGGTGGCGTTTACAGTCAGGCGATGTGGCATTTCGACAACGCTGATCCCCCAGAAGCCAATGACTTTATCATCAGCGTCAAAAAACACCCCCGGCCAGTTTCGCAATGTGTGCTTGACGCTGGCTTCCGGCTGTTCAATTATACCAGCCAGCCGTTCAATGGCGACCGGCCGACCCTCTGCCAGTAGACGATACAGCGTCAGCGCCAGCCACTGTTCGTCCTGATTCATTTCAGGGAATGCCTGAATTAGCAGATCACTCAGCGCAGTGCGCAAAGACGAGTTGTCAACCTGAGCTGATAACAATGTCATTATGAATGACCCCTGCGGATTAATCTAAAATATCGCAAATTAATTGCATATATATTATCTCTTTTTCAATACTGTCAACGTATTCTCCTGTTACATCCAGGTTCAGGCATAGCTCGATCGTTCAGGCCACGGCGCAGTTGTGGCACAGAGGTCTTTAATATCAGGCCAGGATCGACCCGGCGAGCCCGGCTTACTTTTTCAGATTAGCAAACGCTGCTGCCATTGCCGTCATCGGCTGCGCGCTGTCCTGCTGTTTCGGTTTACGTGGTTTATGCGCGCGCCGACTCTGGGGCTTAGTCGCAGCCGCCGGCGCGCCACTGGGTGGCTCGCCTTCGAGTTCGTCATCAAGGCGCATGCTCAGCGCAATGCGATTGCGTTTCACATCCACCTGCATTACTTTGACTTTAACCACTTCGCCGGTTTTCACAACTTCACGCGGATCTTTGATAAATTTATGGCTAATCGCTGAAATATGCACCAGCCCGTCCTGATGCACACCAATATCAATAAAGGCGCCGAAGTTGGTGACATTGGTGATTACGCCTTCGAGTATCATCCCTGGCTGTAAATCCTTCACGGTTTCGACGCCATCTTTAAAGGTCGCGGTTTTAAACTCGGGACGCGGATCGCGCCCGGGTTTGTCCAGCTCACGAATAATATCGCGCACCGTAAACTCACCGAAGTTGTCGGCGACATAATCATTCGCCGCCAGAGTTTTCAAAAACACGCTGTCACCGATGATGTCTTTTAGATTGCGATTATTCTGTTTAACAATATTTTCCACCACCGGATAAGCCTCGGGATGCACCGCCGAAGCATCCAGCGGATTTTCACCATTGTGGATCCGCAAAAATCCCGCCGCCTGCTCGAAGGCTTTCGCGCCCAGTCGCGACACCTGCAAAAGTTGCTGACGATTTTTAAAAGCACCGTTCTGTTCGCGCCAGTGGATAATATTTATCGCCATGGTTTCACTAAGACCAGACACCCGCGCCAGCAAGGGCACCGATGCGGTATTGATTTCGACACCGACCGCATTCACACAGTCTTCGATAATGGCGTCGAGTTTTTTCGCCAGTTTGTACTGATTGACATCGTGCTGGTACTGGCCGACGCCAATTGCTTTCGGATCAATTTTCACCAGCTCGGCCAGCGGGTCCTGCAAGCGCCGCGCAATGGAAACCGCACCACGGATCGAGACATCGAGATCAGGAAATTCTTTCGCTGCCAATTCGGAAGCGGAGTACACCGAGGCACCGGCTTCACTCACCACCATGCTGGTGAGGCGCAATTCGGGATACCGCGCGATCAGTTGTTTCGCCAGTTTGTCGGTTTCACGCGAGGCGGTGCCATTGCCGATACTGATGAGATCGACCTGATGGCGTTCGCACAACTTCGCCAGTAGTTCGAGCGACTGATCCCATTGCCGTTTCGGCACGTGCGGATAAATCGTGGCGTGTTCCAGCGGCTTGCCGGTGGCGTCCAGCACCACCACTTTCACGCCGGTGCGCAACCCTGGATCTAATCCCATGGTCGCGCGCGTGCCCGCTGGCGCGGCCAGCAACAGGTCGCGTAAATTATCGCCGAACACACGAATCGCTTCTTCTTCGGCGCTGTCGCGCAGCCGACCGTAGAGTTCGGATTCGAGCTGCATCAGTATTTTCACCCGCCAGCCCCAGCGCGCACCTTCCAGCAACCAGGCATCGGCGGCGCGGCCCTGATCGCTGATATTAAAATACCCGGCGACCATGGCATCGCAAACCCCCATGTCAGAAAACTTTTCCAGGTCATCCTGACCTTTGATAAAAAATTTCAGTCGCAGCATCGACTCGGCACGACCGCGAAACAGCGCCAGCGCACGATGCGAAGGGATTTCTTTGAGCGCTTCGCGGTAATCGAAATAATCCTTGAACTTGCTGCCGATCTCTTCCTGGCCTTCCACCACGATTGACGTGAGCTGCGCCTGCGCCCAGACATAATCGCGCAGGCTGCCGATCAGATCGGCCTGTTCGGACACCCGCTCAAGAAATATATTGCGCGCGCCTTCGAGCACTGCACTGGCATCGGTAAAGCCAGCCTCCTCATTGAGATAGCCAGCAGCCAGCTCATCGGGTGTCTGCGCCGGGTCTACCAGCAGCGCATCCAGCAACGGTTCGATGCCAGCCTCGCGCGCGATCAGCGCCTTGCTGCGGCGTTTGGGTTTATAAGGTGCGTAGAGATCTTCCAGCCGAGTTTTGGTATCGGCTTCCAGTAGCGAGATTTTCAGCGCAGCGCTGAGCTTGCCCTGCTCCTCCACTGATTTCAGAATCGTCGCGCGCCGGTCTTCCATCTCGCGTAAATAGCCCAGACGTTCTTCCAGATTTCGCAGCTGAGTATCGTCCAGCCCCATGGTAGCTTCTTTGCGATAGCGCGAGATAAACGGCACCGTAGCACCCTCATCCAGCAGTTCAATCGCCGCATTCACCTGCGGCACAGAGGCATTAATGTCACCCGCAATCACGCGGGCAATATGATCGGCAATAGTCATAGTGTGGTCTTACAAAGCTGATAGGAAAAACGGATATAGTGCACCGGTTTAGTGGCGTGATGGGCAGGAGTGTACGCAAAACTCGGGACGGGAAACAGTCTTGTATGTGCTGGTGAGGCGTGTTATCAGCTGCATCGTGGTCAGGTCAACACTACACCGAATCAACAAAGCAAGGATCTTTCAGTCAATTCTGGAATCATTCTGCCAATACATTCACCAACAACAGTGCCACTACTCTTAATGTGTCGTTTTTTGATAAAGCTATACATAGTCTTTGCCTATTTGTATAGGCGCCCAGCCCACTACGCCTTCTGGCCGAAGCCTGAGGCTACGCGCTCGCCCAGTTCGTCTGTTTAAACTTATGTAGCCTGGCGTAGCCTTTTAGCAATTCCTGATGCATTTCAAAACCATCCAGTGACAAGCCGGGACTGTGCAGGCCATGGAAGGTTTCGCTGCCGTTGAATACTTTTAAACAAATAGAAAGATATTCCTTGCCGTAGAGTTGCGCCAGACCTTCGGCGTAATCCTGGTAATCACGCGATTCATCCAGTTCGATATCCAGCAGCACCTTCAGGCAATTATATAAATGCAAACGACAGACCGTGAGTTGGTCCATGTGCAGGCACCAGTCCACCCATTCGGCTGACTGTTCAATATCACCCATGGCCAGACACAGCATCGCCTTGAGTTCGCCAATTCTCAATCCCGACCAGACCGTGCCGTGGTCGGGCGCGACGCCGATGAACTCGGCGACGCGCTGCATATCATGATAACCGCCTTCATCGAGGCGATTGAGAATATTTCGCCACTGGTTTTTATCAAGGTGTTTGAGCGACAAAATTTCTTCACGAAACAGTGCACCTTCATTGTTATTGTTCCAGACAATATCATCGACGGTATAAATATCCGACATGCCGGGCACAATAATGCGACAGGTATAGACATTGAGATGCTGGTAATCGGCGATATAAATATCGTGACCCAGCCGGTGAATGATGGTGCTCAAATATTCGAATTCATCATCGTTGTCGGTATCGTGATCCCAGTCACAGAATTCATAATCGGCTTTATCTTTGAAAAAGTCATACGCGATCAAACCGCTGGAATCGATAAAATGGGTTTCCAGATTATGCTGGTCGGCGACTTCGTCGAGATCCAGACTCGGCGGCAAAAAACCATCCAGTTCGTGCAGACTGCGACCCTGCAATAATTCAGTGACGGTGCGCTCCAGCGCAACTTCAAAACTCGGGTGCGCACCGAAGGAGGCAAACACCGTGGCATCGCGTGGGTTCATTAAAGTCACACTCATTACCGGGTACCTGCCACCCAGTGAGGCATCGGCTATGCGCAAATGATAATCGTGGCTTTCAAGTTCAGCGATGGCTTCGACAATTGTCGGGTAACGATCTAAAACTTCGCGCGGCACTTCCGGCAGACAAATACCTTCAGCAATGATTTTATTTTTGACATAGCGCTCAAAAATTTCCGACAAAGCCTGCACTCGCGCTTCGCTTTTGGTATTGCCCGCCGACATGCCATTGCTGACATAAATATTGCCGATCACACTCACCGGAAACCAGATGCTCTTGCCATCGCGCAATCGCGTGTATGGCAAAGCACAAATGCCACGCTCACCCACACCAGAATTAGTATCGAACAAATGCTGCGCCTGCACCTGCTGATCCGGGTCGTAATACGCCCACAGATTTTCATCCAGCAAACCTTCGGGGATGGACTCGCCCTCCACTGCAAACCAGCGCTCATCCGGGTAATGCACAAACTCGGCCTGGGCAAAGTCCTGACCGAGATAAAAATCAGCGAAGAAATAATTGCAGCTCAGGCGTTCGAAGTATTCGCCCAGGGCGCTGGCGAGACAGGCCTTGTGCGTCGCACCCTTGCCATTGGTGAACATCAGCTCGCATGCTTTATCTCGAATATGCACCGAATACACATTCGGTACCGGATTCATCCAGGAGACTTCCTCGATCTCAATCCCCAGATCGGCCAGCTTCGCCAGCATAGTATCGATGGTGGATTCAAGATCGCTATCCTTGCCCTTGATGTAGGTTTTTTCGGTCATGGTGTTGTGGGGTATAGCGCTAAAAAGATCGGCATTATGTCTTAAAGCACTCTTTTCGGCCATGAAAACAGGCTTCTAAACTCCAAATAATCGTATATTTCAGAGCTATACATAGATGTTTCAATCAATTAGGCAGGTCAAAACCCGGCACTGTGGCACTGACGACACTGAATCAATTATGGCTAGCCAAGTGCATACATGCTGGGCAGTAATAGTGACAGGCCTAGCCAGACAATGATGGTCAGAGGGACGCCAACGCGGACGAAGTCCATAAAGGTGTAACCACCGGCATTCATCACCAGCAAGTTGGTTTTGTAGGCCATGGGCGTAGCGTAGCTCATGTTGGCACCGAAGAGTACGGCGATAACGAAGGGTTCCGGGTCGAGTGGCAGCTGGTGTGCGATGCTGATGGCGATAGGTGTGCCGATAACAGCGGCAGCATTGTTGGACACAATGTTGGTCAGGATGGCCATTAATAACATCAGTCCTGAAAGAATCACTGCCGGTGAGGCACCAGTAGCGATGGAGACAAACACCTGTGCCAGATATTCGGCACCACCGGTTTTTACCAGTGCTGAGCCCAGTGCCAGACTGGCAACAACAATCAGGACGACCTGGGTGCTGAGAGCCAACGAAGCCTGTCGCCAGGTTAAGCAACGCGTGACCAGCATTAACAGCACACCGCAGACCGCACTGATGGCAATGGGTGCCAGGCCCAATGCAGCGACAATGACAATGCCAGCCATGATGAACAGCGCGGTTAGTGCTTTGTCGGTGTGTGGTAAATCGGCGGTGGCGTCGAGCACCAGCAATTCACCCGTACGTTTGGTTTCAGCGATGGTTTCATTGTGACCCTGTACCAGCAGAATATCGCCGTTTTGCAAATGGACTTGCTCCAGTTTCTCGCGCATGGTTTCTAATACGCTACCTGCCCGGTGTATCGCCAGCACCAGCAACTGGTAACGGTTGGCAAAGTTGAGTTGCCTGAGTGTCATGCCCATTAAGGGTGAGCCCTGCATCACGACAATTTCTGCCATCTGCTGGCCTTCGTCGGAGAGCGGATGCTCTTCATCGACAGCGTTATCGCCAACATAAAGCGTGGCGCCGAGTGCGCTTTCGAATTCTTTGAGATTCTCCGGGGTATCATTGACTAACAATCTATCACCGGCACGGATGATGGCGTCCGGTAATGGCTGGATGAAGGTGCCGCTGCTGCGCATAATGCGAGATACTTCCAATACGCCACCAGTTTTTTCGATGAGCTCTGACAATGCTTTGTCGACGCCAAAGCTGTCTTCGGGCACCGCGAGTTGCGCCGCAAATATTCTGGGTGAAGTATCGCTGAGTGTGCCCCGACGTGTCGGCAACAAACGTGGTGCGATCAGCCACAGATAAACAATCGAGATGCCAGCGACAATGGCGGTGGGCACAAAAAAATCAAACATCTCAAGTCTGCGCATGCCCATGTCGGCAGCAACTGATACCACTAACAGATTGGTTGAGGTGCCGATAGTAGTGCTCATGCCACCGACCAGCGTCGCAAACCCCATGGGCATTAACATGCCAGAAGCCGTTACCCCGGTACGCAATGACACACTGATAAGAATTGGCAACAACAATACAACGATGGGCACGTTATTAACAAAAGCGCTGAGAAAGCCGCCAACGATAAGTGTCAGCAACATGCTAAATGCCGGGCTGAGTTTCCACAGGCGTGCCAGACTACGACCGAGCGGCTCAAGTGCGCCAGTACGCACCAGGCCGCTGCCAGCAATCATCAGTGCAGACACTGCAACCAGAGCTTCGTGGCCAAAGCCGTTAAAAAAATCCACCGCCTCAAGATGTTCACCCTGCGCCGTCACATAAGGAAACACAGCAAAGCCACTACTCAGTAATACCAGTATGAACAGACTGGAAGTTTCAATGGCAATACGCTCGCGGCTAAACAAATACAGCGCAAGCACTACCAGCGCCAGTACAGCGATTGCGTGAGGATCAGGGAGCGGCGGCAGGGTCATTGGGCATGGTAACTGAATCACAGAGGAAAGGGAAAGACGGGAAATAATAAGATGTAGTAGTCACCATCTGATCGTACAGCTCGGATATCGGGTTCTATTAGCTGCTGACACTGGGGATCGACCAGTAAAAAATGTTGTAATCAATAGCGGGCGAAGGATGGTATACAGTGGTGACACAGGATTCTGCTTCGCAAACAATGCTCATCAGAATGACAGGCTGGGGCGGTGTCATCCTGAATGACAGTGGCTAAATCGTAGGGAATGATTTGAATAGCTGTTTTATAGCTAGCCCAAAGGTGTAGTGTTTCCAGGAGAGCGGCGGTATTACCCGGCCTGTAGCTTCGTAGTGTTTGATGAGAATATCGGCCATGGGCATGGAGGCTTCGCCGGCGAAGCTGCCGGTGGCGATATCGAAGGTGGCTTCGTCGAATTCGAGGTTTTCCAGACCCATCTGGCGGAATTCTGTGTTGCTTAAGCTTTTGGCAGCGGCTTTGCTTCTGGCCTGGGTGAGCATGCCGCTGGAAAGATCGATGCCGGTGACTTTGCCCTGGCTGAGTTGTTCGGCAGCGGCGAGCACGACCACGCCGGTGCCGGTGCAGATGTCGAGTAGCTGATCCGCGGGGGTTAGTTGCAGGTGTGCGATCAGGCGTTTGGCGGTTTCGGGCAAGCAGCATAACGAGGGGTGGTCGTAGCCGACAGCGACGGTGTCGAAGCCCTGCTAGATCATCTGTTTCCGGTCGATGTCCATCATTTGTCCTGTTGACTATATAGGGTTCACCGCTGTGGAGCCGGGGTTGATACTACCACAGTCGTTGAACGGGAATGGGTGGCTGGGGAGTGGATGAATAATGAAGAAGATGGATCTCCGCCAAAAGTATGCGGGAATGACGGAACCGCTAACATGTCATTCTGATGAGCGTTTTGTGCGAGGAAGAATCTAGAACCATTGAGACATAAGATCCTTCGCTGTCGCTCATGATGACAGGAAACTCTGAATAACCGGTATGCATTGGCATAATGGCTCTGGTGCAGGCGCTGAAATGCCGGGTCGGGGTCAGCGGCACGAGGTAAGTTCAAGCGTTAGAACTCAGGCTTTTTCCACCAGCTCCACAGCATTGCCATCGAGATCACGACAGAAGGCAGCCTTGCGCCCGGATGTGCTATTGCTGACTACGATGCCTGCGGTTTCGAGTCGGGCCATGAGTGCGTCGAGATCGCTCACCACCAGCGCGAGATGACGATCTCGACCGCCGTGGGCGGGGCGATTATCGACAGGATCAGGGTTGGCCAGCTCCAGCAGATGGATCTGGCCATTGCCGACATTGAGCCAGGCCCCGGGGTAGCCGAGGTCGGGACGCGCAAAGTCAGTCTCGAGACCGAGGATGCCGCAGTAAAATTCCAGCGCCCGTGGGGTGCTTTGCACAATGAGGCTGATGTGGTCGATGCGGGTGATGAGGGGTTTCATATGGGATCCAAACAAAAACATGAGATTAACCGCAAAGACGCAAAGGACGCAAAGGAAACCTAATGACATTAGGTCGTCATCCCCGCGAAGGCGGGAATGACAAACCAAAAGCTATCGGATGGCAGGTTTTAACAATAGCAGTTGTCTTCGCTTTGCGTTCTTTGCGATCCAATTTCTTTCAGATTTACCCACACCTCCCGGAGCGGATATCGGCGGCTATTTCCCGTATAATGCGCCGCTCAGCCTGGCGACGACACTATATATACGCAATGAACCCGTTTCTGCAGAAACTCCAGCCCTACCCGTTTGAGAAACTGTCGGCGCTCAAATTCGGCTGCACGCCGCCTGATCTGCCCCATATCGCGCTCGCCATCGGCGAGCCCAGGCACCTGGCTCCGGCGTTTGTGCTCGAAGCCCTGTGCGCGAATCTGGATGGCATCAGCCAGTACCCATTGACCCGCGGCATACCTGAATTACGCGGCACCATCGCGCGCTGGCTGGAACAGCGCTTCAGGCTGGGCGCACAGGCGGTCGATGCCGACAGCCAGGTGCTGCCGGTGAACGGCACCCGCGAAGCACTGTTTGCCTTTGCCCAGGCGGTGGTGAATGCCGGAGCCAGCGAAAGCGTGCTCATGCCCAACCCCTTCTACCAAATTTACGAAGGTGCAGCTTATCTTGCTGGCGCGACGCCGGTGTTTTACAACACCGCTGCCGCCACCGGCTATTTGCCCGACTTCGACGCCATCAGCGATGACGACTGGTGTCGTTGTCGCTTACTCTATATATGCAGCCCTGGAAATCCGACCGGCGCGGTGATCCCCAAAGCCACCCTGATAAAGCTGATCGAAAAATCCAAGCAGTTTGATTTCATCATCGCTTCGGACGAATGCTATTCTGAAATTTATTTTGCTGAAACCACCCCGCCCACCGGTTTACTGGAAGCGGCGCTGGCCTGCGGCAATACCAGTTTTGAAAACTGCGTGGTGTTTCACAGTCTGTCCAAGCGCTCGAACCTGCCGGGCATGCGTTCCGGCTTTGTCGCCGGTGATGCCAAAATATTGAAACAGTTTTTGCTCTACCGCACCTATCACGGCTGTGCCATGCCGCCACCAGTGCAACAGGCCAGCATCAGCGCCTGGCGCGATGAACAGCACGTGATTGAAAATCGCAAACTGTACCAGCAAAAGTTTGACACAGTGATTGAAATTTTAAGCCCGGTGATTAAAGTGGCTAAACCGGATGCGGGATTTTATCTCTGGCTGAATACGCCAATCGATGATACCGAATTTGCGAAGCAATTATTTACCAAGCAAAACATCACGGTATTGCCCGGCAGTTATCTGTCACGCGAAACCCATGGCGTAAACCCCGGCCACAAACACGTGCGCATGGCGCTGGTGGCACCACTAGATGAGTGCATCACCGCAGCGAAACGGCTTAGAACGTTTATTAAAGGCCTGTAAAAGCTAAAAGCATAAAGAGAAACCACACGGAGAACACAGAGACTTATTTTGATAAAAGCCTCGACACCTTATGTCGTCATCCCCGCTTTCGCAGGGATGACGAACAAGGCGGGATCACAGGTTTAACAATAAACTTTTCTCTGTGCCTCTGTGGTATTGCTTCTAAATTATTTGAATTTTTGGAGAACAACATGAGCGACATACAACAAATTATCGAAGAAGCCTTTGAGCGCCGCGCAGAGATCACCCCACGCAATGTCGAAACCCGAGTTTCGGATGCGGTCATGGAAGCCGTCGGCATGCTCGATTCGGGCGCGGCGCGGGTTGCAGATAAGTCCAGCGGCAGCTGGGTGGTGAATGAATGGCTGAAAAAAGCCGTGCTGCTGTCGTTTCGTATTAACGACAACGAATTCATCAAGGGCGGTTTCACCAATTACTACGACAAGGTGAATTCCAAGTTTGCCGATCACAACACCCGCAGCTTTCGTGATTCCGGCGTGCGCGTGGTGCCACCGGCAACTGCGCGTTTCGGTTCTTACCTTGCACCCAGCGTGGTATTAATGCCGTCTTACGTCAACATCGGCGCCTATATCGATAGCGGCACCATGGTGGATACCTGGGCAACCGTCGGTTCCTGCGCACAGATCGGCAAAAACGTGCATCTCTCCGGCGGCGTTGGCATCGGCGGCGTACTGGAGCCTTTACAGGCAGCACCCACTATCATCGAAGACAACTGTTTCATCGGTGCCCGCTCGGAAGTGGTGGAAGGCGTCATCGTCGAACAAGGCTCGGTGATTTCCATGGGCGTCTACATCGGCCAGAGCACCAAGATCTTCAATCGCGAAACCGGTGAGATTACTTACGGTCGCATTCCTGCCGGCTCGGTCGTGGTCTCCGGCAATCTGCCTTCAAAAGATGGAAGCTACAGCCTGTACTGTGCTGTGATCGTGAAACAGGTGGACGAAAAGACCCGCGGTAAAGTGGGTTTGAATGAACTGCTGCGTGACATTGAATAAAAACTCTTAAAAAAGTCACAAGCAAAACCGCAGAGATAAAGAGTCGCTAGTGTTTCCAGCTCTGTCATTCCGTCGCATGCCGGAATGACAGCAACTCTTCTGTTATTCTGAGTCGACTTTCTTTTGACGAAGAATCTCGAACTATGGTGGTATTAGATCCTTCGCAAAAGCAGCTCAGGGTAACAGCCATTTTTCGCCATTGTTGCTTTTTGCGTTCATTTTCGGCAATTATTTTTTACAGGTTTACACAATGATTAAAATGTACGGCATTCCTAATTGCGATACCATCAAGAAAGCCCGCAAGTGGCTGGATGCGCATGGTGTGGAGTTTGAATTTCACGATTACAAAAAAGCCGGTGTGCCGGAAACCGATTTAAAGAAGTGGAGCAAGCAAGTCGGCTGGGAAGTCTTACTCAATCGTCGCGGCACGACCTGGCGTAAACTGGATGACAAAACCAAAGACTCGATCAACGAAGCCGCCGCGATCAAACTCATGCTGGCGCAGCCCAGCATCATCAAACGCCCGGTACTGGTAGCGGGCAAGACAGTGCTGGTGGGTTTTGACGAAGCTGAATATAAAAACCTTTAAAGATTCGAAGCGACAAATTCGACTGGATCGAATTTGAACACGTGTTTTATACGCGGCCCGAAGGGTAAAGGGCAGGAAGCCCGGAATAAACTACAGAGTACACGAAGAAGAAATCCTCCTGGTATTCTTAGTTTTGTCATTCTGGTGAATACCTGAATCTAGAGTTATTGTGCAGCTCTACTGGATTCCGGCATGCGCCGGAATGACGCCGGACATAAAATTTTTTTCTGCACCTCTGTGGTTCATTTTCTAAGCTTCTACGTTTTTAATCAGACCTCAGCCGAACTAGTGACCTCAACGTGCTCGAATGAGTCGCGTAGCCATCTGAAGATCATTTTCCTGGCATAGACTTCGGCTTTGCGTTCTGCCAGATCCGTGTCTTTGCGCAGCATCGATAGAATCAACTCTAACTTAATCGTATTGGGTGTATAAAACTGAGTGAGTTTTTCCAGCGCGTCTTTCTGGTTGGGGCGCACCGGTGGCATGGAGAAAGCCTGGGTCTGGACGGTTTCGAACTGCACAGTGGAAAAGATCGGTCGCAGTTTTTTTTGCACTTCTTCGCGCACCAGTTTACTCACCAGCCAGGCGATTTGTTCGGCGCTGTCGAGCAGGTCTTTGTCCAGCACATCAACATTTCGAAAATATTCCAGCGCCGGGTAGTAACCCAGTGCCTGCTTGTGCGCGTAAGCATCAATTGCCTGCGCCAACTCAACACCGACGCGCTGCGGCGAGCATGGTAGATGTTGACTGAGGTCATCTTCAGAGACGGTGATCAAAACACCAACCCGAGCACGATCAATATACACCTCAGCTCTTGCCCTGAAAAACGCCGAGTTGTTCGAGAATGGGGTCGGTGAGATGTTTGATTTTTTTGCGCATCACAGTGCCGACGGCATCGGTAATGGCAAATACCGGATTGAGCAAGTACACGCTGAGACTGCCGAGAATCAACAACGCACGGATCTCAGCTTTTAACTGTGGCGCAGCTGCCAGCACTGCGGCGATATCTTCGCTGCATTCTTCGCAGCGGCTATCGGCAGCCGTAGAAATGTGTTCGATGTTATCGCCTGCACAGCCTTCGAGCTTGATCACTGAAAAATAATTCGCAATAGCGTCGAACAAAGACTCCACCACCTGCTGATCGCTGAGTTTGGCGAGCGCGGCTTCGGCAGTTTTAACAAAGGCCTGCCCCTGCGCGCTATGAAGTTTGAGCAACAAGGCGGCGAGCGCATTGTCAGCTTCAATTAATGGCTTTAGTTTGCTTTCTAATTCATCGTAATCATCACGCGCGTCAGCATTATCGGGTAGATCATCCGGCAGGGTATGCAAAAAACCGACATAAAAGCTGCGTTTGGCTTTGGCGCGTTTCCACAGACTGTTGCGCTCCTGCTCACTTATCAAACCCGGTTGCAACACCAGACGTACTGATTCGATCATCGCACGTTGATCTTCTTCAAACGGCAAAAATTCCAGCAGGAACTCTGCCAGCACTTTGCCGGTCTTGCCGCTGACGATGGCGGCTTTTTCCAGCATGCGGCGCGCGTTCTCGGCGCTGGGCATGGCCCACCATGCACGTTCCGCGAGTTCGTCGGATAAACCTTTGGCATGCACTGCGGCGACCACGGCTTCAGGTTCACCGAGTAATAATAATTGCCCCAGAGTTTCTTCGCGCGCCTGCCCCATGCGCGTCCAGCGTTTTAGATATACAGGATAACCACCGGGCGATCCCATGACATGGGTCGAGAACACGGCTTTGACCTGTTTGATGTATTTGTCGTCTTTGCAATTGGGGTTGAGCGGCACTTTGGCTTCACCTCGCTCGGTGAGCGCGTAGACGATCATTTTCGATTCGTCGATGCGCACTGCCTGCAGGTTTTGGGCAAGCAGAACATTAATACGCAAACTGTCTTCAGCTGATAAATCCATAATATTAAAAACTAGTTATTTGCCACAGAAATCACAGAGGGTAAGCATTAAAAACTAAATTCGTCCACAGATGAACACAAATAAAAGTAAATATTGATGTTAGCATTTACTAATACAAGGTTTATCTGCGTTCATCTGTGGATACAGTTTTTGATTTAATTATGCTCAGTAACCTCTGTGATTCATTGTTTTCAATTTAGCTGTACGCGCTGGCCGAAGGGGACTTTGGCTTTGCCTTTGACCAGCCAGCTCACCGGGTAGCCGGGTTCTGATTCAGGGAAGATGCCTTCGGCATCGGTGAAATAAATTACCAGCCCTGGCGCGTTGTCCTGCGCGTCAACCCAGTCGAATACCGGGCGGAAGCTGGTGCCGCCACCACCGCGCAGTTCAACATCGAAAGTAAATTCATCCCAGGCTTCAAAGATCCAGGGGCAGCCGTAGTTTAAATCTGAATCGCAGGTCAGCAGCGTCACCCGCGCGCGCACCTGACTCTTAATCGCATCGACTTCGCTGATAAACGCCTGTATTTCCTCGGCGCTGATCGAACCGCTAGTATCAATTGCCACTACGATATTGGTTTCGTGACTGCGCAGCGTGGGATACACCGCGGGATCACCGCGCCGTGCCGAAGGCCGTGCATAACTATAATCATCGCGCGCGGTGGCCGACATATAACGCGCTAGCAACATGCGCCAGGGTAACTGCGGCTGCAACAAATAATCCACCATGCGCGCCATTTCGCCTTCCAGCTTGCCCGACTGCAGCGCCTGTTGCGCCGCACCCGCCATGCGTTGCTGCCATTGCACACTGAGCGCGTCGAGTTCCTGCGGATTCATCGCTGCCGGTGCCGGCGCGCCGCCTTTGCCCTTGTCTTTGCCCTGGCCCTGATCGTCGGGCGATTCTTTCTGGTCGCCCTGGCCATCCTGCTGATCATTGCGCTGGCGCTCCTGATTGCCTTTGTCTGCGCCCTCACCTTTTTGCGAATCGTTATCGTGATTATCAGACGAGTCACTGGCCTGCTGTTCGAGATCGCGCTCACCACTGTTGTCGTTATCTTCCAGACAGGGGTAGATTTCTTCCGCGGTCATGCCTTCGTAATCGCGCAAATACATCACATCGGGCACCGGCTTTAAGCCGTCCTTGATCAGCAAGGGCGTCACTGCATAAGCGCAGGCCAGATCCCAGCGATGCCCGATACGATGACCACGGCGATGAAAATGCGACAGCGCACAATGCAGCGCCTGCTGCGACAGCGCGAACTGAGTTTGTTCGGCATCAAGCGCGTCGATGTAGTCGTTGTTGTAATAAAAGGTTTTACCGTCAGTGAAAGTGGTGTCACACCAGGACGGATCACCGGGTACCATAGGCAGGCGCAGCACCAGCGCACCTAAAAAGGGCTTATCCAGAATCAACCGTGTTCTGGCAGTGGCGAGTTTGGTTTCAACGTCGGGGTATTGTGGGTTCATTAAAAGCTATAGTCCGCAAATGAACGCCAATATTTTTTGTTGCTGTCATTATGATTATAAAACCTGGTAGCAATAATGAACTGGCGATTCATGATAGTTGCCGAGTGTTTTGTTTTTACATTCGCGTTCATTAGCGGACTTGATTTTTTAATACAACATAATATCGGCGATCTTGTCGGCCCAGGTAGCGAACTGGGGTATGGCGAAGATATCCTGCCCGATGGCGCGGTGCATGTCGGAGACCATCATCACGCCCATTTCGCGTTGCGGGAAACGCCCGGCGTAATCAAGGATGTGGCCGTGCACCTGTGCAGCGTTGCCGTTTTCTTTGGCGCGGATGGCGCGACCGACTAATGCGGTGGCAACGGCGTATTGCAGATCAATTTCTTTCGGGGCGTCGACCTCCTCACCGTTGATAATCGCGTCGAGATCGGGCATTTGATCGAGACTATCGACAAAGGCTTTTAATTCCACGCCGGCAGCTTTGCCGACACAGGCCTGCAGGGCACCGAGTAATAACTCGTGCTGATCGTCAAATTTTTGTAGCGCGCGCGAGGCAAATTCCCAGGAACGCGGTGAAGCGAACGCGACTGGATTGTGCGCGGGATCAAAATCAAATAACAAATCCTGACGAAAACGTAAAAAACCGATGATACGTTCGTCGATTTGATGGGTGTAAGCCCAGGCTACCCAGTCATCAAGATTAATATCAATTTCGTAATGTGAAAAACGATTCGCTAACGGTGCCGGCATGCTGTAAGTCACGCCGCGATCACCCTGTCGGTTACCGGCAGCGATAATTGCCCAGCCAGCGGGAACTTCGTATTCACCGAGTTTACGATCGAGAATTAACTGATAGGCTGCCGCCGAGACACTCGGCGGTGCTGAAGTAATTTCATCTAAAAATAAAATGCCTTCGGTGCCATGACGATCTGCATTCGGTAACATCGCCGGTGCCGCCCACTCAACACCACTGTCAGCACGAAACGGTATGCCGCGCAAATCACTGGGCTCCATCTGCGATAAACGAATATCAATTAATTTAACGCCATGACGCTCGGCCACCTGGGCGACGATCTGAGATTTACCGACACCCGGCGGACCCCACAACATCACCGGCGTGTGCTGGCCGGTGCTGGCGCTGGCGTATTCTTTTTCGATGACTGTTAATAGATGGGCTGGACGCATTTTATTTTTCTCAATATAAAACTATATAAACTTGCCGCAGAGGTCGCAGAGAAAATCGTTATGTTGTCATTCCGGCGAATGCCGGAATGACAAAAATGTTTTACATGATTCTGTTGCTGTGACCTCTGTGACCAAAAATATTTTTAAAACCCGGCCAATTTGTACAGGCGCCTGGCTTCTTCCGGGTCTTTTTCGACAATCTTGCCTTCGTCGTAGAGCATGGCCAGAGTGGTGAGCGAACCCACCAGTCCCTGTTCGGCAGCGAGCTTGAACCATTTCACCGCTTCTTCGCCGTTCTGCTGTACGCATTCGCCTTCCATGTACATAAAACCGAGACCATGTTGCGCCAGGGCGTGACCCTGTTCAGCGGCGGCGTGCATCAGGCTGGCGGCCTTTTCGGCGTTAGCGACAATACCAAGGCCGTTCTGCCACATAATGGCACAGCGATGCTGGGCTTCGGCTTCACCCTTTTCGGCCAATGGCGTAAGAAAGCGCAGCGCCTGAGCGAATTCTCTGGCTTCAAAGGCAGCAACACCGCTGGCAAAGGCCATATTTTCATCATCGATTTGTTTGGAATCCTGATCTGACATTATAGACCTCTGCTGGCGTAGACAAAGTCTAGCAGTTTAACATGGGCCGTAGACAGTGACCCCCTGCGAATGGCCGATATGACCTGGACTATCGCTTTCAGCGCGGGATTACCCCCCGAAAGGGATATAAGCCGGGATTCAACGCGCCGGCTGATTACGGTATAATTTGCCCCCACTGACCGGTTCGGGTCTGTTCGCGTACCGGGACGAATTTTCCACTATCGCCGTGACTGGCCGATAGCTAAGCTATTAAACCGAGGATACAACGATGAACCAAGAGTACTATAAAGCTGTTACCACGATGGAAAAAGCCGGTGTTGACCCTGAATACGTTCTGGGCTGGGAAGGCGGTTACGTGTTGAACCCACCTCGCGAAGAACAGCGTTCAACTGAAGCCTATGAAGCTGGCTACGAAGATGGCAAAGCCCGCAATGCTGACAACTTCAGCGGCTGGGTTAAAAAATAAGCCCACTGCCTTAGCAGCATCAAAAAGACCGGCTATAAGCCGGTCTTTTTTTGTCTGTGATCCAGCAGTGAAATCTAGTACCGAAATCCCGCTTTTAAACCAGACTTTTCAGCACCCGGTTGATCACTTTCATGGCATCCGGGATTTCAATGTCCATGACCTGATCCGGGATCCATTTATTGTCCTTTTCGCCCATGACATCGCGCACGTGCTCGCCAACACGGCGGCGCAGCTGGAAACCGGGGTTGTCACCATCGTAGCTAAAGCCGGCATATTCGCTCATACGCGCATTCAGCAACTCAATGAAGGCGCCTTTGTAGTCGGCGTTCTCACCTTCGGCGGCATCGAGGCGGTTGTCTTTCATGGTTTTAGCCAGATTCAGCGCCAGCGCGGTAATCAGCTCACGGCGCTTGTCCTCGCTGTATTCGTTTTTCAGCAATAAACGATCGACCACGTGGACAAAAAATGACACCAGTTCGGCGATGACATCAAGGCGCTGATGATGAGTGTCGGTCTGAAACCCCTCATTTTCCATGTGCAGCACATTGGCGCCAGCGACCCGCCACAGATTAAAGCCCACGGCGCTGCCGATATCGTCGGCGGTGCGCTCGCGATCCTTATTATTCCACTTACTTTTAACGCGTATTTTCACTTGGAAACACCATACAAAACAAAGGTGTAAGACATTGAGGTGGATAGTATACTGTTTCTTACTGGTTATCACCGTGGAAATTAGAGGTCTATTTCTACCGCATGTCCATAAACAGTCAACAACTCAGCACTAGTGTACAGCGCAACTGCCATATTTCGGATGCGCGCTTCGCCGGCAATTACACGCTGTGTGTGTACTTACTAAAAATGCGCGAGTTTTACCGCTGGGAAAAAGCACAACGGTTCAGCGAGGCACTCTCCACCGACGCCATCGGCGACTGGCTGACCGAGCGCGAACAACTGTGGGAATCGCTGGAAGAAACTGACTATGCCGAGATTGAAACCGCAGGTGAATGTTTTGATCCGTTTAACACCAGCGCAATTAATCAAAAACTAATACCGCAGGGTTTGGTCTACAGCGGCGGCATCGGCCAGAAATCAAAACCGCATTTTTTTCTCGGTGCACTGGAGCGTTGCGAAAAACATAATGGTTACGAAATTATTATTTCCGGCAAGGAATACGCCCGCGATTTAACCTCGCCACCGGCAATGAGCCAGGGCAACACGATTTTTATTCGCCGCGAATCGTTCAAACGCATGATCTGGGAAAAAACCGAAGAATGGCGCTGGAACCAGCCACAAAATGCCATGGCCAGCGCAATGGCCTGTTATGAGTTTGATAAAGATATTGAAAACGCGCTCAGTCACATGACCGATAACGAACTCGAATCTGCCGTGCTGCACGAAATTGGCGAGATCAAAGCCGGGGAAGATTTATCCGGCTGGCACGAGATGCTGCAGGACATCAGTTTTAGTCAGGCCGAGATCATGGCGCGTGCGGTGCGCGATCATCTTGCCGATGCCATCAGCACCCTGCCTGCATTACTCGGTAATCAACAGGATGCATCGATTCACTTTTATTTCGCCAACCTCACTAACATGCGAAAACATATTATGCCTTCATTACAAAATGCCTATAAACACTGGCGCGAAAGCGGCAGCAACGCGCAACTACTAGATCTGGTGTCGCAAAGCCACGAACACTGGCGCAAGATTGCACAACAAATGCTGGCACTGCACACACAACACGGCAAGCAATGCCAGCTGCCTATCGAAAATCTGATTAAAGAAAATCATCTATGAATAAACCACAGGCCGAACGCAGCACTCTGCAAACTTTCGCAGAAGCGAAACCCAATAGCTTTGTTTTTGAAAAATATGGCGCCCTGCCACTGGACGTCTGCGCCGAAATGATTCGTCGTTTTGAAACCAGAAAAGATGAACAATACGAGGGCCGCATTGGCCAGCTCGCTGACAAAGATCGCAGCATTAAGCGCTCCACCGACCTGGTCACCAGCGGCAAGGAACACTGGAAAGATCTCGATGGCGAACTGTTTCGTTCACTCAGCAGCGCGATCCGCGAGTTCCGCGAAAGCTTCCCCTACTTTAAAGGCCCGTTTAAAGATATGGGCTATGCGATACAACGCACTGACCCGGGCGAGTATTATCACTGGCACATCGACGGCGGCAGCCACGAGTTTAGCCAGCGCCAGTTAGTCGCAGTCTGGTATCTAAATGATGTCCCCGGCCCCGGTGGTGAAACCGAGTTTTTGTATCAGGATATAAAAGTAAAACCCGAAGCCGGCAAACTGGTATTGTTTCCACCCTTCTGGACCCACGAACATCGCGGTGTGGAATTACAGCAGGGCGTGAAATATATTGCGACCACCTGGGTGGTGTTTGCCTGAAAGAATTTGCCACAAAGATCGGTATGTTAAATTATCTAATGTTGTCATTCCGGCGGATGCCGGTATCCAGTGACTTTACTTTTGACTTTAAAGCTCTGGATCCCGGTATTCACCGGGATGACGTCTTGAATAACACAACCGCATTTCTCTGTGCCTCTGCGGTTCATCTTCTTAGAGATCACAACATTGACTGTTACCATTAAGCCACCTGAGACACCAGAAGAGTTTGCGCAGTACTATAATTTGCGCTGGCGTATTTTGCGGGCGCCGTGGGATCAGCCCGAAGGTTCTGAAAAAGACGAACTCGAAGATCACTGTTATCATCTCATGGCCTGCGATGACAGCCAGCGTGTGATTGGCGTCGGCCGGGTACAGTTTAATAATATCGACGAGGCACAGATTCGTTATATGGCGGTCGAACCGGCGTGCGCCAGTACTGGTATCGGTAGAAAAATTGTCAGCGAACTCGAAGCTATTACCCTGGACAACGATCACGACATGATTGTGCTCGATGCGCGCGAACCCGCGGTCGGTTTTTATGAAAAACTGGGCTACGAGGTGAAAGAAAAAACTTATTTATTATTCGACTGTATTCAGCATTATCGGATGCAAAAAATTCTTTAGTTGAAAATCGGCCCCAACGGACGATTACTCTCCTGTTCCAGGATCAGTACGGTTTCATTCATGTCACCAGTCATATCAATTTCGATACCCTTGATGCCGGGCAGAGTTTTGAGAATATAGGCCACAACCAGCATCAGCAGTTTTTCGTTTTCAGTTTCAATCGCGGTGAGTATGCGATCACCGGCAATCTGGCAGCGCTGCTCGGGCGTGGGGTTTTGCACCCAGTCGCGGCTCATCTGCCAGCCCTGATCCATATCCGCGTTCATCTTGTCGAAAAAGTCCTGCGCCTCGACCAGCAGGGTGTCGGGTACCTCAAAGGCATGGGCGCGACCATCGACGATGATGTTTAACTTCATGGGCTTTATCCTGTTAATATATTTCGCACTATTATACCTGTTTGGAACACATCGTCATGCTGATCACTATTCCTGAAGTCCTTAATGCTGAAGAACTGAGCGTGGTTGCCGATCTGCTGACGAAAGCAACATTCGTTGACGGTAAACTCAGCGCCGGTCAGGAAGCCACCCGAGTGAAACATAACGAGGAACTCAGCGGCCAGGATCAGCTGATCACACCGCTGAATAACCTGGTGATGGGCAAACTGGTGCAGCACCCGACCTATCTCGCTGCTGCGCTACCGCTGAAAATTGCTGCGCCCTATTACGCACGTTATAGCAAAGGCATGAGTTACGGCAACCATGTCGATGATCCAGTGATGGGGCCGCCGGGACAACGCTATCGTTCGGATTGCTCGATCACAGTTTTTCTCAACCGTCCTGACGACTACGATGGCGGCGAGTTGATGATACAAACTTCATTCGGCGAACAAAAAGTAAAACTCAAGGCCGGCGATGCCGTGCTCTACCCTTCCTCAAGTACGCATCGCGTTGCCGAAGTCACCCGCGGTGAACGCCTGGTCGCCGTCACCTGGCTGCAGAGCAGCGTACGCGAGCCCTCACAGCGCGAACTACTATATAGCATGTATCAGGCGCGCGAATTACTATTACGCAATGCTAAAGGCGGCACAGAAACCGAGCTGGTGAGTAATGCTTATGTGAATCTAGTGCGCATGTGGAGTGATGTTTAGGCTCAAACGATAAAAGATTTGCCACAGAGGTCACAGAGGGTAAGCACTAAAAACTAAATTCGTCCACAGACGAACACAGATAGTGATGGCACCTAGTTAATAAAATTTTTTGTGTCTCCTGTCATTCCCGCATGCTTCTGACGGGAATCCAGTTTTATATTCGCGTGATGCCCGCCAAAAACGCGCGGCAATGACGCTGGATTTTAGTGCTGTGCGCTTAAGTAAGTGCCATTAACACAGATAGAACTTGTATTAATAAACGCCGAAATCAAGATCTGTGTTCATCTGCACCCATCTGTGGATACAGTTTTTGATTTAATTATCCTCTGTGACCTCTGTGACAAGTTTTTTCGGATTTACAGGCATAAAAAAGCCACGCATTGCGTGGCTTTTTTGCTTAAGACTAAAAACCCGTCTTAACGATGCGAACCGGCTTCGCCGTGGGCGATATCAACCACGGCTTTTGCCAGATCCGCATATTTATCGCGGTAGCCAGCGAGCTCGTGGCCGGCGTCTGGGGCAAAGTAATCTTTAGCATCAACGCCGTGCTTGTGTTCGTATTCCATGAATTTTTTCTGCATTGCGATCATTTCTTTGATCTTTGCTGCTTTGTCGCTCATATTCAGTCACCTGTGTTTGAGTGGTCGCCGGTTATTGGCAACCAGTCTTAAAAATTCTGAGTAGCAGTCTACCTGGCCGACCTGGCTACCCATATACCCCAATGGGGATGCGATGGTTCCGACGGGCCTTAGTAGCCGCCTTTACGCGTACTCTGTGGGCAGCCGCCAATTTTCAGGCCCTGCTTGGATGGCATCAGCGGGAACATATCGTACATCAGCTTGGAGGTCACTTTCTCACCCCAGCGCTTGCCCATTTCTTTCATGATAGTGCGCTCATTGGGCTCGTTACCCGCCAGGGTCTCTTCGCGTACGTATCTGACGATTTCCCAGTGTCTTTCGGTGGGCTCGATGCCTTCTTCTTTGAAGATTTCAGCCGCGATTTCTTCGTTCCAGTCACTCGCGTTAACCAGATAGCCGTTTTCTGTTCTTTCAACTGAATCAAGTGCCATAATTCTTACCCTTTAATCTGTATAAAAGCATAGCTAAAAATATGAGCGCGAATATTAATGCAGATTAATGCAGTTTTCCAGCCTTCCACCCCAAAGGATATATACACGGCCCTCAGGTACCGGAAAAATGACTGCGATCTTCCTCCGCGCCGACCGCGCGTATGCCCTTGTGAGGCAGGAATATACCGCAGCCAAAGCGCCGCAGCGGGCCGACGCCCTGCTCCTGCAGGGCGACCGAGGTGGGTTTGTCAAGATCTGCGATCATCAGGCTGCGAGTGTTAACCTCAGCCTCACTGGTATTGAGAATATGCCCCATGCCACAGAGCATTTTGCGCACCTTGATGTTCTGTGTTGCCAGCTGCTCTAGCACCCAGCGCAAAAATTCGTCTTCTTCCATGCCGTGCGGCATGGCCACATAACGTGCAAAAACAACCGCCTGCGGCATCAGCGGTTTCACTTTATAACCGCCAATTTTAACGGAGTTACCATCAATTTCGAATGATTTACCGACAAGTTCGCCGACATCATCGAGCCGGTGCCGGGGTACCCGCAGCGTCATGCGCGAGCGTCTGGAAAGATGCAGCACGCCATCATCGGCGGGTCGCTCCCAGCCGTTACCCGAAGTGGCGCCGTGAATCTGGTGGACACCAAGACCAGGCTCATCACTCAGCCAGGGCAAAATCGCGTGCAGCGCCTGATACAATTCTGAGGCATGCGTCACCGGTAGCTGGCGACAGTCGATTTTGAACGACAGGTCGACTACATTCTCGGGCACCACATACTCTTCTTTTTTGGGCTCATCTTCCCACAACATCGGCTATTACCTCTTTGCAACTACTGGAGCGCGGTGAACGCAGCTTCGAGCCGGTCTTCCCAGTCCGGCGGGGTATCCGGGAACGGCGGTTTGACATCCATGCGAAAAAACAGCTCACCCTCGGCGGCGCGCTTTTTCAGCTCGACCACCAGCTCATCGAACGACTGCATATCCTGGCCCTGCAGCAACACTTCACTCAACCACAACATCTAACACTCCTCATTATGCGCCAATCGGGGCAAGACCTGTATCGACGACACGATCATAATAACGGGCGCGGTACATGAGACGGCGCTGTTCGGCGCTGTCATCAAAACCGCTGCGATTATGCAGGACATTATTACAGATTATGCCCTGACCGGCCTGCAAACGATGCTCAATGACCATCTCGCTGTCGGCGAGCAATTCGCTGATACGCTGCGCGGCTGCCAGCGTGGCATCATCATCGCGCCAGACAATATTGCGCTTGCGTGCTGAATAACGCATGTGCAGGCAGCCCGAACCTGGATCGACTGAAAATACCGGGCCACTCTGCGCGCCACGGATTTCCACCTCATGTTCAATGTTTGCCGGTATGATCATGGCCTCGGGATGCATCAGCGCGGCTATCCAGGACGGATTTTCATCGCGTAGCCTTATGTAAAGCATCTCCGGATCCAGCAACTGATTGACGCCGCCGCTGGCCGCAGGCTGTACGCAATGCATAATAATAGCGCGCACCTGCTGCGCCGAGGTATTGTAATAGCCATCGGTGTGCCAGCTCAGCGGTTTATCAGTGTAGGGAATATACTGATTGCCGTCCTGCGCGCGGACTTCAAGACTGGTGACGCTGTCCTCGTCGGCACGCAGATTAGTGTCCATGCGCACCAGACCCAGTTGCTGACCAATGGCGTGCACCAGCGTTTTATCGGTATGTTTTTCGGGGAGCGCATAGATCACCATATTATGATCACGGCAGCAGGTGACCAGCGCCTGCTTTTCATCCGGGCGCAAAGCCTGTGGTTCCACCAGTGACACCAGCAACCGCTCAGCATCAACCGGAATCTGCGCCAGCTTCCACTGACGCCAGCGGCGGTAATCCGTCACATTATTGAGGTCGAAAGGCTTGGGCATGGAATCACGATTATATGAGATAGAATTACATACAGGGTTTTGTGTATCCGCGAAGCATGCGGGCTGACGGGATCGATTACAATACCGCTCACGGACAGCAACCGGAGGCGGCGCTCGAAGTAAGGCCTACACATTACTATAGTGTCACAGTTATCAAATCAGCGCTCAGTCCAAAATTATTACATAAGTTGTTGTTATTATAATATATTTTCTCATGACTTTGGCCAGCACCAAAGTCAGACAATAATCACACTATCTCTTTGGGGGTAATCGCTGATAACCCTCACCCCCCAAGGGTAGGATTCTCCCTGCGAGGCACTCGCCCTAGACTTGCGCCCATAATGTAGTTTGCTGATGGCATCAGTATTTGCTATCAGGCAAAGAAATATTGAGAACAATATCATTTGGGCATAGAATCGACCCCCGATTCCGACCAAAGAAAATTTGCTCTCAGCAAAACAAGCAGTTCAACAGGAGACATTCCATGGCCAAAAAGATTTATGAAACCCCGATGCTTGATGAGCTTGAAAACGGCCCCTGGCCCAGCTTCATCTCCGGCATCAAAAAACTTCGCGACTCACATCCGGATGAGCGCATCCAGGACGTCACCAGCAGCCTGCTCGGCCAGCTCGAGCATTCATATGAAACACGTAAAGGTTACTGGAAAGGCGGCACGGTTTCTGTATTTGGTTATGGCGGCGGTATTATCCCGCGTTTCTCTGAAGTCGGTTCAGCCTTCCCGGAATCGAAAGAATTCCACACCCTGCGCGTCCAGCCACCTGCTGGCAATCACTACACCACCGCTATGCTGCGTCAATTGAGCGATAGCTGGGAAAAATGGGGTTCAGGTCTGCAAACTTTCCACGGTCAGACCGGTAACATCATGTTCATCGGTACTACCACTGAAAACACTCAGCACTTCTTTGATGAAATCAACCAGTACGGCTGGGATCTGGGTGGTGCGGGCCCGTGTGTCCGTACTGCAATGTCCTGTGTGGGTGCGGCACGTTGTGAAATGTCCTGCACCAACGAGCATGCAGCTCACCGTTATCTGGTCAACAACTTTACCGATGACGTGCATCGCCCTGCGCTGCCTTACAAATTCAAATTTAAAGTCTCTGGCTGCCCGAACGATTGCCAGAACGCTATCGAGCGTTCTGACTTTGCTGTCATCGGCACCTGGCGCGACGACATGAAAGTCGACCAGGAAGAAGTTAAAGCCTACGTTGCCAAAAAAGGCCGTCAGTACATTATCGACAACGTTGTGACTCGCTGCCCGACCAATGCACTGTCATTGAACGACGACGACACACTGGCGGTTGATAACCGCAACTGTGTGCGTTGCATGCACTGCCTGAACGTCATGCCTAAAGCATTGCATCCCGGTGATGACCACGGCGTTACCATTCTTATCGGTGGTAAGCGCACCCTGAAAATCGGCGACATGATGGGCACTGTAGTAGTGCCATTCATGAAACTGGAAACTGAAGAAGATTACGAGAAGATTGTTGAGATGGGCGAAGAAATCATTGATTTCTGGGCTGAGAACGGTCTTGAGCACGAACGTTGCGGTGAAATGATCGAGCGTATCGGCCTGGTTAACTTCCTCGAAGGCGTTGATATCGAAGTTGATCCAAATATGGTTTCTAGCCCCCGCCAAAGTTCATACGTGCGTATGGATGGCTGGGACGAAGAAGCTGAGAAATGGTTTGATCGCAAGGCAGAAGCTGCCAGCGCATAATCTTTTTTCACAATCCTATCGCGAAGGGGGCAGGTTATGCCCCCTTCTAACAACTTGAAGAAATAATTGAGGAATTAACATGAGTGAGAAAGCAAAACCTCGTTCACCGATTGAATCCGGTTGCCCAGACGCCTTCCAGTACATGCATCCGGTCATGCGCAGAAACTTTGGCCAGTGGAAATATCATGAACACCCCAGACCCGGTGTCCTGCGTCACATCGCTTACAGCGGCGAAGAAATCTGGACTGTACGTGTAGGCACACAGCGTATTCTTGACGTGTTCACGCTGCGCAAGCTGTGTGACATTGGTGATGAATATGCCGACGGTTATATCCACTTCACGATTCGCAGCAACGTTGAATACATTCTTGACGACGGTTCCAAAATCGACGCCCTGATCAAAGCGGTAGAAGACGCCGGCTTTGTCGTTGGTGGCACCAAAAACTCGGTTGCCATGATTTCGCATACCCAGGGCTGGTTGCACTGTGACATTCCCGGCACTGACGCATCGGGTGTTGTTAAGTCTATGATGGACGAACTCATTAATGAGTTCCGCGAAAATAACATGCCTAACCGCGTACATATCACCACTTCCTGCTGCCAGATTAACTGTGGCGGTCAGGGCGATATCGCGATTAACATTCAGCACACCAAACCACCTAAGATTAATCACGACCTGGTGTCTAACATCTGTGAACGTCCTTCAGTGGTTGCACGTTGCCCAGTAGCTGCGATTCGTCCTGCCATGGTTAACGGCAAGCCTTCGCTGGAAGTTGACGAGAAAAAATGTATTTGTTGTGGCGCGTGTTTCCCACCCTGCCCACCCATGCAGATCAACGATGCTGAGCATTCCAAACTGGCTATCTGGGTGGGTGGTAATCACTCCAATGCACGTGGCAAACCCACGTTCCAGAAACTGGTTGCTGCCGGTGTACCAAACAATCCACCACGCTGGCCTGAAGCGACTGCTATCGTGAAGCGTATTCTGAAAGCCTATAAAGAAGATGCCAAAGACTGGGAACGCATTAACGACTGGATTGAACGTATCGGCTGGCCGCGTTTCTTCGAGGCCACTGGCCTGCCGTTCACCAAGTATCATATTGATAACTGGCGCGGCGCTCGTAACAGCTTAAACGCATCCACACATATCCGCTTCTAATATAGGAATCACTTGTGAAGTTTGGTATTCAAATAAACGAAGGGCCGTACCAGCATCAGGCGGCTGATAGTGCCTATCAGTTCGCCAAAGCTGCCCTGGCTAACGGACACGAAATATTTCGCGTGTTCTTCTACCACGACGGCGTCAACAACGCGACCCGGCTTGCAGTTCCACCGCAGGACGATCGCAATGTTGGCCAGCTCTGGTCTGATCTTGCTAAAGAGCATAATCTTGATTTAGTCGTATGTATTGCCGCTGCCCAGCGTCGTGGCCTGCTTGACGAAGATGAAGCAAAACGCCAGGGCAAAGATGCAAACAACATCGCTGAAGGTTTTCGCATTTCAGGTCTGGGTCAATTGATCGAGGCCGGTATTGAAAGCGATCGTCTTGTTGTATTTGGCGCATAAGGGGAAGAGATAATGGCTACTAAAAAATTCATGTATCTCAACCGCAAGGCACCTTACGGTACTGTCTATGCGCTTGAATCACTCGAAGTTGTACTGATTGGTGCGGCATTTGAACAGGACGTCAGTCTGGCATTTATAGGCGATGGCGTTTATCAGCTGGTCAAAGGTCAGAAGACTGATGGCATTGGCATGAAAAACTTCTCGCCCACATTCGCAGCTCTCGGTGATTACGAAGTCAACAAAATTTATGTTGAAAAAGAATCTCTCGAAGAACGCGGCCTGACGCTGGAAGATTTACAGCACCTGGTCTGGGAAGATGAAGACGACGATTATGCTGAAAAAGATTCTATCCGTCTGGTTAATCGCAGCGAACTAGCTGATGTGCTTGACGATCAAGACATCGTACTGAGTTTCTAGGAGATAATTATGTCAACTTTACACACTGTCAACAAATCTCCTTTCGAGACAAACGTGCTGGAAATCTGCATTAGTCTTGCAAAATCCGGCTCTACGGTTCTTCTATATGAAGACGGCGTTTATGCTGCAACCGAAGGCACTCGTGCTGCGGTTGCAATCAAAAATGCAAATGGTATTTCCTTCTGTGTACTTGGCCCTGACCTACAGGCACGCGGCATAGAAGGTAAATTGGCTAACGATATCAAAGTCGTTGATTACGACGGTTTCGTTGATTTAGTCGCTGGGCATGACACGATTCAGGCCTGGCTTTAAGATATTTTAATTTTATTCTCAACGAGGAGCGCACATCATGGCGGCTATCGAAGTAAACGGTAAAAGTTACGAAGTAGATGAAGAGGGTTACCTTTCTGACCTGAATCAATGGGACAAAGACGTTGCTGAAGCAATGGCAAACGCAGAAGATTGTAAGTTGACTGATGAACACTGGGATATCATCAACTTCCTGCGTGAATATTATGAAGAGTACCAGATTGCACCTGCAGTCCGCGTTCTGACCAAAGCAGTTGGCAAGAAACTGGGTAAAGATAAAGGCAACAGCAAGTATCTGTACGAACTGTTCCCTTATGGTCCTGGTAAGCAGGCATGTAAATATGCCGGTCTGCCAAAACCAACTGGTTGCGTATAAGCTCTGGTACGACCCGAAGGGGGTCACAAGACCCCCTTCTTCATTTAACACTTAGTAATAGCAGGCGAGACACCTAAACAATGACCGCTTTAAGTATTATTTACGTCATACTTTTTTATCTGGCGATGATCACCCTGGTGGTAGGCGTGGCCAATAAAATTGTGCAATACGTGCGTGTGCCTGCTCCGCTGAAAATTGCGGTAACTCCTGCGCCGATTACTCGCGGCGGTGTGGTTTATAGATTCTTTACCGAGGTTGTTTTTTTCAACAGCCTGTTTCGCGCAACCAAGTGGACCTGGATATTCGGCT
Organism: Gammaproteobacteria bacterium; assembly: GCA_030148865.1. Lineage (GTDB taxonomy): Bacteria > Pseudomonadota > Gammaproteobacteria > SZUA-229 > SZUA-229 > JASBSR01. The sequence goes on from JASBSR010000040.1 coordinate 64,556, forward strand.
GGATATTCCACCTTTCCCTGTTGCTCGCGTTTTTCCGTCACCTGCGTTATGTGATTAGCCCGAATTCATTTCTGTGGCCGCTGGTGAATCTGGAAGTGGTGCAAAGCTTTGGCAAATACGCCGGCTTTGCCATGCTGTTTGGCCTGACCGGATTATTTGTGCGTCGCATCTTTGTCGACCGCGTACGTTATATTTCTTCCCCTTCTGATTATTTGATGCTGCTGCTGATTTTTGCGATTGCTGGCACCGGTCTGCTAATGAGTTTCTCAAAAGAAGTGGGCATTAGCGGAGTTGACATTATTCAGCTAAAAGCTTTTGTCATGGGCCTGTTCCTGCTTGACTGGCAGAGCCTGCCTGGCGATATTATTCTACTGGTGCACCTGACCATGGTGCTATTCCTGATGATGATTTTCCCCGTGAGCAAACTGTTACACGCGCCGGGTTTGTTCTTTGCTCCGACTCGCTACCAGGTCGACAATCCGCGTGAAAAGCGCCATTTGTCTGATTGGGGTGCAGCGATCGAAGCTAAAGACGGCAGAAATGCTTAAAAACACAGATTGGCCCATTAAAAAAGTTACAACCGGTACTGTGAAACAAGGTTAAAAACATGGCAGACTTCGAAACACCGCAAACCCACGAGTTCCCCGTCATCCCTACGGTGATGGAAGGTGCTATGGCTCATAGTTCGCCGTTTGTCGCGAGCGCTGAGTTTCAGAGCGAGATGGGATTCCCCGGTGATGGCGGACTGATCGAAGGCTGGAAAGATAGATTTCTCGATCTGCTTGACGACAAACTCGGCAAATACCGTTCGCTGCAGGTGTTTATGGACACTTGCGTGAAATGCGGCGCCTGTACTGACAAATGCCATTATTTCCTCGGCACCAGCGATCCAAAAAATATGCCGGTGGCACGTCAGGATCTACTGCGTAAGGTATATCGCCGCTATCACACATTTGCAGGAAAATACTTCCCGAAACTGGTGGGCGCGATTGATCTGACTGAAGACGTCGTCAACGATATGTATTCGTACTATCATCAGTGCTCTGAATGCCGCCGTTGCGCGGTGTTCTGCCCGTTCGGTATCGATACTGCTGAAGTCACCATGGCCGCGCGCGATATTCTGGCGCAGGTGGGCCTGGGTCAGAAATACTCGAATCAGATTATTCCCAAAGTCCACAAGATTGGTAACAACCTCGGCCTGCCTGAGAAAGCACTCGCGGATACTCTGGAAGGTCTGGAAGAAGATGTGGAAGACGATACCGGCGTTAAGGTTCGTTTCCCGCTGGACGAAAAAGGTGCTGACATTTTACTGGTCACGCCGTCTGCTGACTTCTTTGCTGAGCCCCACGTCGATGGCCTCATGGGTTACGGCAAAGTATTTCATGCTGCCGGCGTGAGCTGGACCTTGAGCTCAAAAGCCTCAGAAGCCGCCAACTTTGGTTTATTCATTGGTAGCTACGAACAAATGCGTCAGGTATCACTGCGTATTCGTGATGCCGCCAAAGAGCTTGGCGTTAAGCGCATTGTGTTTGGTGAGTGCGGCCACGCCTGGCGCGTTGCCTACAATCACCTGAACACACTGGCCGGCCCATGGGATTTTCTTGATCAGAGCTATCCGATTCCACAGCACATACTGGAATTCACCAAGGATTGCTTAGACCGCGGTATTTTAAATATCGACAAGTCACAAAATGATGATATGACGCTGACTTTCCACGATTCGTGTAACATCGCCCGTGCCTCACGCATTGGTGCAGAACCAGGCAGCCAGTTCACCACGCCGCGCGAAGTGATTAAAGCGGTGTGTAATAATTTTTACGATATGTCGGCAGACACCATCCACGATGCCACCTTCTGCTGTGGCGGCGGCGGCGGTCTGCTCACCGATGATCTGATGGAGCTGCGCGTAAAAGGCGCACTGCCAAGAATGGAATCGCTGAAGAATGTCATCGCCGACAAAGGCGTAACACACATGGCCGCGATTTGCGCCATCTGTAAATCACAGTTTACAAAAGTCCTGCCCTACTACGGCATGACCATGGATCAGATAGTGAGTGTTCACCAGCTGGTTGGCAATGCCATCATTCTTGATGGTCAGGGCGACGACGCGGATGAATCTGACGACGCAGACGAAGCTGCATAACACTAAAATTAGTTTTAACGCATTACGCTTATAACGGTTGAAGCAACAGGAGAACTGGCATGGCCACTTCCAAAGAAAACATGGTAAACGAAAAGTTAACCTTCAGAAAATTTGAAGACGGTGATCAAAACTGGGGTGCACTCACTAATAAAATCTTCAAAGAAGATACTTCATATAAGTGTCCGACTTACGTTCACCGTACGCCACCTTGCCAGGGCAGCTGCCCTTCGGGTGAAGATATTCGCGGCTGGCTGGATATCGTTCGCGGTATCGAATCGCCATCAGAAGGCACCAGCATGAGCGAATACGCTTTTCGGCGCCTGACTGATGCCAACCCGTTTCCTTCTATGATGGGTCGCGTATGCCCAGCACCCTGTCAGGATGGCTGTAATCGTAATAATGTCGAGGACTTCGTTGGCATTAATGCAGTTGAGCAGTATATCGGTGATACCGCATTCTCTAACAACTATAAATTCGATAACACCGCACCCATGACCGGCAAAAAAGTTGCCATCATCGGTGGTGGTCCTGCGGGCCTGGCGGCTGCCTATCAGTTGCGCCGTAAAGGTATCGCTTCAACCGTATTTGACGATCACTCAGAACTCGGTGGTATGTTCAAATACGGTATTCCTGGTTATCGTACCCCACGCGACTACCTGAACAACGAAATTCAGCGCATCGTCGACATGGGCGAAATTGAAATCAAACTCAACACCCGCGTCGGTAAAGACGTCGCCGTCGACGCGCTTGAAAAAGAATACGACGCTGTGCTCTGGGCGATTGGCTGTAAAAGCGGTCGCGCACTGCCCGTGCCCAATGCCGATGCTCCTAACTGTGTATCGGGTGTTGCCTTCCTCGAAGCCTTCAATAAAGGCACGATGCAGGTCACTGCAGAAAAAGTGGTGTGTGTCGGCGGCGGTGATACTTCGATCGACGTGGTTTCAGTTGCACGTCGTCTGGGTAAAATCAACAACATCGACGACAGCAATCGTCCTGAGCAGGTCATCGGCGGTTATGTAGCTCACGACTCAGCTATGACAGCTTCACGTGAAGGCGCACAAGTGACCCTGACGTCATTGTTCCCGCGCGATCAAATGACTGCTGCTGAGCACGAAGTGGAAGATGCCACTGTCGAAGGCGTAGATATTCACACTGGAGTAATGCCGCTCGAGGTGATTGTCGATGCCAATGGCCGCGCCACCGCACTGAGAATGTGCAAGTGTGAACTGGTTGATGGCCGTCCCAGCAAAATCGAAGGCACTGAGTACGACATCGAAGCTGACCTGATCGTATCTGCGATTGGCCAGAGCGGTGACATGACCGGCCTGGAAGACTTCGACAATGGTCGTGGTTTAATGGATGCCGACAGCTTCTACCGGGTACCGGGTAAAGACGGTCATTTCGTGTGTGGCGACATCGTCCGTCCTCACCTGCTGACTACTGCTATCGGTCAGGCTTCAATTGTTTCTGACACCATCGAAGCTTACTTCAAAGAAACTGATCTGCGTAAACGTCCTAAAGTTGACGTGCATCACTTCAAACTGATAAACAAACTGGATGAAGCCGGGCTGCATATTGATTCCTACAGTGCTGACAAATACCAGGATGATGCCCAACGCGGTACTGATCATCAGAAATATGCGATCCATAACTATGAGGACCGCTCAGCTCAGGAAATTATTTCTTCTGATCAGCTGTTCCTGGGTCATTTTTCATACACTCCCCGTATCCAGCGCAAAACCATTGTGCCGACTTCAGAAGAAGTCCTGGGCCACTTTGCGGAACGCCAGATTGGTTACAGCGAAGAAGAAGCCGTTGCCGAAGCCGAACGTTGCATGAGTTGTGGTATGTGTTTCGAATGTGACAACTGTGTCATCTTCTGCCCTCAGGATGCGGTATTCCGCGTTAAGAAGAGCGAAAGCACCACTGGCCGTTATGTTGATACCGACTACAGCAAGTGTATTGGTTGCCATATCTGTGCTGATGTATGCCCCACTGGCTACATTGACATGGCGCTGGGCGAGTAATTCGCAAATCACTAGGCGAGCAATAAGGCGAGAATTATGACCAGGAGTTTTCTGCAACTCACCATCTTTTGCGGCATGTTTCTGCTAATGCTTTCTGGTAAAGCATTGGCAGAAACGCCGTTTCCAAAGATACATGAACCTGAAGGCGAAGGTGTCAAGTGCGTACAGCCGGAAGATGAAATTCGCAGAAATCATATGAAATATATTCTGCACCAGCGTGATAAAACCGTGCACGAAGGTATCCGCACTGAGCGCTACAGCCTGGCAAAATGTATCGACTGCCACGTACAGCCAGATGAAAACGGCAAGATCGTCGATCACACCAGTGACGAGCATTTCTGTAATGCCTGTCATCAGTATGCCGCAGTGCAAATCGACTGTTTTGAATGCCACGCTGATCGCCCGCAAAAATTCATCAAACGTAGCACTGACAAGCAGGCATTGAATCAACAGATGCAGGACATGCTGGCTAAAAAAACCAGCGATGGGAGCAATGAATAATGAGCGATTGCGTGAATAATTCAAGACGTGACTTTATTTCGAAAGTCGCACTCGCCGGCACTGTTACCCTCGCCCCCGGACTATTGCTGCACACCGCCCAGGCCAAGCCTGATGACCAGGCAGTTTCCAGTAAAACCCGCTGGGGCATACTGATCGACACCAACAAATGCGGCAAAGGCTGCACTTCCTGTGTTGATGCCTGTAATGAAGAATTCGCCCTCATCGGCAGCATGCCGAATTCTGCGGATACTCAAAAAACTCAATATATTCGCAAGGTCACGCTCAAAGAAAAAACCACCGGTCATGAACAATCATTACCGTTATTATGCCAGCACTGCGAAAACCCACCGTGTGTTGATGTCTGCCCAACGGGTGCATCGTTTAAACGCGCTGACGGTATCGTACTGGTCGACAAGCATATCTGTATCGGCTGCCGCTATTGCATGATGGCCTGCCCATACAAAGCACGCTCTTTTGTGCATGAAGAAATCGTCAACCAGACACTGGCTGCACCACGCGGCAAAGGCACGGTTGAGTCCTGCACCATGTGCGTACATCGCGTTGACAAAGACCGTAACCCTGCCTGTGTCGAAGCCTGTAATGCAGACAATCACAACGCCATGATCTTTGGCGATATGAATGATCCTGAGAGTGCGCTTTCGGTAGAACTTAAAAACAATGGCGGCAAGCAAATCCGCGCCGATCTCGGCCTCAACACTGGTGTGCGCTACCAGGGCATCTAGTTTTAAGAGAGAACGTTTTAGATGAAAAAATTCGAATACTCGCAAATTAATGGCAAGAGCCTGGCGTACTTCGGTCTGCTCGCGGGCCTGGGCTTAATCGCAGTGATTGGTGTGCTTGCCAGCTGGTATATGGAACATAACGGCCACTACGTGACTGGCATGAACAACCAGGTGATCTGGGGTACACCGCATATATTTGCCGTATTTTTGATCGTCGCGGCGTCAGGCGCGCTGAATGTGGCTTCGATTGCATCTGTGTTCAGCAAAAAAATGTACGAACCGATGGCACGCTTATCCGCGCTGCTGGCCATCGCCCTGCTCGCCGGCGGTCTGGTCATTCTGCTGCTCGACCTCGGTCGTCCGGACAGACTGATCGTTGCCATGACCTATTACAATTTCAAATCCATCTTTGCCTGGAATATTATTCTGTATACCGGTTTCTTCGCCATAGTCGGTACCTACATCTGGATGATGATGGATCACAATATGTACAAATACAAAAAAACCGTCGGCCTGGCGGCTTTTATCTGGCGACTGACACTCACCACCGGTACCGGTTCAATTTTTGGTTTTCTGGTCGCGCGTTCCGCCTACGATGCCGCCCTGCTGGCACCGATGTTCATCATCATGTCATTTTCCTTCGGGCTGGCGATATTTATTCTGGTACTGATGGCCGCCTACAACTGGACAGGACGTGAGCTCGGTGACGTGGTGATTGCCCGCCTGCGTAAATTACTCGGCGTGTTCGTTGCCGCCGTGCTCTATTTTGTCATTGTTTACCACCTGACCAATCTCTACATTACCCAGCGTCATGGTGTTGAAGAGTTCATTCTATCTTCCGGCGGTATTTACACCCAGCTGTTCTGGATCGGACAGGTGCTGATCGGTGGCCTGATTCCGCTGGTGCTGATTTATGCACCCGGTGTCAGCCAGTGTCGCAAGACCCTGGCCTTTGTCTGCACACTGGTCATTCTCGGCGGTCTCGCCCAGTTGTACGTCCTTATCATCGGTGGTCAGGCCTTCCCGCTGGATATATTCCCCGGCTACGAGGTCAGTAGTTCATTCTATGACGGTGTCATCGCCAGTTACTCACCTTCGTTACCCGAAGTCCTGCTCGGTCTCGGTGGCATCGCCGTCGCCCTGCTACTGGTCACCTTTGCGCTCAAAGTGCTGCGTTTTCTGCCACCGTCACTGGCTGATTCAGTCGCGGACCCGCACGCGTAGAAGCAATTAATAGTGAATAATGAAAGGCGACGCTTGCCAATAAACTATGGGCTTGCTTCAGGTCTGGTGTTTTCATTATTCATTGTTCATTATTCATTGCTCTTTTGAGCTGCGGCGCAGCTCATGTCTCGTCTGTTCATTTCTGCTGGCCACAAGTCTTCTGGCAAAACCACGGTCAGCATCGGCCTGTGCGCCGCCCTGACCGCTGCTGGTAACAGCGTACAGACCTTCAAAAAAGGCCCTGACTACATCGATCCACACTGGTTAGCCAAAGCCAGTGAGCGCCCGTGTTTTAATCTCGACTTTTACACCATGACACACGATGAGATCAAAACCGCGTTCGCCCAGCACTCGGCAACGGCTGATATCAGTCTGATTGAAGGCAACAAGGGGCTCTACGACGGTCTTGATCTCGACGGCAGTAACAGCAATGCCGCGCTGGCAATATTGCTGCATACGCCAGTGATACTGGTGCTGGACGCGCGCGGCATGACACGGGGCATCGCTCCGCTGATTCTCGGCTACCAGGCATTCGATGCCAATATCAAGATTCGCGGCGTCATTCTCAACCAGCTCGGCGGGTCACGTCATGAAGCCAAACTGCGCAACGTAATCGAACACTACACCGATGTCAGCGTGGTCGGTGCTATTCATAAGGATGCGCGTTTCGATATCGACGAACGTCACCTTGGCCTGGTACCCAGTCACGAAGACCCGGCCTCGGCAACTAAAATTACTCTGTTGCGCGACGCCATCAGTGAACAGGTGGATCTCGACATGCTCCGGCACATCGCCAACACCGCGCCCGCGCTACCGAACACGACCCCTGCCTCGCCGGCGTTTAGCAAAACCCGGCAGGATTTACGCATCGGTGTCGCGCGTAATGCAGCGTTCGGCTTTTATTACCCCGATGATCTGTTCGCGCTGGAACATGCTGGCGCCGAGCTTGTCGAAATTGACCCAATACGCGACCGCCAGCTACCCGAACTCGATGGCCTGATCATCGGCGGCGGCTTCCCGGAAACCCACATGAGCGAATTATCGGCCAACCAGAGTATGCGTAGCGCCATCCACGAGGCGATTGGTGCCGGTCTGCCGGTCTATGCCGAGTGTGGTGGCCTGATGTATCTGGCGCGATCGATCGAATGGCAGGGCGAAAACCACGCCATGGTGGGCAGTATCGCCGGGGACATCATCATGGAAGCTCGACCTCAGGGACGCGGCTACGTCCAGCTCAGCGAAAATACCGTCAGTCTCTGGCCAAACCCGACAAAGTCACAGATCTCGGCGCATGAGTTTCATTACTCGCGTTTTAAAAATCTGGACAAAGATGCTAGATTTGCATTCTCCGTCAAACGCGGTACTGGTATCGATGGCAAGCATGATGGCTATATGTATAAGAATCTGCTGGCCTGTTACAGTCACCAGCGCAGCACTGGCAGCAATCCATGGACACAACGCTTTGTTGATTTCGTAAGGCAACACAAACACAACACAACTACAGAAACATGATTACCATAACACCCAGCGCAGCGAGTCAGATTAAACTCTCTGCCCAGCAGAGCAAATCAGAAGGCATGCCACTGCGCATCGCCGCGACCCGAAACAGTGATAACAGCATTCATTACGGCATGGGCTTCGATGACAGCAAAGAAGATGATATCAGCGTCACCTGTGAAGACATCGAATTAATCGTCTCGCCGGCGAGCGCTATTTTATTAAAAGATACGCAACTGGATTTCGTCGAACTCGAGCCGGGGAAATTTCAGTTCATTTTTCTCAACCCAGGTGACCCCAACTACAAACCCCCGGTTGAGCAATAGTCGACTCATCTGAGAGCACGATCATGGGCAAGACGACCAAGGCCAAGGCCAGCGCGAAAATTTCGAGCCCGATCATCGAGTGGAGCCGAGACTCAATTATCATTCTGTACGAAGTCATCAGTCTGATTAATTCGGCTGAAAATCAGCAGGAGCTGTTCAATTATTTTCTCAGGCATCTCACCAACCGGCTAAAAGCAAAAGCCGCCACTCTGCGGCTGATCACCAATGATGACTGGATGGAGCTGGTGGGTAGTTACAAACTTGATGACCCGAGCATCAGCAAAATTCAGCAAACCGCGATTGAAGCGCCATTATTCAGCCGCAGTAGTGAACCGATCAATTTAGTCCGGGTAGCTCCCGCCGACGCGCTGCTGGCGGATTCAAGTGACCTGATGATTACCGTTCCGGTACGCCATCTGGTGCACACTCTGGGCGCGATCAATATTGTCTTCGCGCCCGGCGCTATCGACCTCGACAATGAACTGGCTTCGTTGCTGTTCAGTGCCGGCCACCATCTGGCGCTGGCGATTGAAAAATACCGCCTGGAAAACCTGACCCGACAAAAACTGGTGCAGGAAGAACGCAATATGCTGGCCAGCGAGCTACACGACTCACTGGCACAAACCCTGGCCTCATTACGCTTTCAGGTGCGGGTGCTGGATCAGTCCCTGCAGCCCTCGGGTGACTATATGGCAATTAATAGCATCGAACAGGTGGAACACGGCCTTGATGAAGCCTATACCGATCTGCGCGAACTCATCGCCCACTGTCGCGAACCCATCGAGCAGCAGGGCCTGCTGCCCTCGATCGAGCGCGTGGTGGCCAAATTCCGCGAAGAAACCGGGATTCATATCCTGTTACAATGCGAGCATCAGCTGCCGGATATCCCCGTGATAATGGAAATGAATGTCTACCGCATCGTACAGGAATCGCTGACCAATATTAAAAAACACGCGAATGCCAAAATCGTGCGTATATTACTCGACTGCGATAACGAAGGCCGCTATCGTGTCCTGGTCGAAAACGATGGCATTGGCTTTGATAAAAAAGCCATTCAGAGCCACGCCGGTCAACATCTTGGCCTGACTATTATGCAGGAGCGCGCGCACCATTTGGGCGGTAAACTACGCATCGAGAGCGAGCCGGACGAAGGCACGCGGATCGAACTCAAGTTCCAGTACCAGAGAGAGCAGGCAATCTGACCATCATGCGAGTCATTATAATCGACGATCACGCCCTGTTCCGGGTCGGCCTCAAAGGTCTGCTCGAACAACGCAACATCGAAGTGATCGGGGTCGCAGCCGACGGCAATGCCGGCATTAAGCTCGCCGAACTTCTCAGCCCCGATATTATTCTGCTCGACCTGCGCATGCCCGGCATCGGTGGCCTCGAAGTCCTGAAAACACTGCGCGGACACAATCCGACCATCCCCGTGGTCATGCTCACCACCAGCAATGAAGAATCCGACCTGATTAAATCCTTACGCCTTGGCGCACAGGGCTATTTGTTAAAAGATATGGAGCCTGATGAACTGGTGAGCGCGCTGCGTGATATCGAAAAAGGCAAGAATGTGGTCGCCCACGACCTCACCGATGCGCTGGCACGCATGGTTCAGGGTGAAACCACGGTCGATGACGATGCCGGCCCCTTCGCCAGCCTGACTCCGCGTGAGCGCGAAATCCTCTGCCTGCTCGCCGATGGCCAAAGCAATAAACTGATCGCGCGTAACCTCGGCATCTCCGATGGCACGGTCAAACTTCACGTCAAAGCGATTTTGCGCAAACTCGGGATTCATTCCCGGGTTGAAGCCGCCGTCATCGCTGTCGAACAGGGCCTGCGTAAAGCTGATACCAGTACCTGAGCTATCACTCATGAAAACTTTTAAACAGATTGTCGAAGACGCACGTCAGCAGGTTAGCGAGCTCATGCCCTGGGATGTGGATGAACTCTGCCGCAGTCACCCTGACACGCTAGTACTCGATATTCGAGAGGAATGCGAATTTGCCAGTTTCCATATCGCGAACTCCATGCTGGTGCCTCGCGGCATCCTGGAAACTGCCTGTGAAGCTGAATACGAAGACGCTGTGCCCGAATTAATCACTGCCCGTGAACGTGAAATCGTCATCATTTGCCGATCAGGAAATCGCAGCATACTGGCCGCCCAGACCCTGCAGACACTGGGCTACAAAAACGTCAAATCGATGCAAACCGGTTTACGCGGCTGGAATGATTATGAATTGCCGCTGATCAACGCCAAGCGCGAAGTGCTCGACCCGGAACAGGTGGATCTGCTACTGGCCAAAGGTTTTAGTTCTGCAGTGTTGCAAACTGATCGCCGGCTCCAGTCGTAGATCTCAGTCGTAACGTCTATGGTCTTTACGCCGACGTCCGGCCTGCTGTGAAATCACCCCGGAAATTTGCTCCAGCCCCGAAATTTCCACGGTATCATAAAGATCGTTCAATGGCTGAAGATAATATTTGTCGTCAACCATACGCAGCTGACGAAAAATATATTCGTCATTATGGGTGGCAATGACATAACAGCCATCGCGAATCGCGCCCGCAGGGTCGATGACAATGACGCTACCCTCAGCAAATTCAGGCAGCATAGAATCCCCTAACACCCGTAAGGCGTAAGGTTCTGATGCACTGCAGCCACCTGTTTCTGACATACCAACTCCTGATTTTAATTCGCCAATTATACCCGCCCGCTGGAATGCGACCAAGCCCGGACATGCAATGCCCTGCCTGGCGGTGTAAAATGCCAGCTCTATTCAGAGCACCGATCTGTCATGGCCAAACACATCAAAAAAGATAAATATGTGTCGCTCACCTACACCATCACCGATGACATCGGCAAAGTGCTGGAACGCATTGATCTGCCGATTAATTTTATTCAGGGTCGCGACGCACAGATCATCAAAAAAATCTCGCAGGCGCTGGAAGGCCGTGCCAGCGGCGATCAGCTCAGTATCAGCCTGAGTCCGGCCGAGGGTTTTGGCGAATTACAGCCTGAACTCATATTTACCGATGAGCTGAGCAATGTGCCACCACAGTTTCACAGCATCGGCGCCGAGGTCGAGTTTCAAAACGACCGTGGCGAGATGAAGGTATTCCGCGTCAGCAAAATTGAAGACGGCAAACTCACGGTCGACGGCAATCATCCGCTCGCTGGCAAGGAGATTACCTACAATATCACCGTACAGGAGGTGCGCGACGCGACCCCGGATGAACTCGTCAACAGTGTCAGCGATTCACTGCAGCTGCATTAAGCGCTGCGATGCCGTCGATACCATTAACAGTGATAAGAGTATTAGCGGACAAACAGCGCGCCGGCGATGAATTCAGCTGAAAAAATGTCCGATTTAAGGTATCCTCGTGCCCCGTTGTCCAGCGTCAGGAATACTAGTATGGCGACTGTTGCTGATTTTAGCGCAAGCGAGACCGGGACCATCGAAACTGCGCTGAAACAGCGCTGGCCGGGACAGGAACTTGATATCCAGCTGGCGGAGGTTGAAATCAGGATGCATCCGGATGATCGCGAGCTCAGCGAAATTCCCGCCATATTCTGGCAGGTCGGAGAAGCTAAATTCGTCATCTGCCAGATCGGGGATCACAGCTATCGCAGCCAGTTTTATTGCCGCGGCTATCAGCAGCACGGTGCCGGCAAAAGCGAGTTCAATGATATTAGCGATTGCCTGGTGACACTGTTGCAGATGCATGCCGACAAGGAACCATGAAACGCGAAGCACAGGAACAGCAATAAACAGGCGCACCACGAGCCATACAAACACAGATTCAGATTTATCAATTTAAAACTTCCAGTTCCAGGGGAATTCACAACATGAGTAAAAAAAACGCGTTTTACGCGCAATCCGGCGGTGTTACCGCAGTTATTAATTCATCTGCCTGCGGCGTTATCGAAACTGCACGCAAGCACAAAGACAAAATCGGCAAAGTCTACGCCGGTCGCAACGGTATTATCGGCGCTCTCACCGAAGATTTGATCGATACCAACAAGGAATCCAAATCAGCGATTGCTGCTTTGCGTTACACGCCTTCCGGCGCTTTTGGTTCCTGCCGTTTCAAAATGAAAAGTCTTGAAGCCAACAAACTTCAGTACGAGCGTTTGATCGAAGTTTTCAAAGCTCACAACATCGGTTATTTCTTTTACAATGGCGGCGGTGACTCGGCTGATACCTGTCTGAAAGTATCACAGATCGGTGAAAAAATGGGTTACCCAATCACTGCCGTACACGTGCCTAAAACGGTCGACAATGATTTACCAATTACCGACAACTGCCCCGGTTTTGGCTCTGTCGCCAAATACATTGCTGTGTCCACCATGGAAGCCAGCTTCGACGTAGCATCGATGTGCGCCACATCGACCAAAGTATTCGTCCTGGAAGTGATGGGCCGTCACGCCGGCTGGATTGCCGCTGCTGGTGCCATGGCTTCGACCAAAGAACACGAAATTCCTATCGTTGTCCTGTTCCCGGAAGTTGAGTTCAACCAGGAAAAATTCCTCAAAACCGTCGATGACAAAGTTAAAAAATTTGGTTACTGCTCAGTCGTCGTTTCTGAAGGTGTGCACTGGCCGGATGGCAAATTTCTCGCCGAAACCGGTTTGAAAGATGCCTTCGGACACAGCCAGCTGGGCGGTGCTGCACCTGTGGTTGCCAACATGATTCAGGAAGGCCTGGGCTATAAATATCACTGGGGCGTGGCCGACTATATGCAGCGTGCTGCACGCCATATCGCGTCCAAGTCTGACGTGGATCAGGCTTATGCCACTGGTAAAGCCGCGGTTGAATACGCGCTCAAAGGCCATAACTCAGTCATGCCTGCGATCAAACGCGTTAGCAATAAGCCGTACAAGTGGAAAATCGAAATGGCACCGTTAAGCAAAATCGCCAACGTCGAGAAAATGATGCCAAAAAACTTCATTTCTAAAGACGGTTTCAGCATCACACCAAAATGTCGTGAATATCTGGCGCCGCTGATGAAAGGCGAAGACTATCCTCCATATAAAGATGGTCTGCCAAAATATGTCACACTGAAGAAAGTGGCCGTTGCTAAAAAACTGGCGCCTTTTGAAATTTAGACTGAGGTCAAGCTCGATAAGACACGCAAACTCCTTACCATGCCTTGAGCGTTGTAGCTATAACCGCAACGTTGCAGGCATGGCGCTGGGGGAAGTGACAGGAGCTTTATTGCTTGAACCCACTTTGCAGATACGTTCAAGAAATAATACTCCTTAGCTATCGACATATAACAATAATTTATGCCATCAGACAGAGAATTGATAATCAATACAGGCCATTCTTAAATATACTGAGCAGTCAAAAATCGTCAACGGAGAGTACTATGAGGTTAATTCTGTTAGGCGGCCCCGGTGCCGGCAAAGGTACCCAGGCTGGATTTATCAAGGAGAAATTTGGCATTCCGCAAATTTCTACCGGCGACATGTTACGCGCTCACGTGAAATCGGGTTCAGAGCTCGGCAAAGCCGCAAAAAAAATTATGGATGCAGGTGGTCTGGTCTCAGACGACATCATCATGGGCATGATCAAGGAACGTATCCAACAGGCCGATTGCAAAACAGGCTATCTATTCGATGGTTTTCCCCGCACCCTGCCGCAGGCGGATGCGCTCAAAGCGGCTGGCATCGCTGTCGATGCTGTTATCGAAATTGATGTCGATGATGCCGAGATTATCAAACGCATGTCCGGACGTCGTGTCCATCTCGCCTCGGGCCGTACTTATCATGTTGAATTCAACCCACCGAAAGTCGCCGGCAAGGATGATGTGACCGGTGAAGATCTGATTCAACGTGACGATGATCAGGAAGCCACTGTCAAAAAGCGGCTTGAGGTGTATCACGATCAAACCGAACCATTGATTCAATATTATTCGCAATGGTCGGCAGCAGGTGGCGACGGCGCTCCCGCCTACCACAAGATTGCCGGCATCGGCAGTGTCGAAGATATACGCGATTCCATCTTCAACGCACTAACTTAATTTGTTTGAACTGAAGCCCTGTATATGCAGGGCTTTTTTGTACTTTCACAATAATAAGCGAGATAGAATAATGTCTAACGAACTTGTCTTTGCATTAGTCTGCGCGCTAGTCGGCATCGGCTATGGCGTAGTGTCAATTTTTAGCATCATGAGCAAGAACCCTGGCAATGCAGAAATGGTACGCATTCAGGGGGCTATTCAGGAAGGCGCAATAGCTTATCTGAAACGCCAGTACACCACAATCGCCATGGTCGGTGTAGTGATCTTTGCTGTTATCTGGTTTCAGCTGAATGCGCACACGGCGATTGGCTTTGCCATTGGTGCCATTTTTTCCGGCCTTGCCGGTTACATCGGCATGCACGTTTCAGTGCGCGCTAACTCACGTACCGCACAGGCAGCAAATGAAGGCATCAACGCCGCATTCAAGGTCGCGTTTCGTGGCGGTGCCATCACCGGCATGTTAGTCGTCGGTCTTGGACTGCTCGGAGTCGCTGGCTATTACGCCTATCTTTTGCAAAGCGGTGCAGAAGATCCTTTGCACGCATTAATCGGCATGGCCTTTGGCGGTTCGCTGATTTCAATTTTTGCGCGTCTCGGCGGCGGTATCTTTACCAAAGGCGCGGACGTCGGTGCTGACATCGTCGGTAAAGTTGAAGCCGGCATTCCCGAAGACGACCCGCGTAACCCGGCAGTGATCGCGGATAACGTTGGTGACAATGTCGGCGACTGTGCCGGCATGGCGGCTGACCTGTTTGAAACTTACGCGGTGACGATTATCGCCACCATGCTGCTCGCCAGCCTGCTGGTAGAGGGTGATGCAGGTCAGGTCATCCTCTACCCACTGGTGCTGGGTGGCGCCTCGATTATTGCTTCAATCATCGGTACCTTTTTCGTTAGCATCAAACCCGGTCAGAAAATTATGAACGCGCTGTATCGCGGCCTGATTATTTCCGGGGTGCTGGCGGCGATTGCGTTTTATCCCATCACCAGCCAGATGATCGGCGATCATCTGGTGTTTGCAGGTAAAGTCATCTCCGCGATGGATGTTTATTTCAGCGCACTCATCGGTCTCGCGCTCACCGCAGCCATGGTGGTAATTACCGAGTATTACACCGCGACTGAATACGGCCCGGTGCGTAGAATCGCCGCCGCCTCCACAACAGGCGATGGCACCAATGTGATCGCCGGTCTTGGTGTCTCGATGAAATCGACTGCACTGCCCGTGCTCTCGGTATGCGCCTCGATCTGGGGTGCCTACGAGCTCGCCGGCCTGTTCGGCATTGCGATTGCTGCCACTGCCATGCTGTCGATGACCGGCATGATCGTCGCGCTCGATGCCTATGGTCCGATCACTGACAATGCCGGCGGGATTGCTGAAATGGCCGAGCTGCCGGAAGACATTCGCAACATCACCGACCCGCTGGACGCTGTCGGCAACACCACCAAAGCTGTCACCAAAGGTTACGCGATTGGTTCAGCCGGTCTTGCCACGCTGGTGCTGTTTGCAGACTACACCCACAATCTTGGCGGTGACGTGATTTTCAAGCTGTCTGATCACCGTGTCATCATCGGCCTGTTCCTCGGCGGTATGGTGCCGTATCTGTTCGGTGCCATGGCGATGGAAGCGGTAGGTCGTGCTGCTGGCGGTATTGTCAACGAAGTGCGCCGTCAGTTCCGCGAGATGCCAGGCATCATGGATAAGAGCCAGAAACCGGATTATTCCAGCGCCGTCGATATGCTGACCCGTGCTGCCATCAAGGAAATGATTCTGCCTTCATTGCTGCCGATCGCAGTGCCGGTGGCGGTGGGTCTGTTGCTGGGCAAAGAAGCGCTCGGTGGCCTGCTTATCGGTACCATTATCACCGGCCTGTTCGTGGCCATTTCCATGACCACCGGTGGTGGTGCCTGGGATAACGCCAAAAAATATATCGAGGACGGCAATCACGGCGGCAAGGGCTCGGATGCGCACAAGGCCGCAATCACTGGCGACACGGTTGGCGACCCTTATAAGGATACCGCGGGGCCAGCGATCAACCCACTGATCAAAATTATCAATATTGTTGCCCTGCTGATGATTCCGCTGCTGTAAATAATCTGCCGCTTCGGCACACCAAGGCCCCGCAATGCGGGGCCTTTTTTTAACAGCATCACAAACTGGTGGAGTATTTGCCGCCAGCCTAGTTATCGATTCCCAAAGAGTGATTTAGAACACAGTTTTATGCTATATCTACGGTCAGGATGTTTGTCTACAGGGAGTCTGGAAATGATTCAAAATCACCCGCACAAAAACCACCCGTCTGCGACCGCACTCAGCGATTTCCGCTGTATGGCCTGCCTGGTCATGGTCATACTGATCGTTGCCAGCACATCACTGGCTTTGATCATGACTGACTGGGCCGACTGAGCGCTGACTTTTCGAACAGGCCGCTGCCACCCCCCCTCCGACTACGAATATTGCCCACTTTGAGGTAGAATGCGGCGCTCGAATCAGTGGTCGTGCCCAGGTGCTGAGCGGAATCCGCGTTTGAGCCTGAACCTAAGCCAACAGCAAAATGTAACGGCCTCACCGGATTTTTAATATTTAATAGTTTATAAACCCGCTTTAACTAAACAGGACTGGCGATAACGCCAGCACTACCGCCCTCTGGAGATCCTAATGATTAAACCTCATGGTTCTGACACTCTGAACCCTTTGTTTGTATACGATGCAGCCAAAAACGAAGCGCTGCAAAAAGCAGCCGCGGACCTGCCCGCGATCATCGTCAGCTCGGCCGCTGCCGCCAATGCAGTGATGCTCGGTGCCGGCTATTTCAACCCGCTGACCGGTTACATGAGCAAGGCCGATGCCCTGTCAGTCGCCAAAGACATGAAAACCACTGCCGGCCTTTTCTGGCCGACCCCGGTTTTAAATCTGGTGGAAAATGCTGGCAATATCAAGGCTGGCGACCGGATTGCACTGAAAGACCCCAATGTATCTGGTCATCCCGTGCTGGCGATCATGGATGTTGAGGCGGTCGAAAGCTTCAGCGATGAAGACATGGCCATGATGACCGAAAAAGTGTACGCACCTGCCGCTGGCGAAGCTCACCCCGGCGTGGATGCGTTCAACTCACAGGGCAAAGTTTGCCTGTCTGGCCCCATCCAGGTGCTGAACTTCTCTTATTTCCAGAGCGAGTTTCCAGATACCTTCCGCACGGCGGTCGAAATCCGCAATGAAATCGCCGAACGCGGCTGGAAAAAAATTGTTGCTTTCCAGACCCGTAACCCGATGCATCTGGCCCACGAAGAACTCTGCCACATGGCCATGGATCGTTTAGGCTGCGATGGCCTGGTAATCCACATGCTGCTCGGCAAACTGAAAAAAGGTGACATCCCGGCTCCAGTTCGCGATGCTGCGATTCGCAAAATGGTGGAGCTGTATTTCCCGGAAAACAGCGCCATGGTCACCGGCTACGGTTTCGACATGCTCTACGCCGGCCCACGCGAAGCCGTGCTGCACGCGGTGTTCCGCCAGAATATGGGCGCCACCCACTTCATCATCGGTCGCGACCACGCCGGTGTTGGTGATCACTACGGTGCCTTCGATGCCCAGACCATTTTCGACAACGAAGTGCCCAAAGACGCTCTCGACATCGAAATCTTCAGGGCTGACCACACAGCCTGGTCGAAGAAACTGAACAAGGTGGTGATGATGTGCGAAGCGCCGGATCACCAGAAAGAAGATTTCATTTTATTGTCCGGCACCAAAGTCCGCGAAATGCTGGGCAATGGCGAAGCACCACCAAAAGAATTCTCGCGCCCTGAAGTCGCGAAAATCCTGATCGACTACTACCAGAGCGAAGCAGCTAATGCCTGAGCACTGGTAATAAGTCAGCATAAAAACGGCGCCACCTGGGCGCCGTTTTTATGCCTAAATAAATAATAAATATTGCCACAGAGGCACAGAGCACGTAGAGAAAAAATCTGCTGTTATAGTTTTTCAATTCCTCTAGAACGAGCCATTGTGTGGTGTAGTGAATAAGGGGCTTTCCGCTGCGGCTATCTGAGCATTTTTTGCGAGTTGCGAGCTATTCACCCCATCCATACACCGCATAGAACCCACTACCACTGAAATATAATTACTCGATAAGGCAAAAACAAAGATTCTTCATTGTCGCTCAGGACAAAAATGCTGGATCCCCGACACAGCCTTCGGGGATGACGAATGCGGGGCTGGCCTTATTCACTACACTACACAAAAACAAATGCAGTGGCAGCGGCCTGCTCCTGACCAGCTGAATTGCTATATGGCTGGTTTTGCACCTAAAATACGCTCCCTTGTTTTGCGCTGGTGTGAAGCTTCTAAAAGATGCAGCAAACCACACACCGTGATGACCACATATTAACCAGGCATAGAATAGATAATCCATGAGTCAGGACATGATTCGAGTTGGCATTTTATCGGACACCCACGGCTTTATTGATCCGCGCGTGCTGGAAACCGTTAATGACTGCGACCATATCATCCACGCCGGCGATATCTGCGGTGCGGATGTGCTCGCCCTGCTCAAGGCCGGAATAGAACTGCACGCAGTCGCCGGCAACAATGACCATGCCGCCGCCTGGGAGGCTTCAGAGCGCGCTGTCGTCGATGCTCTGCCGAAGCAGATCGACCTTGATCTGCCTGGGGGCCGCATTGTTATCGAGCACGGTGATCGTCTCGGCAACCACCCCGATCACGAGCAGTTCCGCTGGGACCACGCCGATGCCCGTATGGTGATCTACGGACACACCCACAAACGCGTCATTGATCAGAGCGCCGAACCCTGGGTGATCAATCCTGGCGCTGCCGGCAAGGTGCGCACCAAAGGCGGCCCCTCCTGCCTGATTTTGCAAATCTCGAACGCTCAATGGCTAATCGAACCGGTGGTTTTTCCTGACGCCAAAGAGTCCTCCGCCTGAAGCTTTTCCACTACTGCCAGTAGCTCCAGCCGGTCCAGATAGCCCAGCAATAATTCCCGATTCGACGCCCGATTAAAACTGTGATTATGATTGTCTGTCATTGCGATAAAGCTATGCGGCGGTCGAGCGGCAGCGAACAGGTCTTTGCCATGTTGAATATTGATGATCTCATCATCACGGCTCTGCATAGTAATCAACGACTATAGCATCTAGCTCCGGCTCTCCCTGCGACTGGCCGTAACCACGATACTCAAACAAATAAACGTCGTAACCGTATTCTACCCGCCAGTACACATTACCGAACTGGGTGCTGATATTCTCACCATTGCCGTGAAAAAATATCAAACTGCCAGCATGCTGCTGTGATGCCCGTTTCTCTGATACTCGTAATTTCCAGCCGTGTATGCGTAAACCATCGGCTGTTTTCACATAGATATCATCGTAGGCAAAATGAACAACTTCGGGAGAATATATCTGATGCTTGAGCGGCTGAAACAATAGCTGGGGTGCACGCAGACGCCAGCGTCAGCAGCAATAAGACAAAAAAACCTGTAATGCACGAAACAATCCATGCATTACAGTTTGATAGCGATGTGTTGAATGGGGTTCAGACAGCAGCAGGCAGCCTCAGAGGTGTTGCGTAAACACCAGCACCGACTGACTCTCTAAACCTTAATGTATACCCAGCCTTTATTAATACGCTCGGGAATCAGCTCGCGCGCAGTCTTGTCGACTTTGGTTTCCGGCAGCATCACGATATCATGGCCTTCTCTGAGTTTTGCTTTCCTGATAGAGCGTTGACAGGCAAACAGTGATACCACGTCATGATTCTCAGAAATCATTTTCTGGATCCGGCTGAGATAAGGTGAGACATCAACACGCAGAACATCGATACCCTGCTTGTTGGTAATAATGTCGATCTTAAGCGGTGTATTGGTGCGTTTATAACTCGCGATCAGATTATCCGCCTCATCAAGCGCAGCTTTAACCGCACCAAAGTTAGAAGTACTGAGATGCAAGATGAATTTGCGCTCTGAAAATTCGACAGGTTGCTGTGAGGCATAATAGCTAAAGACCCCATTCGCTGTTGGCGAGCCGGCAATGACACGGGGGCCGTATTGATGTGTTGACCAGCCGATCACTACACCCAGACCAAGCAAAAGTGCTGCGGCAACACATTTCCAGCAACGTCGCTGGTTTTTCACATGCCTCTTATCCGCGTGCTCAACTGATGGTGGCGTTTGATAGGCGAACGCCACCAGCTCGCGCACGGCCTTCAGGCGGCAGGTGCGTTCTCTAAGCGCATGATCTTCCAGTAGAGTCTCATGCAGCTGATTGGTCTCATCGGCGTCGAGTTCACCATCAATGAACATATTCAGGCGATGATCATCATATTCACTATTATCGTTCACTTAACACTCCGTAATTTGAATCGGATATTTTCATCACTGCTTATATCCAGTAACTGGTCCTTCAGATTTTGGCGGGCACGGTAGAGACGACTCATCACCGTGCCGACCGGAATATCGACAATGCTGGCGATCTCGGCATAACTAAACCCGGCAAAATCTGCCAGGGTTACCACTTCACGCAGGTTCATCGGCAGCTTCGCCACTGAAGAACGCACTCGATCTACAATCTGCACCTTTTGATACATATCACTGTGATCTCCGATACGATCATCACTGATGTCAAAAAGTTCTACGTGTCGGCCGGAAACCCTCAGGTAATCGTGCCAGCAATTAATTAAAATACGGTACAACCAGGTATCCAGCGTTGCGATTTCGCGCAGCTTCGATGAATTCTTGATCGCTTTGACCATGGTGTCCTGCACCAGATCATCCGCCAGTGCAGGATCATGGCACCAGGAATACGCTATTTGATACAATTTGGTACGACGTTTCGCCAGTTCCTGTTTAATCCCTAACGCGACTACAAAATTCTTAACAATCTTCATCCACATTCCCCTTTAAAGACGCGCCAGCCAGATAAATATTCACCCTGTCAATTCGAATTTCACCCTGTCAATTCGAATATTTATGTGAATATACCAACGCCCTGAAGCGCCTGATATTAACCTCGGACAACCGTGCCCACAAGCCGCAGGCAATCAATAACATGAAATCAGTGATACCAACCAGGCTATATTCGAAATTACTAATATTATTTATAGCTATCTACAGTCAATCTATATTAGCTAATAATGAAATACTGTTAAAACACGTTAATGACCAACAGCACGCACTCAGCGAGTACGTTGGAAAAGGCCAATGGACTTGTGGTGAATCTCTGGGGCGTAAATTGCCCACCGTGCCGAGAAGAATGCCAGAACTTGTCCTGCTGCATGATGAATATCATCAATCTCTGGTCAGTGTGCTCGGCATCGTGATCGATTTTCCCAGCTTCAGCTACCCCGACAAAACCGAAATAAATCAGTTTTTACAATAACTTATGGTTGATTTCCCAATATTACTCAGCGACGAAAGCATAGCCTCCAAACTGAACGCCGGTTATTTACAAGGCCTGCCCACCACTTACCTGTTCGACCCCAGTGGCAAACTGGTCGCACAACAGGTGGGGGCTGTGACCCGCAACATTATTCTGGATTTCATAAAAAAACACGAGCAAAGCAGAAATATTGACAAAAACAAGAAAAATTAATGAATAAATTCTCAGCTTGCCCGTCTTTTATCTCTGAGACTACCCGTGCAGCGATTACTACTGAATTCCTGCAACGAAATAACGTTATCTAAAAAAAACCAGTCCGCTGGCCTTTTGGCCTGCGGCTGTATAAATCAATGAGGTAAGTTATGAGAATCAGTACTATGAGATATTTATCAGTCATCTTTACAGCCTTGATGATGCTGTCGGCAGGCACAGCCATCGCTAACGAACGCTATGGCAAGCAAAAGGTGGTTTATCACATCAACTACGATGATCCGAAAAAACAAACCGGTGCCCTGCGTAACATCCAGAACCATATCAATGCAGTGGGTGCAGAAAACCTGGATATTAAGGTTGTGCTCCACGGCAATGGTCTGGCACTGCTATTAGAACCTGATTCACTGGCGAAACTGAAAAAGTTCAAACACGCCAATGCCGATAACAGAATGACAGCACGCATCGACGGCCTGAAAAATCAGGGCGTATCGTTCAATGTATGCGCCAACACCGTTAAAGGCCGCAAGGTTGATATCAAAACTGATCTCTACAACGTCGACGATAAGGACATCGTACCTAGCGGTGTAGCAGAACTCGCACGATTGCAGCAGATGGGCTACGTATACATCAAGCCTTAAGCATTAAAGTCTTTCACACACCAAGCACTACTTTCCCCCACTGGAGATAACAATGAAAACAGCAATACGCGTTATGCTGCTCGCGGCACTCGCAACAATGACCACCATGACTAATGCGGCACAGCCCGAGGACAAACCGTTTGCAGAAAAGAAAGTCGTTCTGCAAATCAGCGATGGCGATCCATCCAAACAAACACTCGTATTGAATGTCGCCGGCAACATCATCAGGCACTACGGTGCCGACAAGGTAGATGTTGAAATCGTCGCTTTTGGCCCGGGCCTGCGCCTGTTGTTTAAAAACAATGCCAATGGTGATCGCATCACTGGCCTCGTCGGTAGTGGCGTTCGCTTTGCTGCCTGCAGTAATACGGTACACAACATGGGCAAAAAACTCGGCCATGACCCCGAGTTGAATTCAAATGCCACCACTGTTTCAGCGGGTGTAGTACGAATCATCGATCTGGTTTCTGATGGTTACGTTCTGGTCAAACCCTGATCTGTTCAGTATTTAAAACTAAAAAATTATATTTTTATCCGGAGGAGTCATTGTGACTATTACAGTAAATAAAAAGCGTCTATACGCTTCAGCGATTCTATGCTCACTGCTGAGCGCACCCACCTACGCTGCCAACTGGCTGGCATTACAGGGCACTGAGCCCGACAGCGCAGCACCACGCGCCAAAGTATGGGGCTTTATCCAGCCTGAGTTCTCATCGACTGATGGCACCAAGCTCAAGGCGGGTCCCTGGAAAGGTCAGAATGCCATCTTTAACCAGATGCGCCCCAATCTGAAAACCAATGAAGGTTTTAATGTTCTACGTGCACGTGTCGGCGTGCGTGGTACCGGCATGCCGCTGGACAGTAATGTTAACTATTTTTTCCTGGCTGAATTTGGTAACAACGGCATCACCGCAGAAGGCGGTGGCAGCGTCAAAATCACTGACGCCAGTGTTACCTTGAATCATATTCCAGGGGCGCGCATACGTGTCGGCCAGTTCAAAACCCCTGGCTCTGAAGAAGGTTTACAGGCAATTCACGTGTTCGACTACATCAACTTCACCAATGCCACTAACGGTCTGCTGCTGGAACGATTCTTCGATGGGAACGGTTCTGGAACGAACGTGGTACCGGGAACACCACCTACTTTTAACAACTCAGGTGATGCGAACCGTCCCAACGGCCCGGTAAGCGCGTTTCGTGACACCGGTATTCAGGTGTTTGATATATTCAAAGTCGGCCAATGGGAACATAGCTATGCGGTGATGATTGGTAACGGCAATGGTATCACTCGTGGTGATAACGATGACAACAAGGAAACCTATCTGTACTGGTCATCAGAACTGGTGTTTGGGGGCGCGGGCGCACGACGCCAGGGCTGGAAACTGTTTGCCTGGAATCAAAATGGTAAACGCACGCTGATCACTGAAGGCGCGGGCGAATATGACCGTACCCGCAGTGGCCTTGGCACCACCTTCAAGAAAGACAAATACCGCGCCGCCTTCGAGTATATGACTGCTGACGGCATGATCTTCAACGGTACCGATGGCGGTGCATTACCAGGTGCTTCCTCTAACAACGGGCAGACAATATCGTCATTCAACGTTGAAACGAAAGGTGAGGCTGACGGCATGTACGTGCACTTCGGTTATGCCATTACGCCTGAGTTAGAACTGGATGCACGCTACGACGTGTACAACCGCATGACTGATGTTGCAGCAAAAGAACGTAAATTCGAAACTGTAACTCTGGGTGCTCAGTACTTCTTCAACAAAAAGAGTCGTTTAATCGTGAACTATGAAGCACGCAAAGCCGAAGCACCTAACCAGGCTAGTACTAGCAATGCTAATCAAATTCTGGATAGCATAGACGACAGAATTGCAGCTCAGTTGCTGATCATTTTCTAATTGTGAATCTCCCATAACAATAATAATACTCTCCCCTGCATGTAGTCTCTCGCCCCGGCTTGTCCGGGGCTTTTTTTGCCTGAAAAACATTACTCAGAATTATTTTTAGTCAGAGTGGCTATTCGGGTAATCAGAAAAACCGTGAGTCCACAAACAACGCAAATGCATGCGAATGAAATAAAAACCATACACCAGCCGCAAACTACACCAATAACGCAAAGGCAAAACCGGGTGATAGGCCTTTTGCGAGATTGGCGTAGTTTGCGGCAAATGTTTTGTTTTTTAATGCCGGCGTACTGTCATCTTGAGCCTCGAGCAGCTTTACACACGAAGTGAAGGATCTCGTACCACAAAGATTCTTCTTCGCAGAAAACGCTTATCAGAATGGCAGATCGAATAAGAAAAAAATGCAGAAAAGTGTTGCTTTTAAGCTATTCAGCAAAAGCCAGATAGTCGAGCACATCGCCTTCTTTAATTTCACGGCCCACTGGTATCACCACCAGACCCTCGGCCCAGCTCGCCGAACTCAGGACACCCGAGCCCTGTTTTGGATAGATTACCGCCCAGGACTCACCATCGCGCTGTTCGATGCGGGCGCGCAGGAATTCGCTGCGCTGCGCTGCACGCCAGGCAAAACCTGCTTTCACAGAGATCGGCTTTGCCAGACATTCGCTTTCACCCTGTAACTGTCGAATCACTGGCCGGGCAAAAATCTGCGCGGTGACAAACACCGACACCGGGTTGCCGGGCAGGCCGAGAAACAGTGCCTTGCCAATGCGGCCAAAGGCCACCGGCTTGCCCGGTTTCATCGCAATACGCCAGAGCACCAGTGTGCCCAGTTGTTGCAGTGCGCGGCGCACATAATCTTCTTCACCGACCGAAACGCCACCGCTGGTGAGAATCAGATCGGCCTCGGTGGCAGCCTGTTCGATCACTGCCAGTGTCGCCTCCATGCTGTCGGCGATGATGCCATAGTCGGTGATTTCGCAGTCCTGTGCCTGTAAAAAACCGTTCAGGGTATAGCGATTGGAATTGTAGATCTGACCATCAGCCAGCGGCTCGCCCGGGCTAACCAGCTCGTCGCCGGTAAAAAAACAGGCGACCTTGAGTCGGCGCACCACTTCGACTTCGGCGATGCCGACCGAGGCGATCAAGCCCAGCTCCTGCGATCGCAGACGACGACCTGCATTCAGAATGATACTGCCCTGCTGAATGTCTTCACCAGTACGGCGGATATTATCGCCGGCCTTCACGACAGCTTCGATGCGAACCTGATCGCTGTCTTCGCTACGTGTACAGCGTTCCTGCATCACCACCGCGTCCGCCCCCGGCGGGATCGGCGCACCGGTAAAAATACGCGCCGCGGTGCCGGCTTTCAGTTCGACCCCGGAAGTGCCGGCAGGAATGCGCTGCGCCACGGTCAAAACTGCACCCGACCGGGCGCAATCGGCGCTGCGCACCGCATAGCCGTCCATCGCGGAATTATCGTAACCTGGCACATTCAGGCTGGAGACCACAGCCTGCGCCAGCACTCGGTCACGTGCCTGCAACAGATTCAGTTTTTCACTGGCTGTCAGCACCGGGGTCTGCGCCAGCAGCTGCGCGATGGCCGCCTCGACCGAGAGCAGTGGTTCTGAATAACAGTCTTCTGGCTTTGCAGGACTCATCGAGGTTTATTGCTCGAGCAATCGCGGCATCAGTTCGACCATATTGCAGGGCGCATTGCGATGGTCCAGCTGCGGCCCGATGATTTCGTCCCAGCCAGTTTTACAGGCACCGGTGGAACCTGGCAGACAGAAAATAAAAGTGGCATTGGCGACCCCGCCAAGCGCGCGCGAGGCCACAGTGGAGGTCTTGATGTCCTGATACGAAAGCCAGCGAAACAGCTCACCAACGCCTTCGATTTCTTTATCCAGCAATGGGCGAATCGCTTCCGGAGTGATATCGCGACCCGTAAGGCCGGTGCCACCGGTGATGATCACCACATTGACCCCGGGGTCGGCTATCCAGCGCGAAACCGTCTCGCGGATGCGATATTTGTCGTCGACGATAATGGTTTTTTCCGCGAGCTGATGGCCAGCTTCGCTGATACGCTCGACCAGTATTTGCCCCGAAGTGTCCGTGGCTTCGGTACGACTGTCAGACACGGTTAGCACCGCGATATTCACTGCAATAAAATTAGGTTCATTCATAGCTAGAGGTCTTCTATCCTGGGATCAGATGGGTCACGCGTGCATTTTATTTTATGTTTATGAATCTTGACATTGATGCATATCAAGTCGTGTAGAGTACCTATAGTATCAAATCCGCTCATATAAATTATCGGTAAATTCATTATGCAGGGTAATGCCTCGGGACGCCTGTGAGAAAGTTCGCGCTCGGATTCCACAATTTCACCACCCCTGTAGCGCTCTTTATCCTGATTGTGAGTTTTATCGCAGGTATTTTGTTCTGGGGAGCGTTCAACACCATCCTTGAATTAACCAATACCGAAAGTTTCTGTATCTCCTGTCATGAAATGAGAGACAACGTATACAAGGAATATCGTCACAGCGTCCATTTCGCAAATGCTACTGGAGTACGCGCCACCTGCCCGGATTGTCATGTGCCTAAAGAATGGACGCATAAAGTGGCCCGAAAAATTGCTGCCACCAACGAATTATTCCACCATTTTGCCGGTTCTATAGATACCACAGAAAAATTCACTGCAAAGCGTTTCGAACTGGCGCAGATCGTCTGGCGCGTTATGAAGGAAACCGATTCTCGAGAATGCAGAAACTGCCACAGCGAAACCGCGATGGCATTATCCAGGCAAAGACCCGCCGCTGCAGAACAACATGAACTTGCCCAGCAACAGCACAAAACCTGCATCGACTGCCATAAAGGTATCGCACATGAACTGCCAGAAAAATTTCTGGCGGCTGAGCACGAGCGCTTTGAAAAAGAAAAAGTCGATTGCATACAATGCCATGCCGATATGGCACACGCCAAACCCGGCGATGAAATCTGATTTCCGGAAACCGCCACCATTTTCAGTCACTTAGCCGTGATTGAAAATTGGATGAATTATTCAAAGGGGACTGGGATATGTAGCAGTGTTCGACGCAGCGTTGAATAGTTCATTACTTTGGGAGCTTCTCTGGGGTTTTCTACGGATTATTGACTTACGTCATAAATAGCGAGCATATATACCGGTACTGTTGCACGGGAAAAACCACCCTCAGGAGTCCAGGATGTCAGTCAAACTCGCGCTATCAGCCCTGCTCGTTGCGGTATCGTGCTATTCACCATTACTGCTGGCTGCAAATAAAGCAGAGATCGCACTAGGCGAACAAATCTATAATCAGAATTGCTCGGTCTGTCACCAGGCAGATGCTATCGGCAAGCCCGGCTTTGCACCATCGCTCACAAATCCAGAATTGCTTCACATAGCATCCGATAAATTTTTTGAAGGCACGATTCGTGATGGCCGCGGTGGCACCGGTATGCCACCATTTAGCCACCTGGGTAGAAAAAACATCAAGGCCATTGTCGCCTATTTACGCTCACATACTGACAAGCCAAATATTGCCGAAAAAGTGAATAAACAACCCGATGCACACGGGGATCCTCGGCTCGGTAAGGAATGGTTCCATTCTATTTGTTCCACCTGCCACGGCGCCAATGGCGATGGCTATAGTGCAGGCGGTACTGGAACCGCCATTGGTAAAAAAGGTTTTCTCAGTAAGGTATCTGATGGCTTTATTCGCACCACCATCAAACTGGGACGTTCTAACACACGCATGCTTGGTTTTCAGGGTGCCAGCGGTCTCGCCAATCTGAGTGACCGGGAAATCGACGACATCATTGTTTACTTACGCAGTCTGCCTGAATAAAGAGGATCCTGATCATGAAACGCTTCAAAATAAATCGACGTACCTTTCTCAAGGGCAGCGCATTTATCACCGGCTCCACCGCAGGCGCGGGCTTGATGGTGGCTGCCAACCCTGAGCTGGAAGCCGCAACTTCAACGATTGATTCCGCTTCGCGCACCACTGCGCTGGCACAGTGCCCGTATTGCGGCGTTGGCTGCGGCACTGTGATTCAGGTCGAGAACGGAAAAATTGTATCCATGCGCCCGGACAAAGATCATCCGACAAATTTCGGTCTGCAATGTATAAAAGGCCTGACCGCTGCCGAACCGATTTATGTCGATCGTATGGAAGGTGATTCTTATGTACGCAAAGATGTCTGGGATGAATGGAACAAACCCGGTCACGGTGATCTCGCTTATGTAAGCAAAACCAAAGGCTCGTTTGATGAAGAACATTTTGTCCGCGTACCTTACAAAGCGGCGGGCGAAATGGTCGATCACAAGATCGCACACTTTGCGAAGAAAGACGGTGGCAACTCGATAGCACTGTATGGCTCTGGCCAGCTCACCATGGAAGGCCAGTATCTTGAAAACCTGTTCATGAAGGGCGTACTAGGTTCCAATACCATTGAAGCCAATGCGCGTATGTGTATGACTTCGGCGGTCACCGGCTACTTTGCTACCCTTGGCTCAGATACACCGCCTCTGGCCTATGAAGACATTGAGATGTGCGACATGATTATGCACTTTGGTCATAATGCACGCGAATCACACCCGATTATTTTCTGGCGCGCTGCTGATTATAAAAAGAAAAACGATATCCCCACCGTAGTGGTTGATCCGCGTCGTACCGGAACTGTAATGGGATACGAGGACATCAACCCAAAAAATACTGTACACGTTCCTATTCTCAACGGTGACATAAGTTTTCTTAACGCCATCGCGCACGTGCTGCTGAAAGACCACGACGATGTCATTGACTGGGAATTTCTCAAAGCCCACGCCAACGGCTGGAAAGATTACGTAGACGGCGTAAAAGCCAATTATAGTCCCGAACAGGTGCAGGATCGTATGGGTGGCCCTAATCACGATGTATCACCCGAACTCATCAGACGCGTCGCTGGCATGTTTGCCGACGCCACTCGTAAGCGTCTGGCCCGCAGCAAAGGCAAGCAAAATGCCAGTGAAAGTGGTGTACCCGGTGGTGATGGTTATGGTGGTGTCATCATCATGTGGGGTATTGGTTACAATCAGCACATTCACGGCCAGAACAATGTAATTTCAATCATTAACCTGCTGACACTGACCGGCAATCTGGCCAAACCTGGCTGTGGCCCGTTTTCAATGACCGGCCAGCCCAATGCCATGGGCGAACGTTTCACCGGCGGTTTAACCGGTCGTCTGCCTTTCAATCAGCCATTAAAAAATGCAGAGCATCGTTTACATATGGCCCAACACTGGCGGGTTCCAGAAAAAAATCTGGTGAATGCCATGAACTCTCAAAACCCGGGCATGGCTGTAGGCATGATGGAGCGAGCGTTGAAAGGCGATGTCAAAGCCATGTTTCTGGTCTATGCCACACACATCGACTTGCCCGATCAGGAAAACCTTGTGCGCCCGGCATTAATGAAAACATTTAATGTGGTGCAGGAAATATATCGCCATGCACCCAATAATTTATACGCCGATGTTATATTCCCGGCAGCAACCTGGGGTGAGGTTAACGGTGTTTATATCAGCTCTGAACGCCGGATCAATATCTGTGAACAGGCCGCTATGCCACCCAAAGGCTGTTTACCCGATCTTGATATGGTCATCGACAAAGCCAAAGGGATTGGCGAATTACTCGGCCTCGACATGGAAAAAACCCTGCCCTACAAAAAAGGCAAGAATGGGTTTTACGATACTGAAGAAATTTTCCGCGATGTCTGCCGTGCATCCGAAGGTACTGATACTGATTTAACCGGCATACTCGAACGCGAAAAAGTCGATGGCATCTCACCGTATGAGCAGCTCAAGGAGCTGCGTGGCATCCAGTGGCCCGCACCGACCTACGCGATTGCCAAAGCAGGCGGTACCAAGCGTCGCTATATGCTGCAGGAAGGCAACTGGAAATCCAAACCCTACGGTTACTTCCGCACCAAGGATGGCAAGGTACACATGAAACTGTGCCAGCAGGATTACAGTCAACGTGAAGCCGTGACCAAAAAACTGATGGAATTTGGTATCAAGAAAGATCTATACACGATTGACCATATCGACCTCATCAAGCAGGCGCGTGATATGGGGCTGACGCCCGACTTACCGGATGAAAAATATCGTGGCAAGCTCTGGCAGGATGTTCCCGATGACAAATTCCCCTACTGGTTTGGCCTCGGTGTTGTCTATGAGCATTTTCATACAGCCAAATCTAACCGTAGCCCGACTACACGACGGCTGGTGCCTGAAATGTATGTTGAAATGCACCCCGATGATGCCAAAGATCTCGGCATCAAAGACGGCGACAAAGTACGGGTGGTGACTCGTCGTGGCTCACTGGAAGCCCGGGCACAGGTGGGCACTGCTAGTCTGGTTAAACCGGCACGAAACAATGTACCACGCGGCTACATGTTCGGCCCCTGGAACCTGTCAGTTGCCGACAGCGCGGTACCGGAAAAAAATAAGTGGCTGGCGAATCGCGTTACCAGCCGCGTCTGGGATCCCGTCTCGGGTCAGGTTGATTTCAAGAAATCAGCGGCACGCATAGAGAAAATATAGAACCGGGTTGTACAGGTGAATGATGGGGGAAAACAAACAACGACACACCGAATGCCATAACAACTTATGCAACCGTTCACGTAAAAGATAAAAATGAAGCGTAGAACCGCACTCAAGTTCATTGGTTTTGGCGCAGCTGTAGCATTGCGCCCTGAAATGAGCATTGCGGCGACATCCAGTCCTGTATTACGATTCCTGAGGCCACCGGGCGCACTCACAGAAAATGAATTTCTGCAACGCTGTATTCACTGTGGCCAGTGTGGTGAGGCCTGCCCTAATCGTTGTATTAATTTTTTTGATCTGGAAAACGGCATTGCGTCGAGTGACACGCCGTATATCATTCCTCGCGAAAAAGCCTGCATCCTCTGCATGAAATGTGGTGAGGTCTGTCCTACGGGTGCCATTCAAAAGGTTGCTGCCACCATGGCAGACATCATTAGCAAGGTTCACATGGGACGAGCCGTCGTCGATAGACAATTATGTTTATCGTGGCAGGGTAAAACCTGCGGTGTGTGTTACCGCGCCTGCAAGCTTCCTGATGTCGCCATTCGTGTCGGCATGCTTGAGCAACCGCATGTCCTCGATCATTGCGTCGGCTGTGGCCTGTGCGAGCGCTCGTGTATTCAAATACCTCAGGCCATCCGCATCGTACCTGATGTTTCAGCATGAACGGGGACAACATCAAACCCTTTTTTCTCTGGAAACATTTAAATAAACTACGTTGGCTGAGTTTGATCAGCATTTTTACCGTGCTGATTTATTTACCTTATGCGCATCTTTATCAAACCTATGAATCGGCACATGCCTATGACCTACTGGCGGACTCAGAAAAATTCATCTATGACACGATGGAAACAATCACCTCGCCTTTTATCGATGACCCGATAGAAGATCTCGACGCGATCAAGGGCAACACCTGGTCAGGAACATTTTTCGGATTTAAACTGAGCGATCCACTTGCGGTTATCTCGCAGATATTTTCTGGCATGACCATTTACACAGCATTTTTATTGACTGCGGCATTACCTGTATTATTAACGTTTGTATTCGGACGTTTTTTCTGTGGCTGGATTTGCCCGGCGACATTTTTATATGAGCTCAACACCAACCTGGCGGCGGGCTTAAGACGTGCTGGACTAAAAACAGGCAACCGGCGTTTTGATCGCCGTGCCAAATATCTTGTGCTCACTATTGGCCTGATACTCTCCGCCATCAGTGGCTCAGTGCTGGCCGCAAACATTTACCCACCAGCGATTATTGGTCGAGAAATTTATTATGCAATCGCCTTAGGCGGATTCGGCACGGGTGCGGTTTTTTTCGTCGCCACGCTGATGTTCGACCTACTGGTCGCTCGTCGCGGTTTCTGTCGCTACTTGTGTCCGGGCGGCGCACTGTATTCCATACTCGGGCGTTTCCGCCTGGTTCGCATCCAGCGTGTTGTCGAAAACTGCAATGACTGCGCCAAGTGCAATGCCATCTGCGAATTTGGACTTGACCCGCTGCGCGATGATTTTGGGCAGGAGTGCAACAACTGTTCTGCGTGCATAGCTATCTGCCCCACTGACGCCCTCACCTTCAAAATCCGGATGACAGACAGCCATTTTCAGGGCCCGGGCCATCTAGGCCGGCAATACAGTAAAGCGGCCAGATAATGCTGCGTCGTAATTTTATTCAGCAAATCGTTTTCAGCACGGGCGTGCTGATGGCATCAACCCTGCCTTACGGTTTTAGTCGACTGCTGGCACCCGAAGTTAAAGCCGACCCTTCAAGACAGTTAAGACCGCCGGGGGCTTTAAAGAATGACCAGGCTTTTATCGAAGCCTGTATCGGCTGTGGCTTATGTGGTGAAGCGTGTCCACCAAAGTGTATCAAGTTTTATCAACGTGATGGCGGTAGTAAGCATAATACGCCATACATTAATCCA
The DNA here is from genome assembly GCA_030148865.1 of Gammaproteobacteria bacterium. Taxonomy (GTDB): domain Bacteria; phylum Pseudomonadota; class Gammaproteobacteria; order SZUA-229; family SZUA-229; genus JASBSR01. Next base: position 97,716 of record JASBSR010000040.1, read on the forward strand.
GAGGAGAAAGCCTGTATACTGTGTAACAAGTGCATGGAGGTTTGCCCGACCAAGTCATTAACCCTGATACCCAGAGAAAACATTGACATGGGTATTTCACAGATAGACCGACTCGCCTGTTATCCCTGGGTAGACCGTGGAATTTGCGGCGCCTGCGTCAGCATTTGTCCGTTGGGTGAACACGCCATTGGCTTTGAAATGTGGGGACAGTACCGGCCAACGGTAAAAAGTGGCTGCGTCGGCTGCGGTCTTTGCGTAGAAGTTTGCCCGCACCCCAGTCTACCGATCAGAATAGTCGAGCGATCACAGGGCACTGTCATGAGACACCAGATATGAAACTGCTTAAATTGCTTGCCGTATTGCTCGCATGCCTTGTCTGGAGTGAAGCCGGCTTCGCGCATCACGTCCTCGGTCGCCCCTCATATAGTCTTGGCGAAGATTCAAACACTCCCCCCGGTATGCAGATTGATACCCAAATCGGTAATTATTTTGTCACCTATATGATATTTCCTGCATTTCCAAAAGCAGGCGAACGTGGTCGTGTCAACCTCTATGCCACCCGTCTTGACAACGGGAAGGCTTTGACCGGGCAGGTCGCATTTAAAGTTCGCGATGATGTGATGTTCGGCGACAACAACGAAGAAGTGCTGGGCACACAATCTCCCGATGACAGTGTTTTTCGTCAGGGTTTTGTTTTTAGCGGCGATGGCAAATACATTATTACGGCTGAATTTACCGCCGATGGCGAACCCTATAGTATTGATTTTCCCTTGCGCATAGGTCCACCAAATTCAATAGGCCCGATCGGTTTTGCTGTTGGTGCCATTTTGATTGTTCTGATCGGCGTCAATCTGATACAACGCAAACGCCTGTTGCATACCAAAATTCGGCGTGCTCACGAGGAAACCTCGCGATGACGATGACACACCCGGGATTACCCGATTTTTGGGGGCTGATTATCATTAGCCTCATGTTGCTCGGTGTTATCTGGGTGGTATTTTCCCCACTCCCTGCACAGTTTAATCTCTCTACCTTCAGTCTCGCGCGGCTGCCGCTGCTGGGGCGTGGTTTTCGTAAACTGAGCGCAAGCCGCTGGTTACTGTTCTCGCTAAAGCTCATTGTTGTTGGGTTTTTTTTATTAATTATCATTGCGGGTCTTTTTGGCACGCCGATAGCGGAGCGCAACATTGCTACCGTACTCACCTGGAACCTGTGGTGGTCAGGCCTGGTTTTTTCTATATTTTTCCTGGGCTCTGCATGGTGTGCCGTCTGTCCCTGGGATACGCTGGCACAATGGCTGGTTAAACGAAAGTTGTGGAAACGTCACCATCAAATCACCAGCCTGAACTTGCGCGTGCCGCGCTGGCTACAGAATGTATGGCCTGCGCTCGCTCTATTTATCATACTCACCTGGCTTGAGCTGGGTGTCGGCATCACCAGCAATCCTTACGCCACCGCTGCAGTTTCTTTATTAATGGTTGTGCTCGCGACAATTTCACTCGCCCTTTTTCAGCGGAAAGCGTTTTGCCGTTACTTTTGTCCAGTCGGACGCACAGTGGGTTATTACTCGCAACTGGCACCTGTTGAACTGCGTCCAATCAACCATGATGTATGCCTGAACTGTAAAACCCTGGACTGCTACCACGGCACTGATGAAGTTGAACCCTGTCCAACCTGGCTGGTCATGGGCCGCCTGCAACAAAACAGTTATTGCACCTCTTGTGGTAACTGCAGCCAGAGTTGTCCGCATGAAAATATCGCCTGGCGTTTACGCTCACCCAGTGTTGAAGCTCTGCACAGCGCGCGCCCACATTGGGATGAATCCTGGTTTATGATTGGCCTGCTGGCACTCACTGGTTTTCATGGACTCACCATGATGCCATTCTGGGAAATCTGGATGAGCGACCTGGCTCGTGTTATTGGCGACTCAGGCCGCTTATTATGGAGCTTTTCACTCGGACTGACTGCCAGTGTTGCTGTGATAGCGAGCACCTACGCAATACTGGTTGCAATCACAAAAAATGTACTCGGCACCGATTTGCCATTTAAACGAATGTTCTCCAACTTTGCATTTGTTTCATTACCACTTGCCTTTTCCTATCACATGGCACACAACCTGAATCATCTAATCCGTGAAGCCGGAAATATTGGCTCAGTATTTCTCAACCCGCTCGGCATTGACACATTACCACTGAGCATGATGGAGAAACATCAACGACAGATAGACATGTGGCTCTCGCAGGATGTGATTTTCTCTATCCAGGCGGGTTTAATGATCTTTGGTTTCTGGATTGCACTCCAGGTGGTACGTTATCGCGGTTTTAAACTTGTCCCCGCCGGCACAAGTTTTGCCAGCCTGCGATTATTCCCCATCCTGATGTTTGCAATTCTGGTAACCGGATTCCATCTCTGGTTATTGATGCAACCCATGATCATGAGAATGTAATGGATCGCCGCGCATTTTTTAAAACCACGTTCAATAAAAGCACGAAGACAATCGTGGATGAAGCCAGCCGACGCGTCAACAAAAAAGCGTCGCGCTGGATTCGACCGCCGTTTGCCATCGATGAGCTCGATTTTTTACTCGCCTGCACTCGCTGCGGTGATTGTGGTGTGGCCTGTCCACACGAGGTCATATTCGACCTGCCAGCCCGTCTCGGTGCCAGGGTCGCCGGCACTCCGGCGCTGGATTTACTCAACAAGGGCTGCCATTTATGTAGCGACTGGCCCTGTGTCAACGCCTGTAGCCCCGGCGCTTTAGCGATCAAAATTACCGAGAATGAAAGCGCGAACACTGATACTCAGCCAGCCTCTGAGCTACCGAGACTGGCGGTCGCAGCGATCGACTCAGTCACCTGCCTGCCCTTCCACGGGCCTGAGTGTGGTGCCTGTATTCCATCCTGCCCGGTACCTGGCGCACTGTCGCTGGCGGTGACCCGGCCAGTGATTAATTCAGCACTGTGCACAGGCTGCGGCCTGTGTCGGGAAAACTGTATAGTCGAACCCGGAGCGATTCGTATCAAATCGTTGTATACTATCAAGGCGCATACATAAACCAATGATTTTATATGGTTTTTTGATTAAGCTTGTTATGGCAGTATAGCTAAATTTTATCCACCAGGTGATCACCAGAAGACTGATATGGCAAGCTTACGAAACACTACAGATCCCGGCATGCTGATTGATCCATTTGGCCGCAGGATCGAGTATTTGCGCCTGTCGGTGGCCGATAAGTGCAATCTGCGCTGTTTCTATTGTCTGCCCGAAGGCCACAAAGATTTCGAGCAACCCGATCACTGGCTGAGGTTTGACGAAATTGAACGTGTCATCAAAGCTTTCGCCGAACTCGGTGTTGGCCGCGTGCGCCTCACCGGCGGAGAACCTCTGGTGCGCAAAAATCTGCACCAGTTGGCTGCGAGTTTGAGTGCTCTACCCGGCATTGAGGATCTTTCGCTCAGCACCAATGCTGTATTGCTGGAACGGCACGCAGAAAATCTATTCAAGGCTGGCGTAAAACGTATTAACGTCAGTCTCGACAGCCTGAATCCCGAACGTTTCAAAGCTATCACCGGTGGTGAACTGGCAGCTGTATTATCTGGTTTGCAGGCCGCGCGCCGGGTCGGTATCGCACCGATCAAAATCAATATGGTCGCGATGAAAGGCATCAATGATGATGAGTTCGAAAACATGGTGACCTATTGTCTGGCGAACGATTTCACTCTACGCCTGATCGAAACCATGCCGATCGGCAGCACTGGCGTCACTGCCAGCGACCACTATCTCGATTTACAGGACGTGAAAAAAAATCTCAGCGAACGTTTCGATTTAATCCCCGGTGTCATGCCAGGCGGTGGCCCGGCACGCTATATGCAGATGCGCAACGAAAATTTACGCATCGGTTTTATCACACCCATTTCACAGCACTTTTGCGAAACCTGTAACCGCGTGCGACTGTCCGTCGATGGTACTTTGTATATGTGCCTCGGCCAGGAAGACAACATGGAGCTACGCCCTTTGCTACGCGCCGGTATTAGTGATGATGGCTTAAAACAGGCCATTTTTGCCGCGATTGCGCTTAAACCCGAAAAACACGAGTTCAAAAATAAACCCGGCCAGGTGGTGCGTTTTATGAGCATGACCGGCGGCTAATTGATAATCATTTTCAAATACTACCGCCAGACGTCTGGCGCTTCACTCAACAACAACCCACGCACTAACCTCACCACCACAGGTGGCGCATAAAATATATATTCCTGCACCAATCCGGTTCCTTTATTTGACATAGGTCACCTTGTTCGCTGCCTTCAAGAGGTAGTGTCTGGTTAAAACAAGCATTTAATATACCTGTTTGAATAACCTTACATGAGGAACACACAATGATAACCCGAAAATTCGTAAGCAGCCTGATAGCCTCTCTGGCTATGGTGGCTGCAGCCAGTCATGCTTATGCCAAACCAGCCACCGAAACAGAAACTGCATACGAAGGTTCCCCCAGCAGTATAGATCCCGGTAGAGCCAGAGATCTGATTACCTCTGAAGGGCCTGAAATGACCAAAGCCGAATTCGATATTGGCAAGAAAATTTTCTTCGAGCGTTGCGCCGGCTGTCATGGTGTTTTGCGCAAGGGCGCCACTGGCAAACCCCTGACCACCGATATCACACGTTCACGTGGTGATGCTGCACTCAAGGCATTTATTACCTACGGTTCACCCGCAGGTATGCCGAACTGGGGAACATCTGGTGATCTCAGCGAACAAGAAATCGACATCATGGCGCGTTACCTGCAGCATGAGCCGCCGGTTCCTCCAGAATGGGGCATGAAAGAAATGCAGGCCACATGGAAGGTGCTGGTACCACAGGATAAACGCCCGAAAAAAAAGCTGAACAACTACAATATAGGCAATATTTTTTCAGTCACACTGCGTGATGCTGGGCAGGTAGCCATCATCGACGGTGACAGCAAGAAAATTATTAATATTGTAAAGACTGGCTATGCGGTTCACATTTCACGTATGTCGTCGTCTGGTCGTTATCTCTACGTGATTGGTCGTGACGCCAGGGTCAACCTGATTGATCTGTGGATGAAAGTTCCTGACAACGTTGCTACCATCAAGATTGGACTCGAAGCGCGCTCGGTGGAAACCTCCAAGTACAAAGGCTATGAAGACAAATATGCAGTTGCAGGTGCTTATTGGCCACCGCAGTATGTGATTATGGATGGGTTCACACTGGAACCGAAGAAAATCGTTTCAACACGTGGCATGACTGTGGACACACAGGAATATCACCCGGAGCCACGGGTAGCTGCCATTGTTGCCTCACACGAGCATCCCGAGTTCATCATCAATGTGAAAGAAACAGGCCAGGTCCTGCTGGTGAGTTATGAAGACATTAACAATCTTTCAGTAACCACTATTCCAGCAGCACGTTTCCTCCACGATGGCGGCTGGGACAGCACACATCGTTACTTTATGACAGCAGCCAACAAGTCCAATAAGATTGCTGTCATCGATTCAAAAAAACGCAAGCTTGAAGCGCTGGTTGATGCTACTAAAATTCCGCATCCCGGTCGTGGTGCCAACTTTATCCATCCAAAGTACGGCCCTGTCTGGGCAACCAGCGCACTGGGCAACGACAACATCACTCTGATCGGTACCGACCCCAGGAAACACCGGAGTAATGCCTGGAAAGTCGTTGACACTCTACACGGTATGGGTGGTGGATCACTGTTCATCAAAACAAATCCAGAATCAAATAACCTCTGGGTTGATGCTCCATTAAATCCCAATGCCAGCCTCAGCCAGTCAATCGCCGTATTTGACATACGGCATCTGGATAAAGGCTTTGAAGTATTACCTATCGCAGAATGGGCCGATATCGGCGAAGGCCCAAAGCGTGTAGTGCAACCGGAGTATAACAAAGCCGGTGACGAAGTCTGGTTCTCAGTATGGAATGGAAAAACCGAGAAATCCGCACTGGTTATAGTTGATGACAAAACTCGCAAACTGAAAACCGTCATCAAAGATGATCGTCTGATAACACCAACGGGTAAATTCAACGTACACAATACTGTATACGACATTTACTAGTGGCCTGCCTGCGGGCAGTCATCGACTGTCCGCAGCATTTTTAAGGAACAGCAACATGCACAACGAAGGTTTTGTTTCACTGGTTGGCGCAGGTCCTGGCGATGTTGAGCTACTGACAGTAAAAGCCCTGCGTTTGATTCAACAGGCTGAGGTTATAGTTTACGATCGTCTTATATCGGGCGATATTCTCAAACTGATACCAGCAGGTGTCAGTCGTATCGCAGTTGGCAAATCTCCTGGTGCACACTGCCTGCCACAGAATGATATCAATGAAATCATGATTAATCTCGCCACAGCAGGTCGTCGCGTGGTACGACTCAAGGGGGGTGACCCTTATCTGTTTGGCCGTGGCAGCGAAGAGGCGCTGGCGCTTAAAAAACACCATATCAAATTTGAAGTCGTACCCGGCATAACAGCAGCATTCGGTTGCAGTGCCTATAGCGGCATACCTCTGACACATCGCGGCCTGAGCCGTAGTGTGAAATTCATCACTGGCCACTTCAGCAACGATGAAGCGCTCGAGTATGACTGGGAAAAACTCGCCGACCAGGATTGCACCCTGGTGTTTTATATGGCGATGGCGAATCTATTAACTATTTGCAGTCAATTGATTAATGCTGGATTAGATGCAGGCACACCCGCCGCTGCAGTTGAAAATGGAACCACGCAATCACAACGACGTATCATTTCAACATTAGGCCTGCTCTTTGCCGAAGTGAGTGCACAGAGAATACAGGCACCTGCGATGATTATTATCGGCAATGTGGTTTCACTCGCTACAGACATCGACTGGTTTCAGCAATCACTGGAGATGACAGTCTATGACGAAAGTCTCGCTGCCAGTCGCTAGTATGATATTAATCGGCACGATACTAATGATGAACACCAGTATCGCCGATGTCAGTGTCGCACGTCAGACTGAGCTGGTGTATCTACTCAGACAGGATTGCGGCTCGTGTCATGGTATGACTCTCAGGGGTGGCCTCGGCCCAGCCCTGCTACCCGAGTTGCTGATCGGTAAATCAGAACAGTTTCTTAGCACGACTATTCTCGAAGGTCGTCCTGGCACAGCGATGCCAGCGTGGAAGGGCATGTTGAACAAAGCTGATGCCAGCTGGCTGGCGCATCAGCTGCAACGGGGCGTGCAATGATAATCCGCGTGTTTTGTGCCATTACGCTGATGTTATCAGCAAATTTGCTGCACGCTCGTGGTACTGGCGATCTCGGTATCGTGATTGAACGTGCGAGCGGTAGCATGCAAATTATCGAAACCACAGGCAACAGCAGCCTTGGCCGAATTGAAGGTCTTGGTGATCTGTCTCATGCCTCTGCGGTGTACTCACGCGATGAACAATTCGTGTATATCTTCGGTCGCGATGGCGGACTGAGCAAAATCGACCTGCTGGATAAAAAACTGGTGAAACGCGTGATGCAGGCCGGCAACAGTATTGGCGGTGCCATATCGCAGGATGGCACACTGGTTGCGGTATCAAATTACACGCCCGGCGGAGTAAAAATATTTGACGCTGGCACAATGCAGCTGGTCGCTGACATTCCAGCCAGCTATGGTGACAGCACTCTACAGTCAAAAGTCATAGGCCTCGTGGATGCACCCGGCCAGAAGTTTGTCTTTAGTCTGTGGGATGCGGGCGAAATCTGGGTCGCAGACCTAGCAGACAGATCAAATCCTGTTATCACAAAATTCAAAAACATCGGCAGCAATCCTTACGATGCTCTGATTACACCTGATGGACGATACTATATCGCCGGCCTGTTCGGCGAAGATGGCATGGCATTGCTTGACTTATGGAACCTGGACTCGGGCGTGAAACGCATTCTCAACCACTATGGCAAGGGTGAACAAAAACTTCCGGTGTACAAAATGCCACACCTCGAAGGCTGGGCGATTGCAGGAAGATATACTTTTGTGCCAGCGGTGGGCCACCATGAAGTACTGGTGATCGATACTCAAACCTGGAAGGAAAAATGCCGTATCGAGGTTCATGGCCAGCCGGTATTTGTTATGGCACGTCCCGATGGTCGCCACGTCTGGGTCAATTTTGCAGTACCTGACAACAACACTTTGCAGGTAATTGATACCCAGTCGTTAAGTATTATCAAAACATTAACACCCGGCAAAGGCGTACTGCACATGGAGTTCGAGCCCCGTGGCGAACAGGTCTGGGTATCGGTGCGCGATGAAGATCGTGTTGCCGTGTTTGATACCAGTAACTTCAGACAAATCACCACCCTGCCAGCAAGAAAACCCAGCGGTATTTTTTTCACCTCGCGCGCACATAAAACAGGTCTGTAATGAACAAAATCGATGTATTGAACACGCTTGAAAAAAATCTTCTGAATAACTTTCAGCATGATATGAGTTTATCGACCATGCCCTATGCTGATATCGCCAGAGACCTCGGTGTTGGCGAAGACAAAATTATTAGCACATTGACAGAGTTACAGAACAGGGGTTACATCAGTCGCATTGGGCCTGTATTTACCGCCAATCGCATCGGTGTCAGCACCCTGGCCGCCATGGCAATACCCGATGACGAGCTGGAATGCGTGGCGCGTATCATCAGCACCTTTCCAGAAGTGAATCATAACTATGAGCGCGAGCATCATTATAATTTGTGGTTCGTGGTCACCGCCTGTAGCGAAGAGCATCTGGACATCGTGTTGCACGAGATTGAACAACATGCCGAACATCCATTAATGTCATTACCAATGCTGGAAGACTATTTTATCGACCTGGGATTCAAACTGCCATGGGCATAATGCAGGCCAATCAGTTAGTCGCTCAACTTTCAGTTGATGACCGCAAACTGGTCAAACTAATTGAGCATGGCATTCCAGTCACCAGGAGGCCCTATGCCGAAATCGCACAACAGCTGGGAATTACCGAGCAGATGGTAGTTGCACGCATTCAGGCGCTGATACACAGTACAGCGATAAAACGCTACGGAGTAGTTGTACGTCATCATGAACTCGGTTACAAAGCCAACGGTATGGTAGTGTGGAATATCCCCGATGAGTCTGTCAGTGAAATTGGAAAATGTATTGGTGAATATAATTGTGTGACCTTAAGCTACCGTCGACCACGACGCCTGCCAGACTGGCCCTATAATTTATTCACCATGGTGCACGGCCAGAACCGCGAAGCAGTCATCGCACAGGTGAACCACATCGTGCAGCGGTGTAATTTGAGCCACATTGAACACACCATTTTATTTAGCATGCGTCGCTTCAAGCAACGTGGCGCTAAATACACCCGAATGGAACATGCTACAGATCATACAGCAAGTCCACTATCAGAAAATCTGAAATCAATTAAACAGCGAGCACACGTATGACACAGTCACCTGACAAACTCAATGAGCTTGAAACTGCTCTGATCAACCAGTATCAGGGCGGCTTTCCGTGTTGTGCATTGCCCTTTGCCGAAATTGCACACAAACTTAACAGCAGTGAAGCAAAAATTATTGACACAATACAACGACTGATCGATGCCGGCTGGTTGACACGCTTCGGCCCTCTGTACGATGCGGCCGCACTTGGTGGCGGCCTGACGCTGGCGGCAGTCTCTGTAGATGAGGCAGACTACGATAGAATCGCGGGCATTATTAACCACTATCCTCAGGTGGCGCACAATTATCGACGCGAACATCAGCTCAACATGTGGTTTGTACTCGCCACTGAAACACCTGAAGCCATTCAAGATATAATTGACAATATCGAGTCAAGCACCGGGCTGCAAGTTTACAACTTTCCCAAACTACACGGGTTTTACGTTGGGCTCTGGCTACACCTTGCCAATGATCGGGTCAGCACGATTCCCTTACCAGAAAACCCAATCGAAACCATCCCTTATCATCAGCAGAATCTGGACAAAAAAATTATTCACCTCACTCAGGCAGGTCTGCTGCTGACCAGTCAGCCCTATGCCGAAATCGCCAGAAGCATCGGAAGCTCTACCGAAATGGTCCTTAATCGTATGCAACATATGCTGGCCAGCGGAGTTATTCGCCGTATTGGCGCGGTGCCCAATCATTACAAACTGGGGCTAAAAGCCAACGGCATGTCTGTCTGGCATGTAAGCGAAAAAAATATTAGACAATTTGGCAACCTCATCGGTACTTTTAATTTTGTCAGCCACTGTTATCAGCGTCCACAGCATTTACCTGAATGGCGTTACAACCTGTTTGCCATGGTGCACGGTCACGACCGTGATGAAGTTGATAAAAAAGTGGCCCGCATTGCCGATACTCTCGGCGATGACTGCACTGCCTATGAAGTACTTTATAGCAGTGCAATTCTTAAGAAAACCGGCATACGACTGGTCGCCTGAGGATCAATCACATGTTCCGACTCAGTCAGTATTTAAACGCGATTAATAATAAAAAGTCGTCACCCCCCAGGCAGGAGCCGACCGGCCCGGTAGTCATCTGGAATTTAATCCGCCGCTGTAATCTCACCTGTAAACACTGTTATGCCACCTCGGCTGATAAAAATTTTCCGGGGGAGCTGAGTACCCAGGAGATTTACACCGTCATGCAAAACCTGCATGATTTTGGCGTACGCGTGCTGATACTCTCTGGTGGCGAGCCACTGATGCGACCTGATATTTTTGCAATCTCGCAACATGCAAAAGCCATGGGGTTTTACCTCGGATTGTCGACTAATGGAACGCTGATTGATGAACACAATATTGATGAAATTGTTAAGGTTGGCTACAACTACGTCGGCATTAGTATTGATGGCATGCGTGAAACCCATGACAGATTCAGACGCAAACTCGGTTCTTACGATGCTGCATTGCGCGGTATTCGGCTGTGTCATGCCGCGGGCATTAAGATTGGTCTGCGTTTTACCCTGACCCAGGATAACCAGCACGAATTACCTGATCTACTGCAACTGATGGACGATGAATGCGTGGATAAATTTTATTTATCACATCTTAATTATGCTGGTCGCGGCAACAAAAACCGGCGTGATGACCTGCACCACCAGATGACCCGCAGGGCGATGAATCTGCTCTTTAAGACCTGTTGGCAGGATACGCAAAATAACCGGCAACGCGAGTTTGTCACCGGCAACAATGATGCCGATGGCGTCTACCTGTTGCTCTGGGTGCGTAAACACATGCCAGCACATGCCGACTATCTGGAAACTATGCTTATGCGCTGGGGGGGCAATTCATCCGGCGTCAATATTTCCAATATCGATAACCTTGGTAACGTGCACCCCGACACCATGTGGTGGGAGTACACCATTGGTAATGTTAAACAACGTACTTTTTCCGATATCTGGATGGACACCAGCAACCCATTAATGGCAGGACTGAAACACCAGCAGCGCCCGGTAGAAGGCCGCTGCGTAGACTGCATTTACCGTCAGATTTGTGGTGGTAACACACGCACACGTGCCTGGCAACTCACCGGTAACTTCTGGGCGGAAGATCCGGGCTGTTATTTAAACAATGAAGAAATCGGTGTCGATATTGAGCAACAGCGTTTACAATTACAACCGTGGTCACATCAGTTAAAAATCAGCCCTTCTGCGTGAAACCAAACCGTTTTATTCTCTTTGTCATGAGCGCACTCGCAGCAGCGCCTGTCTATGCAACAGGTGACGCCAGTGAAATCTATCAACAGTATTGCGCCAGTTGCCATGGCGCAGACCGGCTCGGCATGATAGGCCCGGCTCTGTTGCCAGAAAATATGCAACGTCTGCGCAGGAATGAAGCAATTAACACCATTCGCCAGGGGCGCATTGCCACCCAGATGCCCGCCTTCGCTGACAAATTATCTGGCGAACAAATACAGTCGCTGATCGATTTAATCTACACACCGCTGGCAGCGCCCCCCCGCTGGAATCAGCAGGCGATTACAACCAGTCATGTCATTTACGAACCCGCTTTCACTCGGGGGGATGTCACCAGTGTCAAGCCGGTTTACGCGGCTGACCCGCTAAATCTATTCCTGGTGGTCGAAAGTGGTGACCACCATGTTAGTGTACTCGATGGCGACAAAATGGTACCTATCTATCGCTTTAAATCGCGTTTTGCTCTCCATGGCGGGCCCAAGTTTTCCTTCGACGGACGGTTTGTCTATTTTGCTTCACGCGACGGCTGGATCAGCAAGTTTGATATGTACACGCTGAAAACGGTGGCAGAGATACGTGCCGGAATAAATACCCGCAACCTGGCCGTATCCGCTGATGATCGTTATGTTATGGTCGCTAACACTCTGCCGCACAGCCTGGTTATACTCGATGCAGGCGATCTTAGCCTGATAAAAGTGATTCCGGTAACAGATGATTTTGGCAACAGCTCACGGGTGAGCGCAGTCTACACCGCGCCGCCGCGTAATAGCTTTATCATTGCGCTAAAAGATTTCAAAGAAGTCTGGGAGATTAATTACACTGATACACCGCCGCGAGTATTTCGCGGCCATGTCCATGATTACAAAATGGGCGAAGGCATCTCCGAGCAGGGACTATTCCCGGTACGGCGCATTATGCTCGATGATTATCTTGATGATTTTTTCTTCGACCAGAGCTACGTAAACCTGATCGGTGCCTCACGTGGTGGTGGCAAGGGCCAGGTGGTTAATCTCATCGTTGGCAAAAAAATTGCCGATATCGACCTCCCCGGCATGCCACATCTGGGCTCAGGTATTACCTGGAAATACAAAGATACCACAGTACTGGCCACACCTAACCTCAAACAAGGCATCGTCAGCATTATTGACACTGAAACATGGCAAACTATCAAAAAGATAAAAACCGATGGCCCCGGGTTTTTTATGCGCAGCCATGAAAACTCACCCTATGCCTGGGTGGACGTGTTCGTCGGCCCCCATAGAGATGTCATGCATGTCATCGATAAAAGCACGCTGGAAATCGTCAAAACCCTGAAACCTGACCCTGGAAAAACCTCAGGGCATATCGAATTTAACCGCGATGGCAGCCGTGCTCTGCTCAGTATCTGGGAAGATGACGGTGAAGTGATTGTATATGACAGCAAAACGCTTAAAATCGTAAAACGCCTGCCGATGCGTAAACCTGTCGGCAAATATAATGTTTATAATAAGGTCACACATTCTGAAGGCACCAGTCATTAATTTGACAGCGCCACTAAACCCAAAGAAAAATTAATATGACAAACGATAAAAATGACTCTTCTGCGATAAAGATCGGACTCGCAGAAATGCTGAAAGGTGGCGCCATCATGGATGTCACCAATGCCGAACAGGCGAAAATTGCCGAGGACGCTGGCGCCTGTGCGGTGATGGCGCTGGAGCGCATACCGGCCGACATCCGCCGCGACGGCGGTGTCGCGCGCATGTCAGACCCTGAAATGATTCAGAATATCAAAAACACGGTGTCTATCCCGGTGATGGCAAAATGCCGTATTGGTCATTTTGCCGAAGCCCAGATCCTGCAGACACTGGAAGTCGATTTCATCGACGAGTCCGAGGTATTAACCCCGGCGGATGAAGCCAATCATATTTATAAACGCGACTTCAAGGTTCCTTTTGTCTGTGGCGCCACAAATCTTGGCGAAGCCCTGCGGCGCATCGGTGAAGGTGCCGCCATGATCCGCACCAAGGGCGAAGCCGGCAGCGGTAATATCGTTGAAGCCGTGCGCCACATGCGCGCCCTGCAAAATGAAATGCAACGGCTGACGACGCTCGGCAGAGAACAACTGATGGCGGTGGCCAGAGATCTGGGCGCCCCCTATGATCTGGTATGTTATGTCGCAGAGCACGGACGATTGCCGGTACCAAATTTTTCTGCGGGGGGTATCGCCACCCCTGCAGACGCCGCCCTCGTCCGTCAGCTAGGCGCAGAAGCCGTTTTTGTCGGTTCCGGTATCTTTAAATCCGAAGATCCCGAGGCACGCGCAACGGCGATCGTGAAGGCCACTACTCACTACGACAACCCTGATATACTGCTGGAAGTGAGTCGGGGTTTACAGGCAGGAATGAAGGGGCTTGAAATGTCTGATATTCCTGACAGCGAGCGTCTGGCTGACAGAGGCTGGTAAGCGTAGCGAGCCTATGGAAAACATTGTCGGTGTGCTCGCCTTGCAGGGCGCGTATCAGAAACACATTGATATGCTGCATGCGCTAGGTGTATCGGCACAAAGCGTACGTCAGCCACACCAGCTGACGGATTGCTCAGCATTGATCATACCCGGTGGTGAGTCAACCACCATCAGTCTGTTAATACAGGAGTACGGCTTATATGAACCGATTAAAACATTTGCAGACAGTCTTCCTGTCATGGGCGTCTGCGCAGGTCTGATTATGCTCGCAAGTGAAGTTGATGATGTACGCATTAAGCCACTGGAATTGATGCCGTTTAAAGCCATCCGTAATCATTACGGACGGCAGCTACACAGCTTTACTGCGGATATCAAACTGAATTTCGATCACAGTAACAAGTTTTTTCATGCACCCTTTATTCGCGCACCCGGTACTACACAATTGTCACCCGAGATCGAAGTACTGGCAACACACAATGATAAGGCTGTTATGCTAAGCACAGGCCGGCATCTGGCATTATCATTTCATCCTGAATTAACCAACGACAGTCGAATTCACCAGTACTGGCTGAACAGGTTCTGCCAATAAATTCCCGGACAAATCCAATGCATCCATCAAACCAGTCTACTCGATCCAGCCCCGTATTTCCGGCACTATTGTCACTGCCGTTAAAAACAATCCCCTGCTTTATACATAACCGCATGCTGGTCGCTGCGCTTAATAAAATATTTTACAAAAATCTGCAACAGGGGGAACTTGACTTTCTAAAAAACAAGCTGGTACGCATCTTCATTGAAGATACTGGTATTGAATTTCGCATCAGCTTAAACCAGAATAAACTGATACCCGGCGACAAAGATCAGGCTGCTGATCTTTCACTAAAAGGAACAGTGTATAACTATTTGCTACTGGCGAGTCGGCGCGAAGACACTGACACCCTGTTTTTTAGCCGCCGCCTGCAGATGCAGGGTGATACCGAACTCGGCCTGTATGTGAAAAACTTTCTTGACGGTATCGATCTGGAGTCATACAAAACCCCTGCTTATCTTGAATCAGCATTACAAAAGTTTTTGCCTGTCTATGAGCGTCTGTTCAGGCTGTAGTTTTCGATTGTAATGACCGATTAATATCATCACCAGGGCAGGTATCTAATAAGCCACTGGCCGAGGTGATTATATACCTGAACTCCAGCCTTAGATCACAACAGCGAAGTAATCTAGAACCATTTAAACAGCCAGTATTTTTCAAACGCCACCTTAGCCAGGTGCAACATACGACTCGGTTGCTGGAGTTTAATTTGTGGACTGGGTTCGGCAAAGAAATTCCCACTACCGAAACCAGCCTGACCGTCACCAATTTCGACAAAACATTCACCACCGCCATCGAATGCCACCAGCCTGCCTTTATTGGTTATCACATGCGCCAGGTTGTTCGCCACCACCTCAGCCTCGCCATGGGCGAACACCCCGGCCTTAGGCAGGGGTTTGCCGATAGTAAGCGGGATATCGGTGACATCACCTATCGCATACACACCGGGGAAACGTGTTTCCAGGGTACTCCGATCAACCGGCACCCAACCAGATGACCCGGTTAAGTCGGCATCAATAACGACTTGCGGTGCTCGATGCGGCGGAACATAAACCAGAAAATCATAGCTTACCACCGTACCATTGCTAAAAATAATGCGTTTTGTCTCAGGCTCAACCCGAGTCACAGTATGTTCGGGGTAATAATGAACATCCTTGCTTTCAACCATCTGCCGAACCTGTCCGGATACTTCTGGTCCCGCGACACCCATCGGTCCGGGCTCTGGTGTAAAAAGATCAATGCTAATACTGTCACGCACATTGCGCTGGCGACAGTCAGACTCCAGCAACATCGCCGCTTCATAAGGTGCTGCCGGACACTTGAATGGTACGCCGCTGACCAGAACCACAAGATGCCCTTTACGAAATTCAAGCCGAGCATCACGCAAGGCTTCAGCACCAGCGAGCGTATATAAATTATGACCTGCTTCAACAAGGCCGGGCACTGTTTCCGGTATCAGTTCTGCTCCCAGTGCGATAACAAGATAATCTGCTTTGACGTCAGCGCCATTCACCTGTACCGACCTTTGTTCCGGATCAATCTTGCTAATCTCACCACGAATAAGTTCAATGCCCGTACTTTCTAATTTTGACAGCGGTCGCGAAATATTACTGGTCTTGCGTAAGCCGGTCATCAACCACAAAAATGACGGTGCAAATACAAAATTTGATTCACGTTCAGCGAGTATGACGCGATGACTGCCTAATAGTTTTTTGCGCAGGAGGCTGGCAACTGTGATACCACCTATGCCTCCACCAAGAACAAGAATTGTCTTATCCGCATTTTTGTTGATACTCATAATTTTTCACGCCATTACTTATAACGCCTTCATTTTTCAGCTCGTCATCCGGCCACAGCAGCTTCAGGGCAAGCAGTACTTTTCACAACAATGATGACTTCTGGCATAACAACTTCCACTAAAATACCAGGGTTTTGTTAGCATTAATTATGTGTTCTGAAAGCTCCTGCATGGTACTTCGCCGAGCGCCTTCAATCAGTTCCCCATCAATCAAACCGCGTGCGTCCATGCAGGTACCACAGACCAGCACCTCGCCCTGTCGCAGTACAGACTTGAGCATGAGTTCAAGATTGTAAAAACCCTGCGGTACTTTTTGCCCATGTTTGCCGCAGCTCACCGCATCAGCCATCAGAAATACCGTCACTTTGCAACTTTCATTACTCACCGCTTTGGCGACACGCAGGCCGTTAAAACTGCGCTCCGTGCCATAAGGCGGATCGTTAAGAATGATCAAAATATTCATCTCTTTCTCCTCGTACTGGGCATTTACATCTAACGTATACTTCGAATCAAAATGATAGTGCAGTCCAATGCAGCATCAACTGTAACAGTTACATACTTACCATCACTGCTTTAGCATCACATTTTCTTATCTCGCCAAGCAAGACCTCCGAACTAACAGCTTCCGGGTTATAGGCCACCAGCATAATATGCGGATGTTCTTCATCATTAAAATGAACCGAAATCACGCCATCATGACTGCGCAGTCCCTGTTCGACTTTATCTCTGTCATCACACGAGCTTTCCGGGTGCAGATGAACAGTAATATCAGCAATTTTTATATCTGCATTCATGATGACCTCCCGACAATTAGCTGTCATAAACTCAGTTGTTTTAGTGAACCACTGGCAAATTAGCCTCGATCCACTTTGTCATTCCACCACGCACAACATGTACATCATGAAAACCCTGTCTTGTTAGTAGTAATGCCGCTTTTGCAGAGCGCTTGTCAGTTCTGCACACCAGTGCAACCGGATGTTCGAGATACTCGCTTAATTCATTGAATCGACTCGGTAATTCTTCTACAGCAATATTAACTGCGCCCTCGATATGCCCCTGCTCACCAACAAAATCATCAGCGGTACGCACATCCAGTACTAAGGTTTCATTATTATCAATACGTTTTTTTAACTCAGGAATATCAATCACCGGACCTCGTCGTATGCTCGCAATCAAACGCGGTAAAAATGAAACTGTTGCAAGCAGGGCAAGCGCAATTAATATTTTTTGAATCAAGCCTTCGTTGCCGCCGATAGCCTCACGGCCCACGTAGCCAATGTAGGTATAGGCCACGGCGCCCGGCAACATGAACACATAGCTCGCTATCACATAATGCAACACCGAAATTCGTGTTAAGCCAAGCGCATAATTCAGCAGGTTAAAAGGAAACAATGGCATCAGCCTGACAAAGGCCACAAAACGCCAGCCTTCCGATTCCACGCCGTTAATGAGTTGTTTTACCCTGCCTCCGGTTTTTTCTTCAACCCAGCCTGAGGCAAGATAACGAGATATTAAAAATCCCAGCAAGGCTCCCAGGGTCGCCCCCGTCAGATTGTAGAATGTTCCCAGTACTGGGCCAAACAAAGCACCACCAGCAAGTGTTAACACGGATCCTGGTAAAAACAACACAGTGGCCAGCGCATACACCAGCATAAATACCACTGGCGCCAATGCGCCTGCATCATTGATCCAGGCTTCGAGTGCAGCCGCATCAAAGTGTTCTCGATAAATAATTGCTAAAACAATGCCTGCACCGAGACCCAGAATTATCAATATACGTATCCAGCGGTTATTTTTCATCATTACCACTCCACTCACGACGATTAATGGCATAACTGCTTATCTTGCCAATAAACGGTAACACCAGTATGCCGTGCAGCCACGAAACCAGCCTGGGATCGTTATACTTGTGAATACCGATTGTCATATTCTCATGACCCGCGCGCGGCTGATCCCGATAAGTGCCAAATAACCGATCCCACCAGGGCAGGTTAAAACCAAAGTTACTGTTGGCTTCATCATCTTCGACTGAATGATGCACACGATGCATATCGGGAGTAACCACGAACAGGCGCACTACTTTATCGATGCGCGCTGGAATGCGAACATTACTGTGATTGAACATAGCTGTGGCATTCAGTAGAACTTCAAAAATAATAACAGCTACTACCGGCGGCCCAAGTACCATAATGGTTGCAAATTTTATAAGCATGGACAGAATGATTTCGATGGGATGAAAACGCGCGCCAGTGGTGACATCAAAATCTATATCGGCATGATGTACCCGGTGCAGTCTCCACAGTGCTGGTACAGCATGCACCATGACGTGTTGTAGATAGATAATTAAATCCAGAGCAACAACAGAAACGATCACTGCCAGCGGAAAAGGTGTCTGGTAATAATTCAATAGCCCCCAGCCCTGGCTACTGGCAAAGCTGGCCATGCCCACAGCTGCCGCCGGAAATAACAGACGCAGCACAACACTGTTGAGTACCACCAGACCCAGGTTATTGGCCCAGCGTACCGCTTTGGATACTCTAAGTGCACGACGCGGGGCGATGAATTCCCAGAGCGCCATGACAGCAAACACTCCCAGAAAAAAGCTGAGTCGGATAATCACCTCGTTATTGCTGACAAATTCATTCATACCCATGGCCACCCTCTTTACGGTTAACTGGCATTCAGTCCAGATTTTCTGCTATCATAATAATTCGCAAGTATTCAATAGAGTACTTGAATAGTATCTTAATACGATTAACTGTAATGTCAATAGTCAATTTCAAACATGATCTGTTCGCCCAGTTCGCCCGTGTGGCCAAAGCGCTGAGCAATGCTAACCGGCTGGAATTAATGGAATTTCTGGCGCAGGGCGAACGCAGTGTAGACGCCCTCGCCGAGGTCTCGGGGCTGAGCGTGGCCAATACTTCACAACATTTACAGCAGCTCAGACAGACCGGTCTGGTGCTGTCACGCAAGCAGGGTCTCAAAGTCTACTATCGGCTCTCGGGTGATGATGTGATAGCACTGCTGGACAGCCTGCGCAGTGTGGCCGAAGCGCGAATGGCCGAAATCGATCGGCTCATCAACGCTTACCTGACGATCAAGGACAAACTGGAGCCCATTGCCAGCGAGGAGCTACTGCAACGTGTCAAAGACGGTCTGGTGACGGTGATCGATGTGCGTCCTGCGGAAGAATATAAAGCCGGCCATCTCAAGGGTGCGATTAATATCCCCCTGACTGAGCTCGACAGCCAGCTCGAAAAACTGGGCAAGGAGAAAGAAGTCATCGCTTACTGCCGCGGCCCGCATTGCGTGCTGGCGTATGATGCGGTTGCACGCCTGCGCAAAAAGGGTCGCACAGCACGCCGCCTGGAAGGTGGCTATCCTGAATGGCGGGTTGCTGGCCTGCCGGTGGAAACGTCAGATAAATAATGGAGACGAATAAAAATTATCTGCTCCGAAAAAACTATAAACCCGCCGCAAATAACGCAAAAAGATATTGGTCGGGTTTTACCTTCGCCTCCTTGGCGCAGCTTGTGGAAAATATTTTGTTTTTTAAGGTAAGCTCACTGTCAATCCCGAGCAATAGCGAAGGGATCTCATGCTTCAGTGGTGAAAGATTCCTCTTCGCATAAAACGCTCATCAGGATGACAGAATCCGTCCTGTCATCCTGAGCTGCTTTTGTGAAGGATCTCATGCCCTGATGGTCATAAGTTTTTTCTCCCACAGAATGCTTATCAGAATAATAAATCGGATAATCAAAAAATAATTAGTCCGCAAACAATGCAAATGAATGCGAATCAAAAAATATTAATTATCATGCTATGAAAATGCCAGGTTTACGAACATAAAACCCGACCAATATCTTTTTACCTTATTTGTGTCTGGCTTATAATTTTTACTTTTGCTCGCATTCATTTGCATTGGTTGTGGACTCATGTTTTTCAATATACCGGGTTACAGTGTTTTTATTTTATCCGCCACTCGAAATGCATTCGCATAAATCGTCCAGGTATAGGGCACACTGCCACCCGTAGGCATAAAACTGCCATCGGTAATAAATAGATTTTCGACTTCGTGTGTGCGACAGTTAACATCCAGCACCGATGTCTTTGGATCATGGCCAAAGCGACAGCCGCCAGCAACCAGATTAGCGGGCGGTGCGCCACTGACGTTTGAATCAATACGTACCGCCCCCATTTGTTCTAGCACTCGCTCACCTTTGTCAGCTAGATAATGTGCAATTTTCAGATCATGCGGATGGTACCCGATGCGTACTTTAGCCACTGGAGTTCCCCATCGGTCTTTAATTCTGGAATCCAGACTGACAAAACAATTGTCATTCGGCAGCCAGTCGTTAAATACTTCAAACTTTAAACTGCGGTCCGTGGTAAACCAGTTTTCCAGTCTACGCTTGAACGCTTTGCCCCAGATCAGCTGATCATTCTGCCACTTCAGGTTGTTGGCTTTACCCGTCGGGTTGGGATGCGCGAACAAAAACTCAACAATTCCACCCTTGAGACGCTCCGTACCGAGGCTTGCATCATTGATGGTATACCAGTCATCCAGTGCACGATTAATGAATGGCCCCAATTGCTTAAGCTGTGTGAGTTTTTCTGGCGACAGGTCGGCATAATTAAAATCACCACTGCCAGAGCCACCCGCTGAGAACAACAAATTTTTACCTACCTGGCCATGATTATTAGCCAGTCCATGTGGGAAACAAGTACCTGTCGAGCACAGCAACAGGCGTGAAGTTTCAATCGCCTGACAGGCCACCACATAGACTCGCGCGTTAAGGTATTTTTTTTCACCATCAGCGTTAAAGTACTCGACCTGACTAATTTGTGCTTTAGCATCACTGATTAAACGCGTGACCTTGCTATACGGGCGAATTTCACAACGCCCGGTGGCAACGGCATGGTCGAGCAATGCCGCGCGCGAACTTCCTTTGGCGCCAGAGGCACATCCATAGCTTCCACAATAGCCTGAATACTCGCAGCTGCGTCTATTCCCGACCGGTTTTGATAAAATCGCTCGTGGTACACGCAGGCTATGGTAGCCGAGTTCAGCGCAGGCCTTGTCTATCCAGCTGGCAACCCCATGCTCTGTTGCAGGTGGATATGGAAAGCCGCCGGTACGCGGTTCAATATTTTTGTGTGGCTCATATTTTCCCGAAACACCAATAATTTGCTCGACCTTGTCATAATAGGGCGCCAGATCCTGATAGCTGATCGGCCAGTCGACACGATTAGCACCAGCGATTTCACCAAACTCGCTGAGCTGATGAAAATCGACTGGTTTCAAACGGTGAAAAAAACCGCTCATGAAATTACTGGCACCACCAACGCAGTTACCGTTCCAGAAATCCCAGCCAGATTCTGCTGTGGCTGTTGCCGACCAGCCGTTGGCGTCCGCTTCTTCTATGACATGCTGTTCATCACGAAGATTAGGAGTATAAACACTGCGTCGGCAACAGGCCAGTTCGTCTTTATAAAAATCTTTTTCGCTAAACCACGGACCTTTTTCCAGCACTACAACCGAATGCCCCGCCTCAGCCAGAGTCAGCGCCACCGGGCCACCGCCCGCGCCACTACCGATGATGCAAACATCAAAATCGTTCACGACAGCAACTTTAGAAAAGTTTTATCCGGCGGTGGTCGCGGAAAACCCGGTACATGCTGCAACCACTTCCAGCCAGCCATATCAGTATTACCGCCATAAACAGGGTCTGTTAACAAAGCTTCAACAATGTACAATAATACTGTCGACAGCCAGTTCTCACCAGCTTCGCTGCTGGCAATACGTCGCAATACCTTTTCACGTTTAGCATCGGGTAACACAATAAATGAAGCCTTATACATTTGTTGTGCGATGCCTTCCAGCCAGCCTGAGCCTTTGATGATAAACTCACGACTCTCACTGTCTAGCGTGGTGTCTGTCATGACAAATTTTAAATAGCTCAGGGCATTGATGTCACGCGCACCCGGTGCGTTCGTTTCGACAGGAAACAGATGTTGCTGAACGCTGTCTATCACCAACCATGAATCAGAGATCTCCAGCTTATTCGTAGCAGCATGAGATGCCATAGAAAACATCGTCGCCAGGCTACCACCGGCAGCGGCCAGCAAAAATCGACGGCGCGTTATCAAAGACTGGTGCCCGCCTGATAACAGACCGATCGAACAGGATGATCTGTCCAACGGGCGTTGTTTACGATTCATTATCAATACCTGAAATTCAGGTAGCACCTGTTCGGCTAAAATAACGCAATCTGTATAATAGACGTTTGTTTTCATCATTATCTTCAAAACCTGACCGATCATGCAATACATTATTACTCACCAGTCCCTGACCAGGCTGAAGTGTAGCGCGATAAATATAAGTGGATGATGAATGTAGATATTCAGTCAGTACTTTCAATGCGGCCTGTGTTACTGCATCATCTTTCCATTCAATGCTGTGTGTGCGCGCCGTATAGCGCATATGTAAATGACCGTCCGACATCACGGAAAACACTGGACCGGAGCGCTGCGGTCGGAGTTCCTTACCATGATTTATATTCGCCGGAATGGTCATTGCATCCCCCATTGATAATACTCGAATAAAATCCGGGTTATAATCGCGCAGGTGGATATACGCCAGCTCATGATCCAGCAAAGCATTCTCGCCGCCACTTGCCGCAGGAGTTACGCAATGCAGGAACAGCGCACCAATTTGTTGATTGAGTGAATTATAGTAGCCGTCTGTGTGCCAGTGTATAGGTTTATTAGTGTAGGGAATATACGCATCACGCCAGTCACCTGAAACCACGGTTAGCGATGTTACACCCTCTTCTGAACCCGCATTATCATCCAGCTCAGTCAGACCAAACTGTTCACCGAATTTCACAGGGATGTCTTTGTCAGGATTATTGCCCGTTTTTCCCGCATAAATTGCCATATTGGTTTTAGCGACCAGAGCATGTATCGCATTAAATTCCGCACGACTTAAAACTGCCGGGTTATTGATTTCAACGATCAGGTCTTCGATTTTTTCCGGATAGTCATCGAGTTTATTTTCTCGCCAGACCCGATAGGCCTTGTCATCATCAAGATCGAATGGATTACCATACCTGTATCGATCAGAAATTTTAGTGGTAGCATGGGTAGATGCTTTCTGTATCATGTGGAAGATCTCTGCTTGTTCGGGTCGGCCATCATCATGCCAGCCTGTGCATGCCAGTAACCGTTACATGCACCTGACATAATGTATTGCTGAAGAATAGTATCAGCCTCACTGGCGGTAACCTGTCCCTGCAAATGTCTGTCAAAAGTCTTAATAATCTGTTCTGTATTATTTGACTGTGGGCTGATGCGTAATACATCTATGCCAAGATCGATAAAATCATCCACATCCCGAATCAGATTATGAGTTTTTGCTGACTGTGTCTGGATGCCATTGAGAACAAGAAACGACTCATCCTCTCGGGTGCGTAGCATGAGTCCATCTGGATAGTCCAGACACCTGAACTGGCAATCATCTTTGGCCAGATTGTGTGCACGTGCGGTAAAACATCTGGCCGAATAAGCCAGTGGCAGCCTGCCAAACACAAACACTTCTGTTTCAATCCCCTCGGGACGATTCTGGTGAAGCTCTATCAATGTCGCTTTTGATAACTCGACGGGCAGTGTCCAGCG
The DNA here is from genome assembly GCA_030148865.1 of Gammaproteobacteria bacterium. GTDB lineage: Bacteria > Pseudomonadota > Gammaproteobacteria > SZUA-229 > SZUA-229 > JASBSR01. The sequence continues at coordinate 121,925 of JASBSR010000040.1, forward strand.
CTGCAAGCCAAGTTTTGTCAGCACTGATAAAGTCTGTGAGTTATAAATATTGAGCGCGGGTCCTGTCACAAATGAGGTTTTACCAGACATCATCTGTACTCCGGCCATATCATTGGCTTCCACCAGATATTGATTATTGCTGCAGATTTTTCTCAGTGTGCTCAGTTCAGAGCCTGCCTCCAGCAAGGTCAGCGTTGACAACGCCACCTGCTTACCTGACTGTTGCAACATGATGGCCAGCTGCAGCCAGTCATCAAGACGCATGACACGGCGCTTTGAACACACGGTTTCACCCAGATAAATAATGTCTACCGGCGTTTTTGCAATACCTTCATAAAACCTGAACACGTCTTCACGCGGCCAGAAATAAAGGATTGGCCCGAGTGAAAGCTTTGGCCTGAATTTATTTAACATTTTTTATACCCGACAGAAACATTCGGATACAGGCTTTTCACGTTTCGTTTATTCATCACTGCCACGGTCGATGATAAGCGCCCAGTGTGGTTTGCGAACCTTCTGATACTTTCTCAAGCACTGACAACCACGCTGAATCTACTTTGAAAGTATCAGGATTTTTTAGACAGGCATCAATCGCAGCACGCCATACTGTTGTCACCTGCGCAACATAGGCCGGACTACGCTGGCGACCTTCGATTTTAATTGCTGCCACACCGACAGATTGTAATTTTGGCAATATTGCCAGAGTATTCAGGCTGGTGGGTTCTTCAATCGCGTAATAAGTATTGTTAGCAACATTAAAACGCCCTTTACACAACGTCGGATAGCCGGCCGATTCTCCCACAGCATGGCGATCGATCAGCACATGGTTAAGCCGTGTCTCAAGTCCATCCGGAGTTTCTGTCCAGCTAACCGCATTTGCTGGTGAACAGGCACCAAAGGTATTGGGCGAACGACCGGTCACATACGAAGACAACATACAACGCCCTTCTACCATGACACAGAGGCTACCAAAGCCAAATACCTCAATCGGTACCGGGCTGGTCTGCGCCACGCGTTCCACCTGCCTGAGCGATAACACGCGCGGCAGAACAACGCGCTGAATGGAAAAGTTTTGCTGATAAAACGCAATCGCTTCTGCGCTGGTGGCTGATGCCTGTACGGATAAATGCAGGCGAAGCTTGGGCCAACGATGATGTGCATATTCCATCACACCAGTATCAGCAAGAATGAGTGCATCAACCCCAAGATCAGCTGCATGATCAACTGATCGTTGCCAACGAGACCAGCCAGAATCCTGTGGATAGGTGTTGATCGCAACAAATACTTTCACCGCATGATCATGTGCATAACGAATACCTTCCTCGGCACGTGCTTCATTAAAATTCAGACCTGCAAAATGCCGCGCATTGGTATCGTCACAAAAACCCATATAAACTGCACTGGCACCGTTATCCACAGCCGCTTTGAGCGATGGTAAATTACCTGCAGGACAAACAAGTTCCATAATAGTGCTCCAGTATTCTGATTACAGTCTTATAAACCGACAATAAATAAAGTTTTGTAAAGCCGAGCTCGGTGTCACATGTTTCTCTGTACGCGTTTCAATAAGTTGGAAAGAATCGCCCAGCATAGCTGAGATAGTCTCTGGACTGTAACGCACAATCTCCAGACCACTGCATTTTTCTGGACCATCCAGACCAAAGGTAGCCATAATAAGCTGTGCCCCCGGTTTTAAAGCACAGCATACCGCACTCACGTATTTTTCCTGATCATGCGGATCTGTCAGAAAATGAAATACGGCCCGATCATGCCAGATATCATATTTTCCATCTGCAACAAGTGTGGTGGTATCCAGCCGTGTAATATCATGCTCAAGCCAGACAACCCTGTCAGCATGCTTGCCAAGACGTGACCTCGCCTGTTCGATAGCACCACGTGCAATATCAAGCACAGTCAAATTTTGATATCCCGCTGCCAGTAAATAATCCACCAGTGTGGATGCACCAGCACCAATGTCAATAATCCGCGCTGTACCACCAACACCGCATGCCTGTACAAGCTCAAGTGAACATTCTGGATGCTGCTGATACCAGCTGACTTCGGTCGCGATCTTGTTCTGATAGACCTGCTCCCAATGATACTTTCGATTAGAATCCAGCATAGCTTTTGTTCGCGATGATGGCACGGTCACACCGAACACACTTTGTGCCAGCGCGGGATCGATGGTGTTTGCTGACCAGTATTTTTATCAGGATTCTTCGCCTGCCTGGCCAGCGCAGCTGTGATACGATTTAGCACCTGCCATTTTTTTGAGCACCAGTCGGGTGCCAGTAGAATACTGGATGATGCCGTACCCGTGAGGCGATGAAACACAACCTCCTCAGGTGTCCGTCTGACCAGCTCGACTGCATCAGCAACGTAATCTTCCAGGGTTAATGCCCGATACTCACCACGACGCCATTCGTTGGCCAGCTGCGTACCCTTCACCACATGCAGCGGATGCAACTTGAGACCGTCTATACCAAGACTCAGGACACGCTCCAGTGAAGCAATATAGTGATCCCTGGATTCACCGGGAAGACCAAGAATTAAATGGGCGCACACTTTTATACCCCGGCAGCGTGCCCGTTGCACCGCCTGCCGATATTCAGCAAAACCATGCCCCCGATTAACCCGATCCAGAGTCGCATCATGCGCAGACTGCAAACCGAGTTCCAGCCAGACCTCATAGCCCTGCTGTTGATAATCTACGAGTAGATCAAGCACTTTATCCGGCACGCAGTCGGGACGTGTGCCGATATCAAGCCCGATCACATCTGGCTGGCTTAGCGCCTGATTATATAAACGACTAAGCTCCTCGACATCGGCATAGGTATTGGTGTACGCCTGAAAGTAGGCCATATATTTTTTTGCACCGGTGCGCCTGCTAATCACCTGCCTGCCAGACTCAATCTGCTCAGCAATTGAATCAGGTCTGCGTCCATTCGGACTGAATGAAATATTATTACAGAACGTGCAACCGCCCCGACCAATGCTGCCATCACGGTTGGGACAGGTAAAACCAGCGTCGATAGCAATTTTGTGCACACGCTCGCCGTAGCGCCGCAACGTATCCTGACCGAATGTATTGACGTAGTTACTAAGATTCATTCTCGACCCAGATAGTTTTGAACGGCTATTTTCTACAACTGCACTATAAAATTAATGATCCATATCAAGTAATTCTGCCAGACTGCCACAGTGCGTTGTAGATTTAGACATTGTCTGATTTGAGCGTATTCATTAATTTGCGCCGGCTGTAAAAAAATGCGGCCGACGGCAGACTCCAGAGATTGACTGGGCCGAACACCATGTCTGGCCAGTATAATATTCGTGTTCGACCTGCTGTTTTCAAACTGGCTGTTTTTAGACCTGATATTTCTTTACCTTGCGCTGGCTGATTCATTACCCGCATTTGGAATCACCGCAATTCAGGCAGGTCATACAGCCATCCATGCTGATAACTGCTTTGGTATGGCATTTTTTGCACAATTTCGACATCGGCGGAAAATCTGTTGCTGGCGTGTTTGTGACGTGACCCTCATCAGCATGATGAAAGGCTTCGTATTCCTTCCGTTTTGCCAGCAACATTTCTCGCTGGCGCTCATCCATCGCCTCGTCTTCGATCATGCCGATCATTTTCATATGACACTCAATAGCATCGCCAATCTCTGCCACCAGTGAGGGTTTGTATTTACCACCGCTTTTGAAATAGCCACCGCGCGGGTCAAACACACTGCGCAATTCATCCACTAGAAAAGTTACATCACCACCTTTTCTGAATACCGCCGAGATGATTCGCGTTAGCGCGACAATCCACTGAAAATGATCCATATTTTTTGAGTTAATAAATATCTCATACGGCCGCCGAATCTCATGCTCGGTCCCCGGATTCAGGACAACATCATTAATTGTGATATACAGCGCATGCTCGGACTGTGGCGTTTTTATTTTGTAGGTCGAGCCCAGAATCATCTCTGGTCGCTCGAGTTTTTCGTGCATTTGAATAATTTCCGCACTAGCGGCCTGTTTATCACCTGCCTCTTTTTTCTCTACTGTAGCACTCTGTTTGCGATCACTTTCACTGGCTGGACCCGTGCCTTCGCAACCAGCCTCATCACCTGCATTGACAACTTCATACGCCACAATTTTTTGTTTTATTTCTAGCGCCATTGCTCCACCTCTATTATTATCTTGCCTAAATCTTCAATGTTTTCCGTAATAGCCTTCTTTTAATGCATCGTACAGATTCGCTGCGGTATGCTGTTCACCGTCGTAAACGATTGCTTCATTACCTTTCACATCAATACTCGTACCATCTTCGAGAATGAATCGGTAGTGGGTGTTCGCCAGGTCTTTTTCATTCACCAGCACACCCTGAAATACTTCTGGATTAAATCTAAATGTGGTGCAACCCTTCAGTTTCTTTTCATAGGCGTACATATAAACATCTTTGAAACTCTGATAAGGAAAATCCACAGGGATATTGACCGTCTTCGAAATCGAAGAATCAACCCATTTCTGCGCCGCCGCCTGGATATCGATATGCTGTATCGGACTAACTTCATCAGCACCAATAAAATACCCGGGCAGTTGTTCACTCACATTTTCCGAATACGGCCTTGCCTGCGGATTTATCAGCTCTCGATACGCCAGTAACTCGTACGACCAGACGTCAACTTTTTCCTTGGACTTTTTACCCTCACGGATAATATTGCGCGAATAATGATGCGCAAAACTGGGTTCAATACCATTGCTCGCGTTATTACCCACTGATAAAGCAATAGTACCAGTGGGTGCAATCGAGCTGTGATGAGTAAAACGCGCGCCGGTTTCGGCCAGTGCGGCCACCAGGGCAGGATCAATCTCGGCTATTTTTTGCATGTAACGACTGTATTTTGCGTGTAACACCCTGCCCGGCACTTTGTCACCCGGTTTGAAGCCATCGGTTAGCATGTCTGGACGTCGATGCAACATTGCCTCATCGACTGTAAACTCCTGCGTTAATAATGGCGCCGGACCTTTTTCACGCGCCAGTTCGAGCGCGCATTCCCAGCCCGCCAACGCTAATTCACGGGTTACTTTTTCGGTAAATTCGATTGAAGCCTGCGAACCATAGCGCTGCCCCAGCATGGTGAGCGCCGAACCGAGACCCAAATAGCCCATGCCGTGGCGACGCTTGTTGATGATTTCTTCGCGCTGCTGTTCCAGTGGCAGACCGTTGATCTCGACCACGTTGTCCAGCATGCGGGTGAAGACTTTTACCAGTTCGCGGTATTGTTCCCAGTCAAAATGCGCCTCTGCAGTAAACGGTTGTTGCACCAGTTGAGTCAGATTGATCGAACCGAGCAGACAGGCACCGTATTCGGGCAGCCCCTGTTCGCCGCAGGGGTTGGTGCTGCGTATCTCTTCGCAAAACCAGTTGTTGTTCATTTCGTTGTATTCGTCGATCAGAATAAAACCCGGCTCGGCATAATCATAGGTCGATTTCATGATTGCATCCCAGAGCTGGCGCGCGGCGACTGTTTTGTAAATCCGACAGGCCACCTGTCCGGCGGCATTCACCACGTACTTGCCCTGGGTCGGCCAGTTGCGCCAGATGATGTGCTCTGCATCGTCGAGCTGTAATTGCAGACCGTCAATTTCTTCCTGCATCACGGGAAACGCCAGCGGCCAGCTGGTGTTCTGTTTGACGGCTTCGACAAACTCACTGGTGATCAATAAGGACAGGTTGAACTGGCGCAGACGACCGTTTTCACGCTTCGCCTCGATGAACTCGAGCACATCAGGATGACCGACATCAAAGGTCGCCATTTGCGCGCCCCGACGTCCCCCGGCTGAGGAAATGGTAAAACATAGTTTGTCGTAAATATCCATGAACGACAACGGCCCCGAGGTCTGCGCACCGGCACCCGACACCCAGGCCCCTCGGGGCCGCAGCGTGGAAAATTCGTAACCGATACCGGCACCGGATTTCAACGTGATCCCGGCTTCGTGGACTTTTTTCAGGATCGAGTTCATCGAATCCTGAATCTTGCCGGAAACGGTGCAGTTAATCGTCGACGCAGCTGGCTTGTAGGCCTGCGCCCCGGCATTGGACAGGATGCGTCCGGCTGGTACTGCACCGCGCTTCAGTGCCCAGAGAAATTTTTCGTACCAGAGAGCCTGTGTCTCAGGCGTAGTTTCAATATCAGCCAGCGCACGCGCCACTCGACTAAAGGTGGCTTCAACCGTTTTATCGACGGCCTCATCGTGACTGGTTTTGAGCTGGTATTTGCGCTGCCAGATATCCAGCGAAGCGGGCTGTAAGCGAATTTCGGCGTATTTGCCTGCCTCTTTTATCGAATGGGCATTGGCATTCATAAACGTATCTCCCGACCTCACCAGTGCGGCAAAACACCAGATATAGTGCTGTTGTTGTTGTTGTTCACTACATCTTGTGGATGTTAAGCCAGCTAAAAATACACTGTTTGATCTGGATCAAGTCATACCCGCATTGTATCCAATCTGAACTGAAATCCTGCTAATCGCAGCAGGCAGTTGCTGCGCAGATCCGTGTAAGGGGGGGTATTGACCACCTTAGAGAGAAAAGCCCAGTGTCAGGCAGAGCATGCAGATACGACTTTATTCGCATAGTCGTGGCTGCTATGGATCCATGTGCCTATGCCTGTGCCGCCACAAAAAAAAACAAGAACTTAATTGACTGGCGCAAGTAATGACCTCGGCGTACCCAGCGAATGCCATTACTATACCTGAGTGTTTTACTCAGGTTTTCTTTGATCTATGTCATTATCAGTGGTTGCTATCAATGCTCTAATTCGGTGCAAACCAACAAGAAGAGGGGGTTCGGCGTATGTCTAAAACTTTCACAAAATCCATGGCTCGCAATATTTTTTACGGCGGCAGTCTGTTTTTCATGCTGCTTTTTGCAGCGCTTGTTTTCGATTCAGAATCCAGCTTGCCTGACACTGATAATCGACAGGCGATTACTGAAGAAGTCGCCCTTGGCAAACTTGTCTGGGAGCAAAACAACTGCATAGGTTGTCATTCCCTGCTGGGCGAAGGGGCTTATTTCGCACCTGAACTGGGTAATGTCTACACCCGCTTTGGCAACAGCACTGAAGCGATTAAAGCCTTTATTGCAAGCAGACCCAAAGAGGGTATTCCCGGTCGTCGTAGCATGCCGCAGTTCAATCTTTCTGAAAAAGACCTGAATGCAGTTGCCGAATTTCTGAAGTACTCATCGGGAATCAAGAACAGCAACTGGCCACCCAATATTCAAGGTTAAGGGGAATATATTATGCAATATCAATCACAAGCCGTAGCCAAACCTTATTTTATCGCCGCCATCGGTTTATTCGTCGGCCAGATTCTCTTTGGTCTGATCATGGGTCTGCAATATGTTATCGGGGACTTTCTGTTTCCAGAAATCCCGTTTAACGTGGCGCGCATGGTCCACACCAATCTACTGATCGTCTGGATACTGTTCGGCTTCATGGGTGCTGCCTACTACCTGGTGCCAGAAGAATCTGAATGTGAACTGTATAGCCCGAAGCTTGCGCTGTTAATGTTCTGGGTATTCCTGATCGCTGGCGCGCTCACCATTCTCGGTTATTTGCTGGTGCCGTATGCCACTTTGGCAGAAATGACCGGCAACAGTTTACTACCCACCATGGGACGCGAGTTTCTCGAACAACCAACCATCACCAAGATCGGGATTGTGATCGTCGCGCTGGCGTTTCTGTTTAACCTCGGCATGACCATGCTTAAGGGGCGAAAAACCGTCATCACTCTGGTGCTCTTCATTGGCCTGGTCGGTCTTGCTGTTTTTTTCCTGTTCTCTTTCTTCAATCCAGACAATCTGGTGCGAGACAAACTCTACTGGTGGTTTGTGGTGCATCTCTGGGTCGAAGGTGTCTGGGAATTAATTCTCGGTGCTATCCTGGCTTTTGTGCTGATTAAAACCACAGGTGTCGATCGTGAAGTAATTGAGAAATGGCTGTACGTGATTATCGCTCTGGCACTGATTACCGGCATCATTGGTACCGGCCACCACTTTTTCTGGATCGGTCTGCCGGGATACTGGCAATGGTGGGGGTCTATTTTTTCAGCTCTGGAACCGCTGCCCTTCTTTATGATGACCGTGTTTGCCTTCAATATGGTGAACCAACGCCGTCGTAACCACCCCAATCAGGCAGCCGTGCTCTGGGCGCTGGGGACTTCAGTGATGGCCTTCCTCGGTGCTGGAGTCTGGGGCTTTATGCACACGCTGGCACCGGTCAACTACTATACCCACGGCACACAGATCACCGCTGCACATGGCCACATGGCGTTCTATGGTGCCTACGCCATGATCGTCTTAACCATCATTTCATACGCGATGCCAATGTTGCGCGGGCGCAAAGCGGCGAACAGCGGCAAGTCTCAGATACTGGAAATGTGGTCGTTCTGGCTGATGACAGTATCGATGGTGTTCATCACCCTGTTCCTGACCGCCGCCGGTGTACTCCAGGTCTATACACAACGCTATACAGATAACCCGCAACCCTTCATGGCAGTGCAGGAAAGACTTGAACTGTTCTACTGGATGCGTGAAGCAGCAGGTGTGGTATTTTTGATCGGGCTGATCATATACATCATCAGCTTCTTCGCAGGATCAAATGAACCTGAGCAGGCCTGACAACGAAAGAACGAGCAAGGACGCTCAATACCTGCAAGCTGCCACTCACGACAGAATTTACCCACCAGGTGATCTCGCAATCTGGGTATTTATTCTTGCTGAACTGCTGGTCTTCGCTGTCTTTTTTTCTGCTTACGCATTGACCCGTGCCAACAATGCTGAATTGTTTAATACCTGTCAATTAACACTTGATGCTAATGCAGCATTTATTAACACGCTGGCTTTAATTAGCAGCAGCTACTTCGTTATGCGCGCAGTGGCCGCGATCCGCGAAGCTAAAACACAGCAATGCATTCAGTGGTTAATAGCCGCTTTGGCAATGGGTTGTGTTTTTCTGATCATAAAGTCAGGTGAATATGTGCACCACTATCAGGCCGGGATTAATCTCAGAACAAATCTATTTTATATGTTCTACCTGTCACTGACTTTTTTTCATTTCATGCATGTGATCATGGGTATGGTCATCCTGACTGCGGTGACTATCAAGACCCGACAGGGGCATTACAGTGCAGCTGAACATACCGGTGTTGAAACCGGTGCCAGCTACTGGCATATGGTGGATATTATCTGGCTGATACTATTCCCTCTCGTCTATATTATGCGATAACTCGGACACTAAAATCATCATGCGCGCAGCAACAGGCACTCAAATTTTTTATTCCATCAGACCCTGCACCTTTGTCTACCTGACTCTGGTAGTCTTGAGCCTGGTGACCTGGTTGACGGGTCAGCTCGGTCTGTCCGGGCTCAGTATTTCACTCATTGTACTCGGGCTTGCGCTCATCAAGGGCCTGCTGATCGGGGATTACTATATGGGACTGCGTGGTCTCACCGGTGTCTGGCGATGGGCCATCATCGTCTGGCTGGTGATCCCCGGCGCCCTGATTACCTGGGCTTTTATAAAGGTGCAATAAAACTACACGATATTTCCATCTATACTGAGGTAGATTATGGATATGCACACAGCTAAAAAACACCTCGTTGACACTGAGCTTCCGTTCTACCACGTCAGCGGCGGCGAAGTGGATTTGTTTGAACGCGCCTACCATAACCAGCTACCAATGTTAATCAAGGGACCAACCGGTTGCGGCAAGACTCGCTTCGTGCAATACATGGCCGCGCGTCTGGGCCGCCCGCTGTATACCGTTGCCTGCCACGATGATCTGACCGCAGCAGACCTGGTCGGCAGGCATTTGATCGGTGACACCGGCACCTACTGGTGCGACGGCCCCCTGACCCGCGCGGTGCGTGAAGGTGCCATCTGCTATCTCGATGAAGTGGTCGAGGCACGCAAGGACACCACCGTGGTGCTGCACCCGCTCACTGATGATCGCCGCATCCTGCCGATCGAACGCACTGGCGAAACCCTGCGGGCACCACCGGGATTTATGCTGGTGGTATCGTACAACCCCGGTTACCAGAATCTGCTAAAAGGCATGAAGCCCAGTACGCGGCAGCGTTTTGTCGCCCTGAGTTTTGATTTTCCCCCACCTGAAATTGAAACCGAGATCCTCATCAAAGAAACCGGCATCGATATAGCGCTGGCAGAAAAACTGGTGCAACTCGCTGGCTGCTTGCGCGCATTGAAAGATCACGATCTTGAGGAAGCGGCCTCAACCCGTCTGCTGGTCTATGCTGCAACCCTGATTCAAAGCGGTATGGCGATACCAGCGGCGTGCCGTGCGGCACTGATCGAACCGTTAAGCGATGATATCGATACCCTGAACGCACTAACCGAGGTGGTGAATGCCACACTTGGACAATGACAGGCGCACAGGTCAGAATCTGGCCGTATTGGCGGAAGCACTGTATATCGCCAACCTGCTGCTGATCCCTGTCATTGGCTTCGCTATTTTATGCTACCTTTTTTTAACCCAGTATAAACAGGCGCCGCCACTCGCCCGATCTCACCTCGAGCAAACGTTATCGGCCAGCCTCTGGATAGCGGTATTATTTACAGTCTTTGCTGCTGGTATCCTGTTGCTGAAAAATTTTGGCATGGAGGCTGTCAGCATGTGGATTATTATTATTCTTGTCTTCACCATGCTGCATGCCAGCATGGTCTTGCTCGGCGTACTGGGGTTGGCCAAAGCGATGGCGGGAAAATGCTGGCGTTATCCACTGGTGGGTAAAACTCTGCCCGATAATTGCTCGCGTTATGACAAGGTATAAAAACATCTGCGCACCATGACCTCTATTCGGAAAATTCGCACCATCACGCAAATCGGGGGTTTTATTTTATTTCTGCTGGCACCGCCACTGAATATTTTTCGCTACGACCTGAACCTGGGTCATTTCATCCTGTTCGGTCACCACTGGACTATGCGGCTTGATGCCTTTCAACATAGCGATAACAACACCTTTGACGCCGCCCTGCATGTGTTATTTTTTGGCCTGTTACCCATCCTGCTGATCGCGGTCACATTTATCGGCATTGCCTGGCGCTATGGTCGACTCTACTGTGGCTGGCTGTGCCCACATTTCTCGGTGGTAGAAACCATTAATAAATTGATGGTTCGTGCCAGTGGCAAACCCAGCTTCTGGAGCCGTCGCCTGCCGGAAAAGCAGGCCGATGGCAGCATCCTTGCCCCCAATAAAAACTACTGGCCAGCCACCTATCTGGTCGCGATACTGTTTGCTTTTGTCTGGGCCCTGAGTTTGCTCAGCTACTTATTACCGCCATTTGAAATTTATTCGAATCTACTCAACGGTGCATTAAGCCGCAACCAGAGCCTGTTTCTGCTCGTTGCCACCACACTTTTTAGTATCGATTTTATTTTCGCGCGCCATTTATTTTGTCGCTTCGGCTGCGCAGTCGGTTTATTCCAGAGCCTTGCCTGGATGTCAAACCGCAAAGCCATGGTGGTGCATTTTGATAGCCGTCGCGCCGCCACCTGCAAGCAATGTAATAACGCCTGCGATAACGTCTGCCCGATGCGACTGCAGGCGCGCAGCATGAAGCGCAAAATGTTTAGCTGCACCGAATGCGGTGAATGCATTTCTGCCTGCATCGAAGTACAGGGCGGTGTACGTGATAAAAGTTTGCTCGACTGGGTCGCTGGTGAAGCAGCAAAACAGTGTTCCGAACCGCCCGCCTCGATGCCAGTCACGTTTTATCCAGATAAAGCCCGGAGTTAACCATGGAAGAGCAGGTCGGCGAACTCTGGCATAAACTCATTACCCGTATTGCGGACAATCAGTATCCTGCAGCTGCTGTGTACTTACACGATATCCAGAAAGGTATAGGTATTTATTTTCGCGCACTCGGTGGTGACAGCGGCCTGCAGATCGAAGTTGCTGACGCTACCGCCAACCTTGCACAGCGCACTCTATTGCAGCGTATTGCCGGCAGCCAGGCAAAAATTCAGCTCGCCTGGTGCGATGAACGTTCATTAAGATTACCGCCTGACATTGCCTGGTTTGATACCACAGAATTAAACACCGATCTGTATTACTGGCTCGCCAGTCTCGCCGCAGTTCAGGCCAGGCTCGATGAAAAACTGGCAGGACAGGACTGGTTTCGTCTGAATCAGACCCTGACACTCGCCGCGCTTGCACACTTCCCCGGTATCCAGCCGCGCTATCAGCGTCTGTTACAGGCACATTTGCAGCAACGTCCTGCAATCAGTCACCTCCGCGCCCACGCTGCGCAAAGCGAAATGGCTATCCAGCAGGCGCTGCAAACTCCCGGCAGTATCGCCATGCTGCCGGTGGCTAAACGCGCACCACAACCGGTACCACTGTGGTTACATCCCGAGCCACCGCTACCCCCGGGCAGTCACTCGCGAGAGAATCAAGTTGCGCAAAATCATGGTGGTGAATCACACGAACTTGATGACATTGGCCGTCGCCAGGCCGAAACAGTCTGCGAACCCGAGTCCGAGCGCGGCCTGATTACGGTGCGCATGGAAAATATACTCACCATGGGTGAGTTCGTGAATCTGGATCGTGGCTCAGAAGATGAAGATGACATCGAACGTGCAGAAAATATTGCCCGCGATCTCGACAAACTGGCGGTAGCGCAGGACGGCAGCGCATCAAAAACCAGACTCAAGTTTGATCTCGACCTGCCATCTGCCGGTGAGGATGACCAGGTGCTCAATGACGGTATTCTAGTGCCCGAGTGGGACTGGAAAAAGCAGCGCCTGTTACCCAATCGCTGTCGCATCGTACAACTACTAGCAAGAAATGCCAGCGCCTGTCCCCTGCCCGCGCATCTAAACCAGACCGCAAAGCGCCTGCGCAATCAGTTTCAGGCAATCGCACCCGATATGGTCTGGCATCACGCACAACAGGATGGTGAAGATATCGACCTTGATGCCTATTTGCGTTATCGGACTGATCGCGCTGTCGGACAACCGACAACCGCAGATAACCTGTACAAACAAATGCACGCCGGCAAACGTGATCTCGCCTGTCTGCTGCTCGCTGATTTATCGCTTTCAACCGATGCACATATCGACGACAGGCAGCGAATTATTGACGTTATCCGCGACAGTCTGTATCTGTTTGCTGAAAGTCTCGCCGCCACCGGAGACAAATTCTCAATACTGGGTTTTTCTTCGCGCAGGCGTGACCCAATTCGAATTCACACCATTAAACAATTTGCCGAGCCCTACAACGCACAGATACGCGGCCGCATCGCCGCGATCAAACCCGGTTATTACACTCGCCTCGGCGCAGCCATTCGCCACACCACCGCGCAACTGATAAACGTCTCTGCCGGCAGACGACTGCTGCTGGTACTGACCGATGGCAAGCCCAATGATCTGGATCAGTACGAAGGTCGCTATGGCATCGAAGATACGCGCCAGGCAGTGATTGCGGCGAGGCAGGCGGGACTGCAACCATTCTGTGTCACCATCGACACTAAAGGCAATGACTATCTACCTTATCTATTCAGTAACAACGCTTATATTGTGATTAAAAGACCCGAACAGCTGCCCTACCAGCTGCCTAGACTGTACGCATTGATGACACAATAGAACTAACAACAATATGATTACTGCAGCACTGGTTTCTTTTGGTCACTTCCTGGCCTTTTTCGCGATGACAGCGGCGCTGGTGGTAACACTGGTGCTGTTGTCAGAAGAGATTAACCTGGAACGTGCCCGCCGCATCCGACGCGCCAGTCTGATCTACGGTCTGGCTGCTATCGTAATTACTGTGTTTGGACTTTTACGCGTATATTATTTTGAGCGAGGTGAGGATTATTATTTCACTAATGTTTTTTTCATCACAAAACTGATACTCTTTTTCCTGACTGTAGCCCTGCATATTATCCCGGCACGAGAATTTATCGCCTGGGGCAGCACAATCAGACGTGGTGCGGCTCCTGACCTGACCAGCCATCAGGCCAGGAGCCTGCGTTTCATCATCCATATCGAACTGACCGGTATCGGTATGATCTTACTCAGCGCGGCTCTAATGGCGCATGCGGTGGGCAGTACAGTGCTGTGACCGGGATGCGCGAAAAACTCAGCGCCTAGCGCCGCGCCAGCAAGGCTTCTTCGACCACCCGCCTAAGTCTTTCCCGACAGTCCAGCGATTTACAGCTCTCAGCATGAATGCAGCATAAATTCAGATCGCGAACCTTGTCATCGTCCATATCCAGCAGCGATACCAGAGCAATTTCTTCCTTCTCACGCTCGGAGCGAGCACATTTCATTAAATCTAATGTCGCCTGACCTTCAACAAAGCGCTTAATGGCAAAAAAAGCGATATGGTCGAAATTGTAATGACTTAAACATCCTGGATTTGCACAGTCCATATCCATACACCCTGAAATTCAGCCCATACACTTAGATATTATTTTCATTTAATTAAGGTATATATCAAATTGCCCCTAGTTGCCTGAGAAAACCCTGTTAACGGCTCGAAACACTGGATCAGTGGTGCAGACATGTGGCACAGATCAAGCTGGTTGTAGCACTGCTGAATTTTATTGAGCTGCAACCTGAAACAGCCTGTTTTTCTAAATATTCATGGTCTGCGCCACACCACCGACGGCCACCGAATACGCGTAACTGGCAGGTCCATCATCAAAGGTGTGGGCTTGCGTAGGCTACTTTGGTTTAATTAAATTCAGCAATATCAGGAACGATTGTTCTCAGGTCTGGTTTTCACTCTGCTACTACCACGATAACGCAGCCACTTCTCAACACCGACGAGCGAGTAGATCATGAATCCTCCCGAAAGCACCCAGAACCATTCGTTGACTCTCATCGGTGCGCTACCAAACCACTGGTTCATGGTCGCTGCGTAAGTGAACAAAATTTGCAACAGCACCATGACAATCACACCCAGGATCAGCCAGCGATTGGAAAAAACACCCAGCTTAAACATCGAATAGCGCAATGAACGGCAATTGAACAGATAAAAAAGTTCGCCGAAGACAAACATATTGACGGCGATGGTGCGCGCGGTCTCGAGACCTTTACCCTGATACAGAGCCAGTTCGAAAAGACCAAAAGCACTGACCAGTAACATTAAGCTGACCAGCCCGATGCGAAAACCAAGTTCGAGCGTCAGTACCGGTGTCTGAGGACGTCGCGGTGGCCGTAACATAAGCCCCGGTTCCTTGTCTTCGAATGCCAGCATCAGACCAAGCAATACTGCCGTGGTCATATTGATCCACAAAATTTGCACCGGGGTAATGGGCAGTGTCGCTCCGGCAAATACCGCGACCAAAATCACCAGTCCCTCACCGAGGTTGGTCGGCAAGGTCCAGGTGATGAACTTGACCAGATTATCGAACACCGCCCTGCCTTCTTCAACTGCGGCTTCGATAGTCGAAAAATTGTCATCGGTGAGCACCATATCGGCGGCTTCTTTGGCAACTTCAGTCCCGCCTACACCCATGGCGACACCGATGTCGGCCTGCTTCAGCGCGGGCGCATCGTTAACTCCGTCGCCAGTCATCGCCACCACGTGGCCGGCAGCCTGCAACGCTGCGACCAGACGTAGTTTTTGTTCGGGAGAAACCCGGGCGAACACCGCTGCGCGCTGTGCAATTTCCACCAGTTGCTGATCGCTCAGCTGCGCAAGCCGGTGACCGCTGATGGCAAAACTGTCGGCATCACCATCGGCTGCACCGTGAAGACCAATCTGGCGCGCAATCGCCGCCGCAGTGGCAAGATGGTCGCCGGTGACCATCTTGACCTGAATCCCGGCCTGCTGACAGGCCGCGATCGCTGTGATCGCTTCCTGGCGCGGCGGATCCATCATTGCCTGGATACCGAGAAAAGTCAGCCCTTGCGCGACATCGGCGTGGTTGACAGACTGACTCGACGCAGCGACAAACTTGCGCGCAAATGCCAGCACCCGCAAACCTTTTGCCGCCATCGCCTCCACTTCACTGAATATTAACGCCTTATCCAGCGGCGCAGTCGTTGCGTTAACAGTGAGCGTATCACTGCAACGCGACAACACGCTTTCCAGTGACCCCTTCATATAAATTACCGCCGCGGATTCGGCTGTCGCCGCGTGCAGGCTCGCCATGTACTGATGCTGGGATTCAAACGGCAGAGTATCGAGGCGCGGCAATGCACGCTCGAGTGCTTCGCGGCCAAGCCCGGCCTTGATCGCGGCAGTAATCAGAGCCACTTCAGTAGGATCACCCTCGACCAGCCACTGCACATCCTTATTGACCAGATGCGAGTCATTGCACAACAGACCTGCGCTTAAACACTCGATCAGTGCCGGTTGCGCTGCGGGTTTCACCACAGCACCGTTCAGACTCACTTCACCCTGGGGCGCATAACCGACGCCTGCAAACGCATAACATTGGCCAGCAACGCAAAGCTGCTGCACTGTCATCTGATTCTGCGTTAGCGTGCCGGTTTTATCCGAGCAGATCACCGTGGTACTGCCCAGCGTTTCCACCGCCGGCATCTTGCGGATGATGGCATGGCGCCGCGCCATCCTGCTCACTCCAATCGCCAGCATGATGGTCATCGCTGCGGGCAGACCTTCCGGGATCGCGCCCACAGCCAGCGCCACTGCCGCCATAAAAGTATCCAGCAATGGCTGGCCATGCAACCAGCCGGCCACCAGCGTCAGCCCGGCGAGGCCAAGAATAATCCAGAGCAGGATGCCACTAAAATGCGTAATTTTTCGGGTCAGCGGGGTCGCCAGGGTCGCCGCACTGGCAATCAGGGCATTAATCTGTCCGATCTCGGTATCATCACCAATGGCCACCACAACCCCGCTACCTGTGCCGTAACTGACCAGCGCTGAGGAATAGGCCATGTTGCTGCGATCGGCCAGCACGGTTGCCTGAGGCAGATGTTCCGGCTGTTTTTGCACAGGAACGGATTCACCGGTGAGCGCCGATTCATCAATTTGCAGCTCGCGGCTGCGCAGCAGACGCAAATCGGCGGGTACCTTGTCACCGGACTGCAACAGCACCAGATCACCGGGCACCAGCTCAGCAGCCGATATTTTTTGTTTTTTCCCGGCCCGCACCACCATCGCAACACCTTCCATGCCGTGCGCGAGGGTTTCGATTGCCTTCAACGCCTTCGACTCCTGAACATAGCCGATCACCGCATTCACCAGCACGACACCAAAAATAACACTGCTGTCGACCCATTCTTCTAATGCAAACGTAATCGCAGCCGCGGCTAACAGAATGTAAACCAGCGGCTGATGAAATTGCAGCAGAAACAACACCAGCGGACTCGTACCCTTTTTCAGGGTGAGCCGGTTTGGGCCAAAGTGTGTCTGGCGGCGGCTGATCTCAAATGTATCGAGACCTTTATCCGCGTCAGACTCGAGTAATTCGGCGACCTCGTTTCGCGGCAGCTGATGCCAGTGTTTTGCAAGCAAGGTATTCATGCAGGTGATGTGTTCGCCAGGCTCACCAGATACAGCCAGACAAAACCCGCAACACCCGCCAGCAAGGAAGCGGCAAGAATTCCGGTCTTGGCCATCAATAATAAATCAGCGTTGTCTTCAAAACCGAGCTGGGCAACGAAAATAGACATGGTGAAGCCGATGCCAGCGAGCAAAGACACGCCTGCAATCTGGCTGAAGCGAGTATTTTTCGGCAATACCGCTATCTTCAGCTTCAGCATCAACCAGCAGACCCCGGTAATGCCTATGAACTTGCCCAGCACCAGCCCGAGTGAAACCCCCAGCATCACGGGGTGTATCAGCGTACCACCCGGCGCGGAAAAATCCAGCGCAATACCAGCGTTCACCAGCGCAAAAACAGGGATCACCAGATACGCCACCGGCATGTGCCAGACGTGCTCCAGTCGTTGCAGCGGGGCTTCAACGCTGTGCACGCCATTTTCCAGGGTTTGTACCACGGCACGCAATTTGTCGTTGGTCATGATGCTGGTACCTGGTCGATGGCTGGCATCAAAACGTTGCATCAGCTCCCTGACGTGCTGACTGAATCGTTCGGGCTTGTATTTTGGCACCGCAGGTACCGAAAAAGCCCCTAATATACCGGCCAGCGTGGCGTGCACCCCGGACTGCAACAACGCGTACCAGAGAAACACCGCGACAATAAAATAGGGTATGGTTTTGCGAATACCACTCATATTAAATGCCAGCAGCAAAGCGAACAGCGCAGCGGCGACCAGCAGCGGCGCGAGCGCGATAGTGTCGGTGTAAAACAGTGCAATCACCAGCACCGCACCAAGATCATCAACAATGGCCAACGCCACCAGAAAAGTAATCAGCGCTGTGGGCACCCGGCTTGCCAGTAGCGCGAGTGCACCGATAGCAAAAGCAATATCGGTCGCCATCGGAATACCCCAGCCGCGCGCCGCAACACCATCCGGATTGATGGCGAAATAAATCAACGCCGGCACTACCATGCCGCCGATGGCCGCACCGATCGGCAAGGCAGCATTGCGCAATTTCGCCAGTTCGCCCACCAGTATTTCGCGCTTTAATTCCAGCCCGACAACGAAAAAAAACAGCGCCATCAGACCATCATTGATCCAGTGGTTCAGGCTCATCTCCAGTGACCAGCGACCGATATTAAAACTGATAAGAGTGTGCACGACATGTTGGTAGCCAGCTGCCAGTGGCCCATTCGCCAGTATCAGGGCAAAGACTGCTGTGATCATCAGCAATAAACCGCTGGTAGTCTGGCGATGAATGAACTCTTCAAAAGGCGTGAGCATTTTGTCGAATGACTTCTCCCACGGAGAGTGAAACACGCCTTTTTCGGTAGCGTTTGCAGCTGTTTTATCGTCATGGTTCATACTTTTCTCCTGTTTCTTTTTGGATCCGACAATGCGGACCCATCCCGGAACAACCACTGCCGAGCAGTTTCGGTAATAGCGACGACCGCGGGATGAGAAATTTTACGTTGTACAGAAATCGCATAAAACTGTTCTCGCACTTCATCTGTCTGTCCGACAACGACCACGCCGTACTGTTTCTCCACCTCCGCAGCTATCGCTGTGGGCGCAACAAAAATCCCAACTCCGGCCTGGCCAAAAGTTTTCATCAGTGCACTATCATCAAACTCACCTGCGATGCGCGGACAAATGTGATGCTTATCGAACCATTGCAATAACCTGCTTTGCACCATGGCCATTTCGCTCGGCAATAGCAAGGGCGCGGCATCAAGGCTGTGTGGAAAGTTTTTACTCAAGGTGCGCGCCAGTTGGGGCACTGCAAAAAAACTGATACCGCATTCACCCAGCTGGTGGCTGAAGCCACGCACATTGACCCCCTGCGGAACAGGGCTATCAGCAATCACCAGATCGATTCGATGCAAGGCCAGTTCGGCCAGGAGCGCGTTAATATTGTCTTCCCGACAAACGATACGCACCGGCTCCGGCAACGCTAGCGCCGGCGCGAGCAAGCGATAGGCAATGGATTTTGGCACCACATCGGCCACACCCACCTTAAATACCAGCGGCCTGCCATCGGGTAAATGACGCACGACTTCTTCCAGCTCACCGCCCAGGGCAAAAATTTCGTCAGCATAACTCAAGGCCAGGCGACCGGTCTGGGTCAGTTCCAGATGCCGCCCGACGCGATTAAACAGCGCTTCACCCAGATTTTCTTCCAGCAGACTGAGCTGTCCGCTGATGGTTTGCGGCGTCAGATGCAGGCGCTCGCTGGCGCGGGCAATACCGCCTTCTTTTGCCACCACCCAGAAATAATGTAAATGCTTATAGTTGATCATAGCCTGCATGTTACTTCGTTAAATACGAACAATATAACAATAATAATCGACTTTTTCTTAGTTTTAAACAGGCTTAGTCTGGTCATGTTTTCCTCACTTGATCCAGACAATCGGAGAAGCCTATGCAAATCGATATCCAGGCACGTAATTTTTCCCTGACTAATGCCTTGCGCGGCCATATTCAACGTCGCCTTGGCTTTGCACTGGGCAACAGAGACGATCATATTCAGCGTATCATGGTGCGATTGTCCGATATTAATGGACCACGCGGTGGCGAGGACAAATGCTGCCATATTCAGGTGGTGCTACCACAACTCAGTGACGTCGTTATTGAAGATACCGAGGTGGATATAGTTACCGCCATCGACCGCGCCACTGATCGTGCTGGTCGTACTGTCGGACGCCGGCTGACGCGCCAGCGCGACAAAGCTCGCACTAACGACCGGCACGAATTGCAATCGCTGGTGATGCCCTCTGAAACTGAATCACATGAAAATTAACCTGACTAGAGAAGATCGCCAATGAATACATCCATCAACCACACGATAGCCCGCGAAGCTAGCGCAATTCTGGCCAGCAACCGGGTCATCCGTAATACGTATATCCTGCTGTCGATGACCTTGCTGTTCAGTGCATTGGCTGCGGGCATTGCCATGACCCTGAATCTGCCGCATCCCGGCCTGCTGCTCACGCTCGGCGGTTATTTCGGCCTGCTGTTCGCAACCACAAAGTATCGTAACAGCAGTCTCGGCCTGGTCTGCGTATTCGCCCTGACTGGTTTCATGGGTTACACCCTGGGGCCGATGCTGAATGCCTATCTGGCCATGGCCAACGGCGGCGAGATTGTGATGACAGCGATGGGCACTACCGGCGTAATCTTCCTTGGATTATCCGGATACGCGCTCACCAGTCGCAGAGACTTCAGCTTCATGGGCAGCTTTCTGCTGGCCGGAATTCTGCTCGCTTTCCTCGCCGGTCTTGGTGCCCTGTTTTTTGCAATACCCACGCTCTCACTGGTCGTGTCTTCGCTGTTTGTGCTGCTCATGGCTGGTCTAATCCTGTACGAGACCAGTAATATTATTCATGGTGGCGAGACCAACTACATTATGGCAACGGTGACACTGTACGTCTCCATCTTCAATTTGTTCACCAGTCTGTTACATCTACTCGGCTTCATGAATGGTGGCGATGATTAATCCCCTGTGCAATATAACACTGGCAAAACTCAGCCAGCCTCAATGGCTACGTTTTTTTACCCTGCTATTATTGCTACCAAGTGGATCCGTGATGAACGGCCGATGACAAAACTATGCGCTCCGTAATAAAACCACAGGTAATACGAGACTGACGATGAACCACAAACCCGATTCGACAATGCAAACCGCCACCGCCCATAAGCCACGGCCGATGCTTGACCTGCTACTCAGTCTTGTGCTGCCCTCGCTCATCCTGATGAACTTCAGTGGTGATGAAAATCTCGGTGCAGAGACTGCGTTAATCGTAGCGCTGGCATTTCCACTAAGCTGGGGCCTGCTCGAATTACTGCACTATAAAAAATTCAATTTTATTGCGCTGCTGGGCTTAATCAGCGTATTACTGACTGGTGGCATCGGCCTGTTCCAGCTTGATCCACAATGGCTGGCGATCAAGGAAGCCGCTATCCCTGCACTGATTGGCATTGCAGTGCTGATTTCCACCCGCACCCCTTATCCACTGATCAGAACCCTGCTATATAACCCGGCAATTATAGATGTCGGCAAAATCAAACAGAAACTTGAGGCCCGCAACTATCGCGTCGCGTTTGAATTACGTTTACTGAACGCCACTTATCTACTGAGCGGCACCTTTCTGTTTTCAGCGACGATGAACTACATGCTGGCGAGATGGCTGGTGACCAGCCCGGCGGGCAGCGCCGCCTTCAACGAAGAACTCGGACAAATGACCCTGCTCAGTTACCCGGTGATTGCAATCCCTTCCATGCTCATGATGCTGAGTATTTTTTATTATCTGTGGCGCAGTATTCATGGCATGACCGGACTCACGCTGGTAGAAATTATGCCGACAAAACCTGACCATCATGTATCAGATTAAAAATTCACTACCAGACCTGCCCGGTTTCAACACTACTCAGCCGTGATGCATATGTAATACAAACTCGGCTCAATATTTGAGGATGAATTATTATGGCCTTAGTTAACATGCGCGATATGCTCCAGCATGCTTACCAGCATGGCTACGCAGTGGGTGCCTTCGATCTGGTCAGTCTTGAATTTCTGGAAGGCATCATGGATGCTGCCGAACGCTGCCATGCCCCGGTGATATTGAGTCTGGCAGAATCACATTTCGAATATTTTGATTTTGAACTGATCATGCCCGCAGTGGAAGCTGCCGCATTGCGCGCCTCGGTGCCGGTGGCTATTCATCTGGACCATGGTGAGAGTTTTGAATCGGCGCTACGCGGCATCCATCTTGGCTGCAACGGCATCATGGTCGATTCCTCACAACATACGCTCGCCGAGAACATACACATGACACGCGCCGTGGTCAACATGGCACACGCCTGTGGTGTTCCAGTCGAAGGCGAACTCGGTTATGTCCCTGGTGTTGAGGGCGAAGATGCCGAGCGCCATCCCGGCGAAATTGCCTATACCACAGTCGCCGAAGCCCACGATTATGTAACACAGACCGCTGTCGACTTTCTCGCAGTCTCCATCGGCACGGTGCATGGTCGTATGCTGGGCGAACCCGAACTCGACTTCGAACGACTCCAGCAAATTAACGCAAGCCTGGGTATTCCACTGGTGATTCATGGCGGCACCGGGCTGAACGATGATCAATTTCGACAACTGATCGCCAGTGGTGTGAGTAAAATAAATTATTACACCGCGCTCGCCGACCGGGCCGGCATCCACATACGCGATAATGCTAGCAGTCACCAACAGAACGGCTACACAAGTTTAACCAAAGGCGTTAAAGCAGCGATCAGTGCCGAAGTCGAGCGTTGCATACGCCTGTGGGGAAGCGCTGACCGTGCCGCAGCACTAATGACTCAGTGCGCGCCCTGGTCAGCAGTGGATCACCTGATTATCTACAACGTCAACAACATCAGCGAGCACGAAGTGGATGCCATCATGGCCGAAGGTCGGCGCGTACTCAGCAGCATCCCTGGTGTGCGCGAAGTGATCACTGGCCGCGCCGTCAAACAGGATGCAAAGTATCGTTACACCTGGCTGGTACGTTTCTGTCACCCAGCAGTCATTGACAGCTATCGCGATCATCCCAGCCACGTGGCATTTGCCGATCAGTATTTCCGTCCGGTGGCGGGCGACCGTATTAGCATTGATTATGCACGAGTCTTACACAGCACTTATATTTAAACACTGTAACTAGAGTTCAGCACATGAATCACGACTTTAAAAACATGCCCGTTCTATCTTGCCTCGACCGCCCTTGCGGGTCGCGGCTCTGTCATTAATATGGGCGTGTTGGTGACAGGCTCAGCACTGGCTGACTCAGGATCTGAGCTTGATCAAGGAATTTACAAATAGTTAACGCAGTTAAGTCGTAAACTATGGCCAGGTCTTTATTTCACTCTGTTCAAGATTCAGCTGACATAGAATTCAATCGGTGAGAGTGGTTTTTATAAAACCACTTCATAGCGAAAGGTGGGATAACTGTGGTAAATACAATAACAATGACTAGGCTGGCATGAATTTCGTTATCAATTACACCGCTCAATCGGCCAAGCTCTGCAAAAATTAGTCCCACTTCACCCCGAGGTATCATCGACATACCAATCAGTAAACGTGATGACCAGCTTTCACGAATAAATAAAGCACCGAGAAGTTTGCCGGCGAATGCGGATATCAGAAGAATTAAGGAAAAACTCCAGATATCTGACGAACCCCAGTCAATTTCTCTAAAATTTATCGACAGCCCGACCACGACAAAAAAGATTGGTGTAAATAAACTGATAATTGGCTGCATCTGGCGCTCAATCGAACTGGCAAAAGTTTCGTCCGTATGTAGACTTAAACCCAATGGAAGAAAAAATCGCCGCGAAAGAGCAAGTCCAGCAGCAAATCCTCCCAATAGTTCTGGCGCACCGACACCGTGCGCTAACCAGGCAAAAAAGAGCACGAGTGAAACTATAGTCGTTGGCAATAATCCTGGTAGCTCACTGACAGCGTAGAAACGTTTAATAATCATTGACATGATTTTCGCTAGCACAGGCGCCATCACAAAGAACACAGTAACAAACACCAGAACTCTGCCAGAGCTGGAAAGGTTAACTTCGCCAGCGGTTGAGAACTCATACAGCATGGCCAGCAACATGACACCCATCACATCATCAAGCACAGCCGCACCAAGTACAATCTGGCCTTCATGTGAGTGATTGATTCCAAGCTCTGTCAAAACACGCACTGTAATACCAATGCTGGTCGCGGTAAGCGTGCCACCGATAAACATAGATTCAATAACGGTGAACTCAAACAACCAGTAACCGGTGGCAAATCCAAGCAGCATTGGCGCTGCAAATCCAACCAGCGCAACCATAGTCGATTTCATCCCGGTATTGAGCAATCGCTTGATATCACTCCCTATTCCGACTTCGAACAGCAATAGAATAATACCAATCTCTGCCAGCAGCCTGAACGCTTCCACCGGTTCTACCCAGCCCAGTATGCTCGGCCCTATCAGGACGCCGGCGAATAACTCACCTATAACAGATGGCGCTTTAAGACGTACCGCGATTTCAGCAAAGATTCTTGCTGTCAGTAGAATAATCAGAAGATATAAAATAAATGTGTGCGATTGCATTATATATCGTCAGCTTTGTAAACTTCGGATTCGTGTTGTTATGGTACCAGTAAATCCTCGGTAGCGAGTCATTTTCGAGCTCACCCAGTATTCTTTCACCATCGATTCGAAGGCCACACTACCATAATATATAACAGAGAAATGCTCGTTTATTATTTCGATCAACCTCAAACTGGCGCGTTGAGCATTGGGCTGCATGCCTCAGCCCAACCTGCGACTGGCTGGCGAAACACGAAAGACTGTGGGTCCCTGACAAAAACATTCGGGAATGACGAGATTGAAATATTAGCACCCTGATAAAAACATTTGAGGCTAACACAATAAAGTCAGCATTTGCTCTGGTTTCTATCTATGACTATAATCTTCCGTCATATTGACAGCAATTAATGAGGAGAACACCTTGGCATCTAATGAAGGAAGAGCCTTCTTCGCACTAAGTGGTTATCATTTTAATCCCGATGACATCACTCGTCTGCTTGGCATCGAACCCACCTCAACCAATGCTGCCGGTGCGCACAGCGGATTGGACAGGCCCGTGATCAGTTCATGGGAATTATCGACAGATAAAGTTATTGATGATGTGGATGTTTATAAATTGACAGAAATCATCATGAAGCAACTGGATCCGATCAAGGACAAGATTATTGAAGTATGCAAAAGCCACAATCTATCACCCAGAATGGGCGTCGTACTAACTTTATCTGTGGCTAAAGATGAAGTAAGTCCGGATGTTGGTTTTGGCGCCAGAACGATTCGTTTTCTGGCGGATATTGGCGCATTTATTAATGTGGATTACAAACTTTCTGAGCGTATCTAAGCTTTAGTCAATTAAAACGTGGCTGCCATTTGCTGTCAGCCGCTAGCACCAAGTGCGAGCACAACTGAATAGCACTGCTCAACTACTCAAAAATATCCCAATAGCGGCCGCGCGACCTGACAGGTGCGCGCGGCTGATTACCTTAAGGCTTCTTGGGGGTGCTGTAAGGCACTTCTTTCTGGAAAGATTCCCAGATAGTATCGTAGCCAACGTAGCCCTTTTCATTAGCCGCTTTTTGACGGGTGGTCAGAAAACGTGATTTGCCTTCTGGAACCTGAGGTCTGGTTTTTGGTGCATCACTCATTATCGTAACTCCTAAAATGGTTGAAACGGGAGGAATATAAGCATATGTCAGTCCCCCCCACTTAACTGACGTCAATAATACAATCTATCGCTTGTAATGTCCCTTTTTGGGAATCACATGCCGCACACCTCCCTGGGGATTCTCAACATCACCCTGATAGCGGGGAATGATGTGAATATGGACATGAAATATACTCTGTCCGGCTGCCGGCCCTACGTTAACGCCGATGTTATAGCCATCGGGGTTGAACTCCGCATCCAGCAGTTTGCGCTCCTCGGTGATCAGTGTCATGCAGGCATTGATCTCCTCGGGCGTCAGGTCGAAAAAGCTGGCGACATGACGTCTGGGGATGATCAGGGTATGACCCGGGCTCACCGCATAGCTATCACGAGCGCTAAACGCAAGTTCGTTATTCAGCGACACCCCTTGCGGATCAGTACAAAACAGGCATGGGTTATTAGGGTCTCGCTTTTTTTCCTGCTTGGCTTCTAATAACAAACTTCAATACCCTGAATCTAAATGCTTTATTGGTCAGAAAAACCACGGCTGAAAACCAGCCCTGATCTGTCATTTTCACATCTTTTGCCACAAAAATATAGCTTGCATCGGGTCAATAACGGTCATGCCGAATTGAACATAGTCGATAGAAAATCCATATTTTGTGAGCGGATTTTCTGAGCAGATTTGTTCAGTCTTTGCCACTAAGCTTTTTCTAGCCGTAACTGCGCCTGCTTCAGCTGCTCCTCACAATGCTTTAAACACAGTGGTTGCAGGGCATGGCGAAAACATTCGATCATTAATTCAAACTCATCGGCCACCTCCAAGGCAAGTGCGGCATCTTTTGTCAACTCGGCCAGCGCACTGCGTGCAGTAGCCTTATTGACCCTGCATAGCACTGCCAGATGAATCGGAAGCTGCTGCTCCATGCATATTGTGAATGCTGTTTCATATGATCGTATAGCTTCTTCCAGGCGATCTGCATTTTCTTCTGACTGCCCCAGATGATGCAGTACCGCACCGCGATTATTATGGGTGGCGGCTAATTCCAGTGCCGTATTATCGGCATCAAACACGGCAAGTGCATTTTTATAAGCAACGACAGATTTTTGTAAAGTACGATTACCTTTAAGCAGTTTGCCATGCGCATGCAAAGTGGTGCCGAGCTGATGCATGGTTGCCCCCCACTCCAGGGGCATTTTTTCTCTGCTCCATACCTGCAAGGCGTCGGTATAAGCGTCAGTGGCCTGTTTCAAACATTTCGCATCACCCAGTTGCCGGCCCAGTGCCTGGTTGGCTGTGCCCAGGTTATATTGTGCAGCGGCCCATTCCATTGCCGAATCTTCCTGATTGAACACTTCAAGTGCACTGTTAAATGATTGAATCGCCTTTTCGTACAAGACTTCATCTCGCATCTGCTGCGCCAGTGCCGCAAGAATATTGCCAAGACTATTCTGAGTCTCAGCCCAGACTAAGGGCCTCTGTTCGCGACATGCATCGGTCAGCGATTGTTCAAGTGCTTCACGGGCACTTTCAAGAATATTGGAACTGAAACGGTGTTGCTCATAGTTCCCACGGGTATGAAGAAAATTATCAGCGGCGGTTACCTGGGTATCCGGCGCAGCAGCTGCGGCCAGCTCTTCACCCAGCATGCCGATAGAATTCGCGATTGCAAGCTCCAGGGCCTTATTGTCCGGATAAAACAGGTACGTATTTGCGAATTTCATTTAGGTTCGGCTAAGAATTTCATTGAGGTCAGGGTCGGCACCAACTGCTCCGCCAAGGTCGAGTTCTTCATCACTAGCATCACGTATAGTCAGAACTTCCACCATAAAAGTGACTTCTCTACCACACAGCGGATTATTTCCATCGACGGTTAATGTTTTGTCATCAAAACGAGTGACGATAAAATTTCTCGGCTCACCCTTTTCATTTTCCATGGTGATGGTCATACCGATTTCCCGATATTCCTCCGGGACATTTTCGATATGATCGGTAAACACCAGCGATTCGTCTCTCTCGCCATATAACAGCTTAGTGTCAACTGGCACTTCGATGATATCACCGACTTTTTTGCCATCCAGATATTTTGTCACATCTTCAGACAGAACATCATTCACACCATGGACATAACCCAGAGGATAATCAACCGTCACAAGTACGTCACCAGTTTTATTATCGACGACCCTGTAATTAAGTTCAACGAATTTTTCGTTTTGTATTGTATCTGACATAACTAAAAAAGCCTGTTATATAGCGCTGCCTTAGAACAACGTAGCACCAAAAATTTTTATCTTCTCCTTTTCAAAGCCCAGCACCAGCCTGCCCAGCCATTCACTTTTATCCTTGCTGTTCGTCTGTTTATAGAGCACCGTTACATACTCACCGCGACGGATGATACCAAGATATTCATAATCTGCTGACAGGTTTTTCGCCAGATCGCTCCTGGCAAACTGCTTACCCATCTCGATTTCATTCGCACCCATTTGCATAGCCGTTGAAAAATTTCGAGTGAAAGCACCGTAGTTTTGTTCATTCGAATATTTAACAAGATCAGCCCACATCGGGTGCGCCACCTCTAAAATTTCTTCATCTGTTTTTTCAATAATATTCATCTTTCTATTCTTCAGTTAAAACATGGTTAGTTTTGCAGGACTATCCATGATAAAAAGGCCGCATACTATGAAACATAAAAAAAGACCAACACACAATATGTTGGCCTTTTTTTAAAGACAAGTAAAAATCATTCCTGATTTTTACTCAGCTATAACCTCTATTCATCACCTACCAGGTGATAAAGAGGTGCTTTCTCCATTGTGTACTCACCAGTGTTGCGATCACGATGGGAAACTGTCAGTACATGCCAGTTTTCATCATCCAGTTTCATCGCATCACCACGGTAGTAGTAACCAGGCCAACGTGTCTCCTTACGGAACAAGGTATGCTGGAATACACTTTCGGAAGTCAGGTAACGATGTTTCAGTTCCCATGCACGTAACAGTTCATGGATATCCGAAGCAGCGATCATCTCCAGATCTTCGCCAAAAGTCTTCATTTTCTTAAGACCAATCTGGAGCAGCTTTTCGTTGGTCATGTAGTTGACACCAAAACCACCACAGTACTCGTCCATCATCTTCTGCAGACGATCAAGACCCTGTCTTGGGTTGATGAAGTTAGGGTTAACAGTACCGGCAACCACTTCATTGCTATACACTTTATAAGTTTCTAATGGCTTGTAGATCTTATCTTTAAGATTAGAAATCTGCTCTTCAGAAACACGAATGCCTTCTGCTTTGCCATCATCAATATACTTACAGGCAGCTTTAGCAGCCAGACGACCTTCAGTGAAAGAACCCGATGAGAATGCGTGTGGTGTACCACCGACTGCATCACCGGCACCGAACAGACCTTCGACTGTGGTCATACGGTTGTAGCCCCAGAAATACTCTTCAGGAGAAACATCTTCCGGACCCGAACACCATGCACCACAACCAGTGGCGTGTGAACCCATGACGTATGGCTCAGAAGTGGTTAATTCAGGGTTTTCGTATTTAGGATCAACGTCAGTTGCCGCCCAAAGTACTGCCTGACCAACAGTCATACCCAGGAAGTTGTGCCAGCCAATCTCCTCAAGATGCGGGTCCTGGAAGGCTTCCATGGTAACCATGTGAATTGGACCACGACCGGCATTCACTTCAGAGATAAATGCGTGGTTACGCAAACAGGTCGGGATTGGTTTATGGGATAAATGCTGGCCTTCGGTATCCAGATATTCTTTACCAACCATTTCCGTCAAAGCCGGGAACCACTTGGACTCATACTCTTCACCCAGACAGTTTTGGGTATAAGTCTTGAGATGCAGGAAGTAAGCGCCGACAGGACCGTAACCATCTTTGAATCGTGCCAGTACGATACGGTTTTCCATTTGCGTCATCTTCGCGCCAGCTTCGATCATCAGACCATAAGCAGAACCCGATGACCATGGTGCGTACCATACACGACCCGCGCCTTCACCAACTGAACGTGGTTTAAAGATGTTAGAAGCGCCACCAGCACCACAGATAACAGTCTTGGACTTGAATACGTGGTAGTTACCAGTACGTACGTTGAAGCCTACAGCACCTGCAACGCGGTTCGCTTTGGCATCATCCATTAACAGATGGGTTACGCAGATACGGTTGAATACTTTGTCTGCTGATTTTTTCGCGGCTTCGGCAACAATCGGCTTGTATGATTCACCGTGAATCATAATCTGCCAGCGACCTTCACGCATGTAGGTACCCGTCTTAGGGTTGCGCATTAATGGCAGGCCCCATTCTTCAAACTGGTGCACGGCAGAATCCACGTGACGCGCCATATCAAATGCCAGGTCCTCACGCACCATCCCCATCAGATCCATACGCGCATAACGTACGTGATCTTCTGGGTTGTTTTCGCCGAAACGTGTACCCATGTAACAGTTAATCGCATACAGACCCTGGGCTACCGCACCGGAACGATCGATGTTTGCTTTTTCAGCAATAACAATTTTTTTGTCCTTGCCCCAATATCTTGCTTCAAAGGCGGCACCGGTACCACCAAGGCCCGCACCTGCAACCAGGATGTCGATATCGTCTTCAATAATTGTTTTGTAAGCCATTAGTAGTACACCCCTGCTTTCAATTTCAGGCCGTTTGATTTAAGCGTGTGCAAGCCACCCTCATCCATGCGGACATACTTAGGCTCGTTATACAATAGCTCACTGTCGCGCATTTCATTACTGGGTGCTGCTACTTCAGATAGCTGTGGGATACACGTTCCCCACGGCTTAGTGGTAATAGGTGCAAGCAGATCCATGTCTTTTTTGCCGTTGCGGAACTTGATGCGCCACGCAATCGTGCCTTTTTCTTCATCACGGTGCACGCGTACCGAGTGACCCAGTGGTGCGAAATCCGCATAGCCGCGCACATCAATCGCGTGGTGAGGGCAGGCTTTTACACAGGAATAACATTCCCAGCACATGTTTGGCTCAATGTTATAAGCACGACGCAGAGTTTTGTCGATGTGCATGATGTCAGATGGGCAGATATCAACGCACTGCCCACAACCATCACATCGAGTCATATATACAAAAGTTGGCATAATATTCTCTCTTTCTTAAATTGTTCTTAAATTAATTTAGTAGTGGTTTGCTGGCTCACGTCTAATACCATGTCCCATGTACGCTGGATTCTTACCCATGTACTCCGGAATATCCGGGAATTTTGCCTGTACCGCAGGATCGGTCAGATCATAATCAGCCGGCAAATTCTCTCTTGAACCATCGGCCTGGGTAACACGTTTCTGGAACGCGGCAGCGGGCTTAAAGAACATATGCGCGAACTTCGACCACAATACGGTGGCAAACAGTGTCGTATTTGAAACAATAAACAGAACCAGGAACAGGGTTGACCATCCTTCAATGCCTTGCGACTGGGTAAAAGACCAGAGCAATGCGAACGTCGCGGTGGTGAGCAGCGAAACAATAAACAGATCCGCACGCTCGAAACGATACCATGAAAGACCTTCCGCAGAAACGTCAACACGGATAAAGAACCAGAACCAGTAGCCGCCAAAGCAGAGCATCAGCGCACCTATATGCCAGAGTTGTGGCAGGATTTCAGGTGTCGCAGTCTCAGGAGTTGCATAACCAAAAATCATAATCGCAGTAGTCGCCACGAATATGATGAAGCCGTACATGGTGAAAAGATGGGAAATTCTGCGTTTTGTATTGCAGAATTCACCGGAAGTTAGCACTTCTTTCGCTAGCACCTGAACTGCGATCGAGGCTTTTTCACCGGTACCGACTGTGCGCTTTGCAGATTTTTTGGCTTTTTTCGCGTTTTCGAAAAAATACTGCGCGCTTTTCTTATGGATCATATCAAGTACGGTCCCGCCGACTACCAGCAGGATCATCAAGATGATATACCCCTGCATGACTGTGGCGGGTATTGACGCCGAAAGCTCGGCAAAGGGATTGCTCATGAACATTTGGTTCTCCTCAATTTTTGATGCGTAAGATTATACTCAAATCGGTTAGCCGTCGAGCATAGTAAAATTTATTGCCCTATACAAAAAACTCCATTCCCCCGCGAAGTCACCACTATTCTTTAATTTGGCCGTACAATATTGGGGCTGGAGAGCTAATTGCGGCTGGAGTGCGAATATACCCTAATATTGGACAGAATTGTGCTCTCAGCGCCTATTTTTTACTCACCAGCGAGCTGATACCGCAAAAAACCATACAAAATGCAATGTCATTACCAGCACGAAGGCATAAATATCATAAGTCATTGTTTTTAAATTGCAGAGCTGAGATCACCATAAATCAGCCGGACAATAATAAGGTGTGATGCTTTACACCACGCGATGGTCTGGCAGATACAAGATTTAAATCCTTCGCAAAGACGGGACTCCTTCACTTCGCTCAGGACACTTCGCACAGCCAGGCGCCGTGGCCCAGGATGTCAGAAATGGCCGCCGGGGGCGCGCAGAAGTACGCCACCCAGGACCCGATCTTGCCGCATTTGCCAGCCTCACCCGGGGCATACAGCTGGAACTGGTCACTACCGACGAAGAACTAGATTTGAAAAAACGTGAAGCAGATGTCGCGATTCGTCTCACGCCAACACCACCTGAATACGCCGTTGGTAAGCGCATACTGACACCAGGCCGATCGGTATACGCCTCGCACACCTACATCGAACAACACGACTCACTCAATAATCCTGAGAAAGTACACTGGATCGGCTGGGATGATACTGATCCAGCACCGCAATGGATCAAAGACAGCAAGTCCCCCAATACGCCGGTCCATCACCAGAGCGGCAAGCTTCATGTGCAGATCGAAGCCGCGAAATCAGACCTGGGGCTGGCGATGTTATCCTGCTTTATTGGCGACGCCGAACCCGAGCTGCAAAGACTATCATCGGAGACTTCAAACACCTGTGGAGACATATGGATTTTGACGCACAAAGATTTGCGCAACGCAGCGCGCGTCCGCGCCTTCATCAATTTGATAGTAATCGCGCTGGATAAACACCGTGACCTCATAGAAGGCAGACAATGCACCCAGACGCCAGTCACGCAGAAATCCAGACCCACA
Source organism: Gammaproteobacteria bacterium (assembly GCA_030148865.1). Classification (GTDB taxonomy): domain Bacteria; phylum Pseudomonadota; class Gammaproteobacteria; order SZUA-229; family SZUA-229; genus JASBSR01. Next base: position 154,825 of record JASBSR010000040.1, read on the forward strand.
CCCCGGAACTCTGAACTAACTCTGGCATAATCCACACTGACTGCGGTTAATGCACTCCCAGTAACTGCACACTGAACATTTTCGCTGGGTCGGTCCAGACTTGCTCGACCGCGAAACCCGCCTTTCCGGCCAGTCGGGCAAATTCATCGAGGCTGTACTTGTAGGAGCTCTCGGTGTGAATGCTCTCTCTGGCTGTTAGCTCGAAGACTTCATCATCGAGCATGATCGTCTGTCTGCGTTCACTCACCAGATGCATTTCTACCCGGCTTTGCTCCGGGTTGTAGAAAGCCTGATGGTGGAAGGCATCGAGTTCAAGTTCAGCTGCCAGCTCGACCTGGATACGTTGTAATAAATTGAGATTAAACGCGGCGGTAACACCGGCTGCATCGTTATAGGCACGGTTTAAAATTACACTATCTTTTTTCAGATCGACACCGATCAGCAATTTTCCGCCCTTGCCAACACAAGCGGCCACCTGCCGCAAAAACTGTAGCGCCGATGTCGGTTCAAAATTACCAATACTGGAACCGGGGAAAAACGCTACCACCTGACCACGTTGCGCCTGTACAGGTAACTCCAGCTGCTGCGAAAAATCGGCACACACCGCGTGCACTTCCAGTTCGGGATAATCCTGTGCCAGACGCCGGGTTGATAACAGCAAAAACTCTTTTGAAATATCCACCCCCATGTAACTCGCAGGTGATAAGGCATCGAACAGAACCCGGACTTTTTCACTGGCACCGCTGCCGAGTTCCACCAGCACCGATTCGGCCCCGATCAGCGCCGCAATCTGCCGCGCATTATGCTGCAGAATACTGATCTCGGTTCGCGTCGGATAATATTCGGGCTGCAAACAAATTTCATCGAACAGTTCAGAGCCACGCTGATCGTAGAAAAACTTGGGCGATATTTTTTTCGGCACGCGCGACAGACCTTCGACCACCTCGGCGAGAAAGTCACTGCCCGTGGGCGCATAATCGTGAAACTTAACCTGACGTTTGGCGACTGTGCTCATGCGTCCTCCGCGAGGCGTATGCCGCTGAACTGCCAGCGGTCGGCGGGATAAAAGAAATTGCGATAACTCGCGCGAATATGGTCTTGCGGAGTGGCAAACGAGCCACCGCGCAATACCATCTGGCTACTCATGAACTTGCCGTTATATTCACCGATGGCACCGGCTGCCGGACGATAGCCCGGATAGGCGCGGTAAGAACTCGCAGTCCATTCCCAGACATCACCGTAAAGCTGTGTCATCTGATTCGATTGCGCGGGCAGAGTTTGCAGTGCCGCCTGCTCGCGTAAATTACCGGCAATAGTGTGCTGACTGGCAACCTGCTCCCATTCAAATTCTGTCGGCAGGCGTTTGCCCGCCCAGCGCGCATAAGCATCGGCTTCGAATAAACTGACATGGCACACGGGTGCCGCAAGATCTATCGCCTGCATACCCTGCAAACTAAACTGCCACCAGTTATCATCGCGCCGTTCCCAGTACAGCGGTGCCAGCCAACCCTGCTGTTGAATCACAGCCCAGCCTTCGGACAGCCAGAACTCGGAACGCCGATAACCACCATCATTAATAAATTCAAGATACTCGGCATTGCTGACCAAACGACTGGCGAGCGCAAAATCTTCCAGCCAGACTTTGTGGCGCGGGCCTTCGTTATCGTAAGCGAAGCCATGGCTGTTACTTACATCGTGACCGACTTCGATCAGGCCACCGGAAAAGTTTTGCCAGGCCAGGGACACAGGCATGGCGCTGGTTTGTTTCAGCTTTGTAGATCGGGTCTCGAGGTAAGCAGGTTTTAGCGGATTATGCGACAGGATATGTTTGATGTCAGTGTAAAGCAACTCCTGATGTTGTTGCTCGTGGTTAAGCCCCAGCATCAGTAAAAATTCAAGCTCACGGTAATGCGACTCATCCAGCGTAAGCAGTAATGCTTGCATCGCTGAGTCAACAGTTTCGCGATAGTGCAAAATGTCTTTCAGAGTTGGTCGCGAGAGAAAACCACGCTGTGCTCGCGTAAACGGCTGGCCGTGGGTTAAATAATAAGAGTTAAACAGATGATCATAAGCAGGATGAACCGCTGTGTAATGCCTGGCAAAGCGGGTAAGTAAAAAGGTTTCAAAAAACCAGGTGGTGTGCGCCAGATGCCACTTTGGCGGGCTGACGTCCACCATAGTCTGAATACAATGATCTTCAGTTTCCAGCGGCGCGCATATCGCAAGTGACTCGCGACGTATCGCTGAATAAGCATCCAGCAATTGTTCGCGCGGTATCTGTTCCGCCCGGCGTGCAGTGCTCATAATCCCTCCTGCTGTTCAGCTGCGCTGCTGTTTCAGTACCTGACTGCGGCGGTTCGCAATCCTTACCAAGACCATCAGAGATAACTGAGTAAATTACCTTAGCAGCTCTATTCAGGACATGCAAAATACAGCCTGTACACTGCCTGCCGCTGCACAATATCTAAAAACCACCACCCCAGCTATCGCGTTTGCGCCATTTAATGCTGGGAATAATCAAACCTAAAAATAAACTAATTAGTGTGACGCCGCCACCGATGACAAACCATTCTTTGATACTGCGATCACGCAACTGCGTATTCTCGGCCTGTACTGCGGTGAACTCAGTTTTAATTGCAGCCAGTTTGGTTTCCAGGTTTTTGTTCTGTTGCGCAATCGCCACTGGCCGCGATGCCAGCTGCTTAAGTTCGGTGAGCTGCGTGGCGATAGCGTCACGATCTTTTTCCAGTGTTCGATTGTCACTTTCCAGCTGTTTTATACGCGCATTCAATTCAGAAATATCACCCACGCTCTGCTTAAGATCTGATTTCAGGGTTTCAATTCGTTTATTAAGCGTCACCAGTTGCGCGCGTGCACTCGGCGATTTCATCAACTGCTCGGTTTTCACCCAGCCATCTTTATCGTCAGCCTGAACGTGTTGATAATTCCCGTCATCACTCGCCTCAAGCACTTCCAGCGCCGTCCCGCTGGGTAAAAAGCTGATAATACGATGCTGCATGGTGGCACCACTGCGCAGCGGCACGGTGAGCTCATCACTGACGTACAGGGTTTCAGCCGACGCCATCGCGGCCGAGCCGAACAGGGCGAGAAAAAAACACTGGGTCATACATCGCAATACAGATTTTCTGATCATCATGGCTAGAGTCTGGATTTTCTGGCTAGGTTGTTGCTGGTTTTGTGGCTATGGCATGGTCTGGCTTTTTCAGACAGCAGGTTTTTATTGTGGTTCAGCCAAATGCAAAACCAGTTTTGTATTAAACGCAAGCCCCGTAGGACAAAGCAGATAGCAAACAGGCTCACGATATGGGCCTTTTTGCAAACCGATCGAGACTGCCAGAATCCGTTTCTGAAAACTGAAGTGGCAATACTTAGCAGCGAACAGCGAACCCGCCCACCCTGGCAGCTGTCAGAAGGCGGCTAGTCCCTGTAGGCGAAGACACTATCGGCGTCATCTTCGTGACGCTCTTCAACCCATCTCAACTTGTTGTGCAGAGCCACGACTTCACCGACAATGATCAGCGTCGGTGGCTTGATGTCTTCTTTGGCAATCACATCTAACAGGCTATCCAGGGTGGCGGTGAATACGCGTTGCTGTGGTGTCGTGCCCTGCTCCACCAGCGCTACCGGAGTGGTCGCGGGCAGGCCATGGGCGACCATTTCCCGGCATAAAGTCGGTGCACCGTGCAGGCCCATATAAAACACCACGGTCTGATTGGGGTGCGCCAGCGCCTTCCAGTTGATAGCCACCGAACCGTCTTTGAGATGGCCGGTGACAAAAACGCAGGACTGGGCATAATCACGATGCGTTAAGGGAATGCCGGCATAACTGGAACAGCCACTGGCAGCGGTAATCCCCGGCACAATCTGAAACGGAATACCTTCTTCGGCAAGCTCTTCGATTTCTTCACCGCCGCGACCGAAGATAAACGGATCGCCGCCCTTGAGCCGCAGCACGCGCTTGCCTTCTTTGGCGAGACGCACCAGCAGCTGATTAATATTTTCCTGGCGCATGGTGTGTTTGTCGCGTTCTTTGCCAACATAGACAATCTCGGCATCACGACGTACCAGCTCCATAATCGCGGGCGATACCAAACGGTCATAAACCACGACATCGGCCTGCTGCATCAAACGCAGGGCACGAAAGGTGAGCAAATCCGGATCACCCGGGCCGGCACCAACCAGAAACACTTCACCGGGCACATCGGGAATCTCTGCCGCGCCATCGACCGCTTTCTGCAGGGCAATGCCGGCTTCTTTATCGTGGCCAGTGAACACCAGTTCAGCGACGCTGCCTTCGAGAATGTGCTCCCAGAAAATCCGGCGTTTTTCGACGCTGGGAAAAGCCGCTTTCACCTTGTCGCGATAGGACTCGACCAGCGCACCGAGGCGGCCATAAGCCGCCGGAATCATACCTTCGAGTTTGGTGCGAATCAGCCGCGCCAGCACTGGCGAGGCGCCGCCGGTGGAAATCGCGATTTGCACCGGCGAGCGATCGACTATCGAGGGTACGATGAAACTGCACAGCGGCTGGTTATCAACTACGTTGACCGGGATATTCTGCGCCTGCGCCAGCTCAGAGACGCGCTGGTTGACACCCGCATCATCGGTCGCCGCGATCACCAGCGCCCTGCCCTCGAGATCACCAGCCTCGAAGCCACGCGCGCTGTATGCAATTGCCGCTGAGTCGGCCAGAGCCTGGAGTTCGCCACACAGCTCGGGCGAGACCAGCGTAATGCGGGCACCGGCCTTGTTAAGCAGCGCCACCTTGCGCGCTGCCACCGAGCCGCCACCAACCACCAGACAGCTGCGCTGACTGACTTTCATGAAAACAGGTAAGTAATTCACATTATCTCTCGTGCGACATCATTATGACGCAGGCTAGTGGGCTACAGCGCTCAGCTGGCGCCAAGCAGGCTGTCAAGCTCACCGCTCTGATTAATCGCAGAAAGATCGTCAAAACCACCGACATGGTGTTTACCGATGAAAATCTGCGGCACGGTGCGCCGTCCAGAAGCTTCGATCATATAATCGAACATGGCGGGGTCTTCATCGACCTTGATCAGCTGATATTCAATGCCTTTGCTGCTGAGCAATCGCTCAGCAGCGACACAATATCCGCAAAAACGGCTGGAATAGACTTTAACTTCTGGCTTGGACATATTGCACCTTTATATTAGCAAACCCTTATATCATAGACCGGCGATCACTGCCTGCAGTTTTTGCCGCACTTCACCTGCGATTGTCCCCAACGAGGGGTTCTCGATCGCCTGCATGGATGCGATGGGATCGACCGCCGAGACTTCGACACTGCCATCATCGTGCTGCTGCACGATGACATTGCAGGGCAGCATGGTGCCGATTTTATCCTCGGCCTGTAGCGCCTTGAGTGCGTAGCCGGGGTTACAGGCACCCAGAATGGTGTAGCGATTCAGGTCAACATCGAGTTTTTTCTTCATGGTGGCGCTGACATCAATCGTCGTCAGCACCCCGAAACCGGCTTCGCCCAGCTCAGCGGTGACCCGCTCAATGGCAGCGTCAAAATCATCATTAACAGTTTTGGAAAAATAATAGCTCATAGGTCACCTCTCTCTGCAAACAAGCTGTGCATTATACCGGAATATGGCGACAGCTGAATCCGCCTTAATGGGTGTTAAAAATATGATTTGGCGACAGAGGCACAGAGGAGACGGAGATAAATACGGTTCAAAATAATAAATACAGAAAGCACAGATTTCGTAATACTATTTACCTGTTTTCCAACTTTATGGCACCTTTAGAAAGCAACTCTGTGTCCTCTGTGCTTTTGTGGCAAATTTTTAAGGGCTTTTAAGACTGGCTATCCAGCGGCGGCGGTGCCACGCGCATGACTTCTTCAATCGTGGTCAACCCCTGGGCAATTTTACTGGCGCCGCTTAAGCGCAGCGGTCGTAAACCATCCTTCACTGCTTGTTTACGCAAAGCCTGGAGATCGGCATTATCGGTGATCAAACGGCGGATATCCTGCGAGAAACTGAACATTTCGTACACGCCCATGCGCCCCATATAACCAGTGTTACGGCATTCGAGGCAACCCACGGGTTTATAGACTGTTTCTGGTTTCAGCGCCTTCCAGGGTTTGACCAGCAGCTTCCAGTCTTCATCGCTGATCGGTGTCGCTGCCTTGCAGTGCGGGCACAGGGTGCGCACCAGCCGCTGCGCCATAATACCGAGCACCGAGGACTGCACCAGATAAGGCGGAACACCTATGTCGAGCAGCCGCGAAATCGCCGCCGGGGCGTCGTTGGTGTGCAGGGTGGATAGCACCAGATGACCGGTGAGCGCAGCCTGAATTGCCATTTCGGCTGTTTCCATATCGCGAATTTCGCCGATCATAATAATATCGGGATCCTGCCGCATGAGGGTACGCACACCACGGGAAAAATCCAGGTCAATATTTTTTTGTACCTGCATTTGATTAAACGCCGGTTCGACCAGTTCGATCGGATCCTCGATGGTGCAAACATTCACATCTGGTCTGGCGAGTAACTTCAGCGTCGAGTACAGGGTGGTGGTTTTACCCGACCCGGTGGGACCGGTAACCAGAATAATTCCGTGTGGCTGCTGGATCATTTTACGCCAGATGTCTTCATCGCTATTACTAAAACCGAGATCGGTGAAACTTTTGACGATCACTTCAGGGTCAAAAATACGCATCACCATTTTTTCACCAAACGCAGTCGGCATGGTGGATAAGCGCAGTTCGACTTCCTGACCTTCCGGGGTGCGGGTTTTTAAGCGCCCGTCCTGAGGCCGACGTTTTTCGGCAACGTCCATGCGACCGAGTATTTTAATGCGACTCGACACAGCCGCCATCACCGCTGTCGGTATCTGATACACCTCGTGCATGACACCATCAATGCGAAACCGCACATTACTCATTTCACGGCGCGGTTCAAGATGAATATCACTGGCGCGCTGATCGAATGCATATTGCAATAACCAGTCAACAATATTGATGACGTGCTGGTCGTTAGCGTCGAGCTTGCCGGCACGACCCAACTCCATCATCGATTCCAGATTTTGCAAATTGCCGACAAATGGATCGGCATCGGCCTGAGCACCAAGTACAGATTTAGACACCGAATAAAACTCGAGCAGGAAACGGCGAATATCATCTGGGTTCGCGATTACCAGTTCAAAGTTCTGTTTATTAATGCGCGAAAGCTCATTCACCCATTCGCGCTGGAAAGGTTGCGCGGTGGCGACGGTAATGACTTTGTCTGTTACCTTCACTGGCAATACATTGTAGCGAGCAGCATAAGCGTAGGACATCACCGAAGTCACGCGCGTGACTTCAACTCTGAGCGGATCAATGCGTCGATACGGCAGGCTAACGTGATCCGCAAACCAGACGGTGAGCACTTCCAGCGTCAGCGGTTTGCCGGTTTTGATATTTTTCCAGCCACGTTCGGCGATAAATTCCAGCGGATGCTTGTGCTCGTACTTGCCACTGGATGCCAGCGAACGCAGCATAGCGGCATTTTCGCTATCGACCATACCATCGGCTTCCAGCCAGTCGAGAATATCCGGAACCCTGAGTTCGCGTTCTTTATGTTTTTCGATGACTGCGCTCATAATATTAGCGGTTTACATTGTGGGCCGAATATCAAACCGGCTGAAATACTCAAATGTTGCGTCCTGTACCTCTATAGTAGACACTTTTGCCTGTGTCGGGCCAATTTCGAGCCAGTTTTTCAGTGTAAGCTGCTGGTCTGCAGAGCCACAGGCATACACTTCGACCCGACCATCACGCAGATTTCGTACCCAGCCAGTGAGAGCCAGTTGCTGCGCTCGCTCCTGCGTGGCGACTCTGTAACACACGCCCTGCACCCGCCCGCTGATGAAATATCGCTGGCAGACCATTGCCGTTGCTGTCACGGTAACAGCAAACTGACACTGTCTCCCGGTTTGAATAAACCACCGGGGTCGACCGCGAACACAACTTTGAGCGCATAGCTCTGCCCGGCTGCATCGCCTGGGGTCATCGCCATACTCTGAACACTGCCCGTATAATCCTGACCACGATAGCGCACCTTGATCGCCTGACCAAGCTGCAGCTGACTCAGTACTTCATAACTCACCTGAGCCACGGCGAGCCGAGCGTCGGCACGCGCCAGCACGATCAAGGGCTGAATGCGTAGATCACCGGTTATCACCTGACCGGACTCGATGTTCCGGTTAATGACCCAGGCAGCCCAGGGCGCGTACTGCGTGGCGCGCGACAGTTTCACGGTGGCTTCGGTGAGCAGCGCCTTAGTTTCGCCCAGTTTTGCATTAGCAATGTCAAACGCCATTTTGGCGTGCTGTAATTCAACATCGGAAAGTACGGTCTGTTCGTAAAGCGCCTGAGCATCGCGATACTCGCGCTGGGCATCAGTCAATGCTGGATACGCCGCCGCTACCCGTGCTTGCGCCTGTTTTACTTTTGCCGACAGCACCGCTGTATTTAAGGCAAATAATTTTTCGCCTTTGTTCACACGCTGCCCCACCTGCACGAATACACTATCGACAAAACCATTTACCGGTACGCTGGCATAATGCAGTTCTGCCCAGCCAAGTCTGGCAGCAACTTCAGCGCTTTGCACTGACAGTGCAAACAGAAACAAACTGCCCGCCAGCCAGCAACGCAGGCCTGTCTTTATGATTTTAATTTTCATTGGCTTCACCCGTGGCAAAAACTTGAAACGATACCTTTTGATGATCGATTACGCTACGCGGCATCTGCCCGGTTAGCATCGTCAAACGCATTGCTGCGACAATAGTGTCAAATTTATTTTTTGTCTGTAAATAACGAACCCGCGAAGTATTCACCAGAGTGTCGCCATAGTCAGTGCGCAATTCAAGCTCATATTCACCCCGACTTTTATCAAGTGCACGGTCAGCGGCGCGGGCTGCAGTTTTAAGCCCCTCAGCTTCGGACAGTAAATTTTTAATCCCCAGCCAAAGATCGTATACCTGCTTGCGAACATCCGACTGCAAGCGCGAATACTCAGCCCGCCGCTGTAACCAGAGCACACGTTGGTCAGATATCTGCGATTTCACGCGTGCGTTTTCAAACAACGGAATTTTAAGATTGAGCGAAGCGCGCCAGTTCTCGCGCGAAGGCAACTTACGTGTATATTCAATCACTTCTACTTCTGCATCCAGTGATGGTCGTGATAACTTACGTGCAGCTTCCATTGCAACCTGTGCGGCGTCAACCCGACGCGCCTGCGCCTGAATTCCAACATTCGACTGCATCGCACGTTTGATCAGTATTTCAACATCTGGCAGCTTTAAATCAGTCAGATCGACCCCAGGTGCGACCAGTTCTGCCGAAAGCTCGCCAGGACGATTGATTACCTCTGCCAGCTGCGCGCGACTGATGCGCTGCAAAGTTTCAGTGTTGCGTCTAACCGTCAGTAATTGCTGATAGTCGGTTTCTGCACTGAGCAAATCAATTTCCGAAACCTGTTTTAAATCGTACCGGTCACGCATTTTGTCAACGCGCACGTACAGCATCGACATGGCCTCGTTATCCCAGGAGAACTTTATGTCTGACAAAATTGCATCAAAAAAACTACGCGCTATTGCAATCTGCTGTTGCGCGAGAACACGGCGATAGTCGAGTTGCTCAGCATCGATAGCTGTTTCGGCGGCTTCGATACGGGTACTGCCATAACCAAAATCATACAGGGGCTTGCGAATATTCAGGCTTGCCTTGTGATCGTTTGGTGAAAGATCAAATGCATTGGCGGCAGGCTCGATGCGAGCAGCTTCAAGATTGATTTCAGCTTCCAGTGCATAATCACCCTGTACGCGCTGCAGACCTGCACGCGCCGCCTGTTCTCGCGATTGCGCCGCAAACAGCACAGGCTGAAGCTCAGATGAGCCGATCATCATCGCCTGCTGTAGATTAAGAGGCGTCGGCAGTGGCTCCGCTGCCCAGAGCACACCACTGTAAAGCAGAGCCATATAGTAGCAACTGCGAAACCCCATCGGGGTGACAGCATCGAAGATATGCCATCGACTGTACGCCTGTTGCCTGACAGTCATGCGAATTAGTTCGGCTTCTTATTGTTCAACTTGTAGCGTGTAAAACTCATCTCACGAAATTTTTCATCGATCACATAACGCCCTAACAGCATAAAATCATCAGTCCCCGAAGTCGGCCCGGTAAATCGCGTCACCGCCTGGCCTTTCAGGTTATAAAAAATAAACACCGGTGTCGCGCGCACTCGATTCACCTTGAAAGCAAAGTCTTTTTCTTTCATGGCGACTCCGGTCATATCATGAATTTCAATGTCACCTTCTATATCAACCGGGAATATCAGAAAGTTTTTCTGAAAAAAGTCCTGCACTTCAGACTGGTTCAAAACTGTCGCTTTCATACGCGCACAAAACGGGCATTCATCCTGCTCAAACATGAGCAAAATACCTTTCTTGCCTGCTGCTTTCGCCTGCTGCAGCTCTTCAGAAAAATCCCCCAGTGTCTGGTTGAAAAAATTACCCTCCACATCACGGATTTCAGCATGCGCCAGTTGAGCGATAACGAATAGCGTCATGAATAAAAATTTCAACCCGCACCTCATTAAACTGTATGTGATAGCAGAACCCTGTAAAACTATAGGACGCTATACCACAGGTGTAATTCCCAAACAAAAAAAGGCCCGAGAACGGGCCTTTCGGGGTCAAACTGAAAGCGGTATTACTTGTTGAGGTAGTCCAGATCAGACTGCTCAACGTCGCCTACCGACCAGGCACCACGAGTTTTGGCGTGATTAATAGCGGCATTGATCTCGGCAGATGACGCATTCTGATCGATATCCAGCACCTGCCCGGGGCGAATCAGGTCAGCATCTTTGATCTGGCTACGGTTGGTTTTATAAATCAGCGGCCACTGATAAGGATTGGCATAGACTTCATCCTTACCTGAAATGTTCCACAGATTGTCGCCACCCTGAACAGAGTAACTGCTGACTTTGCCAGCGGCTGACTGGTTGCTGTCCTGTGCCAGACTGCTACCCGAAAGCGCGGCACGATCTGCGGCACTCAGACTGTCGAGATATTTCTGATGCTCGGCAGCTTGCTGTTTAATGGCATCTTCGGCCTGTGCCTGAGCTTTATTAGCCAGCTTGATCGCTTCATCAGTGTTGCCGTCGGCCAGTGCGGCTTCGGCTTTCTTGATAAGTTTACCAGTGTCGCGCCACTCGTAGCCAACCGCTTTAGCATCCGTGTTGGCAGCTTTTGCTGAAGCAATCGCCTGTTCAGCTGCAGCGGTAGCATCATTGGTCGAGGAACCAGTGTCTTCTGTGGTAGCACAGCCAGCCATTAAACCCAGGCTGAGGAATGCAACTGAAATCAGTCTTGCGGGTGTACGCATGTGTTTACTCCGAATATTTGGAAAGATCGTGCAATTAATTGTTGGTGTTTATCTATGCATTCTATAGCTCCAGAAACTAACAATGCAAGCCTGTAGTGTCAAGAAATCATTTTTAGTTTAGGTCAACCGGTCAGGATATTGTAGAATTTGCTCCCAGAATCATTCATCAGGCAAAATTGACCTATCATGAGCTCCAACGTTCGTCTTCTTTACAATCCTGACTGCACAAAATGCCGACTCAGCAAGGAATTGCTCGAACGCCAGGGCGAAACTGCCGAGGTGGTCGAATACCTCATCAATCCGCCCAGCCGGGATGAACTTGAACAAATTTTGACCATGCTGGGGCTGGCACCGCGCGCGCTAATGCGCCGCCACGAACCCCCTTATCACGAGCTGAATTTGGATAAGCCCGAGCTCAGTCATGAGCAGCTGATCGCCGCCATGATCGCACATCCGATCCTGATCGAACGCCCGATCGTGATCAAGGACAACAAGGCCGTGATCGGTCGCCCCCCCGAGCGTATTCTGGATATTCTCTGATGTCTGAAATTCTGATCTTATATTACAGTCCTGGCGGCACCATTGCCGAAATGGCCAATGTCATCGCGCGCGGCGTCGAGCAGGTATCCGACGTGCAGGCGCGGGTGCGCACAGTGCCCGCAGTCGCGCCCGTGGATCAAACCACGACACCGGTCACCAGCACGAGTGCGCCCTTCGCCACGCATCAGGATTTACTCGACTGCAGCGGCCTGATTCTCGGCAGCCCAACTCACTTTGGCAATATGCCAGCGGCGATGAAATATTTTATCGATGGCACCAGCAAGCTCTGGCTGGCGGGCAAACTCGCGGGCAAACCCGCCGCTGTATTTACCGCCAGCACCAGTCTGCACGGCGGCCAGGAAAGCACCCTGCTGAGCATGATGCTGCCCCTGCTACACCACGGCATGCTGCTGGTCGGCCTGCCCTACACCGAAACCGAGCTGTTCACCACCACCAGCGGGGGGGCGCCCTACGGCGCGACGCGTCTGAGTGATGACACGGGCGAACGCCAGCTCAGCAACGACGAACGCCAGCTCAGCCTCGCGCTGGGCAAACGGGTGGCCGAAACCGCGCGCAAACTGGACGCAGAATAATTATGGAGATGAACAACAACACTGTGCCGTCCGTAGCGCGCGTCAAATATGCCCACTGGCTTAGTCTGACCGGGTATTTCGCCCTGGTGATCGGGATTTACCTCTGGCACATCGTGATTCATAAAACTGAACATTATATGATCTCCCTGATCCTGCTGGTGCAGCTGGGGCCCCTGATCTTTCCTCTGCGCGGGCTGTTGCACGGTAGAATCTATACCCATGCCTGGTCGATTTATCTGGCGATTTTTTATTTTGTCGTCGGTGTCTGGTATTCCAGTGCCGCCGAAACACTGGGCTTCGGTCTTTATCTGGTGGCGGCCAGCCTGCTGTTTTTTATCGGCTGTGTGCTCTACACCCGGCTCGCCTCGCGCGCCGTCAGAGCAATTCAGAGTGACTGACTGAACACCGTTTTGACGAACGGGATGGTTAATTTGCGCTGCATCGCCATGGCGGCGGTGTCGAGCGCATCCAGACGTTCGAACAGGGCAAAAAGATCGCGCGGGTAATGGCGCAGCAAATATTCCGCGACATTGCCCGGTAGTTCCAGCCCGCGCAGTTGCGCGCGCGTCTGCAACGCCGCACGCTTGTCAGCATCCGACAGTGCCTGCAACTGAAACACCGGCCCCCAGACCAGACGCGAACGCAGGTCGGCTAATTGCACCGTGAGGTTTTCCGGGACTTGATTCGCGCTCAGCAGCAAACAGCAGTCGCTGGCGCGTACCCGGTTGATCAGATTAAACAGCGCGACTTCCCAGTCGGCATGACCCGCGAACCACTGCACATCATCCAGACACAGTAAATCCAGCTGTTCGAGACCATCGAGACAGTCTGCGGCTTGCGCAATGATTGCGGCTGCCGGCAAATAACAGACTACCGCCCCATGTTCGGCCGCGAGATGACACGCCGCCTGCAATAAGTGGCTTTTGCCACGGCCCCGCTGTGATGACCATAGGTACAGCTGTTTTTCACCCGTGCCCGCCGCCAGCTGCCGCACCATGGCGACTGCGAGATGGTTTTCACCAGCCACATAAGAATCAAAACTGAAAACTTCACGCGGGGTAAAACTTAAGGGTAATTGCCTGAACACAGAAGACTGCATAAACTGCCAGACTTAATTCAGCAGCCGGTAGTAGTAACGCCTGCCGGTAACTTCCGGGCTTGTCTGTAGACCGACCGGCACGACCGCTGGCTCAGGCACGCCCGTTTGCGCCGGCGTTGCGGCGGCATTAACGGTGGTTATCGTTGGCGGCACGACGGGTTTTTCCACGGCTCTGAGTTGCGAACTCGTGGCCAGCAGGTTGCGCAAATCATCCACCCGCGAACGCAACGCGAGACTGAACTCAACATTGTCACCACCGAGCCGGGTTAGCTGTACGTTCTGTACTGCCTGCAAACTGGCGAGATATTTTTTCACGCGCACATAGGCCGCCAGCGTGCTGACATTTTCGATATCCAGCTGCACCCGGGCTTCGGTGGAACCGTCGCTGGATTCCAGCACTGCGTACTGTTTGCCAAGCGCATCCGCCATCTGATTGACTGCATCCGAAAGCAATTGCTCGTAGTCAGCGCTGCGCAAACTCCAGCGCTGAGAGTGACGCGCATCGAGCAAGGTCCAGTCGCCACTCCAAACGCTGCCATTCCAGGCCAGATTGCCGGCCAGCACCGGCCCCTGACTGTAGCGCGCCGAGACCTGTTGCAGGGGTTCGCTAAATCCGGCCCAGACATCGGCAAATTTAATCAGCGCCTGATCGCGTTTATCATAGCTCGGCCAGATGACGGGAATGCCGCGCTGACGGAACAGTTTTTCCAGCTGGCTTTTGAACAACGAAACATCGCTGGCTTTCAGTAAATATTGATTACGACCATCGCGCACCGCCAGCCAGAGCACCGCCACCGCGCGATGTTCACCCCAGATCGGCAGGCCATTGCTGCGCAGGAAATCCATAATCCGGGTACCGTTGTACTGCAGGCGTATCTGCTGATTTTCAGCCGTACCATTGCTCTCAGGCGACGATTGAACAGGGCGAGCTTCATAACGGTATTGTTTGACGTAGGCGCCGGCATTCGGTGGCGTGATTTTTTGCAAAATCTGACCGTCACCTGACTGGCGCACCAGCATTTCGGCGAGGCCATCAGCCATTGCGGCATTACGTACTGCGGCGCTTTCGTCGGCCACCGGCAGCACCACTTCGTACAGATCGGGCACCCACTCGGCGTGGGCAATCGCGGGCAATACCAGCAGCAGCCAGCCGCAACGGCGTAGCAGACTCAGGATCGGGAATGGAGGGCAAAACTGTGACAATGGCATGGAGTTTTTTCAGCTGGGACTAAATAAGCTTTACGGGTGCGTGTACAATACCACACCTTTGAAACCATCAAACCCTGGTTGTTGCACTCGAATGTCAGAAAAAAACCCCGATCCCAGAGCCTCACTCAGCTACCGCGATGCCGGCGTCGATATCGACGCAGGTAATCTGCTGATCGAAAAAATCCGTGACAGCGTCGCCAGCACCCGGCGTCCCGGGGTGCTTGGTGGTATCGGCGGCTTTGGCGGCCTGTTCGAACTGCCCGCCGGCTACCAGCAACCCGTGCTGGTCTCGGGTACCGACGGGGTCGGCACCAAACTGAAACTCGCGATCGAGCTGGGCAAGCACGATAGCATCGGCATCGATCTGGTGGCGATGTGCGTCAATGATATTCTGGTGCTCGGTGCCGAACCGCTGTTTTTTCTCGATTATTACGCCACCGGCAAACTCGAGCCAGTGATCGCCGCCGATGTGGTCGCCGGCATCGCCGCAGGCTGTCGCCAGTCGGGCGCCGCGTTGATCGGCGGTGAGACTGCTGAAATGCCTGGCATGTATCAGGCCGGGGATTATGACCTCGCCGGCTTTTGCGTCGGGGTGGTCGAAAAAGCCGAGATCATCGACGGTAGTCAGGTCAAAGCCGGTGATGCCATGATCGCACTCGCCGCCAGCGGCCCGCACTCCAATGGCTATTCTCTGGTGCGCAAGGTGCTCGAAGTCAGCGCCGCGAAACTCGATCAGGCCTGTGGCGAGACCACGCTCGGTGACGCCCTGCTCGCACCGACCCGCATCTATGTGGAATCGGTACGGCAGGTACTAAAACAGCTGCCACTGCACGCGCTGGCGCACATCACCGGCGGCGGATTGCTGGAAAATATTCCGCGGGTACTGCCCGCAGGTACGCGCGCTGCCATCAAACGCAATAGCTGGACGCTACCGCCGGTTTTCGACTGGCTGCAACAGGCCGGCAATATCAGTGACAGCGAAATGTATCGCACTTTCAACTGCGGTGTCGGCATGGTGGTGGTGGTCAGCGCTGATCGCGCCGCCGCAGCGATCAATGCATTCAACCAGGCCGGCGAACATGCCTGGCTGCTGGGCCAGGTGGAAGCGGCTGCCGACAGCGAAGTTGTCATCGCCTGAACCTGCACACTGAACCCGACGATTAGTGAAAATGAAATCTTTTGTCGTGCTGATCTCGGGTCGCGGCAGTAACCTGCAGGCGATCATCGATGCCATCGATGGCGGTCAGATCACAGCCCGGATCAGCGCGGTAATCA
Source organism: Gammaproteobacteria bacterium (assembly GCA_030148865.1). GTDB lineage: Bacteria > Pseudomonadota > Gammaproteobacteria > SZUA-229 > SZUA-229 > JASBSR01. The sequence continues at coordinate 170,963 of JASBSR010000040.1, forward strand.
GCAGCCGCGCCGATGCCAGAGGGCTGGAACTCGCCCGCGCCGCAAACATTCCACAAATAGTAATCGCCGCCGTGCCCGGGCAAAGTCGTGACGCCTACGACCGCGCTCTGATCAAGCAAATCGACGCGTTACCGGTGGATTTTATTGTACTCGCCGGTTTCATGCGTATTCTGAGCACAGAATTTATCAACCACTATCCACAGCAGATACTCAATATCCATCCCTCGTTGTTACCCGAATTTAAAGGTCTGCACACCCACCGCCGCGCGCTGGCTGCCGGCTGCAAAAAACACGGTGCCAGTGTGCATTTTGTCAACGCCGAACTCGACAGCGGCGACGTTGTTTTACAGGCTGAAATCGCGGTACAGGCAGACGATACCGAACGCAGCCTGGCACAACGCGTACTCCAGGCTGAACATGTGATATACCCCATGGTCATACAGTGGTATGTTGAGGGCCGCCTGGTATTCAAAAACCACCAGCTTTTTTTCGATAATCAAGCCCTGGCTGCGGCCTGCCTATGGAAAAACCAGCAACTTGTTCTGCCACAGGCCTGATGTCCAAACTGCCGAGAAATTCAAATATGATCTCCCGACTACTATTGTCAGCCATATTGAGCGTCGCATCATTAACGGCGCAGAGTGCCGAACTGCAGGATTTCGCGGCGACCTACATGATTGAGAAATACGATATTATCATCGGCGTCGGCGATTACCATCTGGAACAGGATGCGGGCAAGGCGCATTTTTTCATGCGCAGTAAACTCACCGGGCTGGCCGCTCTGTTCCGCAATGACCGCGCCGAAGAAGACAGCTGGCTGGAAAAAGACCACCAGGGCAGGTTGCAGCTAATGCACTACCGCTACCAGCAATCTGGCAGCAAACACAATCGCAATACTGACCTGACTGTCGCCTGGACTGAAGATTGCACCCATGGCCGGGTCAGCGGCAGTCACGCCGGCAAGCCGGTGAGTTTTGATGTTAAAGCCACTGTCCGCGATGCCTTGTCGTTTCAGCTTTCATTGATGCAGGATGCCGCCAGCGAACGCGCACTCAGCTACGCCGTGTTGAACAAAAACGAACTCAAATCTTACATTTTCACCCGCAACGGTAATGAGACTCTGAGCCTAGCAAATCAAAACGTGGAAACCCTGATTGTGGAGCGCAAGACCGATGATCGCATCACTCGCTTATGGCTGGCAAAACAATTTCAGTACACTCCGGTTAAAATCGAACAGATTAAAGATGGCACTATTAACACCCGCATGGTGATTGATACCTTGACGCAAGCAGGACAAAAAAAACTGTAATGAATGCCGATGACACCCATGTTGATGACTACGTCAGCAAATCGCAGATCAAGCGTGAGTGTGACGCCTTACAAAAACTTGGCGAGCAATTACTGCAATTAAAATCTGCTGAACTGGATAAAATTAATTTACCCGAGAAACTGGCCTCTGCTATCCGCGAAGGCAGGAAATTAAAAGCTCGTGGCGCCCTAAAACGCCAGCGTCAATACATTGGCAAACTGATGCGCGAAGCCGATAGCGAGAACATTGAAAAACAGCTATCATTGATCCAGCACCTGCATGATTTTAATGTTACACGCGCCAAACAAACCGAACGCTGGCGCGACCGCCTGCTCAGCGATGATAACCAGGTGGTCACCGAACTGATCGACACCTACCCTGATATCGATCGCCAGCACATCAACCAGCTGGTCCGGCTAAGCAAACGCGAGCAGGAGGCAGGCAAACCGCCCGCTGCTGCGCGCAAGTTATATAAATATCTTCACGATATCAGCAAACAGAAAATGCTGGCATCAACCCAGAACGAAACGAAAGAATAAACCACTAGTCCGCAAATAAACGCAAATAAAAACAGAATAATATTTATAGTGTAGTGCGCCGCAGGCGCACAAACTAAACATTCGCGTTTATTTGCGTTCATTAGCGGATAAAGTTTTTTGCTTTTTGCGAACTAACGCTCCAGGCCATCAGATTTTACAGTCAATGCGTCGATGCGCCAGTACCGGGAACGATTTACGTGTGCGTGCCAGCATGGTCATATCGATTTCCGAGACCACAACACCAGTGCCGTGCGGTAGTCGATTTAAGATGACACCCCAGGGATCGACGATCATACTATCGCCATGGGTTTCGCGACCGTTGACATGATAGCCGCCCTGTGCTGCCGCTACAACAAAAGAAAGGTTCTCGATTGCACGCGCGCGCAGCAAAGATTCCCAATGCGCCTTGCCCGTCATACTGGTGAACGCCGAAGGTAATACGCAAATCTCCATGCCCGCATCCGCCATGGTTCTGAATAACTCAGGAAAACGCAGATCATAACATACTGCCATACCAAGCTTGCCGAACGGGGTATCGACCACCACCACTTCATCACCCGGTATGATAGTTTCTGACTCATGATAACTTTCATTACTGGCTTCAATCTTGACGTCGAATAAATGAATTTTGTTATAACAGGCGACCATTTCGCCGTTATCGTTATAAAGATGACAGGCACCATAAACCCGGCCAACGTCTTTCGATGCTATCGGGATGGTGCCACCCACCAGCCAAATTTTATGCTTGCGCGCCTGTTCACTCAGAAAACTCTGTAACGGGCCATCACCCTGCTCTTCAGCGGCGTTGACTTTATCCATTTCACTCATGCCCATGATGGCGAAATTTTCTGGCAGCACTATGAGTTTTGCATCCTGTTGAACTGCTATGGCGATCAGTTTCTCCGCCTCGGCCATATTGGCTTTAATATTTGGTCCTGATGCCATTTGGATGGCCGCAACCTTACTCACCTGATTCAATCTCCAGTCTGGATAATTTCAAAACGAATAACATCGGCTTCACCACTACCGGGCACAGCGTTCATATATTTCGAAGGGACTCCGAGGGAAACCAGCCAGTCCATCAGTGCTTCTACCCAGAGTTCACCTTCTTCGCCACCCGGATAACGCAGTTCAATTTTTTGATGTGGGCGGGCAGCCCAGGTATTGACCAGCTGCTGCAAGACGGGCAGCGCCAACAGACGCTCACCTTCACGCGCCATTTCCCACTGCTCGGCACGCAATATGATCTCGTTGTTACTCTCCGAGACTGATTCTATCGCATAACTGGCGACAGGCAGAGCGCCAGGCACAAAAAAAACCAGCACCAGCCGCACAAAATTCCAGCGCGGACAATATCTATAGTGATTTTTAATCATCGCCTTCACCTGGCCTGGCCGGCTTATCTGAATTTGATGTCTTTTTAATGACCGGATTATCCCATTTCCCGGTAATCACGTATTTTTCGCGCGCAAGTTTGTCGATCCCCAGTAATTTTTCCAGTAATACCAGACCGGCACCAACGATTGGGCCACCTGCGATGGTGCCACCGGTGAATGCGGCTCCTGAGGAATTAGGTCTAACTTCCATTTTCAGATCATAATCTTCTGCCGTCAGGCCAACACGGCCATCAATATTGATATTGGCAGAAGCAGCTTCGATATTAATGTTTCGTGTTGTCACATTGCCGCCGACAAATGCCAGATCACCACGAATTCTATCAAAGACAAAGCCATCTTTATAAACATCACCGAAATCCAGCATAAGGCGCTGCGGTAACTGCAGCACATTCAACAGCCCCAGCAGACGCCCACCCGCACCAGGCTTAACATCCAGCATAATGCCTTTTTCAAGTTTAAAGCCGGCTGACCCGGTTAACTCAGCCAGCGAAAAGCGGTACGGTTCCGCCAGCCATTGCCAGTCAACGCTGGCCTCAAGCTCGCCGCGATCGAATACTCCCGGATATCCCAGGCCACTGAGTGCATCGCCCAGATGTTCGCTGCGCACCTGTAATTTAAAATTCGTTTCCTGCCTGTGTTGCCAGCTGGTCAGCCAGCTGCCCTTGCCGGTGATATCCAATGCTCTGCTGTGCACGCGGATGTCGTTGATTAACATACCATGGCTGTGGCGCTCGCTCTGTAGTGATACATTGGTTAGATTCAATTTGTCCCAGTCGAGTCGATCAGCATGAAAATTTAGCGACGGCACTGTGGATGGATCAATACCATTATCACTCGACTGTGAATCAGCAGTTTTCACCAAAGCGGATAAATTCGCGTAATCCAGGTCAATATTGATCTGCGAATCAGGTGAAAGGCCTTCTACAAAACCAGCTTCGCCTTTTAGCCAGGGCGCGTCAAATTCCAGCTGCCAGCGTTTATCAGCATCTCGATTAGCAACCACGTGCGCCACATCATCGGAATTCATGGTGAGCCGTAACGCATTATTCAGCCGGTTCAGCGTCAGCTGTATTGGTTGTGAGGCCTCCGCTGATTTGTTCCATTGATCGGAAATCGACACCGCCGTACCTTTTAGCGTGGAAGACATATCCACGTTAAACCCATTGGCGGCATCCAGTGGAACATGAACCAGAACATCCCAGTCCGAGCGACCCTTAAACCAGTTTTCGGGCATCCATGCAAAATGTTTTAACAGACCGTCTATGGGTAAGCGGCCTCTAACTCGAAACACAGATTCAGTTTGCGCGGACCTTACCGTGGTTGCCGTAATTATCACTGGCTCGGCCTCGAAGCTTGCCGTCAGTTCGCGAGCCTCAAGCGATTTATCGGTGAATACCAGTTCACCGTTAAGGTCATTCAACTGATAATCCATCACTGGCAGTAACAGCACATTCTTCTGAAAGTTTAGCCTGCCCAGGGTCTGTACTGATTTGTGCTTTTGACCATACGGAATGGTCAGTGCCAGATTAAGATTGAGGTCACCAATAAGTTGTACCTGATGCATGGCATCACCCAGCACGGTATTCAGGCCGCTATTCCATATGTATTTGCGCATATCTTCAGCCGGCGCAACAATGTCACCATGCAGCTCGAGCGGACTAGTGTTCAGATTATCAATGCTTGCGCTCGCATGACGTAATTCACCACGGTACACCCGCGCCCTGGCCTGCTCGATTTGTAAGCCCTCATTATAAAATCGAACCTGCGCCGCTACTGATTCCAATGCCGGCCAGTCAGGTAAAAAACTGAGTGTTACATCACTGACTTTAAACAATACTTCCATCACACCTTGATTGTCTAAAAACGGGAACTTGTTCACATCACCTTTAAAAATAACCCCCCCTGGCTCGATATGACCACCCGAGAGCGATGACTCTAACCATGAAACAGTATCAGCAGGCAGCACTCCAGCTGGATAATATTTTGCTATCGCATCGCCATGCACTGGTCCGAAATCAGTTTGCATATCAAGATACACATCGCCGCTATCTGGCCAGCGCGCATAAATCCGTGAACGCGTTGCAATATCATCGTTTGCCAACAAAAATGAGTTAGCGTTAATAATCCATTGCTGATTCTCTCGGTGCGCATTAACGGCACCGTGCAATCGCGTCACAGCAATCGCCTGACGAAATACAGTACCCAGCTTCACATGCGCATGATCACTGGCTAGCAGCACATGAACTTGTCCATCCTGGTAAGCGAAATCACCGTCGATACCCGACATCTCTATCTTTTGTTTTGGCAGTACAAAGTCGAAGCCGTGCAGAACTGCGCCCAGTTCTGGATCCCTGGCTGTAGCACTGGTTTTATCATCCGGTGGCAATGTCAGATTCAGGTTATACACATCTCCGGCAAATCGAGTCGATGCCAGCGATTTGAGCTGATCTGGATAATGTTTAGCTGGTATCACCGACAACAAATCACTAACATCGTCGAGTTTAAGGTAGTTCGCCGATACCTGATAACCTGTTGCTGTGTTTTCTCGCAACAGCAAGTTGCCTGGCAGCGCCCATGTGTGACCATTTCTGCGCAATTGCAGATTATTGATATCCAGCCGCCAGGCAGCAGAATATGTCTGCCAGAAAATATCTGCGGAAAGCGCCTCTGCCTGCCAGTGCTGCACCCGGCCTGACGTCTGCTTCGGTATCTGTAAATCCAGCTGCGTGAAAGCGAAACGCGACTTAAGCTGTTTCACCTGTCTACCGTTCAGGCTCAGCCATATTTCAGCATCAGCAACACCAGTCGCAGCGAGATGTTTTTCCAGATCCAGTTTGCCGATAAAAGACTTCAGCTGTAATTGCTGAACATTGAAATAGATTTCAGAATTCGCCGATTCAAGCGCTGATAAATCACCGTCGACTTCAGCTATCATTTGCAAACGCTTGCCATAGCTATCAGGCAGGTCGACACTGGCCTGCACAGCGTGCGTGCCGAGTAAGTTTTCCACCCGAATATTAACATTTTTCAAATCAAGATTTTCGAACGCGTGCTGTGCGTCATGCAGTTGTACACGGCTATTCAAAAGAGAGTAATTCGAATTATTGATCTGATTAATCAGTTCATCTGAAACCCGTTCGCTATCTGAACGTGCAATCTGAATACCTTGTAAAAACCATTGGCCCTGCTTGTTCCGTTCAATCAACAGATCTGCGCCTGACAGACTGATGTCACCAATCATTGGCGACATAAACCGAATGGAGTCGATGTACGAAAATGCGAAGGTGATTTCATCAAACTGAACTAACACGCTTTTGCCATCAGCGTTGTACACCTGGACATCCACCAGCTTAAGCTGCGGTCGCAGCCAGCTCATATCCGCATCCAGGGATGCTATTTTTACCGGCAGACCCAGCTGCATTTCCAGCGCGCGATCAACTTCTTTTAGATATCCCGTGGCGTGCGGCAATACCGCGCGCAGAATAGTGAACGCAACCGCCAGCACGATAATGATAATCGCCACTGTTGTGATCAGGCAGACACGAAATTTTTCGAGCCAGGCCATACGAATTATTGAGTACCTGTGGAATAAATCATTAGTGACCGCTACATAATCACAACATCGTACTGCTCTGGTGTGAACATGGCTTCAACCTGAAATTTGATTGGAATCTCAATAAAACCTTCCAGCTCGGCGAGGCTACCGGATTCTTCATCAACCAGCAGGTCGACCACTTCCTGCGATGCCAGTACCAGTAGTTCTCTGGCATCAAACTGTCTGGCCTCACGCAATATCTCGCGGAAAATTTCGTAACAAATGGTTTCAGCCGTTTTAATCGTACCGCGACCTTCACAGGTGGGACATACCCCACAAAGCACATGCTCCAGGCTTTCGCGGGTACGTTTGCGCGTCATCTCTATCAACCCTAACGATGAAACATCACACACGTGCGTGCGGGCATGATCTTTTTCCAGCGCCTTTTCCAGTGCACGCATCACCTGACGTTTGTGTTCGTCTTCGCTCATATCGATAAAATCAAGAATAATAATACCGCCGAGATTGCGTAAACGTAACTGACGCGCGATGGCCTGTGCGGCTTCGAGGTTAGTTTTAAAAATGGTTTCTTCGAGATTACGATTACCGACAAAAGCGCCCGTATTCACATCGATCGTAGTCATGGCTTCGGTCTGATCAATAATTAAATAACCACCAGACTTGAGATGTACTTTTTTTTCCAGGCCTTTCTGGATTTCGTCTTCTACATTATGCAAGTCAAAAATCGGACGTTCACCGGGATAGTGCTCGATCAGCTCGACCACTTCTGGCACATATTCACTAGCAAAGCTCTGCATGATCTGAAACGTCTCGCGCGAATCGACACGTATTTTTTCCAGATCTTCATCCACCATGTCACGCAGTACGCGTAGATACAGCGGTAGATCCTTGTGTACAACATCACCGGCTTTGGCGCTGCTGGCATCACGAATTTTTTGCCAGAGGCGATTCAGATATTTGATATCGCGCGAGATCGATTCTTCTGTCGCTACTTCGGCGGCGGTGCGCAAAATATAGCCCGAACCCTCACTGCGATCTTCGTGATTTGTCAGCATGGCACGCAGACGTTCGCGTTCTTCATCGCTGTCTATGCGTGACGAAACACCGATATTATCCGAATTGGGCATGAACACCAGATAACGCGATGGTACCGTGATGTTTGAAGTCAGACGCGCACCCTTGGTGCCCAGCGGGTCTTTTACCACCTGCACCAGCAATTCCTGCCCTTCCTGCAGAACTCGGCTGATATGCAACTGGCCATTGCTTTCGGCCTGTTGCCTGGCGCTCAAGGCCATATCTGAGACGTGTAAAAACGCGGCCCGTTCGAGACCGATTTCAACAAAGGCGGCTTCCATACCTGGCAGTACGCGCACAACCTTGCCCTTGTAGACATTGCCGACAAGACCGCGGTTACGGCTACGCTCGATATAGAGTTCGTGCAGCATGCCGTTTTCCAGTATCGCGACCCGAGTTTCCTGCGGCGTAACATTGATCAGGACTTCCTTACTTATACTCATAAAACTCTGACTCAAATAGTTTCATCTGTTACCAAATCATAGCCTGAATCCGGACATGAAAACGGCCCGGTTTCACAGCTTTTCAATAACCCACAGGTTTCGTACAACGGCAGTCCCATCACGCCGGAATAACTGCCGTTGAGATTTCTTATAAATTGCCCACCCAGCCCCTGTATCGCGTAGCCACCGGCTTTATCCAGGGGCTCACCGCTGGCAACATAGGCTTCAATTTCTGCCGGCGTGAGCGCAGCGAATTCGACCTGACTACTGCTCAAAACTGAGCGCAGTCGCCCGGCACAATAAATACACAGCGCGGTATGCACGACATGCTGCCGAGCCGAGAGCATGGCCAGCATGGCTTGCGCCTGATGCGCACCGACCGGCTTGCCAAGAATCTCACCATCGCATTCGACGATGGTATCTGCCGCCAGGACAGGCAAGTGGATATCCTGCGCGGCAGCAAGTTCAGCCCCGGTACGAGCTTTTTCCTGCGCCAGGCGCAGCACATAATCGCTCGCGGCTTCACCGGCACGAACAGTTTCATTGATTTCGGTCGCTAGCACACGAAAACTCACACCGATTTGTCGCAGCAACTCAGCGCGTCGCGGTGATGCCGAAGCAAGAATGATTTCAGGTTTCATGCGTCAGCCGCGATGATAAGGGTGATTTGCGAGTATGCTCCAGGCACGATACAACTGTTCGCAAAGCATGACACGGATAAGTGTGTGGGGAAAAGTCAGCTCCGAAAGCGACAACAAACTGTCTGCCTGCTGTCTGAAATCATCGCTAACGCCATCGGGCCCGCCGATGACAATAGCCACATCCTGCCCGCTTTGCTGCCAGCGCCCGAGTTGCTCGGCGAGTTTTTCTGTACTCATGGCTCTGCCTTTAACATCGAGCACCACGGTTATGCTGCCGGTGGGAATCGCCTGCTGCAATTTAAGACATTCATCGCGTTTGATGCGTTCGATATCAGGATTTTTCCCGCGCTTGATCAGCGGCAATAATTTTGCCTGGAGTTTGATTTCCGGTGGCAGACGGCGAATAAAATCATCGCAGGCGGCCTCAACCCATGCTGGCATTTTGTGGCCAATGGCAATGAGATGAATATTCATCCGATGTGGTGCTCAGAACCCGTCAGGATGCATCCTGGCGTTCGCGCTTGATTACATCGAGTCGCCACAGGCTTTCCAGGTCATAGAACTCACGGCTCTGGGGCTGCATCACATGCACAATCACATCACCAAGGTCAACCAGCACCCATTCACCATCGCTTTCCCCTTCTATCCCCAGCGGTTGCACACCCGCTTTTTTCGCTTCGAGCACAACATTGCTGGCCAGCGATTTGACGTGGCGGCTGGAGGTACCGGTGGCGATAAACAAAAAATCGGTGACGCCGGTCTTGTCTTTAACATCAAGTTCGGTGATATCTTTGGCTTTCAGGTCTTCCAGTGCATTGCGCACCAAGGCTCTGAGTTGGTCTAAGGTCATGTGTTCGGGTTAGCTCCGTAGGGTTTGCGCCAGATACTGTTCAACGGCTTCCGGCAGCAAATAGTGAATGCTCTGCCCTTCCCGAACCTGCTGGCGTATGGCACTGGAAGAAATCTCCAGCAAGGTTGTCGATTGTAACAGGATTTTGCCGGCCACGGCTGTGCGCAGCTCATCGGCGTGCTGTGCGTGACAGGCAGCCAGCCCCGCCAGAACTGGATTCTGCGGCCAGTCGAAACCCGGTCGCGTGGTCACCACCAGATGGCAGTACTGCAAAATCTCCTGCCAGCGGTGCCATGCTGCCAGCCCGGCGAACGCATCCATGCCCACTATCAGGCAGAGCGTAGTCCCGGGGTACTCGGCGCGCAGGGATATCAGGGTATCGATGGTGTAAGACGGGCCGTCGCGATCGAGTTCGCGCGTATCCAGGACAAAACCCGGGGTATCGGCGAGTGCAATTTCGAGCAGCGCTTGGCGGGTCTCGACCGGCAACCACGGAACTTCACGGTGCGGCGGAATATGGTTCGGGATAAAGCGCAGCTGCTCCAGTGCCAGCGCCTGCATCACTTCCAGCGCCGGGCGCAAATGTCCATAGTGCACGGGATCGAAAGTACCGCCGAGAATTCCGATCACGGAAGTAGCAATGAAATATGAGACGTAAAAAGCGAACAAAGAAAAACATTTGGTCCGCCAATGAACGCCAATAAACGCCAATGTTTTGTTTGTGTGCCTGCGGTGCCCTGCACTCGTATATTCTTTTGCTTATATTCGCGTTCATTGGCGTTCATTGGCGGATTCATATTTTTATTTTTTACCGGTACATCAATGCATAGTTAAACAAACACTGTTCACTTTCTAATCTGCCCATCGCCGAGCACAATGTATTTCTGCGAAGTCAAACCTTCCAGTCCCACCGGACCGCGAGCGTGCAGTTTGTCGGTGCTGATACCGATTTCGGCACCAAGCCCGTACTCAAAACCGTCGGCAAAACGGGTCGAGGCATTCACCATCACCGAGCTGGAATCCACTTCGCGCAAAAACCGGCGCGCGTGGCTATAGTTTTCGGTGATGATGGACTCGGTGTGCTGTGAACTGTGTACCGCAATGTGGTCGATTGCGTCGTCAAGCCCATCGACCACACGAATCGACAAAATCGGTGCCAGGTATTCGGTATCCCAGTCTTCTGCAGTCGCCGATTTAATTCCACTGACAATTGCCTGAGTACGCTCACAACCGCGCAGCTCGACACCTTTGTCCTGATACTGTTTGCACAGATCAGGCAACACCTGAGCTGCAACCTTTTGCGCGACCAGCAGGGTTTCCAGAGTATTGCAGGTACCGTAACGCTGGGTCTTGGCGTTGAAGGCAACACGAATCGCTTTATCGAGATCCGCATCGGCATCGATATACACATGACAGATTCCGTCGAGGTGTTTGATCACTGGTACTTTAGATTCATTGGCAATGCGCTCGATCAGACCCTTGCCCCCACGCGGAATAATCACGTCGATGATGTTTTGCATGCGCAGCATTTCGCCCACGGCAGCGCGATCGGTGGTGGCAACCACCTGCACAACTTCGCCCGGCAGGCCGGCGCTGGCCAGAGCGCGTTGAATGCAGGCGGCAATCGCCTGGTTGGAGTGGCTGGCCTCCGAGCCACCACGCAGAATCACCGCGTTGCCCGCCTTCAGACACAGACCTGCGGCGTCGGCTGTAACATTCGGCCGCGACTCATAAATGATGCCAATCACCCCCAGCGGCACACGCATCTTGCCCACCTGAATCCCCGAGGGACGATAGGCCATATCGGTGATCACACCGATCGGATCTTCCAGCACGGCGATCTGACGCAGGCCTTCTGCCATCGCGCTGATGCGCGCATCCGTGAGTTCGAGGCGATCCAGCAAAGCCGCATCCAGACCTTTCTCGCGCCCGGCCTGCAGATCCAGAGTATTGGCCTGTTGCAGCTGCTCAGCTTCCGCCAGCAGCAGGTCAGCGATCGCAAACAGCGCCTGATTTTTTTGCCCGGTGTCGGCACGACTGATGACCCGCGCCGCCGCCAGTGCATTCACACCCAGCTGTTGCATATAGTCTTTGACGTTAATTTTCAGTACTTCGGCTTTGGCAGTCATTGCAGGTTGGTCACACTATTAATTCAATACAGGATACAAGATTATATCGAATCAGGCTCGATTTTGATCGATATTTGGCAATCGCCGTTTTCATCGCAGGTCGTAACCACTGAACCAAAAAAAGCGGCTCCCTCAGGAGCCGCTTTTTGATAACTGCTGCTGGCAAATTTAGCGACGTCGCGCAACAGCCATCAGACCCAGAAAACCGCTGCCAAATAACCAGAGCGCGGCAGGCACAGGCACGACAGTATTTGCCATGTACTGGAATTCTTTTGCACTGCCACCAGCCCCGGTCGTTGCCTGACCACGCAGACCCACCATCACCCAGTCAGCAAGGCCGAGACCCAAATCAGCAATCTGAAAACTGCCAGTACCGCCGCCACTCAGATCATTGTCATTTTTCCAGGCGATGCCAACATCAAATAAGTGACCGGCGAACGCGCCAGCATCCGAACCCAGCTGAATATTAGAATTACAGCCCTTTGCCCCAGAAACATGATTGGTATTAAAACCCTGGCCACAGCTGGCCGGAGCCGAGATATCGACCAGACCCAGGTTGCCAGCATGGTAGGGACTGTTGTCTGCGACAAAGGGGTCGGCTACATCGAAAAAGAAGCCCGTGAACTTGGCTGTAGTGTAAACGCTTAACGGATTAACCTGGTAACTAATGGTGAATACACCCGCAGTGTCATCGGATACTGTGACAATATAATCAACATCATCAGAGCCCAGATGACTGAAATTGGAAAATGTGATCGCTGCAGCATGCACAGTCGGAGTCATAGCCAGCAGAACCAGTAGGCTAAAAATGTTTTTGTAGTGCATTTAGTGCTCCAGAAACCTTGTTTTAACAATTAATTGCTTATCACATGAGGCAATATGCAAGCCAACTTTAAAAACTCATTAAAATACATGCCTTTAGAACACGATAAAAAACCATCTCCGTTATATCGAAGAAGAATTAATTAAAATATTATAAAAAGTGTATGAATTATCGACAAATATTTATATCAATAAGCATAAATAACAAAAAATCTGCGCAATTCAGACAGGTAATCGAGCTCAAATGCTTATCAAAAATAAGCTAAGTAATTGATATTTTATATAGTAGATTAACTTCGGCCAGCACGCATAATGTAAAAAAATAAATATTTTCATGTAGTTATGACTTAAAATAAAAAGTGTAATTAATATCGACAATTTTAAGCGGTTCAGTCACGCCTGCCACTACTGCAAGAGGGCATCCCTGTGCAATTAAAAACTCCAGGCACCAGCACGGCTGCACGAGTCATTCTGGTTTCATAAGATATTTTGCGAGTCAAAAAAAAACGACCCTGAAAGGTCGTTATTTTAAGCATCTGGCGCCCGGCGACGCGTGTTTTCGCCGGACAACGCCTATCAGACCCAACAGACCTGAGCCGAACAACCAGAGCGCGGCAGGAACCGGTACCGCAGAAACATACTGGCCATCATGGCTGAAGGGTGCAAATGCAGTCACAATGTTTTTGTCCTTGACGGCATTATAATCAGCGGTGAACAGATCAATGTGTATTCCAGAAACATTGAGCGAGGAAATATCGACGGTAATCGTTTCCCAGTAGCCCAGGCCGGTGCCACTATCACCTGGCTGAGTATTGCCAATCGCGGTCTGGGTGCCATCGAAACCCACCTGATAAATTTCTGACCAGGTATCATAAATACCGTGTGGTGCCAGGCTGTTGGGGTCTTCAAACGGCGGCGTACCGTAACCCGAGCTGGTCATCGCCAGCGTGCCAACATCATCGGACACAGTCACGTTAAATTCGTCAGTGGTGACCATCGGCACAGCCGCGAGCACAATATAAGCTGTCAGACCGGTCTGCCCCGTGGTGTAAACATTAAATGAGAAGCTGGAAGCGCCGTCAAACATCCAGGTCTGGGTGCCAGTATCATAGATCGCAGCAGTATCAGATGGATCGGGACCAATCTGCAATATGGGTAGCGCGTGCGCGAGAGGCACCATTAACGCACTGAGCAGGACTGCTATCCGTAAAAAAGGTTTGATATCCATTTTGAACTCCATATTTATATCATTTGCCCGCTGCATAACGGCACAACAGTGATTAGACCAGCTGCAAATCCCAGGCCAGGAATTAGTCAACACTTGTAATTACAGATAGTTAGCTGGATTACCATATAGCCATCTGTCCGGCTGGTGGCTGACGCAGCTGTGACTCATGGTGAAAACTTAAAAATATGTCATTATTTCCGACAAAATATCATGCGCTATCACCAGCCTGGGATCGTTACCATTTTAAATTCAATAACTTGGAAAAAGCACTATGCAGGCAAGATTGTTATGAGGATGCCAGTCGTTCACAAACATCACCATTATTTAACGATTAACACCTTAATTAACAATAGGTTATCTATTAATACCCGAGCGTAAAATATACTGACACACCATACCAGCACTCCGCGACCTCAGCGTCGCCGCGTGCTGCCCGCGAGTGCAAAACCCAGACCGCGCAGCTCATCCTGAACATTGGCCTGCGCCACACCTTTGATCGCCTGGTCGATTAGCGCACAGCGCCTGAGCATTCGGTGCAATGCTGGTGCATGATGACGCTGCAAACAGGCCTTAAACAGGCCAACGCGATTCGCCCAGACACCGGCGCGCTTCAGGGTATAGTCGGCAGCACCCGGCTCAGCCGCCAGCTGCACGAGCAGACGAATATCTTTCGCCAGCGCCCAGTTGGTAATGATGGGCTCAACGCCTTCAGCAGCAAGCCCCTGCAACACGCGCAGCACCCGGGCGCGATCCCCCTGTAAGGCGGTATCGACCAGCTCGAATACATTAAAACGTGAATTTTCGGTGATCGCTTCGCGGACATGGTCAAAACTGACCTTGCCCGGACCCAGCATCAGATACAACTTATCGATTTCCTGTGCCGCCGCCAGCAAATTGCCTTCGACGTGCTGGCAGACAAAATCCACGACTTCCCGATCCGGCTGCATATTGGTGGCGATAAAACGCTGCTGTACCCAGGCCGGGAGACGATCCAGCGTCACCGGCCAGCAGGCAAGCAAGGCACCCGCTTTATCAATGGCCTTATACCAGGCGGCAAGCTTGCTGGCAGCATCCAGCTTGCCGCTGGTGATTAACAATATGGTGTCCTCGGCCGGGCGCTCGAGATACTGCTTCAGCACCTGACTGCCTTCGCGCCCGGGCTTGCCGGTGGGCATGCGCAGATCCAGAATTCGCCGCGAGGAAAATAGCGACATGGTGGCGGCCACATCACTGAAACGCTGCCAGTCGAAATGGCGATCGACGTCCAGCACTTCACGTTCCAGATACTCCTGCTCGCGGCACGCGGCACGAATCCGGTCACCCGCTTCCATCATCTGCAGCGGCTCGTCACCGCTGACCAGATAAACCGGCAGCAAAGACTTGCTCAGAGCGGCGCTTAACTGGTCGGGGCGAAGTTGCATCAGGGAGTCAGTGGCCTGGTAGTTGCCTGCAATTGCTGCAAAATCAGACGCGCTGCCTCGGTTTGCATATCGCGATACAAAGTTTGCTGTTCGTGGCTATTGGCCAGCACATTTTCAGGATCAAATGCCAGTTCACGACGCAGCTTGACCACCTTATCCACATCGACGTGCCTGCTTTTGAGCCTGTATACCACCGCATAATTGAGTTCGTACTCGCGTGCGCGACCGAGTGAATCGACCGAGAGCACACGGCGGGTTTGTTTTTGACTGACAATTTTCAGACTGCTGGCAGCTTGCTCAGCAGAATCGGCGAGCGCGGCTTTATTTTCCGCCAGTAAAATCGACAACTGATTCACCAGCGCATCATCGCCGGCAGCGTATAAATACAGCGGCTGCAATTGCGCCGGCAACTCGACCGTGCCGCGCAACTGAAAACCACAGGCCGAAACACTCAGCAGAAAAGTGAGATAAATAACAATACGATACATCATTATGTCGCCACAATATTGATCAGACGCCCCGGTACCACGATGACCTTGCGTACCGTTTTACCCGTCAGATGCTGCATGACTCTTTCATCCGCGCGCGCGGCGTTTTCCACGCTATCATTATTCGCGTCGAGCGCAATCATGATTTTAGAACGCAGCTTGCCATTCACCTGCACCACCATTTCAATTTCATCGCGTATTAACGCAGATGCATCTGTACTCGGCCAGCTCTGTTCTGCAACCAGCCCTTGATAACCAAGATCCTGCCATAACTGCTGGCAAATATGCGGCACAATGGGTGATAACATCAATACCACGGCATCAATGGCTTCGCGCATTACCGCTCGACCTTGAGCGCTGGTGTCTTCAAAGCGCGCCATGTCATTAATCAATTCCATATTGGCAGCAATCGCGGTATTGAATGTATAACGACGGCCAAGGTCATCACCCACCTTGGCGATGGTTTCGTGCAGCTTGCGGCGCAAATCTTTTTGCGCCGGGTTGAGCGATGCAATCTCGGGCTTCACGGCCACAGCCAGATTTGACTGCACCAGTTTCCACAACCGTTTGAGAAACCGCGAAGCACCTTCGACACCGCTGTCAGCCCATTCCAGCGACTGTTCCGGTGGTGCGGCGAACATGGTGAACAGGCGCACTGTGTCGGCACCGTACTGATCGATCAAGCCCTGCGGATCCACCGTATTACCTTTTGACTTCGACATTTTGCTGCCATCTTTTAATACCATGCCCTGGGTCAGCAAACGTGTGAAGGGTTCATCGGAATCGTGCAGGCCTTCATCGCGCATCAGTTTGTGAAAAAAGCGCGCATATAATAAGTGTAAGACCGCGTGTTCGATGCCACCGATGTACTGATCCACCGGTAACCAGTGTCGCGCGCGCGCGTCCAGCATGCTGTTCGCATCCGGGCAGGCAAAACGCGCGTAGTACCAGGAGGATTCAAAAAAAGTATCGAAGGTGTCGGTCTCGCGTTCCGCCACGCCACCGCAACTCGGACAGGTGGTCTGATAAAACTCGGGCATCTGTTTAATCGGCGAGCCCACACCTTCCTTGAAATCAACATCTTCGGGCAGAATCACTGGCAGATCTTTCTCGGGCACCGGTACCGCGCCACATTTTTTACAATTGATCACCGGAATCGGTGTTCCCCAGTAGCGCTGGCGCGACACGCCCCAGTCACGCAACCGGAAATTGGTCTGCGTTTCACCCTTGCCCACCGCCTTCAGCTTGCCGGCAATCGCGGCAAAAGCCGTATCGAAATCCATGCCATCAAATTCACCTGAATTGATCAGTACACCTTTTTCGACGTAAGCCGCGTCGATCAACGCCACCTCGCTGCCATCAGCAGGCGCAATCACCTGTTTGATCGGCAGGTCATATTTTTGCGCAAATTCAAAATCACGCTGGTCGTGTGCAGGCACACTCATCACCGCACCCGTACCGTAATCCATGAGCACAAAATTGGCCACCCACACCGGCAGGTTGTCACCACTGAGAGGGTGCGTGACTTTAATTCCTGTGGCCATGCCCTGTTTTTCCAGCACCGCCATTTCAGCTTCGGCGACACCGCTATGTTTGCATTGCTCAATAAAAGCCATCAGTTCTGGATTGTGCTGCGCGGCCTGTGTTGCCAGTGGGTGCTCGGCGGCGACTGCGACATAGGTCACGCCCATCAGGGTGTCTGGGCGCGTGGTGTACACCGTCAGCGGCTCAGCCCCGGCGGCGCCGAATTCCAGACGCACACCCTCGGAACGACCGATCCAGTTGCGCTGCATGGCGCGGACTTTTTCCGGCCAGTGCTCGAGCGTGTCGAGACCGTGCAGTAACTCTTCTGCATAGTCGGTAATTTTCATGAACCACTGCGCGATTTCACGGCGTTCGACCGCAGTATCACAGCGCCAGCACTTGCCCTCGACCACCTGCTCGTTGGCGAGCACGGTCTGATCATTGGGGCACCAGTTGACTGCGGCGGTTTTTTTGTAGGCCAGACCTTTTTTCAGCAAGCGCGTGAACAACCATTGCTCCCAGCGATAATACTCGGGTCGACAGGTAGCGAGTTCGCGGTTCCAGTCATAGCCGAAGCCCAGACGCCTGAGCTGATCGCGCATATAGTCGATATTGCTATAGGTCCATTGCGCCGGTGGTACTTTATGCCTGATCGCGGCATTTTCTGCCGGCAGACCGAAGGCATCCCAGCCCATGGGTTGCAGGACATTCTTGCCCTGCATTTTCTGATAACGCGAAATCACATCACCAATCGAGTAATTGCGCACATGCCCCATGTGCAAACGCCCGCTGGGATAGGGAAACATCGACAAACAGTAAAATTTTTCCTTATCCGTGTCTTCGCTGGCACGAAACGTACCGGCTTCCTGCCATAACATTTGAACTGCAGTTTCGATAGCATTGGGGTGGTAATCTTTGTGCATAGGGGTGGAAATCAACCGGTTAGTTTAAGCCAGCTACAGTTCGTCGGGTATCAGCAACAATGACGATTTTTCTGGTCTATAAAATTGATGAAAACTTGATTCAGTACAGCTTGTTGAGCGCCAGAGAAGGATACACTAGCGTTGAGCGTAATGAAACTATTCAGCCTGAGACAACGCTATTTAAGGAGTGACATGAACCAGATTACCCCCAAATCCCGCAGTCATTTAATCAACGCCTATAACCAGATGATGCAGACGATACGGACTGCATTTGATGCCAGCGAAAGCGTCGAGATGAGCTTACAAAAAGCTCTCGATATGGCCAAACAACAGGCCATTCATCTCGGTGAAATCACTGTCGAAGAAGCACACGAAGTCAGCGAATTCGTCAAACGTGATATCAATGACGCCGCCGAATATATGCTGGAAACCAGTTCGGATCTTGGCGACTGGTTAATGCTGGACATCGAAGTGCTGGAACGCAAAGTCATTGATATGTTTCTTTCAGTCGCCGATCGCACACGAATCGAACTCGAAGCACTGAAACAGCATAATCGTGAAGTCAGTTTATATTACAGCGGTGAAATTACCGGCCCCGGAACGCTAAAATGCACCCAGTGCGGCAAGTGCATCCCATTTTTAACTACAAGCCATATCGAAGTCTGCAAGGTCTGCGGCAATAACAGCTTTCAACGCGCCGAAAAACATAAAGACTGTAAAGGGCAGTAAGCTGACACAACCGTGACTTCATTCTGAGCTGCTGTTATGAAGGCCTGTCAGCTTTCAGGCGTTAGCGCAGGTAGATACTTCTTCGCAAATAACACGAATCTCGCAAATGGCTGGTCACTCTGCTTTTAGCTTTGCGTATTTTGCGGCAGATGTTTTGCTTTTTAATGTAAACCTGCTGCCGTCCTGAGTTGCTGTGGTGAAGAATCTTAACTGGCTACTGTCTGGCAAAAGGTTTCGCCGCCCAGATCAGACTGGCAAGACCGAACAAAACTATAAAACTGTCGCCCCACCAGACATAAGGTGTCACACCCGTCATGGGCTGCGCCTGGGCGCGTAATACATAGCTGGCAAATTGTGGTGCAAGCGCAATAACTTCGCCGTGATTATCGATCACCGCACTGACTCCGGTATTGGTGGCACGCAACATATAACGCCCACTTTCCAGGGCGCGCATGCGTGCAATCGCGTGATGTTGATGGGGCTCGTGCGAATTTTCAAACCAGGCGTCGTTACTCACGTTTACCAGTAAAGTCGCTTCGGGTAGATCGTGGCGCACATCGCGTGAAAATGCGTCTTCAAAACAAATGCTCAATCCCAGCGGTTGCCCAGCTGCCCGTAACAGTGGCTGTTTCTCGGCGCCCGCTTCTATATCAGACATCGGGATATCCACCCAACGTTTAAAAAAGCTGATTAAAAAGCGTAGTGGAATGTATTCTCCGAGCGGCACCAGATGACGTTTGTGATAAACGCCGCCATTCACACTTTGTACCGAATTAAAATAACGCCGGGTTTCCGGGTTTCTAACAAAAAGACCCAGTAGTATATCATTACCCTTTTCTTGTGTGCTGCTCTGCAAGGCCTGCAGATAAGATGAGACTCGATGTTTAAAATCCGGTACCGCGGTTTCCGGCCAGATAATCAAATCGCTGTCTGCCGCCTGTCGACTGAGATCACGATACAACGCCAGTGTGTGATCGCGATATTCCGGACGCCACTTTATCGCCTGCGCGATATTGCCCTGCACCAGCGCCACTGAAATCGGCTCACCACTCGCGCGGGTCCAGTCCACATGCCTGAGCGCAAAACCCGACAACCAGAGCAGCACCAACAGACTCAGCACACCGAGCCTGTGGGCAGGACTGCGCTGGCGATAATTTGTGACCAGAGATAACAATGCACCAGCGCTCGTCATTACCAGCATACTGACACCGTGGGCACCAAAAACAGGCGCAAAACCTGCTAATGGATAATCAATCTGGCTATACGCGGCCTGCATCCAGGCAAACCCCGTCATTACATAGCCCTGCAACCACTCTGTCACCGCCCAGGCCACTGGAAATAACCACAGCATTTTTATCGTACTATTCGTTTTGCAAAACCGCGCCACCACATAGGCTGCCAGCGCCGGATACAATGCCAGATACATCGACAGCAATACAATCATCAAACCCGCCAATAATGCCGGCGTACCACCATGATAATGCAGACTAACATATATCCAGCTAACGCCTGCACACTGCAAACCAAAACCGAATAACCAGGCGTGGATCAAAGCAGTTTTGGGACTGGCATCACGCCATTGCCACTGTAACCAGGTGAAGCCGAGTAGTAGTAGCCAGGCCTGATCATACGGTGCGAACGCCAGTACCATAGTAGCGCCAGACACTGCACTAATCAGGTATTTCCAGAAGGGTGGTAATGGTTTCATCGAGGGCAGCGAAACGAATTAATCAGGCATCGTTTTCGGGCTCTGACGTTTTCGGCATCAGCGTAAGTTGCAAATTATTAATGCGGCGAGAGTTAGCACTAATTATTTTGAACAAAAAGTTTTCGATCGCAACTTCTTCGCCGCGTTCAGGAAGATGCCCCAGTGCGTGCGTGACTAACCCAGCAATAGTATCGAACTGATCATCGCTAAATTTAGTCTCAAAGAAGGTATTAAATTCCGGGATTGGCGTTAAACCGCGCACGGTATAGCGATGGTAGCCATGCCGGCGAATATTAATCACGTCCGCAGCATCGTGCTCGTCATCGATGTCACCGACAATCTGTTCGAGTACATCCTCAATTGTTACCAGTCCGGATATACCGCCGTATTCATCCACCACCATCGCCATATGATAGCGTGAGGTACGAAAGTCTTTCAGCAACACATTCAGACGCTTGCTTTCCGGCACAAATACCGCTGGGCGCAGGACATCTTTAATATCAAATTTCTCACTACTGTTTTCATCTGCGTAGGGAATCAGATCCTTTGCTAACAGCACGCCGATAACATCATCAAGATCATCGTCGGTTACCGGAAAACGCGAATGCCCAGAATTTACAATTACGGGCTGCATTTCCTTAACACTGCTGTCACCGCTGATCACTACCATATGTGAACGCGGCACCATAATGTCGCGTACCCGCAATTCGGATACCTGGAACACGCCCTCAATCATCGCCAGCGCATCTGTATCGAGTACGCCTTTTTCCTGCGCCTCACGTAATTCATTTAACAAGTGCGCACGCTCATCGCGCTCGCCGGAAAAAATATCTAATAACCTGGAAAACCAGGAGACATGTTTGTGTTTGAGTTTCATGAGCGTAATGTCTGATACGGGTTATCAAAACCCAGAGATTGAAGAATTTGTATTTCCAGTGCTTCCATTTTGGCTGCGTCATTATCGTCGATATGATCGTAACCCTGCAAATGCAGCGTACCGTGTACCACCATGTGCGCCCAGTGCGCAGTGATAGCCTTACCCTGCTCATGCGCTTCACGATTAATCACCGCTGCACACAGCGCAATATCGCCCAATGGAGGAACAACCTGAGTGTCCGGGCTGTCAAGTAACGCCGCATCCAGCTCTGGATCTATGGCCATCGGGAATGATAATACATTGGTCGGGTAATCTTTGCCCCGCCAGTCATGATTAAGCTGCTGCATTTCGCGTTCACCAAGCACCTGCACACTTACCCTGCACGAGGCATCGGATAAAAAAGCATGTTGTGCCCAGCTGGCGATTAAATCAGCACGCGGACAACCGGGAACATCCTCATCATCTTCAGTGAGCGCTTCAGAAACAGAATAATCGACCTCCAGTGTCACCCTCAGCCGCCCTCCGCTGCTTCGTAGGCATCGACGATTCGTTTCACCAGCGGATGACGCACCACATCATTGGCATCAAACTGAGTAATACTGACGCCTTCGATGTTCTCCAGCAAATGCATCGCATGACGCAAACCCGAAATTTTTTCGCGCGGCAGGTCCACCTGGGTAACATCCCCGGTGACCACCGCGCGAGAACCAAAACCGATACGCGTCAAAAACATTTTCATCTGGTCGATGGTAGTATTCTGCGCTTCATCTAGAATGATGAAGGCATCGTTCAGTGTGCGACCGCGCATATAGGCCAGCGGCGCAATCTCGATGACATTACGCTCGATCAGTTTGGCGACTTTTTCTGTACCCATCATATCGTAAAGTGCATCGTATATCGGGCGCAGATACGGATCGATTTTTTGCGCCAGATCACCCGGCAAAAATCCTAGCCGTTCGCCTGCTTCTACTGCAGGGCGTACCAGCACCAGACGTTCGACTTCGTCATTGTCGAGTGCGTTCACCGCACAGGCAACCGCAAGATAGGTTTTACCGGTTCCCGCCGGACCGACGCCCATGGTTAAATCATTGATCTGAATCTGTTTCAGGTAAATTTTCTGGTGCTTGCCACGACCACGGATAGTGCCTTTGCGAGTTTTCACACTCCAGTGTTCAATCTCGTCATGGCTGTCTTCATGATGCACACGATCATCATTAATTTCACTGAGAAATAATTGCACCAGCGCCGGTGTCAGGGCTTCTTCGTCGGCATAGTGGTACAAAGACTGAATCGCATCCATCGCCGCCTGCGCGCTGCCATCCAGACTCTGGTCGCGACTGCGGATCTGGAATTGATTACCGCGACAATCAATTGCGACATCAAAAAAACTTTCCAGCTGATGCAGATGCTGATTAAACTGGCCGCATAAATTCGCCAGTTTCACATTGTCTTCAGGTTGTAACTCGAAATCGAGACTGTCTGGCATCAGGTGGTCCTGGCCTCTCCACTAGAATACTGATACTGCGCCCTGCTTACCGCATCGTCGATCGTAATCAATTCACCCTGTAACGAGTTGGTCCACGACGCGGTAATGCGTACATCGACAAATTTGCCGATAAGCGATTCATCGCCGTCAAAATTCACCACTCGACTATTTTCAGTGCGACCGGACATTTGCGGCGTGGTTTTATGTTCCAGGGTTTTGCGCGACGGGCCTTCGACCAGAATGCGCTGCACACTGCCAACCATAGCTTTGCTAATTGCAGTTGCGTTGCTGGCAATCACATCCTGCAAAATCGCCAGCCGGTGTTTTTTAATCAGCAAGGTAGTGTCGTCGATCATATCGGCGGCCGGTGTGCCAGGACGCGCGCTATAAATAAAACTGAAGGACTGGTCAAAGCCGATATCGTCAATCAACTGCATGGTAGCGTTAAAGTCTTCATCGCTTTCGCCGGGAAAACCAATAATAAAATCAGAAGAAATCGAAATATCCGGGCGCACTGCGCGCAAACGTTTTATTTTATCGCGATAATCATCAGCCGTGTGACCGCGTTTCATCGCTGCGAGGATGCGATCCGACCCGCTTTGCACCGGCAGATGCAAAAAACTCACCAGTTCGGGGACTTCGGCGTAAGCATTGATCAGGCTATCGCTGAATTCCACCGGGTGCGAGGTGGTAAAACGGATGCGTTCAATACCCTCGACCGCCGCGACGTATTGAATCAACAATGCAAGATCGGCGATCGTGCTGTCTTCCATCGCACCCTGATAAGCATTGACATTCTGGCCAAGCAGATTGACTTCGCGCACACCGCGCGCGGCGAGACCGGCGACTTCGGCGAGCACATCATCGAAGGGACGGCTGACTTCTTCACCGCGGGTGTAGGGCACCACGCAAAAAGTGCAGTACTTGCTGCAGCCTTCCATAATCGAAACAAAGGCGCTGGGGCCTTTGACGCTGGGCTGCGGCAGGCAATCGAACTTTTCGATTTCGGGGAAGCTGATATCAACCACTTTCTGCTGCCGGGTCTGTACGCTTTTCAGCAGCTCGGGCAAGCGGTGGATGGTCTGCGGGCCGAATACCATATCGACATAGGGCGCGCGCTGCTGAATCGCGGCACCTTCCTGGCTGGCGACACAGCCGCCGACGCCGATCACCAGATCGGGCTTGTTCTGTTTCCAGTGTTTCCAGTGACCGAGTTGCGAGAACACTTTTTCCTGCGCTTTTTCCCGAATCGAACAGGTATTGAGCAGCAGAACGTCGGCATCTTCGGGATTTAAGGTCAGCTCAAGATGGTGGGATTCGGCGAGCACATCGGCGATGCGGGAAGAATCATATTCATTCATCTGGCAGCCAAATGTCTTGATATACAGCTTGCGGCTCATGGTGTCCTGAGGCGATTACACGGAGAGCAAGATTATCATGTTTGGCGAGGCGATAGCACCCGCCACAAGGAGCTATTCAGCCCCGGCTGGCGGTCAGAACACAGATTCCAGCTGGGTCGGGATTTTTTTTGTCCAGCACCGGCGTCAGTCGTCCTGCAGAGGGCGCTACAGCCGGCGCTGTGGTAAAACCGCACAGCAGTCAGGCAGAATCCTTAATGATGCCCTCCCTGCCCGTGCAACGGGTGACCTTCCGCATCATAAAAGCCTGAGGCACCGTGTTTGACAAAACCGAGATTAATCATCTGCATCAAAAACGGATCCGATTCATTATCACCGATATCGATATAATCCGTGGTTTGATAGCCATCCCACTCTGACAATCGCTGCCGGATGCGATTTGGATCAATCACGACTTCTTCCAGCTCCCAGAGCAATTCGGCCCTGGCTGTTTTTTCGCTAAACCTTTTCACCAGTTTTTTTGCTGGCAGCCAGTCCAGCTGGAGACTCGCGTGACCCTGATCACCTGCATAACTGAGCACCTGCTCACAGCCAGTGCCAGCGTCAGCGACACGCTCCATTTTGTGGATCAGTTGATCGGATATCAGCTGGTATTTAAGACTCCAGTCCTTTTCAACGGAGTTCTGCTTAATTTCATCCGGCGCATATTCGATACCACGCCGATGGCGATCAAAATATCGTACCAGACGCAATCGATCTCCGGTGACCGACTGCCAGAGCTCACTGAGACCGCGCTCCTGATACTGATGCACCACCTGATTCTTATCACGCCACAACACAACATGCTCCGTGGCTATGTTTTTTGCAGCTGTGTTTTTTGCAGCTGTGTTTGTTGTTGCAATTCTGGTGACCTTGTATTTTGCTGAAACAATATCAGCGTCAATATCGCAGGCAGTATGCGCCACATCGGCAAATGTCACGGTTGCTATAAATAACAATACAAGTTTCATTGTGATTCACTCAATAAGCTGGACAATAAAAAATGAGGGGCCATGCCCCTCATTAGCATTACTTGTAGAAAACTCTGACAATTTAACTTAGTCGTCCAGAGCGTCTGCCGCTTTTTCTTCAAGATTGGCCGCACGATCCATGACATGGAAAACAATGTTCTGCTCGTTAGTGCCGCTAACCAGATGCGCACCCGGACCCTGACCATAAACAGCCACATCTTCGCCCGCATGTGTTTCAGAACTGAGTGGCACCATCGTTTCCTGATGGAAACCACTAATTTCAGTATCCACTGCAGTGAGATCAACTCGACCATTCACATTGGGAAGACCATAAGTCGCATCGGCATTAGTTTCATTACCCAGATCACGGAAACCGCGTCCGTTTGTGTAACCCAGTGTGGTGTAAGGCAGACCATCTTTCGCCAGCGCGGGTGTTTCAGCACCAACCCTGACGACTTTACCCAGAATCGGGTTACCACGTTTTGGATAACCAGCAATGGTAAAGACATGACTATGATCGGCCGTGACAAGAATCAGGGTCTCGCTCATATCGACAGACGCCACCGCTGCCTGTACCGCTTTTGCAAACTCGATGGTATCGGTGAGCGCATTATAAGCACTGCCCGCGTGGTGACCGTGATCGATACGCCCTGATTCAACCATCAGGAAAAAACCTTTTTTGTTGTTA
The DNA here is from genome assembly GCA_030148865.1 of Gammaproteobacteria bacterium. Taxonomy (GTDB): domain Bacteria; phylum Pseudomonadota; class Gammaproteobacteria; order SZUA-229; family SZUA-229; genus JASBSR01. Next base: position 197,163 of record JASBSR010000040.1, read on the forward strand.
TCCAGCACATCAATCGCCTTTGTTGTCATCGCACTCAAAGAAGGCTCACCAGCGATGTCATTGCCCCGATCTGCTTCATACTGCATGTGTGATTCATTGAACAGACCAAATACCCGTTCCGTCCGTGCCGGGTCAATAGCATCAAAACCGGCCTGATCAAACACATATGTACCGTTGGGGTAAGCGGCTTTCCATTCTGCAGTCAGGTCACGACCATCGGTACGATCGCCTTCGGTAGAGCTAACCGCGTCGAGGCTATTGAAGGCTGCATCTTTTGGCAGGAAGTGACGACGGCCACCCCCCATCACCACTTCGATGCCATTCACTTTGCTAGCGGTGGGATAGCGTGATTTCAGCAGGGTTTCAAAACCAACCAGCTGTGCTGCAATATCAACGCAACCGGCGGCAACTGCTTCTGCCGGCATATCTGAGATATCTTCCCAGTTACGATCAGCCGAACTGGAATAAGTAGCCGCAGGTGTTGCGTGAGTAATACGTGCAGTCGAAACGACCCCGGTAGACATGCCGGCAATTTCAGCCAGCTCCAGCGCAGTCACCAGCTCATTGCCGGCAACCGTAGAACAATCACCGCGAACAATGTTTTCATCAACACCGATAACACCAACATCAGTTTTCACGCCTGTCATCATGGCGGTCATGGTGCCAGCTGAATCAGGTGTTTGAGCATCAACATTGTAGGTTTTAGCCATGCCGGTGAAAGGAAACATGTCGAAACTCAACTGATTCTCTTCACCCTGCATACCTTTCATTTGACCTTCAAGAATTCGCGCCGCTGTGACAGTGGATACACCCATGCCATCACCGACAAAAAGAATGACATTCTTCGCTTTCTTGTTACCGGCAAGCTTAGGCTGAGCTTCTATTGTTGCGACCGCCTCAGTAAACCAGGGGTTGTTTGTTTGATGTGCAGGCAATACCTTTATATCATCATCAGCACATGCTGTTGATGTGAACGCCAGCGCTGCCGCGCTCGCCAGAATAGCAGGTGTGACTTTCATTGCTCCCTTCCTCGTAGTAGAAAATGGTTTCGTTATGATGGCAAACAGACGATTGCGCATTCATTCAAATCCATCATACAAACTATCTATTACGAAATAATTAATGACAGGTTGCAGCTTTGTGAAGGATATTATACTGCAGTGACCATAGATTCTTCTTCGCTGAACAACGCTCATCAGCATGACAGAGTGGGTGCAGCGCTCATCAGCATGACAGTGCGGAACGTGACACCCGCCCCTGAATGACAAACCCAACACTGTCATCCTGAACGGCAGTGAAGGATCCCAACCCACGGCAGCGGGATTCTTCTTCGCTGAACAACGCTCATCAGCATGACAGAGTGGGTGTGGCGCCCATCAGAATGACACGATTGTGTGCTCGTAAGTCACACAATAGCGACTCACTCGACGGTGACTGACTTGGCCAGATTACGCGGCTGATCAACGTCGGTGCCTTTACCCACGGCGACAAAATACGACAATAACTGCAAGGGGACGGCGTAGAGCACCGGCGCTAGTTCAGCAGCGATTGCCGGAAGGCGGATCACGCTGCAGGCGGTGTCGAGATCATCCAGCTGGATACACTCGTCAGCAAACAGATAGACCTTGCCGTTGCGCGCCAGAATTTCCTGAATATTGGATTTGATCTTGCCTTCGTGACCGTCCATGCAGGCGATGGCAATGGTCGGCATGTCCTGATCGATGAGCGCGATCGGGCCGTGTTTGAGCTCCCCGGCAGGGTAGGCATCAGCGTGGATGTAAGAAATTTCTTTGAGCTTGAGCGCGCCTTCCAGCGCGATCGGATAAAGCAGGCCGCGACCAATAAAAATTGCATTTTTCAGGTCGGTGAAATCTTCCGCCCAGCGCTCGATGACTGCCGCATTCTGCAACACCGAATCGATTAGCGTCGGCAGCATCAGTGCCTGCTGCAACAGGGTATGCGCCTCGGCTTCGGCCATGCCGTTACGCCGACCCAGCGCCACTACCAGCAGCAGCAAAGACAGTAGCTGACTGGTGAAAGCCTTGGTCGAGGCAACACCGATTTCCGGGCCAGCACGGGTCATCAGCCGCAGTGCGGACTCACGCACCAGCGAACTTTCTGGCACATTGCAAATGCTTAAGGTAGCGCTGGTCTTTGATTTAATGCCGCGCAATGCCGCCAGAGTGTCGGCGGTTTCGCCGGACTGCGAGATCGTCACCACCAGCGTGTTATCCAGCAGCACCGTTTTGCGATAACGGTATTCACTGGCGACTTCAACATGACAGGGAACACCCGCCAGCGCCTCCAGCCAGTATTTCGCCACCAGCCCGGCGTGATAGCTGGTGCCACAGGCAATGATCTGAACATGACGCGTGCTATCGAGAATTGCTTCGGCGTCGGGGCCAAACACCGAAGCCAGCAGCCGGCCGTCGTGCACCCGGCCTTCGAGCACATCGATCAAACAGGTGGGCTGCTCGTGGATTTCTTTCAGCATGTAGTGCCGATATTCACCACGGGCGGTGGCATCGGCGCTGAGCTCGGACTCACGAATCTCGCGCTCGACAAGGTCGCCGTTGGCGGCGTAAATAACCAGTGAGTTACAGCGAATGTCGGCGATATCACCTTCTTCAAGATAGATAAATCGGCGCGTCACCGGCAGCAATGCCGAGGCATCGGAAGCGATAAAATGCTCACCAAAGCCGATACCGATCACCAGCGGGCTACCGCGGCGAGTGGCCACCAGACGGCCGGCATCGGCGACAGAAACCACACCCAAAGCGTAGGCACCGTCAAAATCGGTGACCGCGAGTTTCACCGCCTGCAACAGATCGCCGTGTTGGTTCAGATAATGCTCGATCTGATGCGCGGCGACTTCAGTGTCCGTCTCGGAAGTGAACTTGAATCCCACAGTTTTCTGGCTCTGGCGCAGGCTGCCGTGGTTTTCGATAATGCCATTGTGCACAATCGCGACCTTGCCGTTGCAGATATGAGGATGCGCATTGCTCTCACTGGGGCTGCCGTGGGTGGCCCAGCGGGTGTGGGCGACCCCGTAAAAGCCTTTCAGCGGCGAAGCGTCGAGGGCATCGGATAAAGCCTTCACTTTACCGACCCGGCGCAGACGATCGATACAGGTCGCCTCATTGATCACGGCAATACCAGCCGAATCATAACCCCGATATTCGAGGCGACGCAGACCTTCCAGCAAAATGGGGGTGACATTACGCTCGGCGACAGCGCCAACAATTCCACACATATAATTAACTCAAATAATAGTTTCCTGGCTCTATTCTAGACGATAAGTCATTACGAATGTGCACACACCGCTGGCAAGCTATATACTGCTGGCAAAGCCGCCAGGCCTGTTTTTTTTTGCGCAACAGGCAAGATAAATATCCTCACTCTGTTTCGGCGCACCTTGAGTACCAGAACAGGGTCAACCGTCGAGGTCGAACATGGTTAGATACTGGTTATTTACGCTAGCTGCATTCGCAGCTCTGACAGTGGCACTCGTCGCTGTTAGCAAACCAGAAATTCTCTGGTCACTGGTGATTCTGCTGCCACTTATCGGGCTATTAATCAGAGACAGCGTGCAACGCAAACACACTGTGCTGCGCAATTTCCCCATCATTGGTCATTTTCGTTATTTTATGGAAATGGTGCGCCCCGAAATTCAACAATATTTTATTGAAAACAATATTGATGCCTTCCCCATCGAGCGCGAATTCCGCAGTGTCGTCTACCAGCGCGCCAAGGGTGAACTGCAAACTAAACCCTTTGGCACGCAACGCGATGTCTACCGCATTGGTTATGAATGGGCCAGTCACTCCATCGCGGCCAGAAAGGCGATGCAGGAAGCGCCCCGGGTTCGTATTGGTGGCAGCGACTGCCAGCAGCCTTACCAATCCTCAATATTAAATATTTCTGCGATGAGCTTTGGCGCTCTTTCCAGTAACGCGGTGCGGGCACTGAATCACGGTGCCAAAAAAGGCGGTTTTGCGCATAATACCGGAGAAGGCGGCATCTCGCCTTATCATCTCGAACCCGGCGGCGACCTGATCTGGCAAGTGGGTACCGGCTACTTTGGCTGTCGTGATAAGGCGGGCGACTTTGATGCAGATTTGTTTGAGCAAAACGCTCGACGTGAGTCGATCCGCATGATTGAACTCAAGTTATCACAGGGTGCCAAGCCCGGCCATGGCGGCGTCCTGCCTGGTGTTAAAGTGAGCCGCGAAATCGCTGAAATCCGCGGCCTCGAACCGGGCAAGACCGTGATTTCACCACCGGGTCATAGTACCTTTTCCACCCCGATTGAACTCATGCAGTTTATTGCACGCCTGCGCAAACTCTCTGGTGGTAAACCCGTCGGCTTCAAGTTTTGCGTCGGTCGGCGCAGTGATGTGTTCGCAATCTGCAAGGCGATGCTGGAAACCGGCATCAGGCCTGATTTCATCACGGTGGATGGCGGTGAAGGTGGCACCGGCGCAGCCCCGCTGGAATTTACCAACTCACTGGGCATGCCGGCGCGCGACGCCTGGATTTTTGTGCATAGCGCACTGACAGGGGCCGGTTTGCGTGATGACATCAAACTCATTGCCAGCGGTAAAATTCTGACGGGCTTCCATCTGATCCGCGCAATGGCGCTCGGCGCCGACCTGTGTGCCTCGGCACGAGGCATGCTGTTCGCGCTGGGCTGTATTCAGTCGCTGCGCTGCAATACCAATCACTGCCCCACCGGCATCACCACTCAAATTCCTGCGCTGGTCTACGGGCTTGATGTCACCGACAAAGCCGAGCGTGTCTATCGCTTTCAACGCGGAACCCTAGAAAGTGGCCTCGAACTGCTCGGCGCTATGGGCCTGCAAAGTTTTGCGGAACTTGAACCGCATCATATTTTCCGGCGCGTCGATGACTTACGCGTGCGCCACATGAGTGAGTTGTATGATTATCTTGAACCTGGACAATTACTGGATCAAAAGAATTTACCTGACGGCATCAGAGAAGAATGGCGTAACAGCCGCCCAGACTGCTGGACGCTGCACCCCGAACAGGGACAGCACAGTGATGAGCTATAGCCGCAGCTGATCACAGCTGCCCGCTGCAGATCTGCAGTGAACACCATTTTTCTGGTGGTTATTTTGCACAAACGTTATCACTGCCTGGATCTCAGGCGGTCAAGCATGCGCTGAACAGAATCCTTAATACTTAACCAGGCCGCTTCCAGATCTGAGTGCTGATGCTCACTGAGGTGGGCCGCTTCCTGTTTGGCTTTTTCGATTTTCACAATAAGATCCTGTCGCTTCAGGCTCAGCTGGGTAAGTTCGTGCTGATACTGGTCATGCTGTGCTTTGTTATTTGCGTCTCCTGCCTGCTCGACCATACCCGCAATCTGCTGCAGGCTAGTTTCCAGGCCGGATAATTCTAATAACAAATTATTAAGATAGCGATGATGAATTTCACCCATAGAGCCACCTCCATTTTATTCAATAGCCGAGGATCAGGGCCTTGCTACTATCGCATCTCTGACAGCCCAGACATGAAAGCGCGCAAAGTTTTTCTGACCAACACCAACCGCGCCTTTATTAAGATAGAGTGCCCACGCCCAGCCGGGTTCACATATTCTGTGTGGTAGCTGGCCAATAGTGGAAACTCGGCGAGACTAGCATTTCATGGCCAGACCAGCTCGGTCAATCGGTCGATCACGACAAGGCCCTGAACCTCAAAGTACGGCTCGGCCGGGCCGGAACAAAATGCCACATTCTGACCGCTGCCCGGTTTGCAACATTCATCGAACACCACTACCGATAGCACTCATTGCATATTGTTATCTTGTGTTCGCACGGAGCCCAGGCGTAACCACAAATACCCGGAGAGGCCTGCGCACAATGACGCCAGCAGGACAGCCGTTTTAGCCGTTACCAGTGCTTCAGGCGAATCTGCAAAACCCAGGCCGGCAATAAAGATCGACATAGTAAATCCCATTCCACCCAGTAAGCCGATGCCAATAATATGATGCATTGTGACGCCGTCCGACAATCGTCCAAGCTTCAAATATAGTGCCAGCCAGACCATAGCACTGATACCCACAGCTTTACCCACAACTAGCCCCAAAATAATGCCTGTACTCAGGGGTTCAGTCCACAGCGCCGGGTATGAACTCAAATCAACCGGAACTCCCGCATTCACCAGGGCGAAAACCGGCATCACAAATAATGCTACCGGATGCTCCAACGCACGTTCCCAGCGACGCAACGGCGTCGAGGCCAGCTTTGCCGAATCCTGTACATGTTCAACAACTTTGTGCTGCTGATCTTCACCCAGGATAGGACGCGTAGCTTGCGCTTCAATATCTTCAAATTCATTCACCAGCTTGCGGGTACGTCTGACAAACCATTCGGAACCACGTTTAGGTCGCGCGGGAATAGTTAATGCCACCAGAATTCCCGCGACTGTAGCATGCACACCAGAGCCCAGCATGGCGAACCAGACGATAACACCACCGATAATAAAAAATATGGGGCGGCGACAACCCAGGCGATTACATACCACCAGAGCGGCAAAAAACACAGCGGCCAGACTCAAAAAAAATAAATTAATGCTACTCGTATAAAAAATCGCAATCACCAGAATGGCCCCCAGATCATCGATAATCGCCAGCGCAGTCAGAAAAGTAATTACAGCCAGCGGAATACGGCGACCCAATAAAGCCAGGATACCCACAGCAAAGGCTGTATCTGTTGCCATGGGAATACCCCAGCCATGTGCACTAAAAGTACTCACGTTCAACAAATAAAAAATACCGGCCGGCAATAACATTCCACCCAGGGCTGCTGCCATAACCGGCAGCGATTGCTGTGGATTCTTAAGCTCTCCCACTAGAATTTCGCGCTTAATTTCCAGACCAAGGACAAAAAAGAATAATGACATCAAACCGTCATTGACCCAGTCTCTCAAACTCATTTCGAACGACCAGGTATGCAACACAAACCCGGCGTGCATAGCAAGAATGTTTTCATACTCTGGCGCCAGTGAGGAATTGGCGATGACAACCGCTATGACTGTACAGATAATCAGCAGAATGCTGCCTGTTGTTTGATCCCGAACAAAGTCATGAAACGGTGTGAGCGCACGCTCAAAACGTGCCTCCAGGGGCCGAGGGTAGTTTCTGTTATGACTATCGTCATTTTCGCTTATCACAATTAATTTTTAGCTTCTGTGTTCTCTAAACTAACTATGACAGATAGCCATAGCGGTGGCGGCTGAAGCCCTTTCGAAACTAATCCGACTGCACATAAACCTGTGCATAGTTGATTGCTGCCACCATAGCAACACCACCAATAGTGTTACCAATCAAAGTCGGTATAAAAAACTGCCCAAGACTGTTCATAGGTGCTGCAATACCCGTCACTAAGGCATAGAAAACCTCCGTAGAACCCACAATAATATACGGGAATCCCGCTATACCAACAAGATATGTAATGATGATGATAACGGTAACTCGCCCGGTATCAGCAACAGGTAACAACCAGACCATCAGTGCAATCAGCCAGCCAGCAAAACAGCTTGCAACAAAGTATTCAAGAAACCACCTGACAAAGCATGCGTAGCAATCGATTTGAGTGCCATAATATGCTGCGCATCAACCACCGATGCGGCCGCTAGCGCGTAGGCAAATGCCAGAGTTCCCAGTCAATTAGCAACCAGCACTACAGCCCATAAACGTATCGTATTCATCAAGATAGTAAGTGTTTTTTCCTGAAAGAGCTGCAATACAGGGGTCAGCGTATTCTCCGTGAAGAGCTGTTGCCTGCCCAGAATAACAATCAGGAAACCGACGGAATAGCCAAACTTGGAAATCAGAGGCCGCCAGGAAACATTCGGCAAGCCGGATTGCAATAATGCTTCTGCCAGAAATGAGAAGCACACTGATAATCCAGCAGCCAGCCCAGACCAGAGCAAAGCTCGGTTAGGTCGCGACAATTCCGCTACCGCTTCCTGCCGAATAGCCTCATAGATCACTGCGACCCCGGGAGCGCTTCTGCGTTTTGCGTCCACTGGCAGACAGCACTGCCTCATCTTTAGTTGTCACTCACTAACTGCCTTTTTATATTTACAGAAATTCCCACCCGGCCAGTGACTAAGGTTTTTTGCCTAACAGATGATTACCAGACTTGTCACCATAGCGACACTGGTGCTGGTGATAAGCAGCTTTAGTTGCCGCAACATCTCCCTTAAAACGCGGATCTTGCGGGCGCTCATGACTATTGACGTAATATGCCACATCCCAGGCCTGTTGATTACTTAAGCTACCACCCTTTCCCAATGGCATGTTGGCACGAATGAATGCCGCCGCAGTATTTATGCGATGCATACCCGCACCCCAGTTGAATGAGTCTTTACCCCATAAAGGTGGAAACACATAACCGGCATTTTGTCTGGTTCCCTCACCCTTGTCGCCGTGACACAGTACACAATTTTCAGCGAACACCTGTTTGCCGCGTTTGAAATCGGGCTTTTTTTCTGGCTTGGCTAGCCCGGGATACCCGCGACCGGGCAAATCAACCCCGGTCGGTGCACCTTGTGCTAACCAGAACGCATAACTCGTTAAGGCCTTTAGCTCTTTGCTATCCGTCGCCGGTGCCTTGCCATTCATGCTGTATTTAAAACAGCCCTGAAATCGTTCTTGCATGATGTTGACCATTTTATTTTTACCCCGGTAGGCGGGGTACTTCACCCAGGCGGCCCATAATGGTGCGGAGTTCGCTAGTCGACCAGCATCAAGATGACAGTTCACACAGTTCAGACCATTACCGACATATTTACCGGCATGAGCTTGCGTGTCGATAAAAATGTCTCGACCAAATCGCACCATGGCACCAAATTCATTGTCGGGGATGGTGTCTTCAGTCGGAGGCAAGTAAGGCTTAATCTTTATCGCCTCGGTTACAGCCTGGGCGTGCTCTGCTTTCTGTGCCAGAGCCGCCTGCCCATACATAATAATGCTTGTGCATATCAAAATTTGTTTCATATTCATAATTGACATTGCTCCAGTTTATTTTGCTTTAGCAGGAGATTGCGCTGAAATATACTTAGTGACGGCTGCAATCTCGGCATCGTTTAAATGCTCAACCACAGCCTGCATTAAACCGACTGGATCATTGCTGCGCTCGCCCTTTTGCCAGTGTTCGAGTTGAGCCTTAAGATACTTACTGGACTGACCGCTAATCGCAGGAAAATTTGGCGCAATACCCTGACCTTTATCACCATGGCATTTAAAACATGCAGGCATACCAACAGACCACTTGCCCTTGCTTGCCAAAGACTCACCAATAGTTCCCTGGGCACCGTTCTTTTGTTTGTTCGGTGCTGCGCGCAAAGGTAGGCGCGAATAATAGGTAGCAACCGCATTAATTTCCTGAGCTGTAAGCGCACTGGCAATGGGTTGCATGACAGAGTTTGAACGCCGTTTATTCAAAAAGTCTGTCAGTTGCTTAACAAGATAGGTTTTAGATTGTCCAGCAAGATAAGGACGCCCAACCGCAGGCACACCCTGCCCCTTATCACCATGACAGGACATGCACGGGGGCGCCCCGTTGCCATTACCCTGCCTGGCGATAGCATCGCCTGTAAGCGTGGCCGCAGCGTGCACAGAAATAGCAAATACCTGCATACTGAGCATCATTACTAATACTACCGTTATCTTCATATTGACAAGCCTCCTTAATAGTTAATCGTTCACAATATGGCGCATTAAATGCGCATACAATCCAGGTATCTCACATGTGAACACACTTAAAATAAATTATTGTACCGAACCGAATGACCTGTTTTCAGTATTGTGTGGCAAGGGCAAGCCGGCAATACGACAGCCCTGGGCAAGAGGCCCGTGAGGAAACAACTGATATAAATAGCGTTTGCCGCCTAGCTCAGAAAAAGCATTGTCCAGCTTGCGTGACAGGTCATGACCGCTTTGCGGCCAGCCGTATTGCACAAAATGTTTTTGTAGATACTCAATTACCTGCCAGTGCGCTTCAGTCAATGTCAGCTGTTCCTGTTCTGCAATTGCGTACGCGAGCTCTCGATTCCAGCCCTGCAGCACCTGCTCTCGATCCAGCATTTCCGGGCTGGTGTTGACACTGGCGGGATTCATAATATAATCATTGATATCAGGCATACATCCTCCCAATCAGACAATATTAACTAAAACATTTATTGGCAAACGACATTACTGTTTGCCACAACAGAAAAATCGCACGCTATCATTCATCACCACCATAATGACGCCGCCCTCCTTCACTGACCTGTTTGATACGAGATTCCATCTCTTCAATCTCTCGCTCTGCATCCTGCGTTGACACTTCATACAACTGTTGCAGCTTGCTGATAAGAACATTGCGATTACCCTCGCACTCTGCTACATCATCATCTGTCAATCTGGCCCAGCGTTTTTTAGCCGCCCCAACCAGCTGGTGCCAATGTCCTTCTACTTCGTTTAATGTCACAACAGTTACCTCCTGTACTCTATTTTCTCATTTAGTATGCCAGTTAATTTTAATGCCTCAACGACTCGTCCCAAAACTTTGATCTTCACTATGCGCCGGCACAGCAAGTCCGGCAAATCGCATGCCCTGTGTAACTGGCCCTTTCGGAAACAGCTCACGTAAAAATTTACGTCCACCCTGACGCGTAAATTCATCATCAAGCATATCATCAAGCTCGCGCCCGCTTTTGACTGCGCCGTTTTTCAGGTAGTAGTCACGCAACAGATCAATAACTTTAAAATGATCACCTGTCAGCTCAATACCGTCATGACTGGCCATATTGCGTGCCTGTTCTTTATCCCAATGTGTTAATTCTTTCTCACGTTGTTTACGTCGTTGGCCGGAGACATCAGTCTCAACATGTCCTTTATTGAGAAACTCTTCAGTAATTTCATTTTTATCAGTTGTACTCATGATTACCCTTATGCATTATATCTGTTTGCAGAGTCTGGTTTCGGCGTCGCCTCAAATAGCAACACATCCAGTCGTTGTACCTGAATTGCATTTACTCAACAAATGGCCTGCAATGCATTGACAAAACGCAATACCGGCCAGGCTTCCTCCACATCAGCGATACTCAGGATTGCTATAATCGTAGCGACACCCCGCTTCCCAGCTGGATCGTTGGTTACCATGCGCAGGTATGCCACCCCTATCTTTTATCATTCTTGCGAGGTGCAAAAGATTCCATGTCATGAAAGTGGTATTACGATTCGTAAAGTCATTCTCAGGACCACCGGAACCCTGATCCAGATATGACGGCCCCGGGCCTGCCTCACCCACCCAGCCGGCATCTGCCTGCGGCGGTATCACATAACCCAGATGTTGCAATGAGTACAGAATATTCATCGCACAATGCTTGGCACCATCTTCATTGCCGGTAATCAGGCAGCCACCAACGCGTCCATAATAGATATATTGTCCGTCATCATTAAGATTTCCCGAGGCTGAGTACAGCCGTTCGATCACCTTATTGCACACGGACGATTTTTCACCCAACCAGACCGGTGAACCAATAATCAGAATGTTCGCCGCTTTCACTTTTTCATAAAGCATCGGCCAGTCATCCTTATTCCAGCCCTGTTCGGTCATGTCCGGATAAACACCATAAGCAATGTCATAATCGACCGGGCGCAGGGATTCAACCAGAGCCTTGTTCTTTTCCATAATGTTGCGCGTAACCCCAAACAACCCTTCAGTATGAGAGATTTCAGGGGACCGTTTTAGTGTACAGTTGAGAAACAGCACTTTAAGATCAGAGAAATCCCACTGGCTGTCATCGCACGATTGTTCCTGCTTTTTACTTAAACTCATTTAGCCTCCTTCAATTTGCCGTTTATCTAAGCCTTCGCCAGTTCGGACTGCGCCAAAACCGGGAGACATTGTGCCGATAACTCACTTTACTCCATAAAGCCGATACACCTGATGAGTCAATTGTATTATCGACTCACTGCATGTGGCGCACCCGTTTCAGCAGTAAGGTACTGCCTGTTAACAAACTCCCAGTTCACCAGCTTCCAGAATGCCTGTAAATATTCAGGGCGCGCATTTTGGTAGTCGAGATAGTACGCGTGCTCCCAGACATCGCAGGTCAATAATGGAACCTGACCATGTCGCAGTGGGGTATCCGCGTTTTCGGTATTCACAATCTCTAACTCACTTTTCGGGTTGATTACCAGCCAGGTCCAGCCAGAACCAAACAATGATGTCGCCGCCTCAGTGAAACGTTGTTTAAAATCATCCGGGCTTGCAAAATCACGTTCGATTGCGCTGCCAATTTCATTTTCAAGCTCGCCTTTTGTGGCAGGGCCAAGACACTGCCAGTAAAATGTGTGATTCCACACCTGTGCGGCATTATTGAAAACGGAACCTTCCGCCGTTGCTATGATCTGCTCAAGACTTTTACCCGAATACTCTGTGCCTGCTATCGCATTATTGAGCTTGTTGATGTAACCCGCGTGGTGCTTACCATGGTGATATTTCAGAGTCTCTTTAGAGATATAAGGCTCTAGAGCATCCAGCGAATACGGTAAATCAGGCAATTGATGGGCTTGTGTCATACTTGAATCTCCTCTAAATAACTTTACAGCACCAGATTCACCAAACCAGAGCGAAATATGGCGATTGATTTTATGGACGCCAGAATAGCGCCCGATGTTCCATTGAACATTGAAAATTTTCAATTACGCCATACTAAAAACACCAGAACCAGACTGAATTTCTGATAAAATATCTTGCAATAACAACTAACTACGTCTTTCAGGCTAAAAATATTCAATGATTTTCAGTATTGAGTTATCATGCTCAAAGCAAGCCTGGCCACAGCTGAGCACTGACACAAAGGTTATAAAACATGGACACAAAAACAGCTGTGATTTACCGCCACGCCGCCAGGTCTGACGGCGACACTATCGAAGAATTAATCGCGCTCGGGCTCCCCAGGGAAACTCTGGCCGCGCTCGGGTCCGCTATTGCTGCAACCCAGCTGGTACGCCATACGCCGGGAACCACGATTTACCATGAAGCGACAGACATCGAAGCGCTCTATGTGATTCATAAAGGCCGCATCAAATTAGTCAATTACCTGGAAAATGGCCGTGCCAGAATTGTGCGCCTGCATAATCGAGGTTCTATTGTAGGATTGAACGGGCTACTCGATGAAATGCATACCCACACTGCCATCGCTATCGACGATGTTCTGATATATCAAATTCCGATGCATTTGATCAAAGTGATCAAAGACGAAGATATGGATACTTACTGCCAGTTGCTCGAATACTGGCATGAGTATTTACACATGGCAGATACATGGATTACAGAATTTTCCACTGGAGCCATTCGTGGACGCGTCGCTCGACTCGTCAGATTTCTACTGGAAAGCGATGAAGGCACAGAACCGGGAAATGTCACTTTACTCACCGTCGAAGAAATGGCTGACATTCTCGGTGTAACTCCTGAAAGTGTCAGTAGGACCATGGCCGATTTAAAACGAAAGAAAATTTTACAATCGGTTGATGCTAGTATCCCTGACCGTTATCAATGTAATATGAAAAAATTATCGCGTGAAGCGGAACAATAAAGCCATACCATAGGTGCCACAGCTCACGTCTGAGCCAGCATTCGGGGTGGCAGCAAAACTTGTTTATCCCGGTTTATATTAGCGGTTGCACCCACCGCTAATGTCTCACTTATGCATCATTCAGGCGAATGCCGGAGAAGTGGCACATGAATGCGCTGACTACGGACCTAAGGATGGAATCCAGTGTTTTATGAAGTATCAGAAAAAATAATGCGTTCTCAGATGCCTGCCAATGTAAAAATAACAGACATTCATACTATGGCTCTTACACAGCGCCCGACTTGTTCAGTAAGCAGGCTGGTACAAATGCTCCTCAAGGAATGGTTTAATGTTATCCATTTTCTGATGATGCTGAGCAAGTCCCTCTTTACAGGCGGTGTCTATAACTGTATTGGCAATCGCAACCGATACCTGTCTCACGTTTTTGAGTTGCGGGTATAACGACCCTGCCTGTAGTGCTTCGTCGTCCACCAGCTCTGCGAGTGTTTTCGCGGCGGCGAGAAACATTGAGTCCGTGATGCTCGTCGCCCCGGCGGTTAATGCACCCAACCCGATGCCAGGAAACACATACACATTATTGCTTTGTGACGGACGGAGTGTTTGTCCTTCAAACTCAACAGGATCAAATGGGCTGCCACTGGCAAAAATAGCCCGGCCATCACTCCATTGATAAGCCTGTTCCGCTGTACACTCAGCATTAGCAGTTGGGTTCGATAAAGCAAAAACACAGGGGCGCTGGCTGTGCTCCGCGATCAGGCGAATGGCTTCCTCGGTAAAGCTGCCCGCCGAACCTGTCGCTCCAATTAGAACCTGTGGTTTAAGTGTGCGTATCGCACTGATAAAATCCGCAGGCGCATGCGCCTGAGCATAAGGCCGCACCTGTTCTGTCAGGTCATCTCGCGCCTGTATCACCAGCCCGTTCAGATCCACAAGCCACAAACGCTCGCGAGCTTCCTGCTCAGACAAACCGGCATCGACAAATGCAGCCAGCATTAAATTTGCGATGCCTATCGAGGCAGAACCTGCGCCCAGCAATAAAATCCGTAAATCGACAAAATCAAGCCTGGAAAGTCGGGTCGACGCATAAACACCGGCGAGGACAACACCCCCCGTGCCCTGAATGTCATCATTCATACACAGGAATCGATGCCGATATAACTCCAGTAATCGATGTGCATTGGGTGTCGCAAAATCCTCAAAATGAACCATGGCTTCTGGAAATGCTTCCTGGGTCGCTACCATGAACTCGTTGACCAGATTGAAATAATCTTTGCCGGTTAATCGTCTGGACTTGCTACCAAGATAGAGTGGGTCCTCGTGCAACGCCTTATTATTTGTGCCGACATCCAGCATGACGGGTAAGCACTGGTCAGGATAAATACCGGCGCTCGCAGTGTATAAAGACAGCTTACCGATAGCAATCCCCATTCCATTGGCGCCCAAATCCCCTAATCCCAGTATCCGTTCGCCATCAGTCACCACAATGACACGAACATTTCGTTCTGGCCAGTTACCCAGTAACTCACGAATCTTGCCCCGATCATTGGCGGTAACATAAAAACCGCGTGGCTGACGAAAAATATGGGCAAATTCCTTACATGCCTGTCCGACTGTGGGGGTATAGATCAACGGCATGATCTCGTCGATGTGTTCGAGAACAGTCCGGTAGAACAGACGCTCATTACGCGCCTGTAACGCCTGCAACAAAATGTAACGTTCAATATTGTTTGATTTGCGCCGAAGGTTTTCCAGAATACGATCCATCTGCACCTCCTGAGAGCACACAGCAGGAGGCAACAGCCCGCGTAATTTGAGCCGATCACGTTCCACTTCGGTGAATGCCGTCCCTTTATTTAAGCGGGCGTCCTGCAGCAATTCCATGCCTTCTGGAGAGTCGTGTTGAGTCATTATGCGATCCTTATCGATTATTACTCTTAATGAGTTATTACAGCTGAATTTCTCTTCGAACCCGGGCCACAGCTCTTTCACATTAGCAGCGCCGAATCGCAGATTTCTGCCGCAGCACCAATAATATAGGGTATTTTGGCGACCCGTGCACACTCACTACTACATGTTTCGGCGTATCTGGAAAAATCAGGGTCGCTCAGGTCAGTGGCATATTCTGGATGACCCGCTATCCGCACTTCAAGTTCGAAAATTATTTTACTCGCATTAAAATTTTTCAATGCTGACCGAACCCAGACACAACTAGTATGTCAGACTTGTTTCAAGCACACGAGAACTCTGGCAACGATTCGATCCGGGAGTAATAATGTTATTCAAACAATTGCAGGAGCCTGATTCCAGCACCTACACTTATCTATTAAGTTGTGACCAAACCGGCGTGACGGTGTTAATTGACCCAGTGCTGGATACAGCAGAACGAGATCTACAAATACTCCATGACATGGGACTGGAGCTAACCTACACACTGGACACTCATATTCACGCCGACCATCTAAGTGGGGCTCAGCGTTTGAAATCACTCAGTGGCAGCCGAATCGCCTACCCCGCTATTGATGAGTTACCCTGTGTCGATATTGGCATCAAAGAAGGAGTACCATTCCAGGTTGGTGATATCGTGATTCATCCACTGTTCACCCCTGGACACACAGACCATCATCATGCCTACCTGGTCGATAACGGTACACAAAAAATGCTGTTTAGTGGTGACGCCCTGCTCATTGATGCCTGCGGACGTACTGATTTTCAGTCCGGCGATGCCGCCGTATTGTATAAGAGCATACATGACAAATTTTTCACCTTGCCTGATGAAACTCTGGTGTACCCGTGCCACGATTATGAAGGCAGATACGTGACCAGTATTGCCCAGGAAAAACAGCGTAACCCGCGACTGCGCAATAATAAGTCACTTAAAGAATTCACCGAAATAATGGACGGCATGGATCTTCCGTATCCGCGAAAAATCGATTTCGCTGTACCCGGCAATCAGCAGTGCGGCATTTGCCCCGACAATGTTCCGGAAAAATACCGCAGCCCGTGCGATAAATACGATCAGGGCTAGCAGTACTTCACTCACACTGTAGTAAGCCATGCTTCCTGCTAATTAGAAAAATGAGCGACACACTTAACTTCTCGGGTCAGCATTGAGTACCACCTGATTCAGCGAGCAGAGATACACACGATTGACATATTTCAATGTGATATGCACATCCGTTCAGTACAATGGCACCTGTTATTAAATCCTGGGTAAATCATATTTCTCACATGTGTAATTACGCACAACACAGTCATCCACTGAGAGAACCGCTATGGGAATGAAAGAAACATATCAGAAAAAACTGCAAGCACAGCTAGACGAATGGAATACAGAAATCGAAAAACTCAAAGCCAAAGCGGATAAAGCAGAAGCAGATATCAAGCTTGAGTATTACGAAGAAATTGAAGACCTGAGAGTACAGCAGGACGTTGCAAGAGAAAAGCTGGCTGCACTTAAAAATGCCAGCGATGACGCATGGGAGGACCTCAAGGCCGGCATGGATGATGCCTGGCATACTCTTGGCGACGCTGTTCAAAAAGCAGCAACAAGATTCACCTGATTCGATGTTAACCCGGTTGAACTAACCTCAGAAGAGAAAATAAACATGAAGACACAAAAGTTTGTAACGCCGTTGTTAATTGCGATCACCACTTATCTTTTTAGCCTACACGCTTTTGCAGCTGATACAGCTACAATGCAAGATGTTAAACAGGAAATGAAACAAGCCGCCAGTACGATTAAAAATTACTCCGTCGCACAACGTGATGAAGCAGTTAAAATCGCAAAGGATACACTCAATAAACTTGATGTCGAAATCGATCGTATGGAGAACAAACTTGATAATAATTCAGAAAAAATGAGCCAGATGGTTCGAAAAAAGACGAGATCTACTCTACAAACACTCAGAAGACAGCGCAATGAAGTTGCCGAATGGTATGGCAGCATGAAGCACAGCTCTAGCGATGCCTGGCAAGAAGTCAAGACAGGTTTTTTAAAGAGCTATAATACTTTACAGGAATATTTTAGCAGAGCTGAAAATGAGTACTAAGAACTACTATACCTGATTAGTGTTTAACCTTGTCGACAACTTTACCGTGGGAGATCGTATTAAAACCTATGCAGCACTGTTCCAGAACATTATCCGGGGAATTATGGATCCTGCGTCAGCTCCACCACCCCGAGTCCTGCCGGCCTGGCGGTATTGCCCCCAGGCCGGCCCGACCCGGCGACACCCCACCCGTACCGGGATTCGCCAACGCGACCCATCGATGATCCTCCAAAGCGACCAGAGAAGCCTCCTGCACCTAACTGGGTACACAGTCTCTAAAATAAACGCCGATGGTGCCTGCTGGTATGGTATGCAATTTTATTCTACGGATGCTACCAAAGGCAGATGATCGGATGCGATACGGCTGAGTTTGTTATTCACCGCCTTCACGCCAAGCAACCGCTTACCGGGCCTCACCCAGATACGATCGAGCGCAAACAAAGGATAGCGGGCAGGGTAACTCGCTGGTGCTGGCGAATCCTGAAAATATGCGCACAACCATCGCAGCGGTCTGCCCCACAAAAACCATTCATTCAGATCACCCATCAATAGTGTAACGTGTGCATCGGCTTGTATCGTTGTGCTATTTTGCAAAATTCTGAGTAATTGCTGAATCTGGCAGCGGCGCTCGTGTGGCCGGAGACCGAGATGGGTTGCAATCACGTCTAGCAAAAAATCTGGATGCTCAAGCGTAACATGCAATGCGCCACGGGGCTCACGTCGCGGCAAACTCAAATCAATCGCCTGCTTTGAACGCACAGGCAATGACGTCAGCAGAGCATTACCATAATGCCCCGTTTCTCGACTCAATGTCAGGCCGGCAATAGCCGTCCAGCTGCTATCTTCACAAAAATAGTTCAGCACATCAGGATTAGTATGGAGTAACTCAACTTCCTGCAACGCAATGATGTCGGCATTGAGCTGGCGCAAGGCCCACCTGATACGCGAGGAATCATAACGACCATCACGCCCATAACAACGATGAATATTATAACTCGCCAGCATCAGACTCATGATGTTTTACACTAGTCCTGAGGTGGCGAGTTTTGCGCTGAAGACATTGACTGACTCTTTGTCAGCGTGAGCAATTTTCTGGATAATAGATATCCCGCTACAAAAACTATAGCAGCAACAATAAGTAATGTCAGCAGCGTCTGCCAGTCAGGTGAACGCAAACTTGCCTGAACGCGATCAGTGAGCAAGGTGATGCCAAGAATTCCAGGTGTCATACCAAGCATAGTGCCAGCGACAAAATCGCGAAAACGAATGTGCGAAGCGCCCGCCACCAGATTTATTATAGTAAAAGGTGCCACTGGCACAATACGCACCACCAGCATGGTTAGTAATCCACGTTTTGCCAGCTGGCGGCTGATCTGGTTGATACGCCTCCCTGCAAGCTGGCGCACAGCATTCCTGCCCAGCAAACCACCCAGACCATAAGCGCTTAATGCACTGATGGCTGAACCTGTAAGCGCATAGACGAAGCCCATCAGCGGATCGAATACCAGCACGGATACAATAATCATGGCTGTTACTGGTATAATGAGCAGACCGCCGACCACAAACGCCGCAATAACAATCAACGGTGTCAAACTTGAAGCGCGCCACTGATTTGCAATCTCAGAAAGCGTAGTAATATCCAGCCAGTCACGCAAAGATGTAAAACGCCAGGTGGCGGCAAGCATCAGCAAGACCAATAAAGTGAGCACCCAGCCTGCGATTCTGCGCCCGGCCGATTTAATCTGTTTCTCGGGAACAAAGTGCTTGAGTAGAATTTCCGAATCTACCGGACGTTCAGGATCAGCTAGCTGGATGTCATACAATGTGCGTTCATCGGGTTCCGGCAGATGAGACTCCAGATATTTTAGCGTGCGGCCTTCACCCCGCAATGTTTCGATAGCACGTAACAAAGAACCCTGTTGCTCTACCTCAGCATTCACTGCATCGGTTGTACAGTTGAGGTGTTCAGCTAATAGACGATTTCGAAAACTGCGAATCGCGTCGTGGACGCGAGCATCATCTTGCCCAGCCTCGATCGCCAGATCACATTCAGTATCCATACCCATAGATCGATTATTCAAATTAGCAGAACCCACTCGCACAAAGCAGTCATCCATAATCATAATTTTGGCATGCAGGTTAATCGATAGCTCACCCAGGTCAGGTTTAGCTGGATAATAAATGGCTAAATGATTGTGTTTGTCAGCTTCACGCAAACGTCTGATGGCAATCACACGCATCATGTCCATTGACTGCTGTGATAACCAGCCCTCTGTATTCAAAGGAAAATTCAGTATGATTTCCGGGCCATCGGTTTCTGCCAGACGTCGAGCCAGCGCCCTGGTAATCAATGGTGTCGTGAAGAACTGGTTCTCTATATAAATGTATTTTTCTGCTGCCGCTATGCTATCGAGATAAAGCTGTTCGACCTCGCGCACTTCAACAAACTCATTATAGGCGGGCGCTGTTCTCACAATTGCAACATCAACATCCTCGATATCGACCTGTAGTTCTGCTGGCCATAGTGAACCGTTTGCTGCTGACAAAAGCTCTGGCGCGGCAAGCTTCCTGCCAGTCGCCCGTCGCCATCGTTCGCGCGCCAGACTGCCGAGTGCGGCAGCGACTGTCCCGGTGACAGCCATTTGCACATCATGATAGGGTCTGATAGGTAGTGGATCACCATCAACAACACTACGGCGTTCATCATCGGCCCGATGTTCTGGTGTATCCCAGCGACCGCGTGTCAAATCGAGTCCGCCTGAAAATGCCAGAGCATCATCAATCACCACAATCTTCTGGTGATGTGAAGCCCCTAGCGGAAATTGATCATCCAGACAAAATTTGAAACGGCGATGAGTGCTCCAGTCAAGTTTATATATGGGCAACCATTCTCGACTCAGCGCATATAGCAGGGAAAAATCCCAGCTCAATATATTGACACACAGATTATGGTTGTCGCGCACCAGCTGATCGAGCAACTCACTGATTGTTGGAACACCTTCAGATTCGCCTTCAGTCTTCGATGGAATCAGTTTTAGCTGACTATAAATATCCCAAGCGAGGATCATAATCTGTTGCCGAGCCTGAGGCAGACTGTGATGTAAAGTCCTGAAATAATCTGCGCCATCAATCAAAAAAGAGACTCTGTCTGCACGACAGATTCGCCAGCAATTGCGACCCGCCTGCAATATACTCTGACGCCTCATCTTCAATCGTGCCTTGCACATACGTCAGTATAGATAAATTGCATAATTCGAATTTTTATATTGACTCAATAAATATTCAGCCATAATTAAGTAATACTATATCCGTGAATATTGGTCACGCAAACTCACAGTTTTATTGACAGACAGCACATAATGATCCAGACATGAAGGAAATCTGGTCAGATATAAATACACGACTTAATTCTATACGTCTGGCACCGGTATGCATTGAGAATTCTCAATCAAGATACATGATCTGACAGCATGTCCGCTAGCAGAGGATTCATCAGACTTACAGACCGATGCAGCACACCTGACAAGAGACCCGGTTGCAGTGTCAGGCAAAAACAGGGTAACCCCCGCTCACAGGCTATAAACCGTCAAGCTGTAATTTAAACAAAGAATTCAGGAATCGCGTGTCGAAAGCGCTATACTCGCGATTACACACATTAATACAACGCGTATATGCATGCTCATGCACTTGCTATAACCTTCTCAGTCGCCTGCCTGATGCTGGCAGCCTGTAGCTCTACACCTTATCGGGAACCACCCGAGTGGGCCTCCTATTCCAATAGGCTTCATGGTACAAATACTGAGAGCGCGATTAAAACCAGACTAGCGGCGCAGCATCGAAAATGGCGAGGCACCCCGTATAAATATGGCGGCCTGAGCAAGCAGGGCACTGACTGTTCCGGGTTCGTATACCTGACATATCGAAATCAATTCGACATCACAGTACCACGAACTACAGAACAGCTAGCCAGTTCTGGCATGCCTGTATCACAAGGTCACTTAAAGCCTGGCGACTTGGTGTTTTTCAAAACCGGATTTTATAAACTACATGTTGGTATTTACATGGGTAAACGAAAATTTCTCCACGTTTCGACCAGTCGTGGCGTCATGATTTCGAGTATGGATAATATTTACTGGCACGACAGGTACTGGATATCCAGACGGATATAAGTCTGTTGATCAGAAACAACTGTGCAAACGTTTATGCTCACTAGTTACTTCTGCCTGACTGGTAACTCGTCATACTGAGTGAGTATTGCAGGATCCAGATACCAGCAGGCTTTGTCGGGATAGTATATATTATGCATCGGGCGCGCCCCGGGGTCCTGATCCAGTGTACCGGCAGGAACAATCATCGCTCGTCCGGATTTGGTTAGCCAGGGCAAAGACGAGCCGCATTTTTTACAAAACGATGTGGCAAAATGTTTTGCCTCAGGCAGCTCAAATCGCCCCGCCAGATTCTCGCCTTTGAGCCAGCGAAAGTTTTTGGGATCAATGATAATATTTGAAGCATGCGCAGAACCGGTAAATTTCTGGCAGCGCGAGCAGTGGCAGTATTGAAATACCTTCACTTCATTGCTGAACTCATAGCTTACTTCACCGCACAAACAGCTACCTGATATAGTTTCATTCTTCATTGCAACTCCCGGTGCAGAATAGACAGAAGATCATGATTAAGGCGGTACTCATACAGAACCAATCTTTGCTGGTAAATGGTAACGACCTGTACTCACACCCAACCAAACACAACTAATGCGATTTTTTCGCAGTTAACAGAAACACCGGATATAACCTGTCATCTTTCTCAACTGTGTGAGCTGTAGTAAACCGCATATTCTCAAAACCATTCCTCTCCATAATATTTTTCAGTTCGTCGCGCTCAAACCCTGAATGAAACACACCCTGAGTATCTGTCGGATGAAAACTGCCATCTTCTTTATCCAGGTCTGCCAGCGCCAGTATCGCACCTGGCTTGAGGTGCGCAGCAAATGTCTGTATCAGTTTATTTGTGTCCCGTACATGATGCATAGCCATTGCGCTCATGATCAAATCAAATTTTTCTGCCACAGGCTCATTTAAAATATCCTGGCAAACTGCGACCACCTTATCTTGCAGCTCAGGCTTGGCAAGCAACTTGCTTAACATCGATTCAGAAACATCAACAGCGACAACTCTTTTTACTCTGGGTGCGACATGTGAACTAATCAGGCCGGTGCCCGCACCAAAATCCATGACTACCATCTCCTCATTTAGCGACACATGACTCAATATCGCTGCTCCAACAGCTGACGATAAACGATTAATCAATTCATTGCTGTCCCAGCTTTTGGACTTTTCATTAAAGTAATCTGACATCTTATAAATCCTATTAGTGGTTTTTCATTGCACCAGATTGTTAGTGCGACAGGAGCGGTTCAGACCTGAAATATTTTATGAAGTTCTGGAATATCGAAGCCAGGGGGTATTCTGGGGTGCGTCATAATCCGGTACTATACTCCATCTGTGGATTAACCACACAAATAGTCCGCACTTATTGGCCGGGATCAAAAAACACTACACTCAACATCTGTATTCTCCCGATATAAATTTTTTGTATCAACCGGAGCCTGTCCATGAGAAATCTTACGAAATTAGTTATTACAGCAGCGATTTTTTCTGCCCCATTTACCAGCGCCACAGTACTAGCTATTGACCAGGGTGATACCCTGGTTCGCGCTCGAATTATCAATATTGCCCCAGATGTTAATGATAATCAGATCATGTCAGAAGGCTCACCACTAGTCCCGCCAGCCGGTATTGATGTTGATAGCGCAAACAAACCTGGATATTGATTTCACTTATATGGTGTCAAAAAACTTCGGTATTGAGCTTTTACTGGATTTGTCATCAAAACATGATATCAATGGTACAGGCCATCTGTCCGGTGTAAATGTGGGCGAAGTAAGCGTTTTACCGCCAGGCCTTAATTGCACAGTGGCATTTTATGCCAAATAATAATATCCGCTCGTATGCCGGTGCGGGTATTAATTACACCATATTCTTTAAAGACAAAACCTCAAGTCAGTTCACCAGCACAATGGATGCAGCTCTGGGTGGCGGAGTGACTTCAACCGATGTGTCTGTTGATGGTGCATTCGGTCTGGTGGCACAGGCCGGCGTCGATATAGATATCAATAAAGACTGGTGCCTCAATCTTGATGTCAAATATATTGACCTCGATACCACCGCAACCATTCAGGTCAATGGTGCCGACGCCGCCACTGTAGACTTTGATCTAAATCCACTGGTCATTGGCACCAGACTCTAGTACCCAACAAGAACTAGACTGGCTCTACAGCCCTGAGTCACCCTGATTCAGAAGTGTAGAGCTTTAAGGTTGCTCAGTCGGGCTGCCCCATGTTCGGGGAATACTGACTTCCTGATTTATCAAACCAGATATAATCTGCCAATTAAAAAATAGCGCCTTTTTAATTTGGAATTGTACAGCTTTTTATCTAGACTCTTGTAATGATCAGAATTCTTATTGTCTCAGGTATTATTTTTCTGCTCGAGGCTTGCGCCTCTTCGTCACCTGTTGCTACCCCGACACAGCAGCAGGAAGCGCAAATGTATCAAACCAGGCCCGGTATGGCAGCCATCTATGTTTATCGACGATATCAGATGTTTGGTTCAGGGCAAAACACTTACGTCGAAATAGATGGAAAACCACACTCTCATTTCTCTGACGGCTTTATGAAGGTTGATGTACCACCGGGCAGTTACACGATTACAACCCATATAAATGAACAGAAAAGACCTCAATGGACCTCACACTATACTGTCAGTGTAGACGCAGGTGAAATTGCCATACTGGAAGTTGATATCATGCGAGGCCACACCAGAGAAGTCTACCAAATTGCCAATAATCAGGCTGGCATCAATACAATGAAGTATCTGAATTATTATCCGGGTGCTTATCAACAAATAGAAAAACCTCAGGTTGTTGACCAGGTAAAACTTTTAAAAGAGATACAGGCAAAAACCGCACAAGACAATTATGAGAAACTGATAAAACAGGCACAGCTGGCACAGGATAAAAAAGATTATAAAAAAGCAGTCAGTCTTTATGTCAAAGCAATTACTTCCAGCCGAGAATTCATTGTTGGTGAAAAAAGTCGATTGACCCTGATTGAGCTAGTAAAAAGTCTCAAATATAAACCTGAACCATCTAAAGAATTTAAGAAGCATACTATCAAAGCAAAGGCCTATCTTGACCTTGAGAAATTTGATGCCGCCGCCAACGAGTTAATAAGTGCCATCAATCTCGCTCCCTGGCTGCCTGAGCCCTATTACAATTACGCGCTACTTGAGGAGAAGGCTGGTTTTCCTTCACGTGCCAAATGGGCCCTCCAATGGTTTATAAAAACAGGATCCGACCCGGAGCTATTGGCCAGAGCAGAAGAATCACTTATTCGGCTGGAGATTCTAGAAGAGGATAAAACTTCATTTAATAAAATGAATGGAATTTGGGTTGCAACCAGTAATGTTAATGCCATTTATAAAGTAAGGGTCAGCGGAGATAAATTGACCATTTACGCTCCGGATAATGCCCAACTCAATGGAACAATAATCGGCAATATTATTGAAGGTTATTTCAAAAGCGGCACACATAAACAAGATGGCTGCCAAATTCCCGGGGAGTCAGCAAAACTATACAGTAGCTCAATTAGCCCAGATCGTAAGAAAATGACGATTAAATTTAGCTACACCATATACAAAACTCAGTTTCAAAATAATCTTTTCGCTGAACAAAGCTGCATTAGTGTTACACCTTATGACAAAAAAGAAATATCCTTTGTACTGATAAAGAAAGAATGAAACTTTTAATTTTTTTTCTTTTAGCCTTTTCTTATCACGCCTATGCTGGTTGCGTAAGAAGTTACTGCGCCGATGGTTATGATGGTTGTGGCTGTGGGCCAGATTCGGCCGAATGCTGTCGCAAGCGACTAACGGGTAATGATAGCAATACTTCGACACCAGGCCTAGACATGCAGATTTATGAGAAGGGAATGGAGTTAATAAAAAATAATATACAGTTGCAGCAACAGAAACAAAAAATGCAGCTACAAATGATGCAAGAGGGAGACACCAGGATTGGAAAAATGAAATATCAAGAGGGCGAGGAACTTGATATCTACCACGACAAACAAAATAAGGAGCGCATTAAGAAGAATAATGAAATTAAGAGCATCAAAGATCAGCTGATTGGACTCGACAAAGGGTTTCAGCCATTAAAGATTGAAAACTCTCTACCTCAAACAAAATATACTCAACAGGCTGAAAAAAAATATGGCCGAAAGTTAAATAAGAAAATGCTGGAGGCAGGAAGAAAAAACACTGAACAAAATAAGTCGACCCTGTAAATATTTCTGTGTAACTGCCAAGTTTAAATGTAATCCGTCAGCCGTTCTTCGAACTCAATGATAAACCGATTGAGCGCAGGTTTCCAATCACGGATTGGCATGGTCCATTTCTTTGAAGCCTCCCGTATTGC
>JASBSR010000041.1 GCA_030148865.1 Gammaproteobacteria bacterium
GCTTGCTTGCTTGCTTGCTTGCGCAAGCCGGATTCCAGCCGGCGCCGGCGGTACTTCAACAACGGATCAAACATGGCTCTCCCGTTCCTTTTTGTTTTACGGACTCATGCGGTTGCACAGGGGGGGCGCACCGAAGGTTTCACAGAACACCCGGTACAACTCGCGCTCGACCCGTCGCCATCCTTCATCGATCAGGCGAAACCGTACTCGTGCAGCGCCGGCGACCACGCAGCGGTGCAGCAGCGCGTTACCGCTGCTTCCCCGCAGGTGATCCGCCAGGCGTTTATTCAGATCGCCACTGGAACCTATGTAGACAACCGGTTGTGCACCTGACCCAGCCCCTTCTACCAACCCGCTCCACCTGTCCTCAATAGGGCACCCGCAAAGCGTGCGGATTTCGTACACGCCCGGCTCCGGTGGAACAACCGAGCGTAACGCCTGCCGTGTCAGCGGGACCAGCGGTGAAAAGCCAGACGTGGCCGCCAGGTAATCCCGCCGCTGCCCCCGACTTCGGTAATCGGGAATCGCCAGATCGTGCCGTATATTCGCCACCGTGCGGCGCGACACGTACGCACCGAATTCCTGTTCAATGCGTTCGGCGATACCCCCATCCGTCAGCGGTTCCTGCAATAACCCTTGGAGCAACCAGGTTTTTTCCATTTTTAGCATATGGTCTACGTATTGGCAATGGAGCTTCCTCGGCGTGGGGAACAATCCGCGCAGGGGGATGGTCTTGCCGCTTGGTAGAGCGATCGCCAACCCGCGCACCAGGCGGGAGAGCCTCCCCGGGTCGGCCACGACTGAAAGAGCCGGGTTGGACCGCAACCGGGCGGAAACGGCCGCCTGGCTGAGTGGCTTGAGCGCCAGGGGCTGCCCGGTGCGCAGGTATTCCGCCTGGAACTCAAGCACCGCCTGCATCAGTGCATGGGTGAGCCGGCTGCGGCTGTTGATCAGCCGCAGCCGCCGAAACGTTCCTGCCACATCATCCGGTGAAGCTGGATCGGTGGATAATTGCTTGATGGCTTCCTCATCAAAATGGTACTCCCGCGCATAGCTGGCATGGCGATAAACGAATTCGAGCCCTCGTCTGGTCTTACACACCTCGCCCAGTACCGCTGCGGGACGTGACCGCGAGTGACCATCCTCCGCAACCTGCGCCCCCTGTAACCAGGCGGGAATCACGGCCGGCCGAAGGGCGGCGAATTCAGTCGAGGCCTCCAGCCTTCGCACCAGACGTTCGAACCTCTGGAGCGGCAACTCAAGGAAACGGGCGAATACAATCTTGCCCAGCAATTCGGCATCGATATTCTTTCTTGTTCTTTTCACAAATGCACTACGGTGATTTTGATTAATGTGAATACTCCACCGACTAAAAACCGGTGGCCCCAGGTTACGGCTAAAGCCGGGTTGATCGGCCCTTCGGTCGATTGCTTCGCTATACCACTTCACTGCTGTCCCGTTAACTTTCACAGCAAGACCATCTGACTGGTTTTTCCTGATGAGTTGCGGCTTCAAATGAGCCTGCTCGATCACGCGGTGTGTCCAGCTCAAAGCTGCCAGAAGGCGACTTAAGGGTCTTTCTGGTGGTGCCATTCTTGCGATTAGGGTTTTCATCTGTATCAAGATGAGATTCGAGTTCCGCCTTGAGCGCCGCTTCAGTTAACTGCTGGATCAACGGGGTTAAAATGCCATCTTTGCCAGCGAGGTTCTGGCCATTTTGCAGCGCCTCAAGGGCTTTATTAAACATGTATCATTCCTCTTTTTTACTATATTAAAGAAATGACACAGAATTTCTAACACTCCCCAAACAAAACATTTGCGTTATTCGCGGACTAATATTTTCTGTGCTTTTCCAAAACACCACATTCACGGCATAATGTCTACGAAGTCTTTCACCACTGAGTAGTGTCGAGTTTCCATTACTTCTTTCTGGCTATCGGGTTGCAGCACTGCCAGCAAATGGGCAATGCCGTAGGTTTCGGCACATTTCAGTACATCTAGATTATCATCAATCAAAAGTGTGTTCGCTGCCGTGAACTTTTCTACGTTCTGCAACTTTTGCCAGAAACCATTGTGTTCTTTCGCCATACCAATGTCATGCGCATTCACCATACGATGAAAATACTGATCCAGCCCGGTCTTGTGCATTTTTAATTTCAGACTTGCTGGATGGGCATTGGTGACCAGCACAACACGCTTGTTTGCCTTGCGCACTGCGGTGAGAAACTCTGGCACGCTGGCGTGTATCGCAATTTTATCTGCCACTTCGTGCTTGAGCTGTTCGATATCAAGCCCCAGCTCGCGCGTCCAGAAATCGACACAATACCAGTCGAGACTGCCCCGTACTCGTGTGTAATGCGGCATCAATACGGCATCGGCCTGGTCCCGACTCAGACCGTGTTTATCGGCGTAACATATCGGCACGTATTGCAACCAAAAATAATTATCAAAGTGCAAGTCCAGCAGGGTGCCATCAAGATCCAGCAGTACAGTGTCAATTGTGTTCCAGTCAGGCGACTCACTCATTGACATCTCACAGGAACTAACTGGTTATTTGTAGTAGTATTCATACGCATCATTTTAGCAAAATTATATCTTTATTATGACTCAATCGCTCGATCTTGAATCCCTGTGTCGTGCATGCGTGAACATCGCCCGTCAGGCAGGTAGCAAAATACTCGAAATTTATAATAGTGAGTACAGCATCCAGCACAAGGATGATAAATCCCCACTCACCGATGCAGATCTGGCTTCACACCACGTAATCGTCGCTGCACTCCGGGCATTAACGCCGGATATTCCGGTACTCTCGGAAGAATCGGCCAAACTGCCGTTCGCCGAGCGCTCGCGCTGGAATATATACTGGCTGGTCGACCCGCTCGATGGCACGCGTGAGTTCATCAAGCGCAATGGTGAGTTTACCGTCAATATTGCTCTGATCGAACATCACAAAAGCGTGCTGGGTGTGATCCATGTGCCGGTGCTGGATGTGGATTATTACGGCTGGCGTGATGGTGGCAGCTATAAAGCTGAACAGGCCGGGCCTGCGAGTGCGATTCAGGTCAAAAAACTCAATCGCGGAAGACTCACCGTCGCCGGCAGCCGCTCGCACGGCTCAGAAGACATGCAGCGTTATATGCAGAACCTTGGTGACGTCGAAGCCATCAGTATGGGCAGCTCGCTAAAATTCTGCCTTGTCGCCGAAGGCCGGGCTGACCTCTACCCTCGCCTCGGCCTGACCTCCGAATGGGATACTGCGGCAGCACAATGCATCGTCGAGCAAGCTGGCGGCTACGTCACAAAAACCGATATGAATCCTCTGGAGTACAACACCAAAGACAGTCTGCTCAATCCGTTCTTTTTTGTGTTCGGCGACAACAGCGTCGACTGGTCACGCCACCTCGATAAATAACCTGCGCTCTAACGCGGTTGCCAGCTGTGACCAGCAACACGGCTGCAATCCAGATCAGGATCGATTTCACCAGTCACTCTGCAGACCAGGCTATACGCACCAGGGTTTACACCTGACTGATATCCTGTTAAACAATCTTTTGTCCAATACCGGCTCCTGGAGACAGTATGGTCATCACCTTTTATGGTGTGCGCGAACCCGCTCCTGCCCGGGCCCGCCACGGTCAAATATGGCTGAGGGGGTATTCGCTGGTTTCACAGGTAGGCAGGCTTACTGCCGAAGGCATGCAGATTAAAATCAAAAAGCCGGTATTGGGTGGCGACACCCTGTTCGAAATCAGTTAGCCTCATTATTAAACTTCTGGTCGCTTATTATTATGAATATTCTTATCGCTGGTGGTGCCGGTTATATCGGCTCTCACATGGTTAAAATGCTGGCCACCACTGGCCATCAGGTAGTCACACTCGACAATCTCAGCAAGGGTTATCGCGATGCCGTCAGGTACGGCGACCTCGTCGAAGCTGATCTCGGTGATCGTGCAGCACTCGATAGCGTTTTCAGCCAATACAAATTCGATGCCGTGATGCATTTTGCAGCCTATATCGAAGTCGGTGAATCCGTGCAGCGGCCAGATAAATATTATCGTAACAATGTCTGCAACACACAGATTCTTCTCGACTCGATGATAAAACACAAAGTGCCATACTTCATTTTTTCATCAACGGCAGCCATTTTTGGCGAGCCGCAGTATACCCCTATTGATGAGTCTCACCCAAAAACCCCTATTAACCCCTATGGTTGTTCAAAGCTAATGGTCGAACAAATATTGCAGGACTATGATCGCGCTTACGGACTTAAATCTACCTGCATGCGCTATTTCAATGCCGCTGGTGCCGACCCCGATGGTGAGCTAGGTGAGCGTCATAATCCCGAATCGCATCTAATCCCGCTGATCTTGCAAGCCGCTTCTGGCCGACGTGCAGACATTAAAGTATTCGGTCGCGATTACGCCACCGAAGATGGCAGCTGCGTGCGCGATTATATTCATATCAATGATTTGTGCAGTGCACACGCACTGGCCCTGAACCGCATGCAAAAAACGAATACCAGCGCGGCTTACAATCTGGGTAATGGCATGGGCTTTTCGGTACAGCAGGTGATTGCTGCCTGTAAGCGTGTTACGGGTATAGACTTTACCGTTACCGATGCCGAGCGCCGCGCCGGTGACCCGGCGGTACTGGTTGCCGATTCCAAACTTGCGCAACAGGAACTTGGCTGGACGCCAGAACGTAATTCACTCGACACCATTATTGACACTGCCTGGCGTTGGGAGCAAAACTTTCTCTGCAAATCCTGAGCCGTGCTAATGCCATCAGTTATTTCAATTTCCAACCTGAGTAAAACCTATGCATCAGGCGTACAGGCCCTGAAGCGCGTCGACCTGGAAATCTACCAAGGTGAGATTCTTGCCCTGCTTGGCCCCAATGGTGCCGGTAAAACCACACTAATTGGAATCATCTGCGGCATTGTCACGCCATCTACCGGCATAGTGTTAACCGATGGTTACGACATCGTGCGCGATTATCGCATGGCGCGCTCAAAAATTGGGCTGGTGCCACAGGAACTCGCCACCGACATGTTCGAAACCGTGTGGGATACGGTGAATTTCAGCCGTGGCCTGTTCGGCCTGGCACCAAATCATGCTTACATCGAAAGCGTATTGCAGCAGCTGAGCTTATGGGATAAACGCAAACAGGAAATCATGGCGCTATCCGGTGGCAT
Source organism: Gammaproteobacteria bacterium (assembly GCA_030148865.1). Taxonomy (GTDB): domain Bacteria; phylum Pseudomonadota; class Gammaproteobacteria; order SZUA-229; family SZUA-229; genus JASBSR01. The sequence goes on from JASBSR010000041.1 coordinate 5,195, forward strand.
GAAGCGCCGCCTGATGATCGCCAAGGCACTGGCGCACGAACCTGAAATTTTATTTCTTGATGAACCCACCGCCGGCGTCGACGTTGAACTGCGCCGTGATATGTGGCACATGGTACGCACCTTGCGCGAACAGGGCACAACGATAATTCTTACCACCCACTACATCGAAGAAGCCGAAGAAATGGCGGATCGCATCGGCGTAATCCGCAAAGGCGAAATGATTCTGGTCGAAGATAAAACCAGTCTGATGAAACAGCTCGGTAAAAAACAACTGAGCCTGCATTTGCAGCAACCGATGGCTGAAATTCCCGAGGCACTCGCGCAATGGCAACTCAGCCTCGATGGAGAGGGTCATGACTTACTCTACACCTTCGATATGCACGATGAGCACAAAGGTATTTCATCATTGCTGAAACGCATGAGCGAGCTGTCAATTAACTTTACCGACTTAAATACCAGCCAGAGCTCACTGGAAGAAATTTTTGTCGAACTGGTGAACGGTCAACAATGAAACAACAACCCCAGGGGACAAAATCCACACCCAATCGTTTCAATCACCACGGTGTCTGGGCAATCTACAGGTTCGAGCTCGAACGCGCACGCCGCACTTTATTGCAAAGCTTAATTACGCCGGTAATGACAACTTCATTGTATTTCGTGGTATTCGGTGCCGCCATCGGCTCACGCATGAACGAAGTCGACGGCATCCCCTACGGCGCGTTTATCGTGCCAGGACTAATTATGCTGTCTTTGTTCACGGAAAGCCTGATGAACGCTTCGTTTGGCATACATTTTCCCAAGTTCACTGGCACGATATACGAAGTGCTTTCTGCGCCGATCTCGGCGTTTGAAATTGCACTCGCCTATGTTGGCGCTGCCGCCACCAAATCGGTGATTCTCGGCCTGGTGATACTCGCCACTTCCACCCTGTTTGTACCAGTGAGCATTCTACATCCGGTGTGGATGGCGACCTTCCTGATATTAACGGCGACAACCTTCAGCCTGTTTGGTTTTATTATAGGTATCTGGGCAAAGGATTTTGAACAGTTACAGCTAATCCCGATGTTGATAGTCACACCGCTCACTTTTCTCGGCGGTGCGTTTTATTCCATCAACATGCTGCCCGAAGCCTGGCGCTCAATCACTCTGTTCAACCCGGTGGTCTACTTAATCAGCGGCTTCCGCTGGAGTTTTTATGGTGTCAGCGATGTAGGACACAGCATCAGCCTGGCGATGACACTGGCTTTCCTGCTCATTTGCGTCGGCATCGTCTGGTGGATTTTTAAAACCGGCTATCGGCTCAAACATTAATGACTGCTATGTGTCTGCTATCTCCACCCGAAGCGAACTGTCATGAATTACTAATTTGACCATAAAATACCCTTGTATGGCTCTTACTAAGGCTTTATGACCAATATCGTTATTGCTTATCACAAATACTGGGTGTATGCCAAAAAGCGGCGTGGCTTATTAAAAATGCCAGAGATAATAAATATGAAATGAATACCCCTTCTACTTATTTCACTGTTATTCAACTTCAACGCAATGGCGCTTAGAACCATACAAGTAGCTCAAACGGACGTAAAAATACGCCGTTTAGCAAAGCATTAGTTGCCTTGAACACACCGGAGATGCGAATGAATGAGATAGATGTTTTTAACTATTAGCATCGAATCTTATTACAGCTATCATTTCTTTTGGTGTCTTTTCTTCAGAAAAGTAAAGACAAATTCATCGGGAACGAATTTGGACTGTGATAACAGACCCGAAAGTCAGATCATAAGGATGTGATCTGAAACGTAACTTGCTGCGGGTCAACCACCCGCGCTTTTGATTTTAAAATAACAAAAACATGGATCCCGGCTAAAAAACATATCGGGATGACGAGCAGGGGCATACGTTTCGGTTCGTATCTCTTTATTTGAATGCGTAGAAATTAAAATCTGCCGTCAAGTTTCGGGGCCAAAACAGTTGTCATAATCCGCACACACTTCACACGAGGGTGCACGGCAGGTGTAGATACCTTCGGTAATACAAAGCTGTTTGTAGATAAATTTCTTCCATTTCATATTATTGATATTACGCTCGGCCAGTGTTGGAAAATTATGCAGCATCAAAGCACTCAGTTGATCCCGTGACCATAGCCCCATGTCCTGCCAGAGATGATCTGAACCCTGGCACGATCTTGACACGATCCCTGCCATCCATATTTCAGATTCGCACATGCCCGCACGGTTTTCCACTAACAGTTTGTAGACATCATCATATTCATCCGCACGCATGCTATCGTTGCGTCGCCCAGGCTGGTAGAACGCCTGAACGCCAAGACCGGGAAAAAGCTGTGCGAGCATGGCACTGAACACTTCGGGTGAAAATCCAAAGCAATCCGGCAATACACCCATGCCCGCATGCCAGCTTGCCAGCATGCAGGCGAAGACATCATCATTGCCTCCACCTGCCGCATGGCGCCTGATCCTCTCATATTCGATGAGAATAGAATCGCGGTTGTCTACCCTGTCGAGCATTTTCTGTCTCAGTACTCGACCAGAATATCCTCGTCGCGAGGTATAAACTGGCAGGCTAAGCGCCATTCGCTGGGCAGGTCATTGACAATCAAGGCTTCCAGATCGTCCTTGCTCAGCTTGCCGAGTTCGCGCAGTACAGTTTTCTCCTTTTCGGTCAGGTGATACCCCATCGGCGACTTTTGCTGGTCCACATTGGTTACGCGAATCACGCAGCTACCGCATTCACCGTCTTCACACTCGAACTGCACTGGTATCTTGTTTTCCTTCGCGATTTTCAACACCGTTTCTGTGTGGCTGCCAGCAACAGCATACACCGTCTTATCCTTAAATTGCGGATTAGAAAAATTGATTGTAGGCATGGTAAATTCTCCCGTAGTAGTATCGTTAAGCAGGCTTGACTGTACAGTCGCCCAGAATCTGTGCCTGACAGGCAAGTCGTTGATGTCTGCCTGCCATATTGTCTTTCAGCACCTTGTCCTCCAGAACCGTCGGATTACTCAAATTGTTCCAGCCGTCAGTGACTTCCATCATGCAGGTACCGCAATCGCATTCACGACAGCCGTAGATAATGCCGGAACCGATTTTCTCCGACAGTTCAATGACACGTGTTCCTACCGGTACGCTCACAGTCAGGTCAATGTCCTGAAAAGTGACTTTAGCTTTAGCCATAATATTCTCCAGTGATGTTTAAAATAGTTAGCGGGCCGGGTTACAGCTCTGCCATTTCGATAATCTTTCCTCGGTTCTGATTTTTGCCGACGAGTATTCCCGCAATCTCCCTACCAAATAATTTGCAATCTTCAAGCTCTTCATCTGTGGGTATGAGTTTGATGCGCAACCCTGGCGTCGGTACGCGCATTTTCAATCCGCGCATGCGATCCTCGACCATGCCAACAGCTTCACCACTCCAGCCATATGATCCGAATGCAGCACCAAGCTTGCCTTTCAGGTTGACGACGACGAGCGAAGACAAAAGATCCCAGACAGGTTTCACCGCATCGCCATTAATCGTGGGTGAGCCAAACATCAGCGCATCGGCTTCTTCGATCAGATCGACAAAAGGATCGGTCTCGCCACCCTGCAGATCGTAGAGTGATACCCGAACGCCCTCGACATCATCGATCCCGGCATAAATCGCTTCCGCCATGCGCGCGGTATTACCGTATGAACTCATGTAAAAAATAATCAGAGACTTTTCATCGTCACCAAGTTTTCCGCTGAGACTAGATGTTGACAGCTCGCGATAATGCGTCACATAGCGCCGCGGTCTATCGCGCAGGATCGGGCCATGTGCTGGCGCAATCATTTTCAGAGACAGCGGAATAATCAGATCCAGCGCTTCCAGCACCCACTGTTTGAACGGGCGCATAATATGCGCATAGTAGTAATCAAAAGAAAACCTGAAATCACCGACCTTGTCATTGAATAAACGCGGATCACAGAAATGACAGCCGAAGACATCACCCGAAAATAATATTTCACGTTCGATCAGATACGTGCACTGAGTGTCTGGCCAGTGCAAAAACGGCGTATTGAGAAAACTGAGTGTAATATCACCAAGTGACAACGTGTCACCGGTTTTTACCGCAGTGTAACTCAAATCTTCAAGTCCGGTCTTAAGCAAGGCCTTGAGCATGGTCTGGGCGCGCTGCGATATGCACACTTGCGCATGCGGTGCACGCTTCAATAATTCCGGAAGCGCGCCGGTATGATCTGGCTCAAGATGATTCAGCACAATATATTTTATCTTGCTGTAATCAGTCACTGATTCCAGCTTGCTGAAAAACACATCTGCATATTCTTCCTTGACTGTGTCTACGACGGCAAAACCTTCACTGCCTTCTATCAAATAAGCATTGTAAGTGGTGCCATTCGCGGTACTAAGGATAATATCGAATGTACGCAAACCCGGGTCGAGCGCACCTACCCAGTACACGCCATCATCAAGCTGTACGGCCTTGTTCTGTCTTACATTCGGATTGATTACACCTGTCATCTTGTATGCTATCTGCGGGAACTATATCCTGCTGCTCTATACCTGCTTGTATGAATTCGCTTCACAACTGCGGCCATCTGTTCGCTGACATTTTCCTAGCACTGGCTCATTCGCCTTTACACCAGTATCAAAACCTGCGCCCAGACCAATCCATTCATTAATATAGCTTACATCGAAACCTGTCCATCTTTTCTCACCAACCCGTATCAACGGGCGCCTGATCAATAATGGATCTTCCAGCATCAGTGCAAGTGCCTGGCTTTCGTTTATATCTGATGGCACCACTACCCCGTTTTGGATCGCTGGCGCACTGGTGTTAAACCAGTGCACTACTGGTAAATTACCAAAATAGCTGCGCAGCTCTCCCGCTTCCCAGTGCGCAGTCAATAAATTGCGACATTCAACATCATGTCCGGCATCGAGCAACATACGTTTCTGCCGGGCATTGTTGATACAACCTGGCTTTTCATAAAACACGATGCTTGTCATGACAGTAAACTTACATGTCATGAAGATTTTGAATTCATGACTTCAAGCATCGCTGCATGTCGCATCCAGACACGACACGGCACACGCCTTCCCGTCTCTGACTGATGAAACTGTCGCCATGCAGCTCGCATGTATCTCCAGTTTTCCAGTAAATTATTAATTTTCTGCTCCAGACGCGACAGCGTTCTTGTATAAAAACCGGCGCTCATTGCGTGCCCTGTAGTGTTCAATAAATTTGCCATTATTTACTCCCGACGGATTGTTGCTCTGAACTAGCGTGCCTGAATTTCAGCCATGGCTTCCATCATTTTGTGTGGCGGTATACCGGTCAGGGATCCAGGCGGGTTGATCGCTTCACCGAAACCATTGAGGATTGCGCCTTCGATCGGGCAAATGCTCGCGCACTGGGTATCTGCATAGTCACCTTCACACTCGGTGCACTTTTTATTGTCAATCATAAAATGCGGTTTGGCTTCATAAATTGCTTGACTCGGGCACAGCGGCTCACATGCCCAGCAGTTCACACACGTTTCAATGATGTTCAATGCCATTGTTGATTCCTCTTATGCTGTCAGTTGCTGTGCTGCGACCGGTTTGTCTTCAAGCTGACCGTTGTTCGCCATATCCAGATAAACAGCTGCGACGGCTTCTTCGATGAACTCCATCGCGTGTTCACCGTTCGGCTGAATACCAGCTTCTTCCAGCATGCCCCACGGCTCGTAACCAATTTTGGCGCAGAGCACTACTTCGCAACCCGAAAGCGTACGGATAATTTTTTCCAGTGTGGTTTCAGCGTCACCGCAGGTATCGCCGCCGGAACAGTACAGCTCGACCTTGCGATGACTGACAAAACGCACATCAGTCGCTGAGGCTTCATAAATCAGGAATTCGGTTGCATGACCGAAGTGCTGATTGATGACACCACCTCCTGATGTCGCGATTGCCATCAATACCGGGCGCGTTTCTTTTTTCCTGATCGCACTCAAGGTCACCAGAGCTTCGTTCGGTTTATTATGTTTGACCTCCAGCTCGGCCTCGATTGCTTCGTGAATCGCACGACGTTTGACCATGGCTGCATCGTAGTCGATATCCATCATCTCAATCTTGTCCATGGTGAATTCATCACCGCGGTCTTCACCGAGCAGACCGACCGCATCGGCACGACACTGACGACAGTGACGCATCATATTCATGTCACCGGCGCAGGCATCCTGTAAATCGACCAGCTCTTCATTGGTCGGACCGCGTTGTCCCATAATGCCGTAAAAAGTACCGTGTTCAGCTTCGGCAATCAGCGGCATAACATTATGCAGGAATGCGCCTTTGTCTTTTACGATCTTGCTGACTTCTTTCAGATGCTCGTCGTTGACGCCAGGAATCAGCACCGAATTCACTTTTACCAGCACGCCACGTTCAACCAGCATTTCCAGTCCTTTCTGTTGCTGTTCGATCAAAATTTTTGCGCCCTTGCGTCCTTTGACACGACGATTGTTCCAGAACACCCAGGGATAGATTCTGGCACCAACCTCCGGATCTACACAGTTGATGGTCAGCGTGACGTGATCAATATTGTGTTTACACAATTCTTCGACATGTTCCGGCAAGGCCAGGCCATTCGATGACACACACAGCTTGATATCGGGTGCTTTTTCGCTGAGCTGACGAAAAGTCGAAAAGGTACGCTCTGGATTGGCCAGCGGATCACCTGGGCCAGCGATACCGAGCACAGTCATCTGCGGAATTTCTGCCGCGACCGCCATCACTTTCTTCACTGCCTGATCCGGATCGAGCACTTCAGACACCACACCGGGGCGTGACTCGTTCGAGCAATCATACTTACGATTACAATAATGGCACTGGATGTTGCACGCCGGTGCGACCGCAACATGCATACGCGCGAAATGATGGTGCGCCTCTTCCGAGTAACAAGGATGATTGAAAACTTTCTTTCTGATCTCTTCCGGCAAGTGCGATAGCTGGTCACCGGTACTTCCACAACTCCCCGATGCACAACCACTGGCTTCGTTACTTTCTGACTGTCCTAATACGTTCAGTTCAATCATGACTTCTCCCGTAATTCTCTGACTGTTAAGGCGCTGAATAATCTTTGTTACTCTGTCCAATGCAAGGCCCGTGCCTAGTTCGAGAAAAAATATTACTGCTTGATTCGTATATGGTTTTTTGTTTTCCCCAGAGAGAAATTGCAGCCGGGTGTCAGTAAGGTTACAAATCAGGAAATCATATCTGTCGCCTATGCAACAGAAGCAGATGAGACAAAAACCGGGGTTGTATTCGACAACACGATTCAGATATGACGTACTTTGATACCAAGCGTCTGTATACGATAAGCAATCTGCCGCGGTGTCATTCCGAGCAAGCGCGCCGCCCTGGCCTGAACCCAGCCTGCCTGTTCCAGTGCAGCAATCACGCGCTCGCGCTCGTCGAGTTCAGGATTATCGAGATCCACCGATTGCGGAACCGCTTCGAGTGCCGCAGCATTTTCGTCCAGGCCGGCCAGTTTGATAATATCTCGGTCAATCACGCCGTCTTCTGACATAATCGCCGCACGCTCCAGAGTATTTTCCAGTTCACGAACATTGCCCGGCCAGTCATGATGCATCAATAGTCGGATCGCGCTGTCCAGAATGGAAAGCTGACGCTGCTGATTGCGACCAATTTTTTCGATCAGGAAGCGCGCCAGATCAGGCAGGTCTTCAACCCGTTCGCGCAATGAGGGCATGTGGATCGGCATCACGTTGAGACGGTAGTAAAGATCCTCTCTAAATTCATCTCTTGCCACCTCGGATTCGAGATCACGGTTGGTCGCTGCGATAACACGCACATCGACTTTCAGTGTTCGGCTACCGCCCACACGTTCGAATTCACCCTCCTGTAATACGCGCAACAGTTTGGCCTGGAATGCGGGAGAAATTTCTCCAATTTCATCGAGAAATAAGGTACCACCATCAGCCTGTTCAAAACGCCCTTTGCGTTGACTCACGGCACCGGTAAACGCACCTTTTTCATGCCCGAACAATTCCGATTCAAGCAGGTTATCGGGTAAAGCCGCACAATTGAGTTTGATAAAACCGCCGCTGGTACGCGGTGAATTATAGTGAATCGCATGCGCTATCAGTTCTTTTCCGGTACCCGATTCACCACGGATCAATACCGTGGTATTCCATTTCGCAACCTGTCGCACCAGCTCAAAAATACGCCGCATCGCCATGGTATGTCCGACAATACTATCGAATCCATGCTCGGCGCGAACTTCGCGTCTAAGTTTGTCGCGTTCGTCTTCCAGCGCGCGGCGTTCTTTCGCCACCATACGCGATAGCCTGACGCTTTGTCCGACCAGGTTCGCTACCATTTCCAAAAAACGTGCCTGCTCATTGAGCAACTCACCACCCGATGGCGGTTGTGCCACAAATACACCCACCTGTTCTTTTTCATCAATGAATATCGGCACCCCGATGAAAGGTAAATTCCTGTTATATATCCCAAGTCTGCCCAGAAATTTCGGTTCATCGGAAAGGCGTTGCACAGCAATCGTTTTTGCGCGCTTCATGACTTCCCCGACCAGACCCTCACCTGGTCGATAACGCACCGATGCTGATGTTTCTTCTCCTTCAGCATCATGTGCCGCGTACACTTTCAGATCGGGACTTTCTTCTTCCAGCAAGCACACTATGCCGTTGTGCAGACTGCCTTCATCGTGTAGCAGTTCCAGCACAGCAGTCAGCGTTTCTTTCAGTTCAAGTGACCGGCTCAGCACCTGGCTCACGCGATACAGGGTATCGAGTTCCGCCTGCACGAGTATATGGCGCGCACCGGTTGCCTTGCTCTGAGGAACTGGATCAATCATTTTCTGATCTCAAAAAAACGGTTTGATCATTAACCGGCAACCGCAGATGAATCCCACATCCATTCTGGTAATACGGATCAATATAAATTTCACCATTATGCTGGCGCGCGATTTCAAGTGCGATAGTCAGCCCCATTCCTGGTCGTGATTTCAGATGCCGCCAGCCGGAATAAAAAGGTTCAAACACAGTCAATCGCCTGTCTTCCGGAATACCGGACCCGGTATCACGCAAAATCAGTTCCACCATGGCATCCTGTGAGCGAGTGATGATGGTAATTTCTCGACGATTGCCATCAGGCTCATCAATTGCATCGATTGCATTATCAAGCAATTGTTTGAACAGCGAACGCAGAGCATAATGTTTGCCAATGACGATTGGTAGATTAGCCTCGGGTCCCCAGTCAACAACCACACCGTGTTCCAGCAGTCTCTGTATTGAAACATCGATCACATCCTTGATGACTTCATTAATATTAATCGGGCTGTCAGCCTCGATAGTTTCTGGTGGCAGTGCTTCGTGCAGACTCTCAAGAACCGCTTCACTATACTTAATAATTTCTAGCAGTGCGGTATGCGCGGGACTACTGTTCTCGTCACCACGGCGTTCCATCATGGCGATCACCGCAGTCGCCGTATTCAACGGTGCCTGACACTGGTAAATGGCACCGGATAAAGTTTCACGCATTCCGTGCACCAGTTGCTGTTCCGCCATCAGTGCGCGCAGTGCATTGGTTCTAATCTGTTCCTGCTGTTTTTTCTGTGAGGTAATTTCATTTGCCACCAGCAGCAGGCCACAGTTCTCATCACCGGAAAAATAAAAATCTACGCCAGGGTACGATTCATTGACCCAGACCCCGGAACATGAGAACCAGCGTGAAGCAAAACCGTGTTCAAATCTTAACTCTACTTCGTGATTGACCAGACTGCGCCTCGTTTTGCATGTACGTTTTTTTTCCTGATCGATTATCTCGGCTAGTTGTTCCATGAATACATCTGCCGGTTCCCTGCCACGCATGTCAGCCTGTAGTTTCTTGTAAGCATGATTATCCAGCAGCACTTTGCCATCACTGTTTAATAATGCGATCACCACCGGTGCCGCATCGACAACCGATTCGATCAGGATTTTCTGGTCGCGTACCTGACGCTCCAGTTCATGCACATCTGTTACATCACGATGCAACGCCAGGTAATAGCGGGTTTTGGCATCCGCGCCCAGTACCGGCGCGACAGTAAGGTCAGCAAGATAACGTTCACCATGCTTGCGTTTGTTGACCAGCACCCCATTCCAGGGTTTCTGTTTTGCCAGGCATGCCCAGAGCTCTTCATATTTTTCAAGCGGCGTCACTTTGTAGGAAAGAATCGACTGGTTGCGACCGATCACTTCTTTCTGTGAATAACCTGTCAGCAGCTCAAAAGCGTGATTAACAAACAGAATATTTGCCTTGAGATCGGTGATGGAAATCGCGACCGGCGACTGCTCTACCGCCTCCAGAAACACACTTGGTGGCAATACACCATCCGCAGTTTTGATCAGGCGACCAAACGCTTCGATGACCTCGCCGGGTATGCCTGCGGGTGGAGAGGCGAGGAAAATACCGAGCACCTCCTCCATCCTGTCGCTGCTTTGCGTCGTACTGTATGTGGACATACGATTTTCTGCTAGAAGATTTAGCTTACTACCCTGCAAGGTTCGTGCCTGACATATGTGTGACAGCCATTTCGACGCAGATCAAACCGGCCCACGTCCTGCTACCGGCGCGTAAAACGATGCTGGGCGGGCGCGTGCCAGCGATTAACCTTATATTTTTTAATGAATTATTGAGGTTCCACAGCGCACATCAAAAGATGCGCTGGAGTACAGAAAACGGAAACAGCAGTGAAATATTTGTAGCAAACCTTACAGATTACACCCCGACCGATGACAATCTGTAGGTAAATACCACAACCCGACGCACAGGTATTGTGCAGATAAGGACTAACTGCATGATTTTTCAGAAAGTCGCCTGTTATCTACACGTCTGGCATGTTTGATGCAGTGTGTTATGCATCAAGACTTCGGGGAATGCCTAATGGCTGAATACCTCCTGCTGCTCATTTCTACTGCACTGGTGAACAATGTGGTGCTGGTGAAATTTCTTGGCCTGTGCCCGTTCATGGGGGTTTCCAACAAACTGGATTCCGCCCTGGGGATGGGCTTCGCCACCACATTTGTCCTCACGCTTGCAGCTGCCGCCGGCTGGCTGATCGAGCACCTGTTGCTGGCCCCGCTTGGACTGGGTTACCTGCGAATATTGACGTTGATCCTGGTCATCGCCGCCGTCGTGCAGTTCACCGAAATGGTTGTGCGCAAATTTTCACCCGCGCTTTACCAGGTGCTGGGTATTTTTCTGCCACTGATTACCACCAACTGTGCAGTGCTCGGTGTCGCGCTGCTCAATATTCAGGAGCAACACAATTTTATGCAAAGTCTGGCCTACGGATTTGGTTCAGCGCTGGGTTTTACGCTGGTCATGGTGGTATTTGCCAGCCTGCGTGAACGGCTGGCGCTGGCAGCCGTGCCCAAAGCGTTCGCCGGCGCACCAATAGGCTTTATCGTCGCCAGTCTTTTGTCGCTGGCATTCATGGGATTTTCCGGCCTGACAACCCATTAGCCTCATTGAGGAAGACCGATATGATTACCGCCATTATTATCCTTACCCTGCTGGGACTATCGCTCGGTACCCTGCTCGGTGTCGCAGCGTCCTGTTTCAAGGTTGAAGCCAGCCCGCTCGAAACGGAAATAGAAACCATGCTGCCTGGTTCGCAATGCGGTCAATGCGGTTTTCCCGGTTGCGCTCCTGCCGCCGCCGCACTGGCAAATGGCGATGCGGATATTACGCTGTGCCCACCCGGCGGCCATGCGCTGGCGCTGTCGCTGGCCGCCAAACTGGGAGTCCATGCCGATCTGTCCAGCATGGAAGAAGCCATTCCGATGATCGCCCGAATCCGCAGCGAACTATGCATCGGCTGCACCAAATGTTTTAAGCGCTGTCCGACAGACGCCATCCTGGGCAGTTCCAGACAAATACACGCTGTCATCAGCGACGCCTGCACCGGTTGCAAAAAATGCTTTGAAGTGTGTCCGACTGAATGCATCGATATGCGTCCGATTCCGATCACCCTGCAAAACTGGCACTGGCCCAGCCCTGCAGTTGCCGCCTGAGTAAAACTGATGTCAAACGTGGCAACCAGATTATTTCGCATCCGGGGCGGAGTTCATCCCAACGAAAACAAACAGGCGACCGCAGGTAGTTGTATTGTCGATATGCCCTTGCCTGAATTACTATATATCCCCTTACAGCAACACATCGGCGCACCGGCAGAACCTGTCGTGCAAAGAGGTATGAAAGTACTCAAGGGCCAGTTGCTGGCCAACAGCCAGGGGGTAATATCCGCCCCGGTGCACGCACCCACATCAGGAATCATCCGGTCGATAGGTAAATATCCGGCACCGCATCCCTCGGGCCTGCCGGTACTGACCGTCACTCTGCAGGCCGATGGTGAAGACCGCTGGATTGATCTTCCTGCCGAGCAAACCAGTGCCCTGAATCTGGATCCGGAAGACATCGCCAGCCGGGTTGCCGCCGCCGGCATCGTTGGCATGGGCGGTGCCACTTTCCCGTCTGCAGTAAAACTGAATCTACGCAACCGTTACAAATTGCATACCCTGGTCATCAATGCTGCCGAGTGCGAGCCTTATCTGACCTGCGATGACCAGCTAATGCGCGAGCAGCCTGAAGACATCATCGAAGGTGTACGCCTGATGATGCATGCCATGCAGGTATCGCAAGCAATCATTGCAATCGAGGCCAACAAGCCCGAAGCGCTCACTGTCATGCGTCAAGCGGCTCAACAATTTGACAGCATTTCGGTGGTGACAGTACCGGTGCGTTACCCGATGGGATCAGAAAAACACCTGGTACAGACACTGACCGGCAAAGAAACACCTGCGCGTGCGCTCACCGCCGACATCGGCATCGTGGTGCACAACGTGGCAACCGCGAACGCGGTGTACCAGGCGATACGCCACGGCAAACCACTGATTAGCCGCATCGTGACAATATCCGGCGGTGCGATCGGCAAACCGGCCAATGTCCGCACGCTTATCGGCACGCCGATTGCACGTTTAATAGAATTCTGCGGTGGCTTCACCGGCGATCCCGCGTTCATCATCGGCGGCGGCCCCATGATGGGACAACCATTGCCGCAAACCGGTGTGCCGATTGTAAAAGGCAGCAGCGGTATACTGGCGCTGACCGAGGCTGAACTTGCGCGCAAAACCACCATGCCCTGTATTCGCTGCGGCAGTTGCGTAAAAGTCTGCCCCTGCGGTCTGTTGCCGCTGGAGATGGCTTCACGAGCACGTGCCGGTGATCTCGATGGCGCGGTTGATTTCGGTCTAATGGATTGCATCGCATGTGGCTCATGCGCATACGTCTGCCCCTCCCATATTCCGCTGATACAATATTTCAGCTATGCCAAAGGCGCGCTGACCGAAAAACAACGCATGACGCACAAACAGGAAGAGATACGCCGACTCGCCGAAGCGCGTAAGCAACGCATGGATCAGCTGGCCCGAGAAAAACGTGCAGCCCTGGCAAAACGCAAAGCGGACATGGCAGCTGCCAAAGCGCGGGAGAACAATGCTGACGCGGCCAAACAGTCCCGGGCAGGCGCATGAACAGAACAGGCAGGCGCCTCACATCTATTATCAGTGGCCCGTACACACACGAACGCACCAGTGTCAACCGCACCATGCTACTGGTGATGATTGCGCTGCTGCCAGCAACCGCCTATGGCATTTATATATTTGGACTGCCCGCTCTGTTCGTATTCATACTCACGATTGCAAGCTGCATCATTAGCGAAGCCGCCTGTCTCGCCCTTGCCGGTAAACCGATCAGACCTTATTTGATGGATGGCTCCGCGGTGCTCACCGGCTGGCTGCTGGCCATGACATTACCACCCTGGTCACCTTGGTGGATTGCGGTCATCGGCGCCATGCTGGCTATCGTTGTCGGCAAACAGGTGTTCGGCGGCATCGGCCAGAACCTGTTCAACCCGGCGATGGTCGCGCGTGTTGCACTGCTGATTGCATTCCCACTCGAAATGACTCAATGGCTACAGCCACAACCCCTGTTTTCCGCTTCCACGCCCGGTTTTATCGACGCCCTGCATATTACTTTCGGAACTGGTTGGGCACCTGCATACGATGCTCTCAGTAGCGCAACCATGTTAGGGTATGTGAAAACCGAGCTCGGTCGAGGCATGGCGCTGCACGAAGTACTCGCACACAATTACGATGTACTCGGCCTCGCGACCGGCTCAGTTGCCGGCAGTCTTGGTGAAACTTCCGCGCTACTGATAGTCACCGGCGGCCTGTTTCTGTTGTACAAACGAATTATTTCCTGGCATATCCCTGCCAGCATGCTGATCACTCTGGCACTACTTGCGAGCGCCTTCAATCTTGCCAATTCCGAACGTTATCCAGATGCTGTTTTTCATCTGATGTCGGGTGCCACCATGCTGGGTGCGTTCTTTATTGCCACCGATCTTGTGACTTCACCCGTCACTTACAAAGGACAACTGGTTTTCGGTGTCGGCTGCGGTGCTCTGGTGTTTATCATCCGCAGCTGGTCGTCATTTCCTGAAGGCGTTGCCTTTGCCGTCATGCTGATGAATGCACTGACACCACTGATCGACCATTATATGAAACCGCGTATCTATGGCCGGAACCGTAAAGGTGAACCGATCCAGTACGCTGATGACATGGAATAGCACGAATGACAGCACCAAAAGAGCCCGCTTATAAAAAACACATCGGTTATCAGGGTGGGTTGCTCGGTGGTTTTGCCACACTCGCAGCTGCTTTTATTGTGATAGGCAATATAGCCACCCACGATGCCATCGAACAGCGCAAGGCGGATGACCTGCAACGCTCCCTGAATCAGGTTATCCCACCCGCTCTGCACGATAATAATGTACTGAAAGATCAGGTGACATTAAAACACGAAGGAAAAAACATTATGGTGTATCGCGGTACGCTAAAACAAAAACCCGTTGCTTTCGCTTTCAATATCAGCGGCCAGGGTTATGGCGGCGAAATATCGATTCTCATGGGCGTCGACAATAATGGCAAAATTCTCGGCGTACGCATACTCTCGCACACAGAAACACCCGGCCTGGGCGACAAGATCGAAGCCGAAAAAAGTCACTGGGTTTACAATTTCAATAACCTGTCTTTCAACAAGGTGCCAATGGAGAAATGGCGAGTAAAAAAAGATGGGGGCATTTTCGACCAGTTCAGCGGCGCAACCATTACACCGCGCGCCGTAATCAAGGCAGTCACAGAAGGATTATCCATGTTCAATTCACATCGCCATGAGTTGATCGCTCCGACATCCACACAATCAGCAGTACAGGACAAGACTGAAGAAATTACCAGGCAGACCGCATCCACAGAGACAGCAACAACGAGCACGAGAAAATAATCATGCAAAATAACTATCGACAGATTACACGCAACGGATTATGGGACAGCAATATCGTCTTCTCGCAAAAACTCGCGCTGTGCCCATTGCTGGCGGTTACCGGTACAGCCACCAATGGGCTCGGCATGGGTCTGGCGACTCTTGTCGTGCTGGTGGCGTCTTCCACGGTGGTATCAGCACTGCGCAGCATGATCACCCCGGAGGTACGTATCCCGGTGTTCGTACTTCTCATCGCCACTATCGTCACCCTGGTGGACATGAACATGAGTGCCTGGCTGCATGATCTGCACAAAATACTGGGGCTATTCGTGCCGCTTATCGTCACCAACTGCGCCATTCTCGGTCGCGCAGAGTCATTTGCTTTCAAAAACCCCGTGTTGCCATCACTGGTCGATGGCCTGATGATGGGAATCGGTTTCACCCTTTCACTGATTGCACTTGGAATAGTGCGAGAGATCATCGGCACCGGTGGATTATTTGCCAATGCCTCGCTCCTGCTCGGCAGTCATTTTTCATTTCTCGAAATGACCGTTATCCCCGATTACAAAGGCTTCCTCATCATGTCCCTCCCGCCAGGAGGCTTTCTTGCCCTGGGTTTCATGCTCGCCGGCAAGCGTATTATCGACAACAGGATTACGAAGACAAGAACAGCTTCAACAGATAAATCAACGGACAATAATACAGTGATAGACGGCAGTAGCATTGCCGCATAAAGCAGTAACACCAACGGTTTTAGAATCATGAATGTAGGCACAGCATACGATAACGGCAAAAAGCAGGTCTGGCTGAAACTCGACGTGCCGGCCGGCAGTACGGTCAGAGATGTAATCAGGCTATCCGGTATTCTCGATATGTTTCCGGAAATTGATCTTGAAACACAAAGAGTCGGCGTCTTCGGAAAACCCGTCAAACTCGATGCAGAAGTCAAAGAAGGCAGCCGCATCGAAGTCTATCGACCGATTACCGCAGACCCGGAGACTGTTGAGCGGAAGGATCGCTAGCTTAACAATCAGAAAAAGAGAAAGCTGATGGGCTTTCCGAGCTCAATGCTATGGTCTGAACCTGTCAGGTGTTTAGGCAGAAACGTCCACTCAAATCCAGACCATCGCATATTATATACAAGAGTCAAACCAGTTCGCGGATGATGTTACGTACAAATCGGTCCGCCTGCCGCACAGCAGTGAATGCGGTTTTGTCGTCTATCGCTGCATCATTGGCGTCACCCAGCACATAGACATGTGGATAATGGATGGATGCGAGTGTCTCGCTATTGACCTGGCACCAGTCCGCATTAAGCGCCAGTCCTGCTGCACGTGCAACAACACCGGCCCTTTGTTGAGGCATAACTGCGATAACACTGGCGTTGATGTGGCCATCCTGAGTTTCGATTCTACCCATCGTAGGTTCGATAGTGCGCACATAATCTTCATTCGTCGCCAGCAGTTCGATGAGTGATGATCCAGATCCGTCTTGCCACTGTTTGCGATATTGTTCAAACAGTGCTGATCCTGCATTCTGATCCAGCACCAGCACTTTCGCTGCCGGATTGTGCAGCTGTAAGTAAGTTGCCATTTTACTGACCTGCATATACGGTCCCTGCGGATACTGGTAAGGCGCACGGGGAATTCCAACCACAACCGTGCCACCCTCGCGCATCAGCACAACCTGTTGCTGTACCTGAGTTTGATTCAACGGATGTATCGAGTTTGTTGTAACTGGCGCAGACTTGAAATCAACACCGGGTGCAAACACTAGAATATCGCTATCAAGCTTTGCACCACTGTCAAACCATACGCGTTTTTTATCCGCATCAACTTTAACAATCTTTTTCGCTGTAATCTCAATACCCGCAGCAGCCAGCTGTATCGATGATTCCAGCGTGAGCATATGGTTGATTTTATTTTGGTAGCGCTTTTGACTGTCAATCATCGGGTCAGCCAGAATAACCCTGAGCGCGGGATTCGCCTGCTTGAGCTGGATTGCCGCACGCGTGCCGGCGACGCCGGCGCCGATGACCATGATGCGCACACCGTTTGCCGATGAGGCTGATACTGATGATCCTGATGTGGCCATAGCATTTATCGGCATCACACCCATTGCAGCCGCAGCGCTGGCAATGCGAAGAAATGAGCGTCTGTCTACTCTGGTTTTATCTTTCATATCGTTACCTGCCTGTCATTGTGCATATTGTTTGGGACTACCCGTTTCCGCATCGGCGCTGAACTGTCTGATTGCACCGATGCCATTCACTGCGTCTTCATCGACCAGACAACGCACAATATGATCGTGCGATGGCAGCTCGAACATGGTTTTCTGCAACAGACTTTCCAGCACGCCACGCAGACCACGCGCGCCAGTTCCACGCGCCAGCGCCTGACCGGCAATTTTTCTCAGCGCCGCCGGTGTGAACTCCAGCTCAACCTCATCGTAATTGAACAACTGACTGTATTGACGCACGAGCGCATTCTTCGGCTCGGTTAAAATTCTGACCAAAGTATCGACATCAAGCTGTTCCAGCGTAGCGATCACTGGAAAACGACCGATGAACTCAGGAATAAGACCGAAGTGTTTAAGATCGTCTGGATGCGTTTCGTGAAAAACCTCATCACTGGAAACATCTTTTTCGGTAATCATTGGCACATGAAAACCAATACCCATTTTCTCCGGTTGCAGCCGTTTGTCTACCAGCGCCTCCAGCCCCGAGAATGCACCGCCAGCAATGAATAGAATATTTCGTGTGCTCATTACCTGGTTTTCATTTTCCTTGCGGCGCCCCTTGTCGCTGAGGCGAACGCTGGTACCTTCAACCAGTTTTAATAATGCCTGTTGCACACCTTCGCCGGATACATCGCGTACCCCGTGTGATGATTCAGAGCTGCGCGCCAGCTTGTCGATTTCATCGATATACACAATGCCCCACTCGGCCAGACCAATGCTGCCCTCAGCAGCATCAAGCATGCGATGCAGAATAGATTCCACATCTTCACCGACATATCCGGCCTGGGTCAGCGTGGTAGCGTCGGCAATCACAAAAGGCACGCCAACGATTCGTGCCAGTGTGCCCGCAAGCAGTGTTTTTCCCGTGCCCGATGGCCCCAGTAACAGAATATTGGATTTGTCGATTTCGACGACTTCACTGCTCATGCCAACAGTGTCTGTGCCGGTCTCGGCAGCAAGACGCTTATAATGATTGTACACCGCGACTGCCAGCGTTTCTTTTGCTTTTTCCTGGCCGATGACATATTTGTCCAGCTGCGCCTTGATCTCCATCGGTATCGGTGGTTTTTCAAGTGGCTTTGCAATTTCGCGTTTGCGTCCCCAACTGCTGACCACCTGGTTCGCCAGTCGCACACAGGTTTCACAAATGTGGCCTTCGATGCCAACAATCAGTGGCGATTCATTTGACTGCGTATTGCCACAAAACGAGCACTTTGTCTGGGCTGTCATTAATCATCTTCCTTCAGCTTGTCCAGCCATGCTTTCTGGCATGCCTTGCGCTGACGTTGTTCAAGTATTCTTTGTATTTTTGTTTTTGCGCGCGCATACGGCACCTTGACCCCGCGCTGAATTTTTTCGCAGTACAGGATATGCAGCCCCAGTTCGGTTTCGATAATATCGCTAACTTCACCTTCAGTCATGGCGAACAGCGCCGAGTCAAGCTCGGGATAAAGTTTACCCTGACCTGTTTCGCCCAGCTTGCCGCCTTCTAGCGCACTCGGACATTCGGAATGTTTTTTCGCCAGATCCCTGAAACGCGCAGGATTACTGCGCAGCTTTTCAACCATCGGTCGCATGCGTTCTAATACCCGTTGATAAGTATTCTCCGGGAATTCGTCATTTACCGTAATCAGTATATGGCTCACCTTACGCGTTTCAGGTCGAATAAAGCGCTCGGCGTGCAATTGATAAAATATCTGGATATCAAGCTCATTCACCGCAGGTATTCTTGATGATACGCGATCCATTACCGCATCGAACAGCAGTTCACGCCTCAGGGCGCTACGCAATACTTCTTCATCAATCCCATTACGATTAAGATCGTCAATAAAAGATGCCTGATCGCTGTAACGCGAAGAAATTTCTGAAACAGCGTTTTCCAGATCCACATCTGCCACTGACACATCGATCGCCTCGGATGATGACAGCACGATAGATTCGAGCGCATAAGTACGGTCAGCGAGACTTGTCACTTCCTTGTACTGTTCTGCATTCAGTTCCGGAATGCTTTTCTTAAAACATTCGAGCGCGCTTCGCAAAAGATGATAAGCATACTCCGGGCGCTTGTCCGCACCGGCATTCACTTTGCGCGACGCCGATAGCATCAGGCATTGACCTGCGAAATCGGTTGTAGCAATGATTCACCCACCTGCAGCGTGTGGCCAGGGAAACGTACATAATATTGAAACTCATCACCCGGCTCATCGAGTACTTTAAGGATTTCACCTTCATCACCAGGACTGGCAATAACTTCATTATTGACAGTCAGAATCTTGCGGCTGGTCACCTTGTCTCTGAATTCGAATGCGCTCGGATTCCAGGGCACGTCGCCGCCGATCAGCTCTTCTTCACGACAACCAACAATACGATTGATATCGACGAAGTGCACAGTATAAATAATCTGGTCTTGTAGAAATGTTCCGACATTCTGCACATAACCGACGCTTCCACGCCTGACCAGTATCTCGCCTATTTCCGTGCCAGGATAGGTGCCGTCATTGCGCACATTGCGCGTCAGCCTGACACTGTCTCCAAACTTGTACTGAGTAAACATATAACTGTCCTACAGCCTTATATCGCCCAGCGCCACAAATCCTTCCTGGGGCTCGTGCATGCGGAACACTTTGAACACTTTTTCAGTCAGCGCATCTGACTTTACGAAATCCTCATAGGCACTGAGTAACAGCCCTTTGTAAACGCCACGCAGTTCTTCTTCGTCTTCCGGAAACGCCTCTGTCTGCGCGATGTAGTCGTGAAAACGTTGCAGAATGTGCAAACGATTCACATGAATCACAGACGCTTCATACTCAATCTCAAAGTAATCCAGAAAGTCTTCTGCACTCACCAGTTCTTCCATATCAAGCTCAAGTTCGTTTTCTGACATGTTATTATCCTCGTTAAATTCTCAAATAAATCCTGAACCAACCGTTATTACTCTAATGGCGAAACAGGCTTTGAATATTTTTTTCTCCGGCAGCCATCAGGTTGACCTGTTCTCTCTCTGCCATTTCTAACATAAAGCGAGAACCGAACTGATTACCCGGGTCTAGTTCAGCGATTTTTTTCAGTCGCACCAGCGCTTCAGTAATCTTGCCGAGCCGCATCAGCAGATAAGCCGAACCTTTTAACGCCAGCATATAAAAGCGAACCATGCCCATCGACACAAACACGCCTTCACCGAGATGCCGCTCACTGAGTCTCTCCCAGCCGACCTTCAAGCCAAGACCCTTACCTGACACTACGATCGACTGTTCGGCTATCCTCAGCGCATCTTCATAACGGTGCTGATAATAGTAATAGCGGTAGAGCGCAACCAGCACGATCAGACTTTCGGGTTTTTGCATATACAGTTTGTCCAGAAATGCTCCCGATTCATGCTCCGGGTAGGCTTCGGACGCCTGTTGCAACAGTGCTTTTTGTTCAAGCGAAAGTGGTTCATCAAAATACAATGCGTGATCATCGAAATCCAGAAAATCCATGGCTAACTAATCTCTGCTTCTGTTGATAACTCGGCATGCAAATGATCGTGATCATCACAAACATCTCTTGCCTCGCAATCAACACATTCGTCTTCCAGCTGCGCGCCACCCGGCAAGCAACCACCCGTACCTATGGCTTCTTCGAGCAAACAAATTCGATCCAGCAAACAACTGATCGCACCCGCCACCGGATCGGGAATCAGATGATGATTGAGATCAACACCATAAGGATTGAGTTCTCCGCTGCTTTGGACCTGCACAATTTTGGCGGGGATGCCGACCACGGTTTTGTGTTGCGGCACATTCTTGATCACTACTGAATTCGCACCAACCTTGACACCCATACCGAGCGTGATCGGCCCAAGAATTTTTGCGCCTGCACCAATGACAGAACCGTGTTCGATGGTTGGATGACGTTTGCCCTGACTCCAGCTGGTACCGCCCAGAGTAACACCATGATAGATCGTAACATCGTTACCCACTTCTGCGGTTTCACCGATAACAACACCGGCGCCATGATCGATAAAAAACCGACGGCCAATTTTTGCACCTGGATGGATGTCGATACTGGTCCAGATACGCGAGATATAAGCGATCAGACGTGCGCTATACAACCAGCGACGACACCACAGCCCGTGCGCAATGCGATGCATAATGAGCGCATGCACGCCCGGATAGGTGGTCATTACTTCAAGTCTATTGCGTGCAGCCGGATCGCGTTCGAACACGCAGTGGATGTCTTCACGCAAGGTAGCCCAGAAACCAATGCGCCGACTTCTACTGAGCGAAGCCACTGGTTCGTTTTGTGTCATCAATGTTTCCATAAACTGTTGTCTCGTATTGTCGTCTGCAACGCTGCTCTGGAGATACTCATGCAAATAGCGATGCCGCATAAGGCATTAACACCGGCTGCTCTGCCAGCTGTTCATAAAAAAGTTTCAGGTCAGCGGTGTCCGGTATACGTTTTGTTGCGGTAACGAAGCGCCGGATGTTGGCAAGAATCGTGTTCGCCTGTTCGCCTTCCAACGTCAGTCCGATTTCATCGTATGCACGCAACACTGCGTGTGTGCCTGAATGTTTACCAAGTATCAGCCGATGTGCGCTGCCCATTTCGGCAGGATCGACGGCACCCTGATAGTTCATGATGTCTTTCATCAAACCATCGACATGAATACCCGCCTCGTGCGTGAACGCGCCATCACCCACCAGACTTTTTTGCCAGCAAACCGGGCGGCCAGACGCTTTTGAGACCAGTGCTGACAGTGCTGCGTAATCAAACAGCTTGATACTGGTATCGATATGATAAAGATGCTTTAACGCCATGACCACTTCTTCCAGCGGAGCATTGCCTGCGCGCTCACCCAGACCGTGTACCGTGGTGTTCACGTGTGTTGCTCCACCCATCACTGCCGCCACGCTATTGGCGGTGGCCATACCAAGGTCATCGTGCGCGTGCATTTCAAGCTCGATATCGCAACTCGCGTGCAGGTACCGCATCAACTCCAGCATGCCGAACGGTTCCATCACACCCAGGGTGTCTGCAAAACGAAAACGCCGCGCGCCTGCGGCCTGCACTGTTTCAAGAACCTGCAAAAGAAATTCTGGATCGGCGCGTGATGCATCTTCACCGCCTACACAAACATCGAGTCCAGCATCCAGTGCTGCAGGAACATGACGTTCGATTTCGCCCAGTACCCAGTTACGGTTACGGTTGAGTTTGCGATTGATCTGCTGATCCGATACCGGTATCGAGAGATCGACCATATCGACCCCCAGATTTGTGCAATACGCCAGATCCTGTGCGTGCATCCGGCTCCATACCAGCAGCTTTGCGTTCAGACCCATGGCACTCACAGCCGCGATCGACTCGCGCTCTTCATCACCCATTGCGGGGACACCGATTTCGAGTTCAGGCACGCCGAGTTGATCGAGACGCGCCGCGATCTCCATTTTTTCATCCAGTGAGAACGCCACGCCTGCAGACTGCTCGCCATCGCGCAGCGTGGTATCATCTATGGTGATCTGGTGATGCTGATTCATGTTCGTGATACGACTCGATTTAATACTGTCTTGTCAGTATCAGGAGCAATCCCCGTGCCACTTATTCTTTTCTTTTATATTCAATGAGTTAGCAAAACGTTCGCGGTGTTTTGTTGCATTTATGACAGCCACCAGACGCTAGCCTGTCGCATCACCCACATCGGCAGATGCTGTTTTTGAGCAAAAAAACCATCCCAAAAGGGATGGCGAAGAGTCTGGTCAAGACAATTGCTTAAAGAACTCGTTTTTGTGTGATCACATCTAACTCAGTCATTGATCAAGCATAGGTCGGCACGAAAGCTTTTTCCGGCTCGGTAATCGGGCCGTCGTCTTTCCAGTAAGGCGATAACTTGCGCAACTTTTCTATAATGGGTGGAATCGCTTCGATCACACGCTCGACTTCTTCCATGCTGTTGTAGCGCGAGAATGAAAACCGGGTCGAACCATGCGCTGCGGTATAAGGAACATTCATTGCGCGCATCACATGCGAAGGCTCAAGCGAACCCGAAGTGCAGGCCGAACCGCTGGAAGCCGCGATGCCCTGTTTATTCAGCAGCATTAATATGGCTTCACCTTCGACAAACTCGAATGCGATATTGCAGGTGTTGGGTAAACGGTTGTCCGGATCACCGGTGATAAAACAATGCGACACGGTTGCCAGAATGCCCTGCTCCAGCCGATCACGCATGGCTTTGACACAGGTGTTTTCAAACTCCATGTGTTTGCTCGCCATTTCTGCCGCCTTGCCGAGCGCCACAATGGCTGCGGTATTTTCAGTACCCGCACGACGTCCACGTTCCTGGTGACCACCGCGCAACAACGGACGAAAACGCACACCGCGACGCAGATACAGCACACCAATACCTTTGGGCGCATGCAACTTGTGTCCAGATATAGAAAGCATGTCGATCTTACTGGTTTTTAGATCCATCGGAATTTTGCCAACAGCCTGTACCGCATCGGTGTGAAACATAACGCCCGCAGCATTCGCCAGTTCGGCCATTTCCAGCACCGGGAATAATGTTCCAGTTTCGTTATTGGCCCACATTACTGAAACAACAGCAACACGATCGCTCAGCAAAGAGTTATATTCTTCAATATCGAGGCGGCCTTTTTTGTCCACCTTGAGGTAATGCACCTTATAGCCTTCTTTTTCGAGATGCTCGCACAAACTCAATATCGCCGGATGCTCGACCACGGTAGTAATAATTTCATTTCTTTCCGGCTGCGCCTTGATGGCAGACAAGATCGCGGTCGAATCGGATTCGGTGCCACAGGAGGTAAAAATAATTTCCGAATCATGTTCTACACCCAGCAGTGTCTGAATTTGTTTGCGCGCCTGCTTGATGGCAAGACCCACCTTGTTGCCGAATGAATGCATCGACGATGGGTTGCCATATTGTTCGGTGTAATAAGGCATCATGGCTTCAACCGCGCTCGGATCTACCATAGTGGTTGCATTATTATCCAGATAGACATCGGACATGATTATGCTCCCGCCATGGCTTTGGGTAATTCAGTCGCAGGCAGTACCTTGACGATCTCACCAAGATCTTCGATCAAACGCTGCTGCACACCACCAAGTGTCTGCGCTGCCATCTGGCAACCGGCGCAGGCACCAATCATGTTCACGTAAATTGTATTCCCCATGACTTCAACCAGTTCGATATCACCCTTGTCGCGCTGCAACTGCGGACGAATAGAATCAATGATGGTTTCGATACGTTTGATGCGTTTCAGCATGGTCATGCCGCTGGTGCCTTCGATCAGAGTTTGCGGCATGGATTCGACATCCATCGCCGCTTCGGCATTAGGATCAAACACCTGACCCGATTCAGCCATGACGCTGGTTAAAATTTCTTCGATGCCTTCATGGCAGGAAGCGCAACCGCCGCCTGCCTTGGTATAATGCGCAACCTGCTCAACCGTGGTCAGGTTATTGGCGCGAATGGTGTCTTCGATCAGCACTGCATCGACAGCGAAACATTTGCATATCAGCGCACCTTCTTCGTGATCGTCCTTCCATTCTTCGCCACGATAATTTGCTACCGCTGCCTGTAGGGCTTCACGACCCATGACCGAACAGTGCATTTTTTCCGGTGGCAGACCGTCGAGATAATCAGCAATGTCCTGATTACTCACCTTGAGCGCATCATCAAGCGTCATGCCCTTGATGATTTCAGTCAGCGCTGATGAAGATGCAATAGCAGAACCACAGCCAAAGGTCTGAAAACCCGCGTCTTCGATAATCTCTGTATCGGGATTAACTTTTAAGGTTAGCCGCAACGCATCCCCGCAACTCAGAGATCCCACATCACCGGTGGCATTCAAATCCGCAACTTCACCTGCGTTACGCGGGTTATAAAAATGTTCTTTAACTGTTTCAGAATAATCCCACATATTTTGTCTCCGCCCGTGCTATCAACAGGAAAATGATGAACCGCAACCACAACTCTTGGTTGCGTTCGGGTTTTCGAACTTAAAACCACTGCCTTCAAGCCCATCGAGGAAATCGACTCTAACGCCGCTCAACAATGGCGCACTTGTCTCATCAACAAAAACTTTGATGTCGCCGAAATCAAGCACGGTATCGCCGCTCTCCGAATCTTTTTCCAGCGCCATGGTGTACTGAAATCCCGAACAACCACCGCCACTGACACCAATCCTGAGTCCGGTCACAGATTCTTCAGCGCCTGCAATAAAACGGCTTACGGCCTTCTGGGCATTCTCTGTGAGTGTCAGCATTGAGCTCTCCTGAATTTGTTGGCAAGTGATTTGCAGTCTAATTGACTGTGTTTAATGCAAGCCCTGTGCCACTCTGAATCATCTCTGTAACTTACTGTTTCTGATGGAATAACAGCTCAAGCACCCGGCAAGCTTGTAACGAATACAACAATTAAAACAACCCGCCAGGGGCGGCAGGTAAGAAAAGCAACAAAACCCAGACATCTGAAGCAACGAATTTCAAACCACAATACTGGAGACCAATATGACAAGCATAGAAAACCTGAAACCCGGTGACATGATTTTCGCCGCCACCGATGTCTACAACGACGGCAGCGTACCCGGTGTCGAGACAGATGCCTGCATTGCATTCGCTGGTGCACGAGGTGTGCTGGTGAATACCGGCCACCTGGAAGAAAATCCTGACCGTGTTTTGCTACTGGTGCGCTTTGAAGATGCCGAGCTGAACCTCGGGCCAGCGGTTGCATGCTGGCCAGATGAACTCAGCGCTGAAGCACTTGATCAGCAGAATGACGCATGCCTGTAAGCAAACACGGTTATCATGCCAGGGATATGAGCGATGACCCGCAGAATGATCCCGCTATCAACAGCGTAGAGGACTACCATCAGCGCAGTAAACACAGCCTGCAAAAATACGCGCGCGGGCCGGATACTCTCGACTGGAACGCACAACCTGACCCGTTTCGCAGTTATGCAGGCACAGTGCGTTACAAACTGCCACTCAGCGCACGCCAGATTGCCACTCCATATCCCGATCTGTTCCATCCCGGTCGGGTCGAAGCCGCTGCCATCACGCTGGAAAGTATCGCCGCCCTATTCGAGCTTTCGATGGGACTTTCATCGTGGAAAGTGTACGGCGCAACGCGCTGGGCATTGCGCAACAATCCATCCAGCGGCAATCTTCACCCGACCGAAAGTTATATCGTCTTTCCTGGTGACGCTGCCCTGCCCGCCGGGGTTTATCATTATCATGTCTACGCACACAGTCTTGAACATCGTTGCGAACCTGAGGATACCGAAAGTTTTAAACAGACTTTTGCCGACAACAGTTTTCTGATCGGCCTGTCATCGATTCACTGGCGCGAAGCCTGGAAATACGGCGAACGTGCGTATCGTTACTGTCAGCACGATGTCGGTCACGCCATCGCATGTTTTCGTTACGCTGCCGCCACACTCGGCTGGCAGGTACGATTACTGGACACTTGCAGTGATGAACACATCACTGGCATTTTAGGGTTGTACAGAACCAGTGATTACACCGATGTTGAAAGCGAAGCACCCGATGCCATTTTACAAATCAGCTGCGGTAATCAGGATGCAAATACAGATAACACAAAACAGGCCGAAGTACTTTCAGACATGCTGGCATCGGGCCACTGGCACGGATGCGCCAGCAGGCTGAGCTCGCATCACTTCGAACACTGGAACGTGATCGAAGAGATCACACAATATTGCCAAAAACCGGTAAGCCCCATCGAGAATGTGTTACCAGAATCAAAACCGATATTATCCGAATGCAGCACACAGCTTGATGCCTCTTTCGTGATTCGCAAGCGCCGTAGCGCGCAGTCATTTGATGGTAGCAGCATCATGCCTTTGTTCACGTTATACCGCTTGCTCGATTGTTTGTTACCTCGTATCACTGTACCACCTTTCGATGTTCTATCATGGCAGCCGCGCGTTCATCTGGTAGTGTTTATTCACCGGGTCGATGGACTCAAACCCGGCCTGTACGCATTACCGCGAAGCGAACAAGGTGAAATCTTATTGCGTAAAAATCTGCGCGAACAGTTCGACTGGTCACGCCCGGCAATATGCCCAGAATGGTTGCCTCTGCACCATCTTATCAGCGCCAAAAGCCAGAAAGCCGCACGCACGCTTTCCTGTCACCAGAACATCGCCTCTGATAGCGCGCTGTGTATCAGCATGCTCGCAGAATTTGAAAATACGATCAAAGACGCGCCCTGGCGCTACCGACAGTTATTCTGGGAAGCAGGCATGATTGGACAAAGCCTGTATCTTGAAGCAGAAGCCGCCAATATCAGTGGTACAGGCATCGGCTGTTTTTTCGATGACGCTGTGCATGAAACTCTGGGTATCAACAACACTGCTCTACAAAGTATTTACAGCTTCACCGTCGGCACCGCGATACGCGACACGCGGCTGGTATCATTACCGCCTTATAGTCATCTTGAGGAACTTCGAGGAAGCTGAAAAAATGCGTCGAGAAAGCACATAAGTCATACCATCACGCTTATATATGTCAGTAACCAACCAGATAACTGGATTTTGGTTCGCCCAGCACATTCAACCATGAACCATAGATGGGATTGCTCAGAACATACCACTTGCGTCCCCAGTTGTTTTTATATTGAAGCACGAGCGCATGCCGTCTGGCTGGAGTAATATTTTTCTTCACGCCGGGTAAAAAATCGCCGAGATTGTCACCAAACAACATTAATATTCTATGGTGAGCTGCAATTAATTCCAGCCGGGTCTTTTTTTCCGATGTCCAGTCTGGCTGCTCGTTTTTTAACAAAATATTTTCGGGTTTCACACCAGCAATGCCAACCCTGGCAAGATTATCGATCATGTCTTTTTCCTGTGGGCATTTTGCGTCTGTTTGTTTTCTTGGCCGGCATGTTCGGTTAGTAATATAGAAAACCCGAATCTGCTTCTTTTTTAAGAAATGAATGAAGTCTACCGCACCCGGAACCGCAGGAGCGCTATCAAGAGCAAGCCACGCATCCCAGGTATCGGAACTCCATGCGGTGCCGGTCTTAACCAGCTTTGCCTGATATTTTGAATTGTCGAGTACGGTTTCATCAACATCCATGACTACCGCAACTGGCAGAGACGAGAAATCACCCGTTTGCTCTGGAGCAGCTGTCCAGTTTTTATCATGAAGAGCTAAATCAGTATTTCCCCTGGCAACATTATATGTCTGCAGGGAGCTGGCCATATATTCAGATGATGATTGAAGCCATAACGTGCTGTTCATATTATCGTTAGCTGTGGTGACGCAGCCACTGAGTAAAACAATACATACTGCTATAACGGCTACTACGCCGATGCGCTGCATAGCATTGATTCCTGTGTGGAGTTATCGAAGCCTATCGCCGAGCTGAGCAGAAGCGCTACAACACTACATTGAAACCTTCGAACTGCGGTGGTCCAAGATAAAGACCTTTGGTCTCGCCCGCATTGGCGTGCGCCTGGCGAAACGCCTCTGAATGAGTCCAGTTGGCAAAGTCTTCTTCGCGCTTCCAGATAGAGTGTGATGCAAATAGAGTACAGACCTCGTCGGTCGCTCCCTGTAACAGATGAAATTCGACAAAGCCAGGGACGGCGTCAAGTTGGCTTTCACGGTTCTGCCATACAGCAATAAAATCAGCCTCGCGGCCTGGTGCAATTTTGAAACGATTCATGGCGATATACATAGTATTTTTCTATCCTTGCGCCATCGCAGACGCAGTCTCATCTATTAATGATGGTGTTATCATTTCAAGCTAGGCAGCAATACGCTGCTCGGTCAACAAGCCCTGATTGTGCTGATCCAGCATCATCCCCACAAAGCGATCATCGACCATGGCTTTTGACTGCTCAAATTGATAACCATCCGCGCTCCAGCTGCCCGCGATCAGTGCACCTCTGGTCTGTAACGCAGTGTACAAGGTAAACAGCGAATCACCAAAGCGATCGGGGTATTTATTCTGATTGCCCAGACCATATAATGCGATGCACTTGCTGGTAAAGTCCGCTTCCATCAGCTGCGGCAGAAACTCTTCCCAGCTACCGTCTTTGACTCCGGTGACGACTCCCGGTAACTGACCATCTCCGTAGCTGGGCGTTCCAAGAATCAGGGAATTAGATTGCAACATGTAGCCACGCTGATGCGATTGACGTTGAGCGGCTTGTCGCACACATCATCACCTGGTTTTTTTGAGATCTTTTTCGCGATCATACGCGTGGTGCCGGAATCCGTGCCAAAAAATATACCGATTTTAGCCATGTGTTTCCCTCATCTTGTGTGTGCAATAGCCGCATGGTGCGAATCTCATTGCAAGGCCGTTGCGCTTGCCTCCAGCCTTGTCATATTTTCCATCATCTGCTGCCAGGTATAGCTATCGAATTCAATACCCAGCTCGTCGAAATAGTTTTTTGCATTGTCTACCATGTTCTGCATCACCATCGCCACATAGTGCGGGGCCTGCCCGGATTGTGTCACATCAGCTGGTACTGCAGCTTCAAAGAACAGAGTGCCACCTTCACGGCTGTAACAACCCATGCGCATGCCGGAAAACGGTGGCACATCGTCCTTGCTCGCCAGCATAAAGGTGATGTCCAGCGCAGGGCCAGTGGGAAAATGGCCATGCCGGTTCTCGACCGCAGCATGTTTCGCAACAAAGGTAATCGCGTCATCAATCGGGCTCTTCGCCATTTCATGACTCGGCGAATTGATGCTGACATATAATCTCATCTACTCTGCTCCTCCTGGGACAAACGTCGTATGCTAAAGCATTGCAAGAATCAAACCAGTCTGCGAGACACAACCTTCTCAACTGTGAGAATAATCTGTGGCCATGAGTTTTTCTTTTTAGAATCAACACTCAAACTGCAAACCAATAATTCAAAAAGCTATTGAGCACATGCCTCTCTATGCTCAATGCATCGATAGAAATAACCATCCGCATTGAACTTTGTAGCAAAACCGACAATAAAATTAACTGGCAAATGAATTACAAAATTGTTTAAAGTAACCCATGAATGCACAAACTCAAAACATCCACCCTGCTACACGCTGGGCGCAAGAAATGGTTTTTGATACGACACAGGTGGATTGCACCACTGCGATAGTGCTCAAGATTCTCGATAACAAATGCAAAATGCTGCCCGGTGAAATGGTTGCGGTGATGTGTATTTATGATGTTGTTAAATTGCAGACAGGAACGCTGTTCGATGCTGCGGCCCACGACACTATCACCTGGGCGCGCACCCGAACTGATGCAGCAATACAGATACAAATCCACGATCTGCGCCTATACGCCGAAGCCAACATTCCCAAACCAGCGATGAAAGCCTACAAGGCAGTGTTGAGAGCTGGCCTGTTCGGCTGAAAATCAGCCAGTCATGACGTGTTCGTATGCTTTACGCAGTAATTCAAGTTCGACGTCGCTGAGATCGCGCGCCTGAGGGAGATCAATGAACTGCGCATTGATTTTTTCAATCTGCTCAAACGGCGGGTCCATGGTGATAAGCTCAGTTAAATACACCTGCACCGTGCCATCCTTGGTGTCAACACGCGCATGATAATCACCCTCAATTTTCAATGCTTCGATATCCAGACCCAGGCGCTTGCAGGCGTTTTGTTTGAGCTGCGCGGGATGCATGACAACGGTATCATCTTCTTCATCTATTCGAATAGCACTATCAATCAGCTGTGACAAGACAGGCAGTGGTTCGAATGCGCACACACTGCCGCTGTCGAATTTCAGGAAACAAAGACGCGCGCTGGCTCTATGTTTATGATAGAAAATCAATCGACTTCCATTCATAGCACTGCTTCACAACCTGGCCGCGCATCCCACAGATTTTTGAAGCGACTGTCCAGCCAGGAAAGTTTTTCATCCAGCGACAGCAATTCGATCACTTGTGGAAAGCGTTTACCGGGATTGGACACATACCATCTTTCCATGGCCTCTTTCAACCGGTCGCGCCTGATCACTGTATCACTGATTGCAGAACGAATCTCTGCCAGCTCCTGATCTTCGGTATTTATTGCTTTTTGTAATTGCATCATTAGCTAACACTCGGCAGTAACCGTAATTCGGATTTGAGTTGCTGGTCATTACCCCAGGCGGTAACCGCCTCGATAAACCACTGTGGTTTGGTCGGGTGCTCACTGATGACATCATATTCAGCAAAAAAAGTGCCATCACTGTGGAACAGGATCTCGCCCTGCTTGTGGCCACGCGGATCAGACCAGGTACCTATTAAGGCATAACTGCCATCATACACATCACGGCTGAGCTTGAACTGTGCACGTTGCAACGAAGGATCGATGCGATTCACCGGCAAACCGGATTTAAAAACTTCCTGGCACAGCGCATTGCAAATTGATTCTCCCAGAGCTCTCACATGGCCGATACGTTCGTTTACATCTGAAGTCATACTGCCTCCTCGAATGTTGCTGCCAGCAGTCCCATGATCACCGAGCCACCCACCTGATCCTGCGGATCGAGCTGAGCCAGCATTGCCAGCGGCTGTTTTGCACCTTCGCTATCGCCCTTGCGCATGCGGATAAATCCAAGTGCTTTCAAACTGTAAAGATACAGCCGTGCGGGTGAGCCAAAACTGTTCCAGTCAGTCGATGTTTCATTTAGCTTCCTCCAGTCGCGTTCGAAACCACCGGTATCCGCAGCGCGTTGCAGAGCATCGAGAGCGATCTGCTCGGCTTCATCAATATAACCACGATAAAAGCAGAACTTGTACAGTGCGACATACACTTCGATCTGGTCCGGATCGAGCTCACACGCCTGATACAAAAAAGCTCGTGAACGTTCAAAATCTTCTGCACAGGCCACTGCATTTTGCAGGCACTGGTTTACTTCCGGACGAATCTCGCGTGCAAATACCACACGCTCATCCAGCACTGCAAGCTGCGCCATGTTTAACTCCAGATTTTGGCTGGCATCAACAAGGAATCAACTGGCGCGTTTCCCAGCAGGTGTTCATTGATGATAGTGTTGACATCGTCCTTGCTGACACCGCCATACATCACCCCTTCCGGATAAACCAGCACGGTCGGGCCTTCGCCGCATGGTCCTATGCAACCGGTTGCAGTCACCTGTATTTTCTCGAACAGCTCTTTTTGCTGCACCTGCCAGAGAAATTCTTCCATGACAGCAGCGCAGCCTTTCTCGGCGCAGGAGCCACGCGGGTGTCCCGCCGGACGTTGCTGAGTACAGACGAATACGTGTTTTTCAGGTTTTGACATTGGCTAATCTCTATGTTCAGGCAACAACAGGTTGCGGCTGGTGTGACATACAGTTTTTCGGGCATACACGCGAACAGGCTTCGCAGCCAATACAATCCATGAGATTCTTAAGCGACATCACCATCGATGTGTCATCTGAAAAACCATCGTCATCATCGTCATAGTAATCGTCTTCGTAATCATCGTCGTCCGCGGCTGTGGCTTCTTCGCGTTCCACCAGGTCGAACACGTCGCGCGGGCAGGCCTTGAAACAACGCCCACAACCGATGCAGTTGCTCTGGTTGAGCTCGGTGATAAATGCGGGCACCCATTCGACACCTCCGCGAGTTACGCCTGTTATATTGCTCATGCTTCTGTTCCACTCGATTCCGTTTCTGCGGCTATTAATTCTGAGTTCAGTTTTTCCCACACCTGACAGGCCGCATAACATTCATCTGCCGTGGCAGGCAGTTTTTTATACCCGGCTGGCAAGCTATCCTCGACCAGATCATGCAATTCACCGGCCTTTTCGGTTGCGATGCGTTTCGCCTTACGCACCTGTTTTTGCAGAGCTTTTAGTTCTTCTTCAGTCATAGCGCTTCTCTTTCGGTTTTCGATTACAGGTTGGCAGCATCTTTGTACTGGTTGACCATTTCCAGCGCATTTGAGAGTATCTTGTCAGCGTCCTCTTTCATTTTCGCCAGCGAGACAAACCCAAAACGGTGCACATCGCGCAATGTTCTGTCCATCACAATCAGCTTGCCAACACTGATAATGACGCGACCAAAACCTTCGTGACTAAGATTAAGCATTGGCACAGCCATCAGACCGCATTCTTTTTCTATCGTCGCGGCGAGTGCGTTATAAAACACTTTTAGACGCGCCACGGTAACATCATCCGGATCACCGATGACCGGGATTTCGCGCTTGCGTTCCCTGGTCAATATAAACGGATCAAGAATTTTGCTAACACTCCATTCGTCATAGGTGCCATAAGAATCGATAGCGCGCATCTGGCGCACCATTTCTGTGACGAATGCGGTATCAAGAACCGGATCGTCCTCAGTAATTACCAGTGCTGCTTCACTCATTTATATTTACCTCTGTGTATTTTTAAAATCAACCACGACAGTATGGCTACCAACCTTGCGTAATAAAACGATCGCATCTGATGGATTGCGCGAGCGAATTACGCTGGCAAGTCGAATTCCGCAGTACAACCCAGTCATACTTCCCAAAACAACAAACACATTGCCGTAACCTGCAAGCGATATCATCATCGCAAAACCAAGCATGGATAACATGGGCACCATATAGGCCAACAAAGCGGTTCGCATCAATGAGGACTCAGGAATACCTATAATGACCTCATCTCCAGGACGCAACTGCAAATCATGTTTTAAACGTATCGCATTACTGCGCGTTTTGAATACTTTGGCCAGAGATGATGTGCCGCAACTCTCGCCAACACCACACTGCCCACATGCTGATTTGCGCTCGGTTTCGACCAGCGCACTGGTATCGTCCGATTCAATCACCCTGCCGGCTTGTTCGAGCATGCTGTAAACAATTTCACTCCCCTGGCTCATTCATCCCACCCTTGCTGTTCCATTTCCGCAAAGCGATTGGGATCAACTGGTTTCTGTGCTTCGATTGCGCGTGCTAACCATGTGGCCGGACCAGAATGCAACTCTTCCTGCACCGATTCGAGTAAATCACTGATAGCTGTACCAGACGCAACCTTGACCGGCTGTATGTTATTTGCTTTCAGTTTTGCCACTGCGGAAGACCCTACCGCCTGTGAATACACCGCGGCACAACCGCCGAGCACTTTTATTTTTTCTTCCAGCTTGTCTTCATTACCATCCTGCTCAAGCTGCCCAAACTGAACCGCTTCCAGCATGCGAATCTGTTCTAGATCCACAGCATAGATCACGAACGATTCAGCTGAACCGAAATGCTGGTTAACATGTTCCATGTCCGTACTCGCAAATGCCATCTTCAGGCTGGTCACTTCCATCTGCGTAGCCTCAGTGCTGTTGTCCACGATGCTCAGGCGACGTTTCAGAGACATGATGTAACTCCGGTGTTTGTATACTTGATGGTGTCGAACTGCGTTTTTGTGACAGAACCGAGTGATACGGGTGAATTTCACCGCGTTCAAGGTCAAGCAATATATTGGCAAGATCGAACAGTGTCTGTTTTGTGCCCTGGTAACCAATCCACACCCGCTGAAAACCACCGAGCAAATCGTATTGCGGAAAGCCGACGCGTAACAGCGGAATAGACATCCGCCGAGACAGTTCGGCAGCGTGTGAATTACTGATCAACAATTCCGCATCGTATTCGACTGCAAGCTTTTCCAGATCTTCAAGATCGCCCAGCTTGACCTTTTCCGCTGCTACCGATTTAAGAATCGGCGCATTTGCCGGTGCGACCGCAGCCACGGTTTTTGCACCCATATCGGTGAGCAAATGACTAAAACCATAGAGCAGATCGGGATCGGCTGCGATCGCAACCCGGGTCATGCCCAGCATGAAATGGGTATCCAGCATCGCATCCTGTAACTGTGCGCGACCGCGTTCGAGTCTTTCCGGCACGGGTTCGCCAGAAATCTCACTCAGCGCATGCACCAATGCATCGACCGCTTCGAGGCCCATGAGATGCTCAAAACGCCAGTCGGGTACTGCGGTTCTTTGCGCCAGCAAATCGGCGGCTTTATACATCGATGCACCGACAACTATCGTCGCCAGCGAATTACCCAGTTCAGATATTTCACTGACTGCGGTGCCACCGATGGTGAGTGGACTGAAATCACTATCGGTCAGATGACCGTCTAATGAATCGGAAAGATCTGGCACCAGCACCGGACGCAGACCAAAGGATTCGATCATTTCTTTCAATACTTCAAGATCGCCGGGAGTCAGAAACGAGCCCACTAACACTGTCACCTGTTTTTTACGTAGACCCGGCCTGGTGGCTGCGACATCAGCAAGCGGCACCATAACATCGATCAGTGCATTCACCGCTGCAGCAAAACCTGATTCAGTGCAGCCGCTGTAATCGGGTGTAGAAACGGCGATTACCGGAATATGACCGAACTGCGGGTATTTCTTGCGAAAATCACCCACTGCCATGTGAATGTCGCTGCCCTGAGTTTCTGCCAGCCCGGTGGTGGGCACACCAACCATTGCGGGTGCGGATTTTTCACAAATTGCTTTTAGACCTTCGACCACATTGTCTTCCGAACCCATCACCGAACTGACCTGATCCATCGCGGTGGTCTGTAAGGGTATCGGTTCGCGAAAGTGGCGCACAAAGAATACTTTGCCGAAAGCAGTGCATCCCTGCGAACCATGCAACATCGGAATCGAGCGATTAAAACCAAGAAACGCCAGTGCCGCGCCGATAGTCGAACTGGATTTTAGCGGACTGACCGACAGCGCTTTGTTGCGCTTGTCTATCTGTGTTTTGCCTTCGCTCATACCGAAAGCTCCGCAGTATGCGCTTCGCTGGCGACCGTCTCAGCAGAATGCATGTTGTCAGCAGAAATATCTTCGGCCACAGATTCGATCCTTGCACTGGCTGAATGTTTACCCGCCCAGGGCGCGGGTTTGCGTACCGCTTCCCACACCGGGCTTTGCAGTGTCAATGCCAGCTGGCGCGCAAGTTCGATCATGCCAGTGTAACCTGCATAACCGAAATCGCGTTCCTGGTTGATATCCAGAAATGGAATACGCGCTTTCAAAGCGGTGTACATATTGCGACCGCCTGCGATCAGCACATCCACTTTCTGATCACGCACCAGGTTGAGCAAAGAGCGCGGATTACCGTCTTCGATCATTTGCACATCGTCGCCCATCAGTTCGCGAATGCGCGCCTTGTCTTCTTCGGTTGATTTTTTGGTGCCAGTGGCAACCACGTGCATACCCAGATCCTGCAAGGCAGAAATCACCGACCACGATTTCACACCGCCAGTGTAGAGCAATACGCGTTTGCCTCGTAATTTTTCCCGCCACAGTTCGAGCGCTTCATCGATACGCTTTTCTTCGCGCGCGATCAAAGCTTCGGTGCGCGCGGTCAGATCATCATCTTCGATCAAACGCGCAAACTCGCGTAACGCCTGTGAGACATCAGACACGCCATAAAAACTGCCTTCGAACCAGCGCGTGCCGAACGAATCTTTTAACTTGCGCGCGACATTGATCATCGCCTTGGAGCACACCATCATGTTAACTTCAGCGCGGTGCATGGTCTGCACTTCACGAAAACGCGCATCACCCGACAGGGTGCACAACACGCGAATGCCGAGTTCATCGAGCAAAGGCATAATGTGCCAGAGCTCGCCTGCAATATTGTATTCACCAATCAGATTAACATCGTGAATCTTGACACCTGGCAGCACTGCGTTTTCAGGTATCGGGTCGGGCTCGCGATTGCCGATCACATAACGCACCATGGCTTCACCGGCGATGCGATTGCCCAGATTCTTGGTGCCGTAAAACCCTGCGGCATCAACCGGCACCACCGGCACACCCCAGCGTTCTTCGGCAGCCTTGCACACCGCGCCGACATCATCGCCCACTAGCGCGGGTACGCAGGTGTTGTAAACGAATACCGCCTGTGGATTGTGATCTTCGACCGCCTGCTTGATAGAATGGAACAGTCGTTTTTCGCCACGACCCATGATCACATCCTGTTCGGTCAGGTCGGTGGTCATGCCGATGCGATAGAGCGTTTCGCCCGAAGAGCGCGTACCGCGGTTATCCCAGGAACTGCCCGCACAGGCGATCGAACCGTGCACGATATGCGCAACATCCGCAATCGGCAGCAATGCGATCTGCGCACCGTCAAACGCACAACCACCGGCAGTCGCGCCGGGCTTGGGTTTGGCGCAGCCCGATTTGGACTTCTTGTTGTGTGCACACGCTGGTTCGTCGAGTAGTTCGGCAATATCTTTGGCTTTCATGTGACCGCGCTGATAATGGTTGCTTGTAATGTTCTATCTGCAACTGCTGTGCCAACTGATATGCAACTGATTTATATGGTTATTCACCGAATCCATCTTGTCGTGTTTACGACAATTGCCGCGTCTTCAGAGCCGGGCTTGCAGCATCTCAGACATGGCCAGGGGGAGTGAATGACAGCGCAGACTTCGCGCTGAAAGACAGTTATGGATACCGTCGAAGACCAGTGCCATGATTAAATTTCACACTTGTCTGAAATTTATTCGTGTTAACAGCCTTTCAGCCTGATTGTCGTATACATGACATAAGCCACGATCCACCAGGCCCCCCAAATTTCCCGATATTTCACGTTCAAATCAGTGAGTTACAAATCCAGCCGAAAGTGGCACGTGACTTGCATTTATGAAACCAGTTTTTATTAGAATGAGTGAATTGCAATATGAGCTACCGAAATATTTATGCCGACCAGATTGAGGCATTTCTGAAACAGCCCGACACCGTTGCACTTGATATACGTGATTATCACAGTTATGCGAAGGGGCACCTGCAGGGCGCCGAACATGCGGACGAACAGTGTATGAGCAAGCTGATCCGCAAACGTAAGGAAAAACCCCAGGTACTCGTGTATTGTTACCATGGTACATTGAGCCGTGATTTTGCTGCACTGGTACACAACCTCGGTTTTGAACACGTGTACCATCTCGAGGGTGGATATAATTCCTGGAGCCAGGTTGCCGGCACTTGAACTCAACCCCATCGGTGTCGTTCACACGCCATGGAAAGTAACCGCAGGCATGCCCATCCAGCCCGTAGGCGCCGCCGAAATCACTGGCACGGTTGAAGTGCTGGAGGAGTACCGCGCAGGCTTAAAAGACCTCGACGGTTTCTCGCATATTATTCTGCTCTATCATTTTCACCGCAGCAAAGATTATAAACTGAGTATCGTGCCTTTCATGGACACCCAGCCACGCGGCCTGTTCGCAACACGCGCACCCAATAGACCCAATCCCATTGGAGTGTCCATCGTGCGCCTGAATGCAGTGGTCGATGGCATATTGCATATCAGCAATGTCGATATACTGGACAGCACACCCTTGCTGGATATCAAACCCTATGTGCGCGTTTTCGATCAGCAAAGCGATGTTCGCTCTGGCTGGGTCGATAATGCGATGAAAGGCGTTGCTGAGCATACTGCGGATGACAGGTTTAGAAAGGAGTGAAATCTAATGTAATATCCGACATTCCAACTTTCTGTCTAATTCAATGTTAGTCTCTCATAATATAAACGGATCAAGTAATCATATGAAGTACGGAAAATAGAGGTTAAAGACAAGCTATAATAATACCAATGAAAAGATAGCCATTAACCCCCGCCAGTTTAGCAACAGCAGCGTATTAAAACACTATTAGGTATAGTCGAACAGCAATACTTTAAAGGTGTAAGCGATAATAACTTATTAACTATTTCCATCACAAAAGAAAATGGAGCAACATGGCTTAGCGATGAAGGTCGACAGAATAAGTCGCAAAGCTAAAATATAATTACAAAATACCAACTGTTTGTGAAATGCCTGAAGTTACTGTTAAAAGCATTAGTTTCTTAGAATTACTTAAATGAATTTTATTTAATTAGCGCGGCAGGGCGCCTGATTTAGGTTTGCGCGCAGGACAGCGCGTCAAACCGACGCGTAGGCAAAGCGCTGCGAACCAGAACCCGAAGGGCAAGCTGTTTGGGCATTTCCCTTGTTGCTGTAGACAAAGAAAGTACCTCGCTCGTGGGTGCGGAGAACCCACAGCTTTTGATTTGTATATGTCAGAAACATGAATCCCGGCTCAAAAGCATACCGGGCTGACACAGGCTAAGAGAATAAACGTGCGGCGCATTACGGCTACGCCTAATGCGCCCTACGCCCAAGAACCAGTCATCTCCCATGTACCGTGTTCCAGTTCGACCAGCCACCGCAATGAATCGGCGGTAGCCGCAGCCAACGTCCAGCCCAGCATACCGTGACCACAGTTGACGTAAACATTGCGTGCACCGCAGCTGCGAACGATCGGTCTACTGTCAGGCGTCATCGGACGTGTACCCATCCACGGGTGAATCTCGCCATTATAGTCAGCCGCTAACGGGAACCGTTCGCGTGCGGTTTGCAGCAATGCATCGATGCGTACCGCTGATGGCTGGCCCGCGACACGCCCGAGGTCGGCAAGCCCTGCGATACGTACGCTGTCACCGAGACAACACAACACGAATTTCCTGGACATGTCAGTAATACTGACCGAAGGTGTTTCGGGCGTTGCCGGGCAGGTCAGGCTGTAACCTGCAACCGGGAAAATAGGTAGCGAAACACCCAGCATTCTGGAAAGCCTGGCAGTATCGAAGCCAGCGCAGATCACGATGATGTCGGCTTCGATATCACCGACAGAAGTTTTTACTGCGGTACATGTTTTGCCTTGTCGTACGAAGCCATTGACACTCATGCCGAGTTGAATATCACCACCTAGTGCTTTTACCTGTTCAAGCGCTGCCACGGTAAAGCTGGCGGCATCACCGACCTCGTCGATCGGCGAGTACACCACGCCGGCCAGCTCTCCGGCTACATGTTCAAGCATAGGCTCTATCGCGATTGCCTCGTCCCACAACAGCAGCTTTTGCTGTACGCCATAAGTGTTTTTAAGCGCAACACGTAAAGCCGCGTCTTCGAGATCAGGTACCTGTCTATACAAGTGCAGCTTACCTGCCGGGCGCTGGTTGAACGAGAACTGGTATCTGTACTGCCAGTCGTGCATGATCGCGCGCGACTCAATTGCGAGTTTGAGCACAGCCAGCGTGTTACTGTCGGAACGCGATTGTGTGCAGTTGCGCAGGAAGCGCATGCCCCAGCCGGTCAGTTTGCTATTGAACCGGGAAGACAACAGCATCGCGGGATCACGCCCGAGAAATACTTTTTTCAGTTGTCGCAACATTTTCGGCGAGGCCATGGCGTCAGTGTAACTGTAACTGAGTTGCGCGCCGTTCGCGCCCGAGGTGCCGGCGGCTACCGTGTCTGCGCGGTCGATAACGCTGACCCGATATCCGCGTTCGGCGAGAGCCAGTGCGGTCGTTGCACCAATGATGCCAGCACCAATTATGAGTACGCGCTCAGCCATAATTTAAATGATGATCCCGGTTGCTGTTATCGTCTTTCACTATCGTCATCCTCGTTCTCGCACAGACACAACGTTGTCTGTAAGGCGCAATAACTATAGGGCATTACGAACGTTTCTCTTCTTAAATCACGTGCTTCCCCACCCCCCTTACAGCTTGCTATGTCGCAGTGCTTCGGTAACAGCAGTTAGACAGGCGTCCTGTGAGTCTTGTGTACAGCACGCGCATTGAGACGACGCGTTAGCGAAGTGCTGCGTTACGGGAAGCCCATGTGTTTTTTACATGGGTCAAGTTGTTGGGGCGTATTTTTTGTACGAGCAAAAAAGTAACTCACCCGTGGATGCGAAAAATTTGACAGGATCAAACTTGAACGTGTACTTTTACGCAGCCTGAAGGGTAAGGCGCAAGGATGCACCGCTTAAAACCCACTATCAATATTACAATTCCGCGATCTGCACCAAACCCGAACCTCTCCCCTGTTCTTTCGGGGTTTTTACTTTTACCGATAGCGCGTGTAGTTTTCCTGAAGCGAGTTCATCTTTAAACAGTGCCAGTATTGACTGCTGGCGCTGGAGCGTGTTCATATCCTCGAATGCCGAGCTGATGATGTACATCTCAAAGCTACAGTCAGCGCCTGCCAGGTCGATGACAGCATCTGCGTAGAGTTGTTTGACGCGATCGATAATGTCCTGTTCGTTCATGAGTTTTCGTGGCGTATTATGCATCGACGGTCTGTTTGAGCAGCTTCATAAGCTCACCGTTCATCAGCATTTCTTCGACGATATCGCAGCCGCCAACGATTTCGCCATTGACAAATAACTGTGGATAAGTCGGCCAGTTCGAAACTTCGGGCAGTTTCTCAAGAATAAAAGGTGATTCGAGCACGTTGATCCAGGCGAAGTCGACTCCGGTGGATTTGATTGCTGCAACCGCTCTTGCCGAAAAACCACAAGCAGGCACTTCCGGGGTTCCTTTCATGTATATGATGATCGGGTTTTCTGTGAGCTGTTGCTTAATTTTGTCTTCAGTTTTCATGTTTATTTCTGTTTCCTTTAAACGCTGTAAGGTTTGTTGTACCAGTCGATGAGAACCTTCAGGTCTTTCACTGGTAAATAATCGTATGCGCTCACCTGGTCGTGGTGAATGGCTTCAGCCAGTTGGTGTGGTACATTGCTGTGCGCCAGCATGTAGAAATACCAGGCCATCGGATAACCTATGTCGCGGTCGAAACTGTGGATCTTGTTCGCCAGCCTTGAGCCATGAACTGCATTACTCATTTCCAGTCGTGGAATTTCGCTGGTGCAGGTGCTGACAGGTTCTGCCAGCATGATCTGCTCACCATAGGCATCGGTGTATTCACAGAGCGCAAGCACCCAGTGTTCACTGAATGCACCGCATTCTGCTGCACTGCTGCGCTTCCAGTCTTCGATAAAGCGTTGCACCTGCATATCTCTGCTCTTGAGCACAGACATCTTGCACAGGTAATCGGCAATATGTGTCATGCGCCGAAACACATAATGCGGTTCTCCGACGGATATGGGATCAAGTTTCTTTACCCCGGCCGGATCAATCAGGTCATCTATGTCTTCTGGCAAAGCCTTTTCATTGATCAGCGGATAGGCGGTGACTTCCTGTAACTCTTCGACTTCTAGCTGGATAAAATCTTCCGGCGCACTGCCTGTGCCGGCAACCAGATAGTGTGTTTTTCCGTGCAGCCGTGTTACGATGTAACCTGCGTCACCGTATTTATGCGCCAGGTATTCGATATCGCCCGCACACTCCTGCTCGACCCATTGGCGAATGTTCTCGCTGATGCGCTCGCCTTTTGCGGTCACAACACCAGCATCACGGTGCCAGCCACCTCGTGTCAGTGCAATACGGAAACTGAATTCAGGAATTGTCCGAGCCAGATTATCCAGAAACTGTTGATGCTTATCGTTTATGTGGGCAAAACTACACACGCCCATTACCCTCTGTATCAACTGATCCGAAACAGGGTTGATGGCAGACGATGTCGTGATTTCTGAGTTTTCAGTGGATTCTGTTTTAATCTTTTGTTTGCTGGCTGGAGACATTTTTTCAGTCATCTGTTTTATGTTCTAAGGCCACACCACCAGCACACTCTATTCGTTCGCGAGCGGCGCGGCGCACTTCTTCGTCTTCGTCGTTCAGCATGGGCTTTACTGCCTCCAGCGGCACTTTCAAAACCGCGCGCATGCGGATTTGCCAGTCGGAATCACGCAACATGCTGACAGCCTGTTGTTCATTCATGCGTTCGACGATAACACGACGCACGTTTTCTTCACTATCGAACTGCATCAGAGCAAGACTCGCCTGTGGCAGACGACGCGCGACCATGCGCCGTACTTCGCTGTCCTGATCACAGATCATGCTAAATAATCTTCCTGCGGGCAGGCGTTTTGCCACTGTATTACGCACCAGATAATCTTCGTCGTTGGCCATGGCTATCAGCTTGTCGATGGGCAAGCGATCCGCAACCGTGACGCGCACTTCCCGGTCTTCATCATTCATGAATCCCGGCAATTCATTAACCGGTAAGCGCCAGGCAAGCACGCGGCGTACCACTTCGTCCGGGTCGTCGATCATTTCAAGTAGACGTTTTTGCGATAAGTAACGCGCTGCTATCGCGCGCCGTTCCCAGAAGTCATCGCCTGCGTATTCGTCTGCCAGCGCAGGATTTTCCCGGAAAAATCGCTCAATCTGGCGTCCGCTCATGACGCGCGCGCAGGTATCACCCGGGATACATCGCCCTGCTTTCAAGGTGTCATTGCGATGCGGGCACAAACTGCAATCGGCCTTTGGTGTGGAATTCTGCTCCGAGTTGTTTGCAGCCACACTCATTCTTCTTCGTGTTCCGCGAGCACAAGCCCGGTGGCGATCGAAGCATCTGATGTAAAAGTCAGACAGTGATCGCGGCCATCGATAAGATAGATACTAAAGTCTTCGGATACCCGTATTGCAACCGGGCCGCAAACATCATCGTCTGAACAATAGGTGAAATGTATTTTGGGCCACTGGCGGCGTAACCCGGATACCTCCGCTTCGTTCAGACCGTTCTTGATCAGCAACGCATTGATTTTATCGATCGTCTCTTCGGCGATCATGCATTATGCCTCGGCCTCGGAACGTTCGAAGCGCACGCGTGATTCTTCATCGTGCCCCATTGCCTTGGCAAGCCATGGCGGTGGCGAGGTAGCAATGACAGTTTGTAATTGTACGAGGCGCTCGCGCGCTTCACCGCCAGTAGGATGTTTGACTGGATGGACACCGAATTTGACAACCTTGGCTGCAGCCGGGCCGCCGATCGAGGCAACAAACAGCACCTGGCAATCTTCAATCAGACCGGCACGGTAAGCATTCTTGTCGTCGCGCGCTTCCGGTCCGCTGGCATCACGCACATCGATCAGCCGAATTTCATCCACACCGACCTGATAGATCAAGAAACGCGAACAGGAACCGAAATGACCGTCGAGCTGCTCGCCCTTGTTGGAGGCACAGGCAATGCGCAGAGAATCTGGCATATCACCTTCTGCGTAGGCCTGCAGTTCCAGCTTTTCACCTTCACCTGCAATCTCTTTTTCGCCCTTGAGGTATGCGAGCGATTTTTTCAGTAGCTCGATATCGACAGCTGAGAAATCAGCAGCTTGTGCTACCTTCAACTGTTTGAGCGTGAGTTTTGAAAGCGCATCAAGTGTGGGCGGCAATCCGACCAGCTCATCTAATACTTTCAAAATCTGCAACGGTTCGATATCCGGCAGTAACTTCGCAGCAAACGCAATGCGCAGAGCGATCTCTCTTGAAATTGGTGCATTCATATCAATGTTTCCACCGCCCGCGTTCTTCCCTGAACCTGCGGCATGTTGATCATCCTGTGTTCCGGGTTATTCAATATCACTGATTGCAAATACCGGCGTAAATCACATCGGAATAATGCAATCGTCTTCCA
Organism: Gammaproteobacteria bacterium; assembly: GCA_030148865.1. Taxonomy (GTDB): domain Bacteria; phylum Pseudomonadota; class Gammaproteobacteria; order SZUA-229; family SZUA-229; genus JASBSR01. The sequence goes on from JASBSR010000041.1 coordinate 50,139, forward strand.
TGCATACATCCAGACACTGAGGTGTATCAAATTCACCTTCACATTCGGTGCAGGTATCAGCAATAATTTTGAAAAGCCCCTTGAATGGAATGATGGATTCTGTTGGACAAAGAGGTTCGCAATCCGCGCAAGCAGTGCAAAGCTCGGCAATGATTTGTAAAGCCATATCTATTCTCCTGCGTAGTTCACACGCTTTATTCGGCGCGCTTAAATCTGAGAGTTATTGGAAACACAGGTGGCGGACTCATCGGGTCGATGTAGTAACGAGAGCCGTCAGTCAATTCCACTTCGCCGCCCCACTGTTCCTGGGTATCGATTTCGACTGTTGAAACAACATTTTCCTGGTCTTTTTTTGCGATATAAAACAGCAGGTTTCCGTCCTGCTTTTGTCGAATCATTACATTCGGCATCATGGTCTCCGGGTAATCCCGTCTGGCCCGACAGTTTTCGGGCCAGACGAAAGCTGTGTTGATTACTTAACGAACCAGATCGTAGTTGTAATCGGTTGTCCCCATGCCCATTGTGTCTTCATCGAGACGTTCGAGCACAGCATTGACCAGAGTCTTGAGCACATGCATCGCGCCTTCATAACCCAATGTCGTATCACGATGCAGGTGATGACGATCAAAGATCGGGAAGCCGATGCGAATCAGTGGTACTTCGAACTCTTTACCTTTGGTGATGGTGTCACGCTGGATGAACTTACCGTATGAATTACCGATCATGAAGTCAGGCTTGTTAGTGAACACCAGTGAACGCATGTGCCACAGGTCCTTGCTGATATGAACTTCGCAACTGGTACCGAAAGGTGATTCAGCCAGAATAGCTTCGACAGCTTTCTTCCAGCGCTTATTGGCCTGATTGCAAAGTATATGAGTGGGTTCTGCGCCGAGCTCAAGCAGGAACTTGGTCATGCCAAGAACAAAATCCGCATCGCCCCAGAGTGCAAACTTTTTACCGTGCAACCATGCGTGGGAATCGGTGATCATATCTACCAGACGGCCACGCTCCAGTTCAAGACTTTCTGCAATGGGCTTGCCGGTGAGCTCGGAAACCTTCATCAGGAACTTATCGGTCCACTCCAGACCCATTGGGATACTAATATCGGATGCAGGCTGATTCCAGGTGCTTTTTACATACTTACGCGATTTAACCGACTGCCAGGGTTGCAAAAATAATGTGTCAATGGCGTTGGGTGCATCTTTGACTTCATCCATGGTGGTGCCGCCGGAGTACATACGAAACTGACCATCAGCCGGCGTATCCAGTACTTCAGTTGGATCAGACATGAAGCTGTATTCCACTCCCATCTCTTCCAGCATGCGTTTGATCACACGGAAGTTTCCGAGATACGTTTCAAAGCCAGGCACGATATTGACTTTGCCGTTGCTGCCCACTTCTTTGTCTTCCATATAATTCAGTGTGAAGTAACGCGCAATCCCTTCGAACATGTTGTCCCAGCCGGTGGTATGCGAACCCACAAAGCTGGGAGTATGTGCAAACGGTACCGGGTATTCGTCGGGGATGTGCCCCTCTTTTCTGGTATTACCAATAAAAGCGTTCAGGTCATCACCGATCACTTCTGCCATGCAGGTGGTGGAAACCGCAATCATGTCTGGCTTGTACAATGCTTTTGCATTTTCCAAGCCATCGAACATGTTTTTCTGTCCGCCAAATACTGCTGCATCTTCAGTCATGGAATCGGATACACAGGCAATCGGTTCCTTGAAGTGACGGTTGAAATACGTGCGAAAATAAGCCACGCAGCCCTGTGAACCGTGCACGTATGGCAGAGTCTTTTCAAAACCGAGCGCACAGAGTACGGCGCCCAGCGGCTGGCAGGCCTTGGCAGGGTTTACGGTCAGCGCTTCGCGCTTGAAATTCAGTTCTTTGTATTCTTCAGTTGTGGTCCATTCAAAGACTTCATTAATCTTGTCTTGGGGGTGACATTCCTCATATTTCGCTTTTTTATTCGCGAGATTATCCTTGTACTCGTCTGCGCGAAACAGCGGGTAACTGGGTTTTATTTCGTCAACATTCTGGCTCATGATTATCTCCTGTACGCGCCACCAATCTGTGGACTTACGCTATGGATAAAGGGAAGGCCGTCGGCCATCGAAGACCTTCCCCGGATGTTTAAAAGCTACTTTTGTATGCTTTGCTTATGCACTCGCAGCAACGGCTTTGGCTTCAGTAGATTCCTGCTTCCACGGTGCTTTCAGCATGCTCCAGCATGGATTGTTCAGTGTCATGTCCATATCACGTGCGAAAATGGCAAAGCCGTCGTAGCCGTGATACGGTCCTGAATAATCCCAGGAATGCATTTGTCTGAACGGAATGCCCATCTTCTGGAAAATGTATTTTTCCTTGATGCCAGAGCCAATCAGATCGGGTTTTATTTTCTTCACGAATTCTTCAAACTCAAGACCGGTGACATCATCGTATAGCAGGGTAGCGTTACCCATTTCTTTGATGGTGCGGTCGTAGTCATCGTTATGTCCGAACTCGTAACCAGTACCAACAACTTCCATACCCAGGTCTTCATAAGCGCCGATCACATGGCGCGGACGCAAACCACCGACATAGAGCATGACGCGTTTGCCTTCAAGACGTGGACGATACTTGGCGATGACTGCTTCGTATTCGCTCTTGTAACGTTCGATGACACGCTCAGCACCTTCCTTGATTTTGTCGTCGAAATGCGACGCGATATTGCGCAGGCTTTCCGCAATTTTGGTGGGGCCGAAGAAATTGTACTCTACCCATGGAATACCGTACTTCTCTTCCATGTGGCGAGAGATGTAGTTCATCGAGCGATAGCAGTGCAGCAGGTTAAGCTTCACTTTGGGTGTCAGTTCAATTTCTGACAGGCTGCCATCACCGGACCATTGCGCAACCACGCGCAAACCCATTTCTTCCAGCAGTGTGCGTGAAGACCAGGCATCACCACCGATGTTGTAGTCACCAATGATGGACACGTCATAAGGTGTGGTTTCAAAACTGTTGTCGGCATCACGTGCGCCCAGCACCCAGTCACGAACCGAGTCGTTAGCGATATGATGGCCCAGCGACTGAGACACACCACGGAAACCTTCACAACGAACCGGTACTACGGTCTTGTCCAGTTCCTTGCTTTTCTTTTTCGCTACCGCTTCGATGTCATCGCCGATCAGACCGATAGGACATTCGGACTGAATGGTTACGCCCTTATTGAGCGGGAACAATCCGTCGATTTCAGTAATCATTTTGTCCAGTTTTTTGTCACCTCCGAAAACGATGTCTTTTTCCTGGAAATCAGATGTAAAGTTCATGGTGACAAAGGTGTTCACACCTGTGGTACCAATATAATAGTTACGACGTCCGGCACGTGAATATTGACCACAGCCGACAGGTCCATGCGATATATGAATCATGTCCTTGATCGGGCCCCAGACCACACCTTTCGAGCCAGCATACGCACAACCACGAATGGTCATCACGCCCGGCAGGGATTTACGGTTTGAGGTAATGCATTTGTTAGACGATTCAACACCCTGATCATTAACTGCAAGGTGTTTCTCGCGATCTTTCTTTGCCTTTTCAGGATAAACCTCAAGCACCTCTGCGATGAGAGCTTCGGTTTCTTCTTTGCTCATTGCTGACATTGTATTTCTCCAGTGTGTCGCCACTAATCCGTGACAGACGTTTCAGGAACTTGTTTCAAGCCATTAACCGGCTTATCAAACGGGAAGCCCGAAGCGGACTTCCCGAGTGCGCACTTACCAATCAGGCAACCGCTTCTGCAGTGGCAGTCTGGCCAATGATCGATTCATCCTCTACATCCATGATACCGAATTCCATCAACAGCTCTTCCAGCTCATCCATAGTGATCGGGGTTGGAATAGTGAGATTTTTGTTCTCAATGATCTTGCCAGCCAGCGAACGGTATTCAGCTGCCTGTTTGGAAGTCGGGTCATATTCGATCACGGTCATACGACGAATTTCTGCACGTTGCACAACGTTATCTCGTGGTACAAAGTGGATCATAGTTGTACCCAGGCGTGCCGCCAGAGCCATGATCAATTCATCTTCACGATCAGTTTCGCGAGAATTACAGATCAGACCGGCTAAGCGAACGCTACCGGAGTTGGCGTATTTCACGATACCTTTAGAAATGTTGTTAGCAGCATACATCGCCATCATTTCACCAGAACACACAATGTAGATTTCCTGTGCTTTGTTTTCACGAATCGGCATGGCAAAACCACCGCATACAACGTCACCCAGTACGTCATAAAAAACGAAGTCCAGATCTTCCTCGTATGCGCCTTCTTCTTCGAGGAAGTTGATCGCCGTGATAACACCACGGCCGGCACAACCAACACCTGGCTCTGGGCCACCTGACTCAACACATTTGATTTCGTGGTATCCGACTTTCAGTACATCGTCCAGCTCCAGATCTTCAACAGTGCCTGCTTCAGCCGCCATTTCCATAATGGTGTTCTGGGCTTTAGCATGAAGGATTAGACGAGTAGAATCGGCTTTAGGGTCGCAGCCCACGATCATTACTTTTTTGCCCAGCTCAGCTATACCAGCCACCAGGTTTTGGGTTGTGGTCGATTTACCGATACCACCTTTGCCGTAAATTGCACATTGACGCATTGCCATGGTTTATTCTCCGTAGATACGCGAACTGTTTCGCGGGTTAACAATAGGTTTCAACTGTGTAAGTGCAAACAGCGTGCCAAACCCGTTTATTTTTTTAAGTCTATGTTTTTCATGATTTAATTTTCATTGTCTCGGCGTTTTACGCTGGTAGCATTAGCAACAAAATTCTCATCAATGTATGGATGATCACAATAATCTTCTAGATCAGGCATGTCTTATATACTGTGGATTGATAGCGCAAACTGATCGCTTACACGTGGTGATACCGCGCGCACGTTTACACCGGGTTGCGAACACATTGATAAACTCAGCGAAATAGAACTACGCTGAACTGCATGGTTTATGAAGTGCTCGTATTGGTATAAAACGATTCTGTGCTGTTTACGACAATCTTGCTCAATTGTCGTGGCGCTTGTGCAGGTGAACGCACAATAAGATTCACATTTTCACTTGTTTCAACAACTTGCTTGCTGGAACACTTCTTGCATCAACACCATAATACAAACTCACCACTCCCTGACGGTAACCGCTATGAACGATTTCAACTACGAAGAAATACTCTCTAAAATCAAGACCGGCGAAGTGGTGCCATATGCAGGACCCGGAGCTTTGTTCGATGTTACCCATAAATTGACAGGCAATGCGATGCCCGCGGGCAGTGACAGCCTGATTCTTGCCATGAATAATGGCAATCCCATGTCGCCAAGATTGATGTATGAGTTTCCGCGCGCTGCGATGGATATGGAGTTGAAAAAAGGACGCACTTTCGTCAATCGTTTCCTTGAGAACTTATACAACGACGAAAACTGGTCGCGAGCTGCCGTGCACGACTGGCTCGCGCAACTCAAATTACCTTATGTCATCGACATCAATCGCGATACACAATTGCAAGACAGCTATGCAGACACACCGCATTTGCTGGTTCGCGGGATTGCCCGCCTGGGTGGCACGGATTACCGTTTCCGCCTGCATCAGTATGATGGCACGGCCTATAACGAAATCGACCAGGACGATGCGGATACTAGTTTTCCGATATTGCTAAAACCGATGGGCAGCCCGCAACCAGAATCAACTTTCATTGCCTCGGATGCTGATTTTGTCGATTACATTACCGAACTGATGGGTGGCTTCGGTCTGCCAAAATTCATTAAAGAATACCGTAAAAACAAACAATATTTATTCATTGGTCTGCCATTGACACGCGACACCGAACGCATGGTGATGTCGGACATTATTTACGCCTCGAGCGAACCGGCCGGCTGGGCCTTAATCAAGGAACCGACAGAAAAAGAAATCCGCTTCTGCCGGAAAATGAAAATCGAAATTATTCGCGAAGACGTTACCAGCCTGTTGCGCGCTGCTGATCAGCCATTTATACACAGTCCGGAACAGCAACAGGTAATACAAAGTACAGGCTGACCATGACACTGGCATCCCTGCTCATTTGCGTCGGCATCGTCTGGTGGATTTTCAAAACCGGGTATCGGCTCAAGCACTAACCACAGTTTATATACCGCTAACTGAATTGCTTTGTAAAACTTTTGGTGCGCATACTCGAATGATAAAAACGGTAAGCACCACGACCTGCTACCTTGGCTGCGTACATCGCGGTGTCGCTTTTTTTCATCAATATCTCAGTATCAACTCCATCATCTGGATATAAGGCAATCCCGATACTGGCGCTTATATTAAGCTGCTGGCCATCAATACAATAACTTGCCGATAGTGTTTCAATTAGTTTCTTTGCTACATTCTCAGCATCTTTGGCGTGTTTGATGCTTGGCAATACAACAATAAACTCATCTCCGCCCTGGCGAGATGTTGTATCTTCACTACGCAGAACACTACATATACGTTTCGCCACCCTCACCAGAAGCGCATCGCCCACATCATGGCCATAGTTATCATTGACCTGCTTAAAATCATCAAGATCGATAAATAGCAGAGCTACTTTGGTTGCCTGATCACGTCTGGCATGCAAAATAGCCTGACAAACCCTGTCCAGCAAAAAATGGCGATTTGGTAAATCGGTCAAAGGATCATGGGTAGCGAGGTGAATAATTTTTTCTTCAGAAAGCTTGCGCTCTGTTATGTCACGCATAGTACAAATGAACAAATTAGTGTCATCCAGCCGCATTTCAGTCACACGCACATCCACGTGAAACAATGTTTCATCCTTGTGTCGTGCGACTATTTCTCTGGCAACACCAATATATGAAGACTGTCCGGTCTTACTATAGCGCCTGAGGTAGTCTCTGGCTGAAATCTGCGACTGCTCAGGCAGCAACATACTCGCGTCTCGCCCAATCACTTCACTAGCGTCATAACCAAATATACTTTTAACACCCGGATTAGTTGACTCAATTATACCTGACTCATTAACCACGATAATACCGTCATGAACATTCTCAAAAATTGCTCGGCTTCGAGTCTCCTTCTCGGCCAACAAGGCGCTAGTATTGCGTGCCAGCTGTTCAGACTTGATCACTTTTTTCAACAACGGAGTCACCAGCCAACGCAACATTAATACGCCAAACAGAATTAATGCAGTGGTTGCTAATATTACATATCTGAGCTGATACCTGACACTTTGAAACAATTCACTTGCATCGGTTTTTAATACCATGCCTAGCCCGGTATTCGATAACGGACGATAAGCAGCTACCACAACTTCATCACGGTAGTCTTTAGCTCTGAGTACTCCTGTCTTACCTGAAAGCGCGTAATCCATTGGTATAGAACTTCCTTTTATGACTCGCGGCAGATTTTTAAAAGGCTCGGGATGAAGCCGTGTTGGAAAACATTGCATATTGTCTCCAGCGAGCGGTGCGCAGACGGCGATCTCTCCCGTTTTACCAAAAGAGTTCACATCAAAAAATATTTTTGTGAGTTCCGACATTCGGGTCTGAGTGCGAATAAAGCCGATATTTTCACCATGATCACGCAATGTTTCCTGAACACCAAGAAGCAGCTCATCTTTCCACAACAGCATTGTACGCTCACGCCTCTGGACTGGCACTTCCAGGTCTGCATCAACCACAAATTTGCCTGCTCGAGCGATTTCTTCGCCATTAATATCGAGAATCGCCAGCGCAGTGAATTCGGTTGATAAAAATGAATTTAAGCTATCGTGCAGCGAGGCTCGTATTTCCTGCTTATTATCATCGTTAGCAAACTGTTTGATTTGTTTAATCAGGTTCGGGCGTTTAGCAATAATCACCACGTCATTCGCCTGGCTCTCTAAATTTGAGCGTAATAGCCGCGCACGACTTTCCAGTGAAAGCTCCAGACTGGAGCTGAGAACAGTCTCGGTATGCCGCTGCATAATTGCAAATACCGATATACCTGTAATTACCGTGAGCGCAACCAGAATCATCCCTCCCAGAATTGTGATGCGCCGTGACTCCATTCATTTACCTCTTTGTGTAATACTCAAAACGACTCTACTGAAGAATAAAAACCGGCTAGTAGCACTATATAGCATTCGCCATCTGATATCACTGGAAGTTTGTTACGACGTTTTCTGGTGCTCGGCAGTGATTCTGCCAAATCAATAGCCAGGCCACTAGTTCCTGCTAATTCAACTGGATAGCGTTCACAGCACTGAATACAGCATGGGTGTAAAATAGAGACATTATGGTGGCCGGGGCAGACTAAGTTCTGCCCGGAGCGATGTTATTCGCCACCTCCCTGTAGCTCTCAGCCTGCGGCCCATCACCAAAAACGTGATGTCAAAATCGATCCCATCGATTTTAGTGAGCGCACGTCTTTCGCGCGGCCCGCAGGGCGAGCCACACGGACGTGGCGCCTCATTTAACTGCCGGCAGTTCGATTGGGTCAGGTCTGATACGAGATTGACTGCTGCGAATACTAAACGACAGGGAATATGGTGGCCGGGGGCAGAATTGAACTGCCGACACGCGGATTTTCAATCCGCTGCTCTACCAACTGAGCTACCCGGCCAGAATCGGGAACAGACACCGCGCTCGAGTAGGGCGGACTGTGCTGAGAGGCGGGATGCTGCCGAACCCGCTACGCAGAAAGGAGCGTATTTAATCGACTCGACTGCCGCGAGTCAAGTCATCTGGCATATTGTTCCAGAATTCGCTTCACTGGTGCCGCCAGGCCGGGCAAGGTCGAGCCCGCAGGCTGGAACCACTGCAGCGCTGCCGAGCCCTGGACACTGACACCCCGATTATGCACTCGAACCCGGCAGGGAGTGATGTCGAAATGATAATGACTGAAACTATGGCGCAGCAGCGTACCATCGTCACTATCTTGCACGCGAATGCCCCAGCGGCGCTCACAGGTGGTAACAATGTCTTCATCCATGGCGAACTCGGGCAAACTCCAGAGCCCACCCCAGATACCCGATGGCGGACGTTTCTCCAGCAGGATGGCACCAGATTTATCAGCCAGCAACAGCATCCGCGCGGCTTTCACCGGTAGGCGTTTACGCGGCCTAGGGGTAGGCAATTCTGACACTCGCCCCTGCGCCAGGGCGGCACAATCGCAGGCCAGGGGGCAACTCACACAGTTCGGCTGGCCACGTCGACACAGCGTGGCACCCAGATCCATGATCGCCTGAGTGTAATCGGCATTGTTGTTCTGCGGGGTGTGCTGTTCAGCAAGGCGCCAGAGCTGCTGCTCGACTGCGGGCGAGCCGGGCCAGCCGTCAATAGCATGATAGCGCGCCAGCACCCGTTTCACATTGCCGTCGAGAATCACATGGCGCTGATCCAGCGCCTGCGACAAAATCGCCGCCGCAGTGGAGCGGCCAATGCCGGGCAAGGCCAGCAGGGTATCAAAATCACGCGGCAAGCGGCCTTTGTGCTCCTGCTGGATGAGTTGTGCCGCTGTATGCAGATTTCTCGCTCGCGTGTAATAGCCCAGCCCCGCCCAGCGCGCCAGCACGTCGTCCTGACTGGCATCTGCCAGCCGTTTCAGACTGGGGAAAACCCGCAGAAAATTCTGATAATACGGTATCACTGTTTTTACCTGGGTTTGCTGCAGCATAATCTCTGCCAGCCAGACGCGATACAGGCTACGCGGTTGCTGCCAGGGCAGATCGTGACGACCATATTTTTTGTACCAGCGCAGAATGCGCGTGGCGAAGCTCTGATTCAAACAGACACCTTCATCATCTGAACAAACCCTTAAGTTTGTCTTTTACCTTATCTTCCAGTTTTTGTTTTTGTTGCTGAACTTTTTCCTGCGTTTTGACTTCGACCTTTGCTTTTGCCCTGGTCTTCACCAGTGTGCCGACTGCTGTCGACAACCAGGATGTATCGACGTCATACTTAAGTGCTGCAAAAGGTCCATAGATACGCACCGGCACTGGCTGCGCAATAATCTTATCCTCGGTGGTTTGTTGGCCCGATTTTAATAAAGTGACGGTCAGGTTTTCATCGATGCTGTTCTTCATCAGATCAATCACACCCTTGCCATTGACTTTTAAACGGTTCGAGTCGATTGCCAGTCGCTCATTGATCATCTTACCATTGGCTATAACATTGTTGACTATGAGACTATTGAATGCGGTTTTTTCACCAGGGCGATAAACTCCACGCCAGTCGTTGGCTACCTTGATGTTTTTAGCGGTGAGGTAACTTGCGACTGCATTGCGTACGAAGTACTCAATATCGACACCTGTCATGCTGGCCTTGCTCGCGTTCACTGATACGTTACCCACAGCAGAACGTTTGAGCTCATTCAACCATTGTCCCTGAGTATTTAATTTCAAATCCAGGCTGGCGACACCACCCTGCAGTTTTAAATCTTCACCTTCAAACAGGTTGGTCAGCAAAGGGTTGACCACGGATTCGAGCACAATATTTTTCCCGTTCAGCCTGATCTCGTAACGAGTATTTTTCTGCACATTCAAACCAAGATCAGCATTCATCTCTCCCTGTAATAATTTCATACTGACAGGTGCCACCGTAATAACACCGGCGCGAGCTTTGGTGACCATGCGAAGTTCGTTGATATCAATCTGTTTCAATTTCAGACTGGCGATTTGCAACTCGCCTTCCAGGTCCAGGCTGCGCAGCATTTTCACAGGCAATGCGATTTCAACATCTTCCGCACTAATGGCTGTTACCGCCTTGGGTGCGTTGGTTACCATGGGAGGCGGCAAATAACTGTCAGCATCAATCTGATCCAGCTTCAGCTGATAGCGTAGACTTTGTTTTGCGACATCAGGAACATGCACATAGCCGGTCATGGTGCTGTCATCAAGACGTATTTTAAGATTGTCCAGATTTGCGCGTTTTGCGTTTGCATTCACCTGCGCGCTTAAACCAAAGCGAGTGAGCCGACTTTTGGTCGCACTTGCTGGCAGCGCAATCTGAAACTTTTGCGCCAGCTCACGTAGATTGAAGTCGTTCAAAACAATACCGCCTTTGGCGGCTGGCTCTTTATCCAGTTGCGTAACAGCCAGATCTGCTAATAGTTCAACACCCATGGTGGATAATTTTAACTGTTTGATATCAAGCGTGGTAAATTCACGATTGAATTTAAGCCTGGTTTCGAGCTTCACCTGTAAATCAAGTTTGGGTGCATCGCTGACCAGCGTGGCAGCAAAATCTATCGGCACCCATTCATCAAACTGAATCGCACCTGTGGTCAGGCTCAGGTCAGACACTTTTGCATGTGTGCCCGACCTGTCATCCAGCCATTGAATATTGGCAGCTACCAGCTCGACACCATTAACCAGCAAACCTGTTAGCGCTAGCGGTGTGGCGGCTGGTTTTTCTGCAGTAGCTGTCTCCACAGTCTTCTTTTCCTCGGGTAAGGCACTAGTATTTGCCTGCGCCAGATCCATCCAGTTGGTGTTACCGTCTTTGTGTGTTTCCAGCGAAACGAACAAACCGTGCAGACGCACTTTGTCAATTTCGACATCACGCGCCAGCAGCGGCAATAACTTCACTTTAATATCCAGTTGATCAATGCGGGCAAACTCGGATTGACTAAAACCGTTTGCATTGCTCAATGACAGCTTGCCCACTTCCAGCCCAATCCAGGGGAAAAATGAAAGTGAGATATTACCTTCGATGTTTAATTTGCGCCCGGTATGCTGTTCCACCACTTCGGTAAGCTGGGATTTGTAATCGTTCGGGTCAAAGCTCAGAACCGCTGCGCTAATCGCAATCATGATTACGACAAACAATCCCGCAAAAACTTTTAATGCTGGTTTCATTCTGCGCTCCTTATTGCATCATAAGCACTAGCGTTGCCAGTCACCTGACTTACCGCCGGATTTACTCAGTAGCTGCACCCGCTCTATCACCATGCCACGATCCAAGGCCTTGCACATATCGTAGATTGTCAGCAGACTGATCTGAACTGCGGTTAGCGCTTCCATCTCTACGCCAGTGACGCCGCGGGTGTCTACAGTAACACGACAGACCACTGCAAGCTGCTCGAGAACCGGTATGAGTTCGATATCAACATGGCTGAGCGCGATCGGGTGACACAAGGGAATAAGTTCAGCTGTTTTTTTACTGGCCATAATACCGGCGACACGTGCCACTGCCAGCACATCACCTTTTTTATGGCTGTGCGAGACCAGTGTTTCGAGTGTCTCGGCCTGCATGCGGATACGGCCTTCGGCCACAGCGCGGCGCAGGCTGGTGGCTTTGTCACCAACATCCACCATGTGGACTTCACCGCGTTGATTGAGATGGTTGAGTGCATCAGACATTATGGCTAAAGCTCTGCTAATTAGAAGACCCCCAGCATAGCAAGCCGGAGGAGTGCAATAAAGCCCGATTGATAGTGTTCAGCAGGCAAAAAAACACCCCGTAAACGGGGTGTTTTTTACGCCATCAAAGGGTTTGATCAGAACTCGCGTCGAACAACATCAATTTTGATTTCGACACGACGATTTTTAGCACGGCCTTCACGGCTGCTGTTACTCGCCACCGGGCGCGACTCACCATAGCCCACGGTCGAAATCACACCGGCATCGATACCATTTGCCACCAGCTCAGCTTTCACCGCGCTGGCGCGCTTTTCCGAGAGACGCTGATTGAATGCATTCGCGCCACGGTCATCGGTATGGCCTCCAATGGATACCCGCAGGATAGTCTCGCCTTTAAGTTTGCTGGCAAGTTCTGCAATGCCGGATTTATCAGCGGTGCTCAAGGTACTGCCACCCAGGGCAAAACTGGCCCCTGAGGTCAGGCTCAGTTGACGATATTTCGGCGCTGGCGAGGTTTTCACCGGCTCAGCCTGCTTCATTGGCGCGGCCGGCGTCTCCCCTCTGGCGAGAACCGTGGACTCATTGACGACTCTCATCGCATCAATTGCGGTACAGCCCCTGTCAGTCTTCCAGTTAATGGTATGCAGACAATCGCCGTCTTGTACGACATATCCGGCACTATCAAGCCAGTTAATATCCTGTGCCGCGAAGGCACGGGTCGCACCCAGGCCCAAGCCTGTTGCCAGTAAAATTTTGTTTAAAACACCCATGTTAATCTCCGAGTTAAGAGAATTACCGTGAATATGCAGTGGACATGATACTACGGCCATATTAGCAGCCGAACTGGCCACAATGGCTTTTGCGCTGTTAATCAATATTAAAACTTCAAAATTCAGATCACTCACCACCATGTTATTCATCACTGGCTCGGGTTAAGCTAGGCACATGAGTATCGATGTGAAATTTTTTGCCAGTTTGCGCGAACATGTCGGCACCGACAGCGTCACCATCGACGCTGGCAGGGTTCGTACGATTCACGATTGCTGGCAACTGGCAACGCAGTCCGCCGACCTGCCGGACAATACACTCTGCGCTATCAATATGCAGTACGCGAAACTTGATGCTGCGGTAGAGGACGGCGCTGAAGTCGCGTTTTTTCCACCCGTAACCGGGGGCTGAGATGCCAGCGACAATCGTCACCCACAGCTTTGTCCCCTGGCAGGCACTGGAACAGCATCAGACCACCCTGCCCACCGGCAGCTTCGGTGCCTGCGCGAATTTTGTTGGTAGCATGCGCGATTTCAACGCCGGTGATGAGGTCAGTGAAATGACACTGGAACATTACCCAGCGATGACCCAGCACTACCTCGATGAACTTTGCGGCACCACGATTGCGCAATGGCAGCTGGTCGATGCTTTGATTATGCATCGTGTCGGCATCATCAGGCCAGGAGAAGCCATTGTTCTCACCGCCGCCTGGGCAGCGCACCGCGAGGCAGCATTCGCTGCCTGCCGTCATTTAATGGAGGAACTGAAATCGCAGGCACCGTTCTGGAAAAAAGAACTCACCCCGACCGGTGAACGCTGGGTGCACAATGCACCCAGCGAAAAATAGTTACTGAATCAAAATAAACAATGCTGTTTTACCACGTTGCACATTGAGTAACATCTGTTTGTCAGAGTTTTTCAGCACCTTGCGCAACTCATCTATGCTCTTCACTGACTTGCGATTCACCGACAGAATAATATCACCTTCGCGCAGGCGTGCATTCCAGGCCGGGCTGCCGCGCTCAACCGCTGTCACTTCGAGGAAAACATCGCCGTCTTTCTGGCTTTGTTCAATGGTCGCGCCCGCGAGCCGCTCATTCAAATTATTACCCGCCACGGTCTGACTATCAGCTTCCTGCAGTTTGGCTTTGAGGCTGAGTTTTTTGTTGTCACGGATCACTTTGATGTCCATGCTGTCGCCGACCCGTAACAGGCCGACGATATTACGCATGGAAGACGCGTTCTTAATTGCGACCCCATTCAAACTCACAACCACATCACCGGCTTTAAGCCCGGCTTTTTCAGCGGCAGATTTCTCGATCACCTGTGAAATCACCACACCCTGATGCATGTCGAGGCCGAAGGCTTTGGCCAGATCCGGGGTTAAATTCTGCATCACCACGCCGAGCATGCCGCGATGCACTTCGCCAAATTCGATCAGCTGGTCAACAATCTGGCGCACCATGTTGATCGGAATAGCGAAGCCTATGCCAACATTGCCATTGCCGCCGGCAGCAATGATCGCGGTGTTCATACCGATTAGCTCGCCCCTGAGATTGACCAGTGCACCACCAGAATTGCCCGGATTAATCGAAGCATCGGTCTGGATGAAATTTTCATAGCCCTCGATGCCAAGCCCGGTACGCCCCAGTGCACTGACAATACCCGAGGTCACGGTCTGACCCAGGCCAAAGGGGTTGCCGATTGCGACCACAAAATCACCGACCCGCAGCTTTTCTGAATCAGCAAATGGCAGCGCGGTGAGGTCTTTGGCGTCAACCTTGATCACGGCAACATCGGCTTCGGGGTCAGAGCCAACGACTTTGGCGTCATACTGCTCGCCATTGTGCAGGGTAATGGTAATCTCTTCCGCGCCATCGACGACATGATGATTCGTCACGATGTAGCCCTCTTTGGCATCAATCACCACTCCCGACCCCAGACTACGTGCTTCTCTACGCTGCGGCTGCGGCTGCATACCACGAAAAAAATACTGAAACAGCGGGTCATTCATCATCGGATGGTTCTGCGCACTAATATGACTGCGGGTGGCAATGTTGACCACCGCCGGCACAGTTTTATCGACCATCGGAGCCAGACTCGGCAGCTCGCTGCCATCGACGGCCACTGGCAACGTAGCCTGGGCAACACCGCCGGCAAGGGAAATAATCAGGATCGTGGCCCGAGAAAATGACACCAGTATTCGATTCAACATGTGTACTCCGAGTATTTGTCAGGATCGCATCGGATCCATCGCTGCAGGTTCGTGCAAGACAACCGATTGACTAGGCTGGTCGCGAAAAGTTCGTCGCAATATCGCCGGTTTGCAACTGCTGGTCATCTGCGTTGTCCGAGTTGAAGTTCGCATGGGCAACTGCTATGTTGCCGCACTCCACTACCACTATTATGGACTACAGCAATGAAATCAAGCCACCTGATGGCGCTCGCCTTACTTGCTCCGCTCAGCGGCTGCTTCGACAAGACTGAGCAGGCCAGCACCGCCAAGCTCGACACCCTCGAGGCCAAAGCCAGCTACGGTTTCGGTATCGATTTTTCCAAGCGTCTCAAGCAGCAGGGCATCACCCTGGAAACCGAAGCTTTGATTGAGGGTATCCGCGATGGCAGCAGCGACGCCCAGCCTAAAATTAACGAACAGGACATGACGCAGGCACGTAATGACTTCCTGCAAAAATTACGTACTGACATGGCGGCAAAACAAAGCGCCATGGCAGAAAAAAATCTTGCGGCAGGCAAGGCATTCCTGGCAGAAAATGCCAAAAAAGAGGGCGTGGTCACTACCGCCAGCGGTTTGCAGTATCAGATTATCACGCCCGGCACCGGCGCTAAACCGACCATTGATGACACAGTGGTCACCGATTACCGCGGCACTGTGATCGACGGTCGCGAATTTGACAGCTCTTATGCACGCGGTACACCCGCGACCTTCCCGCTAAAAGGCGTGATCAAAGGCTGGACCGAAGCCCTGCAGCTGATGAAAGTGGGTGCCAAATGGAAACTGTTTATTCCGCCCGAGTTGGCCTATGGCGCAACCCAGCGCAGTGAAGTCATCGAGCCAAACTCGACTCTGATTTTCGATATTGAATTACGGAAAATCGAAAGCAAGAACAAGCCCGCGGACAAGAAAAAATAAAAACACTTTACAAAGCTAAACAATTAATCTGTCCGCTAATGAACGCAAATAATAACGATAGCGCCATTCCCGCCTGTGCGGGAATGGCCGTTCATGGAACTTTATCTAAATAATTTGCGACTTTGCGGTGTTTGCGGCAAAAAAAATTTTGTGATAAATATTTAAAATACTATTCAATATTCTGGACCTGTTCGCGCATTTGCTCGATCAGCACCTTGAGCTCGACCGAGGCCTGAGTGGTATTAATATCAATCGACTTCGAACCCAGCGTATTCACTTCGCGATTGAGTTCCTGCATTAAAAAATCCAGCCGTCGACCGACCGCTTCGTCCCGCTGCAACACCAGATCCAGTTCCTTAATATGCGCATCAAGACGATCGAGTTCTTCATCAACGTCCATTTTTTGCGCCAGGTAAACCAGCTCCTGCTCCAGTCGTTCCCTATCCGGCTCGGCCTGCAGTTCCTGTAGCCGCAGCAGCAGTTTTTCGCGATAACGTTGTTGAATCTCGGGCAACTGTGGGCGCAGGTCTGCCACCAGTTCCTGCATTGCTGTACGGCGTTGCAATATAATATCGCGGAGTTGTTCGCCTTCTCGTTCGCGGTTTTCGATTAGCTCGGATAAGGCTGACTCCAGCAATTCCAGACTGGCATCGAGCATCGGCTTCATATCCTGCGCCGTTTCTTTAACAACTCCTGGCCACTTAAGGATATCGACAGTATTAATTTCCGAAGGCTGATGCACAATGTCATTGAGCTGCTGACAGGCTTTCACTAATGCGCTCGCAAACTCACGATTGATTTCGATTTCGTTGTTATTTACCGCTTCAGGTTTAAAACGCAGATGACACTCGATCTTGCCACGACTGAGATGAGTATTTATCAGCTCACGATAACGAGCCTCATAACTGCGCATTTCTTCGGGCAGTCGCAAGCTGATTTCGAGATAACGATGATTGACTGTGCGTATCTCCCAGGTGAGCATACCCAGCGCATGCTGTGACTGGCAGCGCGCAAACCCCGTCATACTTTTAATCATGTTGCCGTGTCCTCATGTTCTCATCCACCTGATTTGTTCGCAGCCTGTTAGCTATGATGCCAGGCAATTCTAACAGCTATCTGCGCGCGGCAGACAAGTGCCCGGCCATGTATAATGCGCGACTGTCAACGAGGAGCACAGCATGAGACCCAGCAAACGCGATGCCAACGAAATGCGTCAGGTAACATTCACCCGCAACTACACCAAACACGCCGAAGGCTCAGTACTGGTGGAGTTTGGCGACACCCGCGTGATCTGCACCGCCTCGGTAGAAACCCGGGTGCCCGGGTTTCTACGCGGCAAGGGTCAGGGCTGGGTGACTGCAGAATACGGCATGCTGCCACGCTCGACTGGCAGCCGCATGGGTCGCGAAGCGGCCAAAGGCCGCCAGGGCGGTCGCACTATGGAAATCCAGCGTCTCATCGGTCGGTCGCTGCGCGCCTGCATTGATCTCGATGCGCTGGGCGAAAACACCATCAGTCTCGACTGCGATGTGATTCAGGCCGACGGCGGTACCCGCACTGCCAGTATTTCAGGTGCCTGGATCGCGCTCCACGACGCCGTGCAACACATGATGAAAAACCGTATTGTGAAAAAAAACCCGCTGTATCACCAGATTGCTTCTGTTTCGGTCGGCATTTTCGAAGGCACCCCGGTACTCGATCTGGATTATGCCGAAGACTCCAATGCAGAAACTGATATGAATGTGGTCATGAACAATCACAATGCGTTTATCGAAGTTCAGGGTACCGCCGAAGGTCATGCCTTCAACGCCGACGAATTAAATGCCATGCTGGCACTGGCACAAAAAGGCACCGGAGAAATTTTTGCAGCCCAGAGCGCAGTCATCGGAGTCTGAGGAAGAAGCATCATGCAGACTGAGTTTCGGAAAATCGTTCTCGCCAGCGGCAACGCTGGCAAGGTGCGCGAGATTAACAAACTGTTTGCCGACAGTGGCATTGAAGTGGTACCGCAGTCTGATTACGATGTTCCTGAAGTCCCGGAAACCGGTACCACCTTCGTCGAAAACGCCATCATCAAGGCTCGCCATGCTGCCAAAATCACCGGCCTGCCAGCGATTGCCGATGACTCGGGAATCGAAGTCGATGCTCTCGGTGCGCGTCCAGGCGTGTATTCCGCACGCTACGCAGGTGTCAATGCCAGCGATGCTGACAACAACAGCAAAATGCTGGCCGAACTCAAGGGTCTGCCAGGCGCAGAACGCAGCGCGCGTTATCAGTGTCTTCTGGTGTTCATGCGCAATGCCAGCGACCCGGTACCGATCATCACCCAGGGTAGCTGGGAAGGTCGCATTCTGCAGGAACCGCGTGGCACTGGCGGCTTTGGCTACGACCCCATTTTCTTTGTGCCGACGCACAATTGCTCGAGCGCCGAACTGCCGCTAGCTGTCAAAAACACCATCAGCCATCGCGCCCAGGCACTCGAAGCCATGCTCGATGAATTCCGACGCCATCACTACATTGACTGACACCCGCCGAGTATTATTATGCGGTGAAATTACCGATGACTCACTTCAGAGTCTATTAAGCAGGTATGGCCTGGCGCTGCGCCAGATCAGTGCCGATGCCGACATTCCCGGCAGTTACTGGCAGGCACCCGAAGCCGGGCTGATCGCAAATCATCTGTACATCCGCGCCGACACCCCGGTTCACTCCGCGCTGCACGAAACCTGTCATTGCATCTGCATGCCACAGCAACGACGCAATACAGTGCACACCGATGCCGGTGGTGATTACGAAGAAGAAAACGCAGTGTGTTATTTACAAATTCTGCTGGCTGATCATATCCCTGAAATGCAATCATCGCGCATGCTCGAAGACATGGATCGCTGGGGCTACAGTTTTCGTCTGGACACGGCGCGCGACTGGTTTGAACAGGATGCGGAAGATGCTCGCGACTGGTTACATCTGCATAATATTATCGACACGACGAACACAGCCACCTATAAACTTCGAATTGATTGAAGTTCTAAATCCATCTCCTATACTGCAAAGCATCATTCAAAATTGCTCAGGGAGCACGACATGGATAATCCGCAGAGTGGCCGCGCGATACAGTTTCAGTTCAACGGCACGTCAGGCGAATACTTTAAGATATGGATAGTCAATATTATGCTCTCCATCATCACGCTCGGCATTTACTCTCCCTGGGCCAAAGTGAGAAAAAAACGTTACTTCTACGGCAACACCACATTAGATAGCTCCAGCTTCGATTATCTTGGCGATCCGCTCGCGATCCTCAAAGGCCGGATGATTGTGTTTGCATTTATTCTGGTATACGCGTCAACCACACAATACATTCCACTACTCGAGTTCGCCTTTATTATTATCTATCTCATCGGCCTGCCGTGGATGGTTGTTAAATCACTGCAGTTTAATGCTCGCAATTCAGCGTACCGCAATATTCGCTTTAACTTCGAAGGCCGACTCGGTGAAGCCACATTTATTTTTATCTTTCTGTCATTCATTTCTATGCTGACCCTGGGTCTTGCTGTGCCCTATGCCATCAAGCGCATGAAACAATTTACGGTAGAGAATAGCTACTTCGGCACATCGCAGTTTGAATTTCATGCCACCACCGGCGCTTTTTACCGAATTTATTTATTGCCCATGCTAATCCCCTTCATTGGTATACTCGCAGCCATTGCCATACCCGCGTACCAGGGTTACGTCACTGCCGCCAAAACGCAACAAGATCCGCAACACCAGGTGCAGCCACCGAGAGAAACACAAACTCCAGATCAAAACGGGTCATACGAAGAGCAAGAATTCAAGCACGCCATTGAAAACTGCGTGCGCGCTCCCGGTCCCGAACAATGTGCCAAACAAGAAATTAACCAGGAACCAGGCGCTGAAGTATTCGCAGGCATGGGCGCCGTTTTAATTGCTTACCTGCTAATGGGTTTGATCTGGGTATACGTGCACACACGCTCAATCAACCTGGTATTAAACAGTACCACGCTGAACGCTCATAGCTTACAAAGCAAAATACGCGTGCGTAACATGTTTTATATTTACCTCACCAATATTCTTGGTGTACTGTTCAGCCTGGGCCTGTTAATCCCGTGGGCAAGTATCCGGCTGGCGAAATACCGGCTGGCGAATACCGCATTCATCGCCAATGGTGAGATCCATAATTTTATTGCCGATCAACAAAAATCCGTCTCCGCCACTGGTGGCGAGTTTACCGAGGCTTTTGATATTGACCTTGGTTTCTAGATCGAGCACCGTATTGAAATGAAAACTCGCGCGCGCTATTACGACGGCTCAGCATCTGTGGTCAGCGAGATCGAGATCGCGCTTAACGATGACGGCAGCATCCACGTTTTGCACAGCGGGCATGGCGAGACGTATTTACTCACCGACGTGCGCTTCAGTTCGCGCCTGGGTAACACACCGCGACTACTGACGCTGCCGAACGGCGCTACCTGCCATATCGTGGATAATGATCTGGTCGACGCCTTTCTCAAACAACACAGCGCTGTACGTAGTTCGTCGTTTATTCATGCACTGGAATCAAAAATAAGCTACGTTATCGCTGCGGTGATTTTCACGGCGGCGTTCACCTGGGGCATGATTACTTATGGCATTCCTGCAATGGCGAGTGAAGTTGCCTACCGGTTACCCGACAGCGTAGATCGCTCATTAGGTACTGGCACGCTGGAAACGCTGGATAAAATCGCCTTTGAACCCACCAAACTCGATGCAGCGGTGAAGATGCGGCTAACAAAACGGTTTGATAAAATGAAACAGGCCATCACCGACAGCTCTGACTATCGCCTGGTATTTCGCAGTGGTAAAGAGATTGGTGCCAACGCATTCGCCTTACCCTCAGGCATTATTATTGTCACCGATGAGCTGGTCACCATCAGTAAAAATGACGACGAAATTGTTGCCATTCTTGCCCACGAAATCGGCCACCTGATACACCGTCACTCGATACGCATGGCAATGCAAAACTCAGCGGTCGCAGTGCTCATTGCTGCAATCACTGGCGACCCATTTTCAACTTCCTCTTTGATCGTGGCATTGCCAACCGTACTGGTCAACTCAAAATACTCGCGCGAGTTTGAAACCGAGGCAGATGATTACGCTTATCAATACATGACCACGAATAATATTGCGCCACACTATTTTGCAGATATTCTTGAGCGCATCACGGACACGAAAAAAGAATCAAAAATGGAATCGTATTTGTCTTCACACCCGGGCACTGCTGAACGTGTGCAGCGGTTTAGATAAAAGCATTCATCCGCAAATAACACAAATTAACGCGAATGGTAACAGCATGAAATAAAAAAGCCCTCCGGAGAGGGCTTTGAACTTGCACAATAAAACTATCAGGGCGCCTGCAATACACTACCATCTGTTACGACCAGGGCGGTGCCTCCACTACCCAGAAAGTTAGCAGTTTCTTTCTGCATTTCTGTGGTCACTGCTGAATTCGGCGCGGGATCGAGTAACGAACTGTGAGCACCTGCTATGTATTTGGTCGTCACCAGCAACTTACCACCCGGGGCCGTTGTTGTATTCGCCTGGCTTAAGCCCAGCAAAGTGAGCTGCGGCTCTGTGCCCGCCAGCGGCGCAGAAATCGTACCACTGACATCATAGGTAAGATCCGGCACAACATTGGGCACCACCAGATCGGATGGATTGCCTAGCACCGAATCACCGACGATTTCAAAAAACAGCAGGCCGCGACCCGCTGCTGCTGATGCGGAATAACCGGCTGCGTTCAGAGAATAATTCACAGGGTCTGCAGAATCCACCACCGTCTGCGCAGCGCCGAGAAATGACTCGTAGTCTGCTGTCCCCTTGACCACGCCATTCGCCGCAAGACCGGCTGAAATCACGGGGCCGAACGCTGCCGAGCCATCTAAAATCTTGGCAACCGCAGAGCCCCCCATTGCCAGCACAGCATCTTTGACGCCTGTCTCCAGCGCAAGGAACGGTGTGCCCACAATTGCACCCAATGAGTGACCGACAAAATAAACGTTCGCAGCGTCAAGGTTGGTTCCGCCAGCAACATTAATGCTACCAATCGCGGCCGTCACCGCGAATAAATCGGCAACTGACTGCCTGACATTATCACGCGTATTTAACAGATTAGTCAGATTGATAAAGTGCGTACCTGATGAGTCAGTCACGCCATCGGGTGCAGCTGCGGTAACACTGCCGGTGATGGCATCCTGAGTGACAAGATCAAGATCAAACGTGCGTTCATTGCCCGGGCTATAGAACGGACTCGTACTTCCAACACCGTGCATTGGCAGATCAATCGCAACCACCGCGAAGCCAGCTGCAGCCAATGCATCGGCTATCGCCAGCATAGAAGTTCGATCGGAAGTAATACCATGCTGGAAGATCACAGTTTTCCACGGCGCTGGAAAGGTGGCTGTATCGGCTGGCGTTGTAATCAGAATCGGAATACTCAATGCCGGATTTGTTGCC
Organism: Gammaproteobacteria bacterium; assembly: GCA_030148865.1. Lineage (GTDB taxonomy): Bacteria > Pseudomonadota > Gammaproteobacteria > SZUA-229 > SZUA-229 > JASBSR01. The sequence continues at coordinate 72,914 of JASBSR010000041.1, forward strand.
GCCGGCAAAGGATTATACTGCGTCAGATTTTTCTCGGTATCACCAGAAAATGCAGGATTGGCGGCCCTCCACACGGAGCCTAGTGCAGTCGGATCGTTGGCCGAGGTAGAAACCTGAAGATAATATGGCACACCTATCGTACCCACATGTATATTCGCCGCGCCCAGCGGCGTCCTGCCTGCACCCGTACCAAACAGGTCACCCGTAAATGCAGTTACCGTAGTCGCAGGAGTTCCCGCTATCCCTCTAACCGTTGACAACACATTCCCAGCCGATTGCGTGGTAAAACTCCAGCTCAATATAATTTCGCCAGTGGTCAGGGCAGGTGTCGCGTTGTTCGCCAGAGTGTTCTCTCCTGTCGAAATCAGCTGCCTCAGGCCTTCAAGGCTGGCGAGACGAGCATCAGTAAAACTGTCAAAGCCTGCTGGCAGATTCGGCTCACGCGGCCCAGATGGCAGTGCGTAATATGGCGTTGTGCTTTTTGCCAGCGCATACGTCGTCGAGGCCAGCATAGGGTTACCTTTGGCACTCTTCAGAGCATTGGTAATCACCACCTGGTAGCTGGCTATAGGCTTCAATGGTTTTAGCGGGTGTATCACCAGGGTACTGGCATCAATACTGGATACGGTAGCGAAAAAATCCACACCGAATGTCAGCTCGCTCTTCAGTGGTGCAACCACTGCGCCACCAGGGGTCGACGACAAATTCACTTCAAATACGCGCACGCTCGCAGGCGTGACGGATACCGGGTCGATTGCTTCGGCAAAACCCGCGCTAAATGGTGCGTTCGTGGAAAAACCGTCCAGCGCATTCAGCGCCACCTGCGGATCAGACAGATCAGCAGGATCAGCCACCGGGATATTTAAAGTACCATCGAGCGTACCCTGAAACAGCAAATCATTCGGAAACGGAATGATGCCATTGCTCGGATCAAAGGTACTGACATTACCGGTATCTATATTTTGCTGCAGCGTTTCACCAGGCTTTGATTCACAGGATGCCAGTACAGCGATTGCCAGCAGCGCCATTAACAAATGTGTTGTTTTCATAATGTGCTCCTAGTAGTTCCAGCTGAGCTGGGCGCTGAGAATATCAACCGAAGCTTCGTAAGTGCCATTCAGCGTTGCCGCTAATGTCGGCACGCTACTCTCGAAGGTGTTATTGATCTGGGTGTCGCTGACAAATAAGTGCGAATAACCAATATCCAGCACCATATCCTGATTCAGCTCGTAACCGAAACCTAATGATAACCAGCGTCTTGAGTTCCCCGGGATACGCGCGGTTCTGCGCTCAGCATTCGGGATCGGAGTTTCATCGTAAGCCCAGCCCGCGCGTAGCACCATAGTGTCGCTATACTGGTAGTTCGCGCCAGCCGATACACGGAGAGTATCGTTCCAGTCTTCGGTGGTCACCGAGTCCGGTTGTGCCGGGTTATCATATACAATGCGCAGCTCTTTAAATGAGCTCCAGCCGGTCCAGGTAACATCGGCCAGCCAGGTCCACTGCTCCTGCTCACTGGCCAGACTCAACGACAGGCTATCTGGCAATGTTACCGAAGCTTTCAGACCGGTATCGGTAAACAGACCACTGGCGACGGCAAAACCACCCGCAGCGGGCACAGTAAAGTTGGCGTTACCATTGACATCGATGGTCACGCGCGAGCGATAGGCCAGTCCCAGGCGTGTACTCGGCGTGAGTTGATACAGCGCGCCCAGATTAATACCCCAGGCAAACTCGTCAAAGTTATCTGCGGTGAGATCAGCAAAACCATCAGCGCCTTGCGGTGTGGCACCCATACTGGAGCAGGTCCCCGGCGCAAAGAAGGCATAACACAGAGAACCGAAATCCACCGCACTGGTGAAAGTAACATCCGCCAGCATCAGGTTAATCCCTGCACCCAGTGACAATTTGTCATTAAAGGTAAAGGCAATGCTGGGATTGAAATTGATTGTTTTGAGATCGGTCTCAACCGCGTGATAGCGCCCTACCCAGGTATCTTCGTAGCGTGTCGCCAGCCCGAACGGCGTGGTCACACCAAAACCGATTTTTGCGTTTTCATCTAATGTTTTGACGATATAAAAATTAGCCACCAGCGCATTAAATCCACCATCATCATTCTGACCTGAGAGTGGCGGACTACCTAACAGTGCCGCGCCGGTCGAATTGCCGTTGGTAAATTCCGAATTAGGTTTAATGATATGGCCTGCGACGACGAGTTCGTCAGCACCCAGGCGCATCATACCTGCTGGATTGAACCAGACTGTAGAGGCATCGGAGGCTACTGCCGCCGCTCCCGCAAAGGCATTTCCCTGGCCGCTCGCACTATTCTCGATCAATGCAAAACCGGCGGCATGCGCCTGGTTTGCACCCTGCACTGCCATAAAAGACAGCACAGCCGAAATAAACACTTTTTTGGATTTGAACATTTGGACCCCCCCCGAAGACTCACCTGATCATACTTGCTCGAACTTATATTACAAAACAGTTATGTTTGAATATTAGGGCAACGCACGCGGCATGTATTTGTCATCAATCGCCACATACACCAGCTGCGCTTCAGTGACCTTGATCGTTTCGAAATTGCCCTTATCGCTACGTTGGGCATACACCTCAACCTTAACCGTGATTGAGGTTCTGCCTTCACCAGCAACCTCGGCGTAACAACTGATCAAATCACCGACAAATACCGGTTTTTTAAATTCGAAGGAATCGACTGCGCGCGTGACAACAGCACCTCTGGCGCGCTCGATGGCAGGAATGCTGCCAGCAATATCAACATAAGACATAATCCAGCCACCGAATATGCTGCCACCAGGATTCGCATCTGCTGGCCGCGCAGGCACACGGATAACCGGAATTTTATTTTTGGGTAATGCATTCATAAATAGCCATCACTCTTTATAATGTGCGTGCCTTTATATCGCTAAACCTGTCCAGCTGACAACATAATTATCCATAACTAGAACATGTCTATCACTAAACGCATTAGTTTCACGGGTCACAACCAACTTCAGCTTGCCGGCAGACTGGAATTGCCAGACGCCACGCCGCGCTATTTCGCTATTTTCTGCCACTGTTTTACCTGCACGAAAGATATCCCGGTAGCGTATCGTATTAGCAAACAACTTGCACAGCTTGGTATCGCTACTCTGAGATTTGACTTTGCCGGACTCGGTGATAGCGCAGGCGAGTTCGCCGACACCAGCTTTGGCACTTCGATTGCTGACCTGCTGGCCGCCGCTGCTTACCTGGAACAGGAATATACCGCACCGCAGTTACTGATTGGCCACAGCCTGGGCGGCACAGCTGCGCTCGCCTGTGCCCCGCAACTGACAGGCGTGAACGCCGTGATCACCATAGCATCACCCAGCCGGCCTGAGCATGTGCTGCATCATTTTGGTAAGGCCTTAGCTGAGCTGCGCGCGGGCAACACGTCCAGCATTCTGGTTGCGGGCCGCCGCTACGAGATCAGGCCGCAATTTCTTGATGATATCCAGCAGCACGATATGCGATCTTTGCTGGCAAAGCTGAACAAGCCCGTACTTATTTTTAGTGTGCTTGATGACTCTGTTGTCGAACACAGTGATGCCGAGCAAATTCAGCAATGGACTAACGCCGAAACCACACTGGTGAAACTAACTGGCACCGACCACATTATATCCGACAAGCCGACAGCGGCTGTGATTGCTGAACAAATAGCCGCATTTATTAGTTAATAGAACTCAGATCACCGAGTAACGACCGGGTGACGAACCAGCATCACCAGACAGGCTCAGGCAGAGGCCATCAACCTGACTACCGGCATCGTGTGCCTGAACACATTCAAATCTTTGTCCACCTTGGCCAGCAGCAAGCAACCTTCGAGCAGCGCAAATATATTTTTTGCGCGCTGCGCATTATCCCCTGCCGGAATTTCAGCTTCGCGTTGCGCCTTGTTCAGAGCCGATTCGATGTAGGCGCAGTGCGCACTAAAAATATTCTGTAGTACGACGCGGATGCGCTCATCATGCAGCGCCATTTCCTGGCCCAGATTACCAAACGGGCAGCCCAGGATCATTTTTCTATCCCCGGTATTAACCAGCAGCAACTCGCTGACTTTCGCGACCAGTTGGCTGAGCTGTTCCATACCGCTGAGATCAGTAGAAAATATCGGTTTAAAAACACCATTTTCGACCTGTTGCCAGGTGCTTTCGATGGCTGCAATAGCCAGATCGATCTTGGATGGAAAGTAGTGATAAAAACTGCCTTTTTTCGCCTCGGCGCGCGCGCACAGTTCATCGACACCGGTGGCCTGATAGCCCCGCTCCCAGATCAGAGCGGCTGCGGCCTGCAACAGACGCTCTCGGGTATTGGCTGCTTGAAGGAGACTCATACATCACTCAAATTCTGATTCGATTAGCTCCTAAGTATACAAACGGTTGACCGTTCGGTCTAGCTTGATATAATATTTACTGACCGGTCAACTATACGGTTGCAACCACAAATCAACTTAACCCAGGTACCACCATGAGTTTATTTACCCATCATACTGATAAGACAGCCCCAGAAGAGGCCGCCAAGGTACTCACCAAAGTGCATGAGCGCTATGGATTTATCCCCAATCTGGCTGCTTATGTAGCAGAGTCACCAGTGGTGCTTGATGCCATCATGAACATGGCCGGAACCTTCGACAAAGTCTCGCTCAGCGCACAGGAACAGCAGCTGGTACTGCTAACCACCAGCGCGTTCAATGGCTGCAATTATTGTCGCACGGTGCACACCGCACTCGGGCGCATAGCTGAAATTGATCCCGCTACACTGGAAGACATCATTGCTTTCCGACCGCTGCAGGACAAAAAACTCAACAGTCTGCGCAATTTCAGCCACCGCGTGGTCGAGAATCGCGGCTGGGTCAACGAAGCAGATGTACAGGCCTTTCTGGACGCCGGTTATCAGCGTGCTCAAGTGTTCGAAGTCGTGCTCGGTGTGGCGCTAAAAACGCTGACCAATTACTGTAACCACATCGCCGGCGCCACTCCCAACCCTGAGTTTACCGCTATGGCAGAAGGCCAGGCCGCTGCCTAGCAAGCTCACAACACGCCAGCTATTCACTCAGCCGGTACTGGCTGAGTGAATAGCCGCTATAGAAATTATAGTGTATGAGCCAGAGCAAATGTTTGCACGCCAACTTACCGCCACGAATGTGAAGTGCCCCGAGTGCCGAAAGGCTGCCTCGAAGTGGCCCGCGGCCGTTTTGGCGCTATCTATAAATGTACCCCTAAAGCCTGCAGCTACTGGCTGGCCAGTCGACCGACAGGAAAAAAGTGCAGCTATACAGACAAAGGCAGGAAATGCGGCGCTTTGATGGTGGTCGGCACCAGAACAATTCCAGATCGTTGCGGTGACAAAAACTGTCCGAACAGAAACCCGCACAAATTGCACCTGAAATAATACGTTTTTTTCATAAGGCGCAGTTACAACAAATTTGGCTCAGAGCTACCACTGGCTACAACGGTCAGGCCGGACAACAATAAATACGGCCAAGCTATAACTATATTCGCAGCATCCATCAGCGGTCTCTTTTTAATCCAGCCAAAAATTAATTTTCTGCGCCTGTAAAAACTCACGCGCGTCTGCACCCTGCAACATTGCCAGCGTAGACATCATACCCGCTTCGACACAGGTCGCTGCCGCAACACTCACCGTGTGCGGCGCATCGACAATCGGCCAGCCGGTTCGGGGATTTAACAGGTGCGAATATCGCACACCGTTTTTTAATATATAACGGTGCGCATCACCACTGGTGGCGATTGCACCGCGACGCAATTCGAACAGGGCCACTGCCTGTTCCCGGCCGGTAATCAATCGACCCACTGACCAGCAGGCATCATTATCGCGTGGCGCAGTGACAGCAAGATCACCACCAAAATTCACCAGCACACTTTTGTCGGTGAGACGGCGCGCGATTTGCACGCAGCGATCGACTGCGTATTCTTTGCCGATGCCACCGAGGTCGATTTCCATATTTGCCGGTAAAGTCAGTTCGCCCTGCTGCCAATGCGCTTTTTGCCAGCCAATGATTGCGAGCAGATTAGCAACGCTGGTTTGATCGGGGAGACAATCACTGCCATCAAAAGTCCAGACGCGGCGCAGCACGCCCGAGGTAATATCGAACAAGCCGTCACTGAGACAAAATAGCTGGTCGGCAAAATCGAGCAGGCGCGCAGTTTCTGCGTCAACACTTACAGGTTTCCCTGCAGCGTGATTGATTTGATAAATGATATTGTCGTCGCGATAGCGGCTAAATTTGTGTTCGATGCGCAAGGCTTCTTCGGCAATCTGTTGCAGAATTTCACGCGCCCGCCTTGCTTCGGCAACATCCATCAACACTTCGCAGGGGCTGGCCATGGCGCGAAACTGGCCGCGCCAGCAATCGGGACGGCGAATCAGTGGTATTGATTGCATAAATGCTGCTCAGTCCCTGAGGTCGGACATTACCTGGCCTGATAGTTTGTGACGATTTTTTAGCTCGACATAATGACTGGCAGAATAGCTTAAAAACTCGCGTTCTCTGTCGCTGAGTTCGCGCACGCGTCGTGCCGGGCTGCCCAGCCAGAGATAACCACCTTCCAGCACCTTGCCCGGTGATACCAGACTGCCGGCACCAAGCATCGCGCCCCGTTGCACCACCGCGCCATCGAGAATCACCGAACCCATGCCAATTAAACACAGATCTGCAATAGTGCAGGCGTGAATCACCGCATTGTGACCGACCGTGACATCATCACCGATGGTTAACGGAAAGCCCTCGGGTGCGAACTCGCTGGCGTGGCTGACGTGCAAAATGCTGCCGTCCTGAATATTGCTGCGCGCACCGATGCGAATGGAATGGATATCACCACGAATCGAGCACATCGGCCACACTGAGGCGTCAGCCCCGATGACCACGTTGCCGGTGACCACGGCACTGGCGTCGACAAAGGCAGTGGTATCAATGTCTGGCCTGTGATTTTCAAAAGTTCGGATTGTCATAACATAAATCTAACAAAAACCCGGGCAACATACACCTGCATCATAGTAATCAGCTGCGGTAAACTCTGGCGCTATGCAATTGAGTGAAATCAAACGTCAGCTCGTACAGGGTTACCAGAGCCTGGATCGTGCTATTGATCGTCTGGCGCAGCATCCTGTGCTGGATAAAATTGAGCACTGCTTCAGAATCAGCCTTGCGGCTGGTGCAGCCGGCTGGTGCAGCCTGTTACAGCAGTTAAGACCAATCACGCATAACGAAACCCTGCGGCTATATCTCAGACTGACCCGACTCGACAAACCCATCGGTATCCTGCTGTTACTCTGGCCCACGCTAATGGCGCTGTGGCTGGCCGCCGGCGGCTGGCCTGATACAGACGTGTTGCTGATTTTTATCCTCGGCGTCATTTTGATGCGCTCGGCGGGCTGTGCGATTAATGACTACGCCGATCGTGACATCGACAAACACGTGCGCCGCACCCAGTCACGACCTCTGACCTCGGGCAGAATCAGCTCACTCGAAGCTTTGCTGGTGTTCGCTATTCTCAGTCTTGCCGCATTTGCGCTGGTGCTATTGCTCAATCCGCTCACCATCTGGATGTCACTGGGCGGGATCGTACTCGCAGCCAGTTATCCGTTCATGAAACGCTATCACTATCTGCCGCAGATTCATCTCGGTGCCGCCTTTGGCTGGGCCGTGCCCATGGCCTACACCGCGCAGGCGAATGAACTCACCCCCATGACCTGGCTGCTGTTTTTGTTTGTTGTACTCTGGGCGACAGCGTATGACACCATGTACGCCATGGCGGATCGCGACGACGATATTAAAATCGGTGTTAAATCCACCGCTATTCTATTTGGCCCAGCAGATAAACTGATCATCGGCATTATTCAAATCATGACCCTGTTCGCGTTAATTATGATCGGTGAGCGCGCCGAGCTCTCGGGCTTTTATTACGCCGGTGTGCTAGCGGCGGCGGTGTTTGCCGTCTGGCAGCAATATCTGATCAGGCAGCGTGAACCGCAACAATGTTTTCGTGCCTTTCTGAATAACAACTGGTTTGGTTTTGTGCTGTTTCTTGGAGTATTTTGTGATTATCAGTTTGGAGGAATAACATGAACACCTACCCGTTCCACCATCTACCGCATACGTTTCTGATGTTGCTGGCTACCTGGACTATTGTGGCCCAGGCGTCTGATCTGGCCAGAGAACAACGCTGGGCGAATGAAATCGTCGACACCATTATTGATGGTGACGCGATCAATTTGAATGATGGCAGTCATGATTTTCTCGGCATTTACACCGAGGCCACAAAAGCCAGCCAACGCGCCGCTATTATCATGCACGGCACCGGCGTGCACCCCAACTGGCAACAGGTGGTGCAGCCACTACGCACAGGTCTGACTGCACACGGCTGGAACACGCTTTCCATCCAGATGCCAATTCTCGCCAGCGATGCTGAACACATGGCGTACCCGGCTTTGTACCCGAGCGAAGTGCCGGCACGCATTAATGCCGCGATCAGCTATCTTCATAACAAAGGCATCAAACACATTGTGCTCATCGGTCACAGCCAGGGTTCGCTTATGGGCGCGTATTATCTTGGCAGGCAGAGCCAGGGCGTCGCTGCACTTGTCGCCATCGGCATGAGCTGCAACCTCAGCGATACCATGATGAACGCGGCTTCATCACTAAAAACCATCCGTCTGCCGGTGCTGGATTTATACGGCAGCGATGATCTTGCAACTGTGATCAATGACAAGTCAGCCTGCGCGACAGCCGCCAAGGCGGCAGGCAATACTCGATACACAAAAAAAATGGTTGCAGGCGCGAATCACTTCTTCGATGGCAAGAACAAAGAATTGCTGGATATAGTCGCCAACTGGCTGAACAGTTTGCCAAAGTAACATATTGACAAAACCATAAGCCGGCACCGCAGAGTACGCAGAAAAATCACTGGTGTTTTCATCCTGTTTTTCGAACTAGCCAGGTTTAACTATTTATAGTTTTTTCTGTGTACACTGCAGCTTCACTGCCAGTTTTTAATGCTGGATTTTCCAGCAAGCATTAAACCGCGCGCGCAATGCTCCAGACGCTGACCGTCTCTACCCCGGCTTTTTTTAATACCCGCGCCAGTTCATTCACTGTTGAGCCGGTAGTAACGACATCATCAATCAATGCTATGTGTTTATATTGTAATGGCATGGTCACAGTAAAAGCACCGCGTATGTTTTTCCGGCGCTGGTTTGCGTCCAGTCCGGTTTGCTGTGGCGTATCGCGCGTTCTCGTCACAACATGACTGACGAGCGGAAGCTGCAGTCTGGCTGCAATGATTTTTCCCAGCTCGTGCGACTGATTAAAACCACGCTTACGCAAACGTTTGGGATGCAATGGCACCGCAATAATGCATTCTGGTCTGGACGTCATGGCCAACCGTTCTAGCAATAGCTCAGCCAGCAATCTTGAACAAGATAGCCTATCATGAAATTTATACTGCGTGACCAGTCGCACCGCCGCGCCCTGATAACGCATCAGGCTAATCGATATATCGAACTCGGGAGGCATTTTCAGACAACGCCCACACAAGCAACCTGTGCCCGATTCACTCTGCAATGGTAGCGCACACTGCGCGCAGGAGTTTTTTATCAACGGCAACGACTGGAAGCAATGCTGACAAATGTCAAGGCCGTCTGAGCCTGGTCGCTGGCACAGTATGCATCTTGGTGGAAAGATTAATCTGGAGATTTTTGTCAGCATTCCCTGCCTCGTATCAGCGCCTGACTGACTGCGCTCTGTGGTAAAAAATTTACCTGGCCAGCAAAAATTGCTCACACATATCTGCTGGTAAAGGCTTGCTGATGTAATACCCCTGCAAGATATCGCAGCCCAGCTCAGTTAAATATCGACTCACAGCTTCATTTTCCACACCTTCAGCTACCACAACAAGACTGAGGTTGTGCGCAAGATCAATAATCGACTTCACAATGAGCTCATCATCCTTATTCTTTTCCATGTCGCAAATAAACGATTTATCGATTTTCAATTCACTCACTGGCATTTTCTTCAATCGCGACAACGATGAGTAACCGGTACCAAAATCATCAATCGAAAGCCCGATGCCCAGATCTCGTATATAATCCAGCACCTTGGTAATGCCCTCATGTTCCGACAAAAACATGCTTTCGGTAATCTCAAATATCAGGTGTTTGCCATTGTGACTAACGACGCGATCAAGCAGCAGACAAAATTCTGGATTAATTAAATCCTGGGGTGATATGTTGACCGAAATAGTGACATCGCAGCCTTTCTCATGCCAGGCAATGGCCTGCGCAAGTGCGGTTTCTATCAACCAGAAGGTATACCGGTCGATCAGACCTGATTGCTCAAGTTCGTGAATAAACACATCCGGTGAAATCTCACCCAGTGCCGGTCTACTCCAACGCCCCAGCGCCTCCACCGACAGCACTCGCCCGGTGCTGCATTGTATTTGCGGCTGATAATGCAACTGGAACTCTTTCTGCTCCAGCGCCTTATGCAAATCGGCGATCATAGTCAGATGTCCTAACGAAGATTTATCATCTTCTAAACTGTATAACTGGACACCTTTCTTGCTGTCTTTTGCCAGATACATAGCTGAATCTGCATGGCGTAACAGTTCGCTAACGTCGCGACCATGCTGAGGATATATCGCGACGCCGATACTACCGCTGACGATCATCTTGGCACCATCGATTAAAAACGGTACTTCCAGTGAACTGAGCAGCTCATGCGCGCGCAATATCACATCAGCCTCTGACTGTTGCAGCACAAGCACGAACTCATCACCGCCTAATCGCCCCAGGGTTTCTTCAGCGCTGACATATTCCAGCAAGCGCTTTGATATTGCCTTGAGCAGCCGGTCACCTTTTTCGTGTCCGAGCACATCATTGACGTTTTTAAATTTATCCAGATCAAGCAACAATAGTGCGACCGATGTATTGTCATCACACGCCTGCGCTATTGCCCGGGTTAGACGATCACGAAATAGTGAACGATTGGGTAACAGGGTGAGCGGGTCGTACAGAGCAAGGCGCTCGAGTTCCTTGTTACTTTCGATCAGCTGTTTATTTAACATCGACAACTGATGACGATAGTTTTCCTGAAGATAATGAGACTCTTCCATTTTTTGTACGGCCATGGCGTTTTCAATTGCCACCGAGACAATACTGGCAAACATTTTCAACAAGTTAAAATCGCGCCGACTAAATTCGTCAGCACCGATCTTGTTAATACAGGAAATACCACCCAGCAGGCCTTTTTTGCCACGCAGTGGAACCAGAATTACCGTCCCCGCTTCTTTTTCCCATTGTGTACGCTCAGCATCGCTGAGGTCATCCAGTATCCCCCGCCACCAGGGCCTGTTGTGCCTGAACACCCAACCACAAAGACCATAGTCCAGGGACAGGGTTTCGCCGATGACCTCATCGACATTATCACCAGCACCGGCACGATAGCTATAAGTATCACCTTCGGGATCAATCACAGGAATGAGCAAGGTTTCTGCACTCACCAGGGCGCGAGCGCGCTCGGCGGCAATCTTGAACACCCGATTGAGATCCAGTTCACCGCCGATTTCGGTGAACGTCTGTTGCAGCAGCTCAATCTCAGCCTCCCGGTTGAGCAGGCTTTCTTTAATATCGATAATCTGCGGTGGATCTTGCTTGTGGCTGGGCACACTACCTCGCTCAGAACATGACTTTCGGTGATTAAAGCATAGTCGATATTCTGGATTACACATTCTAACCCGGCGGCTCGCGTGCCATAATACACCACTCATTTATCCGATATAGTATAGCTCTATGAACCATTTGCGCCACGACTGGGATGCAGCCGAAATCGCTGCCCTGTTCCAGCTGCCCTTCAACGACCTGCTGTATCAGGCGCACAGCCTGCATCGTGAGCATTTTGACCCTAACCAGGTACAGGTCAGCACTCTGCTCAGCATCAAAACCGGCGCCTGCCCGGAAGACTGTGGCTATTGCTCGCAAAGCGCGCGCAGCGAAACCGATATCGAACGCGAGCGCCTGCTGCCGCTGGATGAAGTGCTGGAAAAAGCTCAGACCGCCAAAACCAACGGTGCCTCACGGTTTTGCATGGGCGCGGCCTGGCGCAACCCGACCGATAAAAACCTTGAAAAAGTCATTGATATGATCGCCGGTGTAAAAGCACTGGGCATGGAAACCTGCGTCACCCTGGGCATGCTCACCGAAGCTCAGAGTGAGCGCCTGAAAATAGCGGGTCTGGACTATTACAACCATAATCTGGATACCTCGCCCGAACACTACGGCAACATCATTACCACGCGCACCTATCAGGACAGACTAGACACCCTGCAGCACGTGCGCGATGCCGGGATTCACGTCTGTTCTGGCGGCATTCTCGGCATGGGCGAAGCGCGCGCTGATCGCGTCTCTCTGCTACAGCAGCTCGCCAATCTGCCACAACACCCGGAAAGTGTGCCGATTAATATGCTGGTGCAGGTCGAAGGCACGCCTTTGCACGGGGTTGATAAACTCGAACCACTAGAATTTGTGCGCACCATTGCCGTTGCCCGAATCCTGATGCCGACATCGTATGTGCGTTTGTCTGCGGGTCGCACCGAAATGAGCGATGAGACTCAGGCGCTGTGTTTCTTTGCTGGCGCTAATTCGATTTTCTACGGCGAGAAATTGCTCACCACGGCCAACCCGGATGAAAACCACGATCAGGTACTGTTCGAAAAGCTGGGCATCAACACCACCGAGCAGGTGCCCATCAGCACTGACGCACTGGTGCCCGCCTAACCCCATATAAGTTGTCCGCGAAAAACGCAAATGAACGCAAAAACATTCTTTGCTTTAAACAAATCACTGCATGTGTAGCATAAATAATATTTCTACCACACAGGTGTTTCAACCTGATTACATTTGCATTTTTTGCGGACTCATTTACTTTTTTTAATGAACATACATTGAAAGACCTCAGCAAGGATCTTGAACAGCGCAAAGCCAGCCACCTGTATCGTCGGCGGCGCGTCAGTGACAGCCCGCAACAGATCGAAATGCAGATCGACAGCCACAAGGTGATCAGTTTTTGCAGTAATGACTATCTCGGCCTCGCCAACCATCCCGCACTTAAGCAGGCTTTCATCAAAGGCATTGAACAATACGGCACAGGTAGTGGCGCGGCGCATTTAATCAACGGTCACTGTCGCGCACATCACCAACTGGAAATCTCACTGGCAGAATTCACCGGTTATCCACGCGCTCTGTTATTTTCAACCGGCTATATGGCCAACCTGGGTGTTGCCCAGGCTGTGCTCGGCAAAGGCGACAGCGTGCTCGCAGACCGGCTCAATCATGCATCGCTAATCGACGGCGGCCTGCTTAGCGGCGCGCGCCTGATGCGCTATCAACACAGAGATTATGCCGAACTTGCCGACAAACTCGCAACACGCAATAGCGGCGAAAAACTGGTGATGAGTGATGCTGTGTTTAGCATGGACGGTGACATCGCCGATACAACAACACTCGCACAATTATGCAAGCAACACGATGCTCACCTGATGCTCGACGACGCCCACGGCTTCGGCGTGCTCGGTGAACATGGCGCGGGCATTCTGTCTCACAGCCATATCGACCCAGGTGAGGTACCGATCTATATAGCCACGCTCGGTAAGGCTGTCGGCACAGCAGGCGCTTTTGTTGCGGGTAGTAAAGATTTAATCGAAACCTTGATTCAACAGGCGCGAACTTATATTTATACTACAGCGCAACCGCCCGCAATCGCTGTTGCCACACTGGAAAGCTTACGCATCATTCAACACGAACCCCAGCACCGTGAACAACTGCACAACAATATCGCTTATTTCAGGCAGTGTGCACAACAGGCGAGTCTCGCAATCAGCGATAGCGAAACTGCGATTCAGCCGATCATTATTGGCGACGTGGAAAAAACCGTCGCCATCAGCCAGCAGTTATTTGATCAGGGGTTCCATGTGACTGCGATTCGGCCGCCGACTGTACCCAGAGGGACAGCGCGATTGCGGATTACGCTGTCGGCGGCGCATCAGCGCGAGCATATTGAGCAATTAGTGACCGCGCTGCATGCGCTGATCTGATTTATCGTGGTAGTGGCCTTTTGTGCAGCGCTCCGCACCCTGCCAGGGAGACTGTCATCCTGAGTGGTTTTTTGCGAAGGATCACCGCTTTTTTAGCGCGAAATTAAATATCGTGGTGGTGGGTACTATGCGGCGCATTGCTGCACTTTACCCTTCGAACCGCGTAAAAACTCGCGTTCAAATTCGATCCAGTCGAATTTTTCACACCCACGGCCGAGGCATTTTTCTGCTGTTGTATACGGAGCATTTAAGGGGTCAGGGCCGAATGGCACTGAGTTAAGCGTAATAAGGTTTGGGAGTCGTCATTCCGGTATGTCTTTGGCCGGAATCCATTGCTTTAAACAGGTAGATTCTCGCCAGAAGCATGCGCGAATGACGGGCACCACCGTTAAAGTTCGCAAGCCCACCACTAACCTGCGACTTACAACATCAACCACCAAATAAATTAAATCCCGTGTCATATGGTACCTGTTTTGAAACAGGTATTTTATCCGCAATCCGGCACAAATACTCGGTCATCATATGATGCTGCAGATTGCTTTCATCAGGCACGACATTGGTGAAGCGCGAAATTCGCATCATACTTTTAATGCCTTCGAGCATTGCATACTGACGCTTGTCCAGCAGGACTATCTCTTTACCCATGTGCCAGTAAATATCGAGCTTCATTAAATCCATCGGATCCAGTGGCGGCACCAGCGGAACCACATCTTTTGGTGTCACCAGGCGAATCACATTTAAATGTGCGTATTTCCGTGCTCCTTCGACATTCGTGACTTTGGGCTGGCCGAATGTCACGACTTGCTCTACCTTATATCCATCCTGATCAAGATACATGGCAAGAATGTTCGCCACTGCGCCGCCAAGACTGTGGCCAATCGTGACAATACGATAATCTTTATGCAAAAAGGGTAATGCTGCCAGATAAAAGTTACTCGCCGATCGCGAGAAGCCCTGATGCACCTTAATACCGGCTTTTTTATCCGGCAATAACTGCACTGCCATATCAACATAAGCATTCTCGGCATTGGCCGTGCCGCGCACGACAATTAACTGAGTTTTTGTCGCTGTGTTGATCGCGAGATAACCAGAGACCACATAACCGGGAACATTGATCTGTTTCTGTAATTTCAGGCCCTGTTTAGATAACGCCTGCTGAATAGCATTTGCACCTGCATAAGAAGCACTCGCGAGACGAGCGAAGATTTGCAGCTGCACAAAATCGGGGGTTGCGCCCTGCGCCAGAACTGGCGTGCCGGCGCATAAGCCAAGCAACAACATCATCACAGATGCCCGAACACGATCAATACAAACTTGCATCATGGATTATTCCTGTTGCCAGTGAGCGATGGAATTTGCGTAATAGCGAAGCATGTCGGTGGCAGCGGGTCGCACATAATAACCATTGTCATCTACATCTACGAAACCGCGACCGACAAGCATCTTGAGTGCATTACCAAGCACTGCTTCACATGCTCTGCTGCTAATAGTGATAGGTGCACCCTGGCTTTTTAACTCTGTTATACGACCAGTGGCTGCTGATTTAAGTTCCAGCTCAGATCGTCGTCTGGTCGCATCTGTCAAAATAGTTTCCGCCATTAACGCTACGGGCAGCACTGGCACTACACTGGCAATTTTAGCCCTCAACTCATTGGCCAGTTTTTCCATCTGAAGAAATCTCGTTTCAGTTTCCATCTGACTAAAATCGATGTCGAATTTTTCACAGTAAGCCTTTGCGGATATCGGCTGACCAAAGTTAACACTAGCGTAACCAAATCGACGCCAGCGTTTCCTGCGGTTCATAAAAACAGTTTTAATAAAGAATGTCATACTTGTGCGGATAATAAACCACATGCTACGTTTGCTGGCATTCGTATCAAGCTTGCGCATCAGACTTTTATCCTCGATAACACGATCATAATTAATACCCACGGGTACAAACACAACATCACGATCAATAGCAAGATGATAATCGCGCAACATATAATCCAGGAACCCCAGACGTGGCTCTCGTAACATGCCGTCGTGTGTTAGTCCACCCTCGAGAAATACTGCCTGACACACACCTGCGCGCGTCGCCAGGTGTACATAGCGCTCCAGCACGCAACGATATAATGGGTTCTGCGAATTTCGGCGCACAAAAAATGCGCCCATTGATCTGATTAAAGTTTGCAGCGGCCAGATACGCGCCCACTCTCCAACAGCGTATGAGAGCGCTGTTTTTTCGGCGACCAGAAATGATACCAGCACATAATCCATATTGCTGCGATGATTGATCACAAACACCACACTACTGCCCTGCGGGATGTTTTTTAACTGGTCATTATCAAAAAAACCGACGCGTATGCGGTACATAAGCCGACCGATTTTCCTCGCCAGCCAGTAACCCAGCCTGAAATAAACATAGGCATTAAATGCGGGCACAATCTCGTTGGCATACTTAGCTGCTCTGGCCTGCGCGACCTCAGTAGGCATATTATGCTCGCTCGCATACTGCCTGGTTTCCGAGATCACTTTGTCATCAAACAACAACTGATCAATTAATGCCTGCTTGCGCGTCAGCTGAAACGGGCGTATCTCGATATCCAGCCGGGTATTAATTTCTTCGATAATACGGTTCACACGCCTGCGCATATACCAGCGTACCCCCGGCAGCAGAAATCTGTCCAGCACCATAACAGCCGCAAACAGGGCGAGCAGCAGAAATAACCACATTGGCAGGGTAACGCTTGTATCCATAACATTCTCCGTTCATCATTATGCACATTGCCACGACAACATGGCAATCTACGTTTTTACTGTGGCAGCAATTTGTGTGAGAATGCGCAAACCTGTTTATTGAGTCACGTTTATGAAAAATTAT
Organism: Gammaproteobacteria bacterium; assembly: GCA_030148865.1. Classification (GTDB taxonomy): domain Bacteria; phylum Pseudomonadota; class Gammaproteobacteria; order SZUA-229; family SZUA-229; genus JASBSR01. Next base: position 89,924 of record JASBSR010000041.1, read on the forward strand.
GATGTTTACGGCCTCGGCAATGCTCTGGTCGATATGGAATTTGAAGTCGAGGATGGTTTTCTCAATTTAATGGAGATCGACAAGGGCGTGATGACTCTCGTCGATGAAGATTACCAGCATCGCCTATTGACGCACCTGGATGCATTCGAGGGCAACAAATCCAGCGGTGGCTCGGCGGCCAATACTTTAATTGCCGTCAGCGCTCTGGGCGGATCTGCTTATTATTCCTGTAAAGTTGCCGCAGATGATCTGGGTGATTTTTATTTGCACGATTTAAGGACAGCGGGTATCGACTGCAATTCAAACTGCGAACGCAACGAAGGCGTTACTGGCAAGTGCGTAGTTATGGTCACTGACGATGCCGAACGAACCATGAACACATTTTTGGGAATTTCATCTGGCTTATCGACCGATGAGCTGAATGCCGAAGCGATCAAAAACTCAAAAATATGTTATATGGAAGGCTATCTGGTCACTTCAGACTCGGCACGCGCCGCCAATATAGAAGCCAGCCGTATTGCACGACAACATGGTGTTAAAACTTCACTGACTTTTTCCGATCCGGCCATTGTCTCGTATTTTAAGGACGCACTCACTGAAACCATCGGCGATGGCATCGACATCCTGTTTTGCAACCAGCACGAAGCGAAAAGTTATACCCAAAAAGACAATCTTGATGATGCCATTGAAGTGATCAAAACATTCAGCAAAGAATTCGCCATCACACTGGGTGCTGATGGCGCTTTAATCTATGACGGGAAAACGCTTTTTGAAATCGCACCGCAGCCGACCAGAGCCATTGACAGTAATGGCGCTGGTGACAGTTTTGCCGGCGCATTTTTATATGGCATCACGCATGGCATGAATCACCAGCTGGCCGGCGAACTCGCCAGTCGAGTATCATCCAGAGTGGTCAGTCAGTTTGGCCCGCGACTGGCGCTGGCAGATTACAAGGCAGTACTTTAAAGAGAACATTCGCCACAGAAGCACTGATGCTGGAGAAATATAATTAAAGTCACTACAAGCGCATAACTTCACATAGCCTGGTGTGAAGTATAGGCTCCCGACCTACGCGCTTTAAGTACTTCAAAATAAATAACCCTCTGTGACTCTGTGGCAAAGTTTTTTAGTCAATCCTGCGGGGTGCGCAACAGTTTATCGAAACGCAGCCGCTCGCGCGTATCAAACATACGGTGCGAAATTAGATGCAGCACTGTGATCACACCAAAGCCTGTGCCCGCAGTAACTAAAAACATAATCAGGATCTGATATTTCACCGCTTCCACTGGCGGACTACCGGCGAGTATCTGGCCGGTCATCATTCCCGGTAAACTGACAATGCCTGCAGTGGCCATCGAATTAATAATCGGGATCATGCCGGCGCGCATGCTGTCGGTACGAATATCGCGAATCGCTTCGATGGCGGTTTGCCCCAGCATCAAACGCTGCTCAATCACACTACGTTGCTGCCACGCGGTCTGCACCAGTCTGTCCATACCGAGCGCGATACCATTCATGGTGTTGCCCAGCAACATGCCGAGCAGTGGGATGGTGTACTGTGGCGTGTACCAGGGATCGGGACGAACCACGAATACCAGTGCCAGCACGGTGATCAAAAACGAAGATATAAACATCGAGAACGCGCTGATGCCAAAACCCCACCAGCCGCGCAGCTTACGCTTCTGGCGCGCGAGAATTTCCCAGGCCGCGACCGCGAGCATCACAGTACTCATCAGCACCACCCAGTGTAATTCGGCATTACTGAAAATACTTTTCAGCACTAGACCGATCAACAACAACTGCACCGTGGTGCGTACTGCCGCAATGGTCAGCTGCACTCCGATGGCCAGCTTCATGCGCGCAGTCAGGCCCACCAGGGCAAGAATCAACAATGCCGCCAGCATCAGATCCGGCGCCGTGAGCTGAATCAGCTCACGCATCGCCTAGCGCTCCGTCGGCAATCACAAAGCGCCGCGAGGCGACACGTTGAAGCTGTTCGGCGCTGTGGCTCACCCATATGCAGCAGGCCTGCTCAGCTTGCAGATAATCAGCCACCAGCTGCTCCACGCAGCGAGCTTTTTCTGGATCAAGATTTGCGGTCGGTTCGTCGAGCAATAGCACCTGTGGCCGATTCACCAGGATGCGCAATAAAGACAGGCGCTGTTTTTCACCACTGGAACAGCGTGTCACCTGCCAGTTCATCACCTCCCGGGAAAAGCCCAGACGTTCGGTGGCCTTGTCATCCAGACAGTCGCTGCCGTTATTGTCGTGCGCAATACAGAAATGCTGACCGACCCGGTCGTGCCACCACTGACTTTCCGCCGGTAACAGCGCCACCCGTTTGCGCCAGAGATGCGCGCAGCCCGATTCGCACAGGTTATCGTTCAACACCAACGTGCCACTGTGCTCATCCAGATCGGCGAGTGCGCGCAGCAGGCGGGTTTTACCGCTGCCCGATTCGCCCGACAGACCGACACACTCGCCGGGCTGAAGTCGCAGTGAAACCGGCTGCAAACCGGTGATGGTAAAATTTTCGAGCCTGAACATGACCACGCCACAGTAAAAACGCCATTGTAGCAATACGCTGTTTGTCATGCTTGCTATACTCAGGCCATGAAGCACTGCAATTGCACAGCATTACTGCTCGCCCTGACCATAATCGCGAGCTGGCTGCCCACTCTCAGCCGCGCCGAATCAAAGCGTATTGTGGTCTACCCACTAAGCCAGAGCTATGTCGACACTCGCGCCGGTGATAGCCTGAGCCTGATCGCGTCCAGACTGTTGCCCAGTAATCCGCAACTGCAACAGAAGCTGATGGCCAACATCTTCAGGCTCAACCCCGCTGCTTTTATCGAACACGACCCCAACCGCCTGCTCGCGAATGTGCGTCTCTGGCTGCCCAATCAACAGAACAATGCTGAGAGCGCAAATGCGACGAACAATTACCAGGTAGAAGTTTTTTCCTGGGGAAACATCAAACGACCTAAATAGAGTTGTGTGCCGTTAAGCCATATAACCGAAGATGAATAACGCGCACGCTGCTACGCGGACTGTCACACTAAAAATGAAAAAACGAGCCCTTATGACCAAGAAAGGCAACAAGGTATATTGCTATAGTTACTGGTATTATAAGCGATGCAACAAAGAAGGCTTGCTTATAATTTGACTTCATTATTTTAGAGCATAACGATTAAGCTCAGCTTTTCCCTGCAATTACATTGTATAGCCACGCAAATATTGCACCGCCAATAGCACCATCGGCAAACCCATATAGCGTACCTGTGACGACTGAGCCTGCACCGGCGCCAGCTTGATAACCGGGATAAACCGAGGCTACAAGATTTAAAAACTGAACGCCATAGTCTGGCGACATCATCTGTATCACGGACACAAACAATATTGCACCACCCCAGAGAATGCCAGCGGCAAGTGCAAGCGCTTTGATACTTAATTTCATCTTGATCTCCTGTTGTTAATTATCAAAAACTGGAGGCGTATTCTAGTATTCAATTACACCAGGGCGAACACCCACCTTGCCTGGGCCCGATCTGGTTTGACTACTGATTTGCGAGCCACAATGCCTGCATAAATATTTTGTCTGAATCCTTCGTGTCAAAGGACACCTATTTCTAACATTACCCCGCCCGCACCTATTGTTTGATTTTCCTTTGCACTCTTAGCGTCTTTGCGGTGACCCTGCTTTTTAGCTGGCCCTCAATCCACACACCCCAATCCATCACTTTGGCAGAGCGACTCTTGCAAGCCGCAGAAACAGCCCCATATTAAAACTACCCTGACATTTTGTCTTTATCGACGAATCTGAATCTACGGATCTAACATGACTGATTTTCGCCACGTGGCCTGCCCCATCTGTGCTGCCAAGAACCGTGTGCCGCTGGCCAGACTTGATGGCAGTGGTGTTTGCGGCAAATGTGGCGCGCCTTTGTTTAAAAGGCACCCCCTGGAGCTAACCAGGGCGAATTTTGATCGCATGCTGAAAAATCATGATATTCCCGTGCTGGTCGATTTCTGGGCGCCGTGGTGTGGCCCCTGCAAAATAATGGCACCCATATTCGAACAGGCCGCGCATCAGCTGGAACCGCAGATTCGCCTCGCCAAACTTAATACCGAGAACGAGCAGAGCATCGCTGCGCGGTTCAATATTCGCAGTATTCCAACGCTGGCACTGTTTCAGAACGGCCGCCTGGTGGCGCAGCAGGCGGGGGCGATGAATTTGCCGCAACTACTCGGCTGGGTGCGCAACCACGCGCAGGGACCCACCGCTTAATCTTTCATCTGACTTGCCAGCACCAGCAATTCGCGACAAGCTACCCGCTGGTGATTAAAAGCGGAGTCGGGCTTGCTGGTACATCTCTGGTTTGGATTTTTCGCGATTGCGTTTCTCGCCGCTCTGTATCAATGGCTGCTGCTGGGCCACGCCGATATTTTCAGTCTGCTGATGCAGTCCACTTTCGAGATGGCCGGGCTCAGCGTCGAAGTCGCCATCGGCCTGATCGGTGTGCTGGGTTTCTGGCTGGGTCTGTTCAAGATTGCCGAAAACGCCGGCCTGATTAATATCCTCTCGCGCGCGCTGGCGCCATTATTTCTCAAACTCATGCCCGAAATACCGCGCGGCCACCCCGCCCACGGCAGCATGACCATGAACATTGCCGCCAATATGCTGGGGCTCGACAACGCGGCCACGCCGATGGGCCTGAAAGCGATGCAGGATTTGCAGGGCCTGAACCGCAGCAACGACACCGCCAGCAATGCGCAGATTTTATTTCTGGTGCTGAACACGTCTTCGGTCACTGTATTACCGGTGACTATATTCATGTACCGCGCGCAGCAGGGCGCGGCGGATCCGACAGCGGTATTTATTCCGATATTAATGGCGACCACGGCTTCGACCATGACCGGTTTACTGGCCGTGGCCTGGGTGCAAAAAATCAATTTATTCAATCGCGTGGTGCTGGGCTATTTCACCGGCTTCGCGGTATTGCTGGCAGCACTGACGAGCTGGTTGCTGAGTCTGCCCACTGACAAAATGGCGCAAAGCTCATCGCTGCTCGGCAATCTGGTGCTGTTCAGTCTGATCATGCTATTTCTGAGCTGGGGCTGGTTTAAGAAAAAAAATATTTACGACGATTTTATCGACGGCGCGAAACAGGGCTTTAATGTTGCGATCAAACTGATTCCATATCTGGTCGCAATGCTGGTCGCGATCGGTTTATTGCGCGCCAGTGGTGTACTCGACGGTTTAGTCTGGCTACTCGGTCAGGGCTTTTCCGCGCTGGGTGTGAACACCGATTTTATTCAGGCTCTGCCCACCGCCTTGATGAAACCGCTGAGCGGCAGCGGTGCGCGCGCGATAATGCTGGAAACCATGAACAACTTTGGTGTCGATTCATTCCCCGCGACAGTATCAGCGATTATGCAGGGCAGCACTGAGACCACGTTTTATGTATTGGCAGTGTATTTCGGCAGTGTCGGCATTAAACACGTGCGCCACGCGATTGCCTGTGCCCTGCTCGCTGATCTCGCAGGGATTACTGTGGCGGTGCTGGCGGGGTACTGGTTTTTTCATTAGAGACTAAGGCTTAGCCGCAAAGGACGTAAAACTAATCTTTTAATACTTACCCTTCTGTCATTCGGGCGAGTGCTGAATGACAGCCTGATCGTTTTGGCTTTTACAGTTATTATGTTTTCCTTTGCGGTGATTACCCGCTTTTAATCAAACCCGCTGCGTCACTTTCTGCCGCCAGCGCTTCTTCCAGGCTCGGGCAGTAACTGCTCACTCCTTCAACCGGTTTAACATTTGCGCGTGCCAGTGTTTTTAATGGCTGAAACTGCAGTTCTGTAAATATCACCCGGGTATGATCCTGACGACATTGGTTGACGAGTTTGTTTAAAGCAGAGAGCCCACCGGCATCCAGCAAGGGTACCGCCTCGAGCTGCAATATCAGACCTTTGGCATCGGTGGCAAGGGTCGCCAGTTCTCCAAAAACGCGATCTGCCGCAGCGAAGAATAAGGGTCCGCTGATTTTAAATACTCGCCAGCCCGGTGGCAGGCCGGCGTCAATCACCTGCGGTGTCTGTGTGATATCGGTGAGTTTTGTCATTTCGGCAATTTCTTTCATGAACAAAACTGCCGCCAGCAAAATCCCCACGGTGATCGCAATCACCATATCAAACATCACGGTCAGCGAGAGGCAGGTCAGAAATACCAGCACGTCACCGCGCGGTGCCGTTTTAACTAACTGCAGAGATTTCGGTGCTTCGCTCATGTTCCAGGCCACCACCAGTAACAGCGCAGACATTGCTGCCATCGGCAGATAGGCAAGCCACGGTGCCAGCAGGATCAAACCGGCAAGCACCACCAGCGCGTGGATAATAGCTGCCACCGGTGACTGCGCGCCTGCTTTTAAATTGGCGGCAGAGCGAGCGATCGCGGCGGTTGCTGTGATGCCACCGAAAAATGGCGTGATCACATTCGCCAGCCCCTGACCGAGCAGTTCGCTATTCGCACTGTGGCGCTTACCGGACATACCGTCGAGCACCACGGCGCATAGCAAAGATTCGATTGCGCCCAGCATGGCGATGGCGAACGCACCCGGCGCAAGCGTCACCAGCAATTGCCAGCTCAGTTGCAGCGGCTGACCGTCGGCACCAGCGCGCAACCACGGCCAGTCCATCGCCGGCAGATACGGCGGGATACCCGCGCCCGTGCTTCCGTCCGGTAATAAATAACTAAACCGACTGCCGATGGTTTCCATCATATAACCTTCGTGACTGAGATACAGTGCCAGTAATGCGCTCAACAATATTGCTGGCAGATGTGGCGGGATCGGGGTTTTGAAACGCGGCCAGACCACCATCACCAGTAAAGTAAACATAGCGACCAGTAGTGTCGGCCAGGCAAAGTCGGGGAGTGCTGGCACCAGCAGCACGACCTTATCGATATAATGCTCGGGCATCTCACCGATATTCAGACCAAAAAAATCTTTTATCTGTAAGGTGGCAATGACGATGGCAATACCACCGGTAAAACCGAGAGTGACCGATTCAGGAATATATTCGATATAGCGCCCGAGTCGGGCATAGGCCATGACGATTAGAATACCGCCTGCCATCATCCCGGATAACAACAGACCGCCAAGGCCATAATGTTGTGCCACCGGGAACAGAATAACCACAAACGCCGCCGTCGGCCCGGACACACTGTAACGACTGCCACCAGCCAGGGCGGCGATGATGCCGGCAATGATGGCTGTGTATAACCCATACTGTGGCGCAACACCACTGGCAATCGCCAGTGCCATCGCCAGCGGTATCGCAATAATGCCCACCGTAAGCCCGGCCATGAGATCCCTGGCAAAACGCTGGCGGGTATATTTATTTTCTCCAAAGCAGGCTTCGCGCACGGCATGCGCAATACGTAATGAGAATAGATGCGCGCGATGCGGCATGACAAACCCCTGTTAATTATCGCGGCTGCAGTTTACACCCGACACTGCCCTGTTTTTCTGCTGCCGCTCTATTTTTTAATAAACCGGATCGGCGCATTGATGACTCCCGCACTGCCACTCCGATGATGCCGGCCTGACCATTTTACGCTTTATTCAGCAAACATCTGTGACTCTGTGGTTTCGCTTCTAAGCTTTTATGTTTTTAACCATTAACCAACTCAGCCACCTGCGCCTGCAACGCTTCCACAGTCACAGCTTCTGCGGCGATGGAGTTACCCACCACCAGGCCTATGCGCGTACGTAAACCCTGATACAGACGCCGTAGCACAAAATCATTTTTCCGGCTGAAGACACTGCCCCACAAACCTTTTAATGCCATCGGTATCACTGGCACCGGCGTGGCTTCGATGATGCGTTTAATACCGGGCTTGAACACATTCATTTCACCGTTATCGGTGAGCCTGCCTTCGGGGAAGATGCACACCACTTCACCCTGTTTCAAAGTTTCTTCAATTTGCACAAAAGCCTGCTCCATCAGTTCAGGGTCTTCATTGTGCCCGGCGATGGGAATTACCCCGGCGGTGCGAAATACAAAATGCAAAATCGGCAGCTGATAAATTTTGTAGTACATCACAAAACGTACCGGCCGGTGAATACAGCCAGCGATGATCATGGCATCGACAAAACTGACATGGTTACAGACCAGCACCACGGCACCTTCATCGGGAATGTTGTCCAGCCCGGTTTTGCGCACGCGATAAATACTGTGGATTAGCAGCCACACCAGAAAACGCATGAAAAACTCGGGCACCAGGGTATAAATATAAACAGCGACTGAGGCATTGAGGATGGCGACCACCATGAACAGTTCAGCAATGCTGAGGCCCGCCTTGAGCATGGCGATGGCGAACACCGCAGAAATCACCATCAATAGGGCATTTAAAATATTATTGCCCGCGATCACACGCGACAGATGCGCTGCCTCGCTGCGCGCCTGCACCAGCGAAAATAAAGGCACGATATAAAAGCCGCCAAAAATACCGATCAGCACGACATCGAATATGACACGCAGACTGCCGGCGCGCTGCAAGAACTCTGCCGGCGACAACAGCTCGCCGATGATGACATCGGGCTGAGCAAAATATAAATCCAGACCGAATACGGTCAAACCCATCGAGCCCAGCGGTACCAGCCCGAGCTCGACCCTGCGCCCCGACATGCGATTACATAATAAGGAGCCGGCACCAATCCCCACAGTGAACAGGGTGAGCAACACCGTGACCACATGCTCGTTACCACCGAGCGCGGTGCGAGTGTAATTCGGTAGTTGCACCAGATAGGTCGCGCCCAGAAACCAGAACCAGGAAATACCAAGCACAGATAAAAATACGGTGCGATTCTGCCTGATAAAGCTGATATTGCGCCAGGTTTCGCTGACCGGGTTCCAGTTAATCTTCAGCTCGGGCTGGCTCGCTGGCGTCATGGGTATTGCTCGACTGGCGAAATAACCAAGCATGGCCAGCACGACCAGCACCAGTGCCACCTGTTCGCGCCCGCCCGGATTGGCGATCAGAACTCCACCCAGCATGGTGCCAATCAGAATCGCGACAAAAGTACCACTTTGTACCAGAGCATTGCCGGCGACTAACTCATCATCTGAGAGATGCTGAGGTATGTAGCTGTATTTGGCCGGGCCGAAGAAACTCGACTGCGCCCCCATCAAAAACAGCAGCGCGATTAACCAGCCGAGCTGGCCGGCGACAAAGGCGACCGCTGCACACAGCATGATAAATACTTCCAGCACTTTGATAACACGAATGGCACGAGCTTTTTCGTATTTTTCGATCCACTGACCAGCGGTTGCCGAAAACAGAAAAAATGGCAATATGAACAGACCCGCGCTGAGATTGGTCAGCACGTCAGGGCTGGTATTGCTGAAGTCTGCGCCCTGATAGGCGATCATGATGATCAGGGCATTTTTGAACACATTGTCGTTAAATGCGCCGAGAAACTGGGTGCCAAAAAATGGCAGGAATCGCCTTTGTCTCAATAGAGAAAATTGTCCCTGCCCCTGTTCTTGCGCTCGCGGCTCAGCCATCATTATTGCGTCCTGGTTCTATATACATGCAGGCGTCCAGGCTCGGTCGATATTTTGCCAGGCACCGCCAGCCCACTAATCGGTTCCGAGGGCTACTCTAGCACAGTAGTTTTAATGGCCAAATGGATGCATTTTTGTAAATCCCATCTATTATTACGGGGTAACCTAAAAACCACGACTGGCTCATGAAAGACGATAACCGCACCTACGAACGCGCTTCTGTGACCATTAATGCCGCCCTGTCGTTTCAGGATATCGACTCCCGCATTATCAAGACTCGCAATATCAGCGCCAGCGGTATGTTTCTGGTAGTTGATGACCCCGATCAATTTCCCATCGGTGAAATTGTTCATCTGCATTTTCTAAATCCACTCGATGATGATGCTGATACATTTAAAGATGCTGTTGTTGTCCGTATCGCCGCTGATGGTATAGCCGTGTCGTTCCTCGATCTGGGTGAAGGATTTTAATTAGACTTGCCTGAGACCGCCTTCTGCCGTAACTTCTTTACATGAAGAAGTCACAGCGCATCATCAACCGTTATTTATCATTATCTCAGGCCGCTCGACTGGTGGGTATCAAGCGTCGGACGCTACAAAAACGTATTCAGGATGGGGATATTCTCACTTTTGAGGGCATGGTATCGCTTGAAGAACTGCTCAAGGCGTATCCGCAAACTGAAATCGAAGACAACACCATGATCGAACATTCGCAGCACATCAAGCATGCTGCGTATAACAAGTTGTTACGCGATGGCAACAGCGTACCGGACACTGATGTATTATCCACCCGTGTCACTGCGCTTTGTCAGGAATTGAGCGAAACGCGCTCGGTGGCAAAAAAATATGTCGAAATCGTCGAGCAACTGGCACAACGCCTGGCCAAAATAAAAACCAGCGAGCCAGAGTTCGATGCACTCAAGCTCTGGCTCAAACAGGCTACCGAGGCGCAGCGCTCTGATGCCCAGGCTTCCGCACAACTACTCGCAAATGATACTCTATTAAGGCTTATGACTGCACATGTTAGAATTTTGCCCAGTGGCCACGATTTCTTTGTCGAAGGCACATCCAGCCTGCTCGAAGCCGGCCTCCGCGCCGGCCTCGCCTTAAATTATGCCTGTAGCAACGGCAATTGTGGCAAATGCAAAGCACGCCTGATTTCCGGCGACATCAAGCAAACCCAGACGCACGACTTTATGCTCAGCGACGAACAAAAAGCCACCGGCGAATTCCTGATGTGCTGCAATGCCGCCATCAGCGACGTTGTTCTTGAAACCGTCGAAGCCAGCAATACGCGTGATATCCCAGAACAACAAATTTCTGCCAAAGTTAAGAAGATAGAGTTCAGGAGCAACGTTGCCTTATTGCATCTCAAAACACCACGCACCAAACGGCTGCGGTTTTTTGCTGGCCAGTACGTCACGCTTGGCGATGGCCAGACCATACCCTCTACCGAGCTTTCGATTAGTAGCTGTCCGTGTGACGATATGAACCTGCATTTTCAGATTCCCGGAATCGAACACAACGCTTTCGCACAACACGTGTTCCAGTCACTGAAGCCGGGCGACGCTATAGACATCGTTGGCCCGCGTGGTGAGTTTGTGCTCGACGAAAATTCTGTACGTTCTCTGGTGTTCATTGCCTGGCACACTGGCTTTGCACCCATCAAGAGTCTGATCGAACATGCTATGGCACTGGATGATGCTGAGCACATTCACCTGTTCTGGATCACAGCCAAACCGAGCGATCGTTATATGGATAACTTATGTCGCGCCTGGCAGGACGCGCTTGATAATTTTCATTATCACACCATTGATGCAGATCTGCTCTCTGATGATACTGAAACACATCAACCAGTGCTGGATACTATATGCGACACGCTTGAGCACCTTGCCGACTATGATTTTTACATCGCAGGCCGCGAGACACTGATAAGCAGTTGCGCGAACATGGCGCAACAACGCGGTGTCCCTAACACTCAACTAATCGGTGATACCATCAAACACGAGTAACCATAACCTGTGCCGGTTAATATCACAGGTTCGGTTAACTTCGGAATACCACAGTTATTACAAAGGGGCGGCATATGAATGGCAGCGTCAAAGGTGCTGTTACACATCGGTGATGATCCGTATATACTGGAATACATATCAACCGATATCTCTGATATTGCTGAGCTAACCAGTACCTCAACGCTCGCTGAAGCGAGAGCGCATTTACAGGATAACAGGTATAAGCTTGCGCTACTCGGCCTCACTTTACCCGATGGTTCCGGTCTCAAGCCAATTCGCGAGCTCAGCACCAACCATCCAGATATACCAATTATTATCTTTTCATCTCACGATGTGGTTACATCGCCAGGAAGCATTGCCACTGCATTTGACAAAAACCACTTTAGTGAAGCCTCTCTGCTTGCCACTATCAGCAAGCTTTACAATTAAAACTGACGAAGATACTACTTAATCTCATAAAACGAAACGGCGACGCAAACTTTGCTTGCGCCGCCGTGAATTATCACCTCGCTATACTGGTAAATCATATTCAATCAGTATATTACCTACTTAGAAATGTAAAAATGCACCCACCATTAAGCCTTTGAATTCAATATCTGAATTTATACCGTCAACATTATCCAATATCAGGTTGACAGAACGAATTCCGGCTTCAAAGCCGATGACACTCATTTCATAAACAGCCCGTAACCTAACGTCGCTATAACGACTACCGCTAGAACTTATAACTCTATAATCACCGCCGACAGACAACCCGCTGAACGGTAAATCAAACTGCGCGGCAAGATACAACATGGGAATGGTTTCATTAAATTTGCTGGTATCACCCCCTATTTTGAATTCACCATCAATCTTGCGCAAATCAAGACCAATATCAAAATTTACCCAGTTATCCAGCAATCGGTAGTACAAAATGGCATCTGTACTATCGAGTTGAATCCTGGTGGCACCCGTCGCCACCGGGTTGCCTTTATAATTGAATGTGCCACCGGTGCTGCTACTATGCGAAAGCCCGGTTTTTTCCAGGCGTATATTCGGCAGTATGGGCAGCGGATGATCAAACGCCAGCCAGAGGTAAGATTCTGTCTTTTCCTTGAAATTCATCGATGACTTCATATCGATGCTATCACTGCCTGGATCTGTCGAACTAAAACTGCCCGATGGATCGTGACGCCACGCGCCACCGCCAACGTATAGTCCGAGCACATCTGCCATAGCAGTTGGGCTCGCTAGTGATAAAAATAGTACGAATGGTATAAATTTTTGCATGTTAGTTACTCCAGAACTTTAGAACTGCATTAGAGTGTAGCCGTCGAATCTATTTCTGCGAGAAATCCGGGGTAAATACTCGCCCAACTGCGGAGAATATGACGAGCTGCATAATTTATGTCCTGTCTTTTGATTTAACCGGTTTATCCATACCCTGGGAACACAATCCGCACTTTAGTTTTCCACCTATCATACTTGCTCGGCCCTCAGCGTTTGATATCCAGCGATAATTCTGCCACGGTGGGCGGTGACGAACATGGCGTGCATGGCCGCAGGAAAGCTCGGCAACCCAGTCGCCTGCTTCGTCCTGATTCAATCGAAGTATCTTTTGCTTCATCGATTTGAGCCTCTCTGGATTAGTCTGCGTGCCCCAGTAGAGTGCCTATCCAGCGCGTTTCAGACTTACTATCGAGCGCCAGCTTAACCGTGACTGTCAACGGTACAGACAGCAGCATTCCGACTGGCCCGAGCACCCAGCCCCAGAACACCAGTGATACAAATACCACCAGAGTAGATAGCCCCAGACCTTTACCCATAAATCTCGGTTCCAGCACGTTGCCAACCACCACATTAATTATGACATAAGCGCTCGCTGCCAATAAGGCAGTTCCGGTGCCCGCCTGCACCAGCGCGATCAGCACCGCTGGCACGGCGGCAATAATTGAGCCAATATTGGGCACATAATTCAGCATAAACGCAAGCACGCCCCAGAGCTGGGGATAATCTACGCCTAATAGCCACAGGCATAACACCACTAACGCGCCAGTGAGCAGGCTCATCCAGGTTTTGATGCTCATGTAGTCACGGACTTTTTGTGTGAACTCAGTCAAGAAATCTTCCGAGGCCTCTTCCTCCACGTCGTGCGTCTTTTTAAATGCCGCCAGTTTTCGTTTAAAACTTCCGGCTTCTAATAATATAAATATGACAGTCAGAATAATTAAAAATGAATTGGCCAGCACATTACCGAATCCCGCGAGTATCGCTTTTGCCATCTGCACCGCTGACCGTGGATCAAAATTATTCATCAATGTCTGCTGCGGCAGGCTGACACCCGATGCAGATAACCAGGCCAAAAAACGGCTCCATTGCTCGCTTATTCTAGTCTCGTACTGAGGCAGGTTCCGCGTGAAATCATCGACTGAACTGCCCACCAGAACCACCAGTCCTGCGCCCACGATGAACACCAGAACCATAACCAGCAGTATTGCCAAAAATTCCGGCACACCTTTATTTCTCATTGTCTGCATGACAGGCAGGCACAATACTGCAATAAACACAGACAGTAGAAACGGCACCAGCAACGCTGCCGCTTCACGCACACCTGCAATCACGATCACCAGCGCTGCACTGACTAAAAGCAATTGAGAAACTCTGGAAAGCTGTGGTGTTTGTGACATTTATGCTTCTCCCTCAGTCTCGTCTTCGAGTAGCTCGATGTCGGTTTCGTCCTGCAACTCGACCTTTTCGATTTTTTCAAATCGGCTACTGATTTTATTCGCCGAGGTATGCACCAGGCCAACATCATCATTAGCCTGCTTAATATGACGAGCCAGATCTCTCATCCGCGTTTTAAATCTGCCGAAATCTTTCGACAGACTAACCAGGTGCTCCTGGATCAGGTTGATCTGTTTGCGCGTGGCCGAATCTTTTAATACTGCGCGAGCGGTAGTTAACACTGCCATCATGGTAGTCGGCGATACCATCCAGACGCGACGTCGCTGTGATTCTTCGACCAGATCAGAGTGATGCGCATGGATTTCGGCGAACACTGCTTCAGCCGGGATAAACATCATGGCACCGTCTGCGGTTTCATTTGCAATAATATATTTATCTGCAATATCGCTGATATGTTTTTTTATATCCTGTTTGAACTGGCGTTCGGCCGTCACCCGGTCTGTGGCGTGCGCATCAGGGTCGACCATGCGCTGAAATGAATCTAGCGGGAATTTTGAGTCGATCACCATATCACCAGTCGGCTCTGGCAGAAATAATACGCAGTCTGCACGTTTGCCATTCGATAAACTGTGCTGTAGTGAAAATGAGTTTTCCGGCATCACATTACGCACCAGGCCAGCGAGCTGCACTTCTCCAAAGGCACCTCGAGAGCGCTTATCGGTGAGCACCTCCTGCAAACTCACCACGTTGCTGGATAACTCAGTGATGCGTTTTTGCGCCTGATCGATCATGGCAAGACGCTTTACCACGTCAGTGAAGGTTTCATTGGTTTTTTCAAACCCCTTGCTCAGACGTTTTTCAACCTGACCGCTGATTTCAGTAAGACGCTCGTTGAGTGTTTTTTGAATTTCCAGATTGGATTGTGCCTGGCGCTCAACATTGGCTTCTGACATTTCACCGAGGCGTTTTTCAATGCTCTGTTGCAGCTCGCCAAAGCGTTTTTCCAGTTTCAGCTGCACATCGGCCAGACCTTTGATCTGTTCTTCACGCAGCAACGTCTGTGACTGCTGCATCTGCATGAAGTGCCTGCTGTGCTCGTCTTCGCGCCTGCTCAGCGTTTTCAATTGCACAATCACATAGCCCAGCGCTATCACTGTCATTACGATTAACAGCAAGACTAGCAACCAGTACTGATCCTGACTCATGATATTAAACAGCATACTATCCTGTCCAAAACTCGGCTTCTGCGGGTATCACTGACGCGACGCGCTCACACTTGTTATAATGCGCAGCCTCTGTCGTACACTAACCTTACCATTTTAAACAGGGTGCTCTTGTGAAATATAGCCTGTGCCAGACCAGCGACATTGCCGACCCCGGCAGCAAGGCTTTTGAACTCGACTTTCACGGTCAGCCGCTGGCCGTGTTTGTGGTCCACAGCAACGCCTCTTTCCACGCCTTCGTCAACCGTTGCCCGCACACCGGGGTCAATCTGGAATGGCAGGAAGACCAGTTTCTCGATCTCGACCAGGCCTTTATCCAGTGCTCCACCCACGACGCTCTGTTCGAGATCGACAGCGGCCTGTGCATTGCCGGACCCTGCGTCGACGAGTCTTTGCAGAGCCTGCCGCTGAGCCAGGAAAATGGCATACTCTGGCTCGAGATCGGCGAGGATTTTCGCAATTTTTACGCCCGATCCGCTAACAGCTGACCCCAGACCACCAGCCGAGCCGACGCTTCCACATACTCAGGCACATGCCTTAAAAAGTGCTTGACACTGGACACGTTTGGGCATATGTTAGCAATCGTTCACTTATGTTAGTGAACGTTCACAAATAACAAACTACCGAGGTGATTTATGAGCGAATTCGACGCTGAATTAGACGCAACTGGTTTGAACTGTCCACTGCCAATTCTGCGCGCCAAAAAAGCTATTGCAGGACTGGAAGGCGGCCAGACACTAAAAATTATTGCAACCGATCCCGGTTCAGTAAAAGACTTTGAAGCTTTCTGCAAGCAGACCGGCAACGAACTGCTTTCCAGTGGCGAAGAAGGCGGCAAGTTCATGTTTATGATCAAAAAAGCGGCCTGATTGACTACATGCCCCCGCTGACCCGTAGACTCCAGCCGGCACTGGTGGAGCCTCGGGTCAGCTATTTGGCATACCCCTATGAACCAGCGCATGCCCGCACACCAGCGCCGCGACTCGATACTGGAAGCGGCCATGAAGTTATTCGCGGAGAAAGGATTCCACGGCGTTTCTATCGACGAGATCGCGCGCCAGGTTGATGTTTCTCCGGCGATTTTATATCGCCATTTTGCATCCAAGCAACAACTCTACGACACCGTGTTGCAGAACATGTCCGGCCGGCGCGAGAGCTATGTCGACACTGTGGTCAACAGTAGCACCAGTTTTGAAGATGTGCTGATTGGCATGACCCAGGTCTATATCAAAAGCGTGACCGATAATCCGGATCTGCTGCGCATCGAACTGCAGAGCCTGCTCGACGGCAGCTCGGCCACCAACGAATTTTTCAAAAATCGCTGGAAAAGTTTTACCGATTATATTGAATTCAGCCTCAATGAGCGCATGAGCCACGACATTCCCAACCGCGAGATCACCATTATGGCCGCCGGTCTGATGTTTCAGGGCATGCTACGCGAAGCACTGGCACAAAAATTTTTGCAGCCTCACGATCGACTCGAAGATCTGAGCATGGAAGAGCTGAGCCAGGAGCTGGTCGCATTATTTTTACGCGCTGTCGGCATGAATAAATCTCATCTCTCACGCAAAGCGGTGATAAAAGTTTAAAATCCACCTGATCGCGAAGTAGCGCGATTGAACTTCGCGCAACCCGCGCGCACCAATGCTAAACAATTCTGGAGACCTTGTATGTTCCTGATAAAAAATCGTGCCATGAAATACCTATTGATGCTGGCACTAACCATTAGCCTCAACACTGCCTTCGCTGTAAACCCCAGGGTTAAGATGGAAACCAGCGAAGGCACGGTGGTGATTGAGCTCTATCCTGACAAGGCGCCAGTGACGGTAAAAAATTTTTTACGTTATGTCGAAGCCGGTAAATACGACGGCACCATATTTCATCGTGTGATGCGCGGATTTATGAATCAGGGCGGCGGCTTTGACCAGAACTATAATAAGGTCGACACATACGCCCCTATTGGTAACGAGGCAGACAACGGCCTGAAAAACAAACGCGGCACCATTGCCATGGCGCGCACCGGCGACCCGCACTCGGCAACTAATCAGTTTTTTATTAACACCGTCAATAACTACGCCCTGGACTATAGTGGTAAGACTATGCGCGGCTGGGGTTATGCTGTGTTCGGCGACGTCAAACAGGGCATGAACGTGATGGACAATATCGCCAAAATGAAAACCAGCGCCGGCGGCCCCTTTGGTTCCGACGTACCCGTGACACCAGTCGTGATTCAGCACGTCACTCTGCTCAAAGAATAGCAACAATACTGTTATTTCGAGCACGACCTGTGATGCAAACACATCACAGGTCGCCAGAATGCTGCGCGACTCACCCACAGCTATTTCGCGGATTTAGCCCAGCAGTGCCGGTAAAAAATATTCGCTGACCAGCAAAGGTTTGCCGCTCACATAAAACACAGAACGTCTTCCCCAGATTTCACCAGTGCCCGCGTAAGCTCTGAGTGCACTATCACGATGCAGGCATGTCGCATGCACTTCACTTCTATGCATACTGCGATCAGCAAACAACATACTGCCGAGCGATCTATTGCCAAGATTGGCATAGCTGCGCTGTTTACCCGAGAGTGTGGTCAGCGGAATCACCGTGCGCGCATACACCACTGCCTGATCAGCACAGTGTAAGCGCACCTGACGCACCAGCGCCGAGGCGCCATAATCAAGCCCCAGTGCCTGGGCTTCGTCCAGACTCGGTCGTGTGATCTGCTGCGAAATCAGCTCGACGCGAAATTGTCCGGGACAACGCCGTCGCAATCGCGTGGTTAACGAAGTTGGATCAAACAACCAGCTCAGTAACAGCTCGGGGACTGCAAGATTGAATAACTGCCTGCGGCGATACCAGCGGGACTTAAATCGAGGTGCAGGCATGGGAAATAAAAATCGATGCTAGAAATCGCCCATGATAACGCGTTCGCGGCAACAATGAGAACTCAATCTGCGGCGTATAATCTACGATTGCAGCCAGCGGCAGATCACCGCCTCCAGCTCATCGAGCTTGACCGGCTTGCCCAGATAATCGTCCATGCCTGCACTCAGGCAGCGCTCGCGATCACCCTCCATCACATTCGCCGTCATCGCGATTACTGTGGTTCGCGAGCGTGACATCTGGTTTTCGTAGTCGCGCAAAATTCGCGTTGCTGCCAGCCCATCCAGTTCGGGCATCTGACAGTCCATTAGTACGATATCGAAACTTTCTTTCTCCAGCTGTTTTAAGGCCTGATTGCCGTTATCAACCACCACCACCTGCATTCCAAATTTCTCCAGCATCTTTCTGGCAACCAGCTGGTTCACTGGATTATCCTCGGCGAGTAAAATTCTCGCACCAGCAGGCAGAGCCGGCAGCGGCTTTTGCTGCTGCGCAGGCTTTTCAATATCACCGCTGGCGACAGCCACGGGGATCTCAAACCAGAAGGTCGAGCCTTTGCGCGGCACACTATCAACACCCAGCCGACCCCGCATTAAGTGCACCAGCTGCTTCACAATCGCCAGGCCCAAACCGGTGCCACCATATTTACGAGTGGTACTACCATCGGCCTGCGTAAAAGCTGTGAATAATTTCTTTTGTGTGATTTCATCGATGCCAACGCCGGTATCATCCACTTCAATACGCAATACCGATTCACTACCCGTCTGTTCTAACACTTTAAGTCGAAGGCAAACTTCTCCGTTCTCAGTGAATTTGACTGCATTGGACAGCAGATTCACCAGCAACTGACGAATCCGTACCGGGTCACCCACTACTGTGCTCGAAAGCTGTGGGTCGATGTCGGTTAATAAATTAATTTTTTTCTGTTCTGCCCGATGTCTCTGCAGGTCGACAATATCTATAATCAGTTCGCGCAAATCAAAATTAATATTTTCGATGCCAAGCTTACCCGCTTCAATTTTGGAAAGATCGAGTATGTCATTGAGAATTGAAAGCAATGCTTCTGCAGACTTATGTGCCGTGCTGACATAATCACGCTGGGCCTGTGTAAGCTCAGATGTTTCCAGTAGTTGCAGCGTACCGAGCACACCGTTCATTGGCGTGCGAATTTCGTGGCTCATGTTGGCGAGAAACTGACCTTTGGCCTGTGACATCTTTTCGGCATGATCACGTGCTTCGACCAGTTCGGTTTCAACTTGTTTGACGTATTCGATCTCTTCAGTCAGGCTACTATTTAATACTTCCAGGTCTTTAATCAGCTCTTCATTCTTGTACGAAAGCTCGAGCGCCGCCATCGATGACTGATACATTTTGTGTACTGCGAGCATCATCACACCGAGAAAAAACGCGGTCATCGCTGACAGTGCGTAATACACTTCACCACCGATACTGAACAGACGCAGCATCAAAGGTAATAACACAAAACCGACGTAGGCATAATATACCCAGGCGACGTGAGCATACATAATGCCGCTGGCAGAAACACCGACCAGAATAAATGCGAGCACTATCTGTTCCAGCTGGTTGCCCGGAAACATGAGTATCGATGTCACGCCCCAGCCAGCACCAGTAAACATCACGGCGAGTAAATACCAGCGTCGCACCAGATCGACTGGAATACCGGCCCGTGGAGTTTTGTACAAATCGAAATAATGGATGCCGGCACGAAACACAAACAGCACGCCCATTGCCAGCAACCAGACCACTAATACCGGCGTCGGCAATTCTCCCCAGAGCAACGCCACCCAGATGATCGCCATCACGAAAACAATCGCATTGCCCGCCGCCGAACTCTGAATCAGGCGCGAAACCTGGGTTTGCTGAACGCGCGTGCTTGTCGCTGATAGCTCAGGTAAAGCCTTATTCATTTGTTTGGTATCTTTCGCCATAGCAGGTCAGTTTGCTGGTGTATTTAATAGATAGTCGAGAACCGGGCAAAAAACCAGTGCCCGGTCTTATACCGCGCCGTATCTTTCCGCTGTGCCCAGCCAGCGTCGTATCAGAGGCTGGACACAATCGAGGTGGTTTCGCATCACAATCTCTGCCGCCTGTTTGATCTCAGGCAACATGGCCTGCTCGCGCACGATATCGGCGATACGCAATTCCAGCAGGCCAGTCTGGCGCGTGCCCAGCACTTCACCTGGACCACGCATTTCCAGGTCTTTTTCCGCGACGACAAAGCCGCTGCTGGTTTCGCGCAATATCGCGAGCCGCTGTTTGCCCTGTGCCGACAGCGGCACGTGATACATCAATACACAAACACTCTTGCGACTGCCGCGACCCACGCGACCGCGCAGCTGGTGCAATTGTGCGAGACCGAGGCGTTCAGCATTTTCGATGACCATCAGCGAGGCATTGGGCACGTCGACACCAACCTCAATCACTGTGGTGGCGACCAGCAAGTCGGTCTGTGTCTGACGAAAGCTCTCTACCGCTGCGGTTTTTTCTGCCTGCTTCATGCGGCCATGCACCAGGCCAATATTAAGGTCGTGCAATTCTTCTGTGAGTTGCGCTGCCGCGTCTTCAGCCGCCTGACATTGCAGAACTTCAGATTCATCGATCAGGGTACACACCCAGTACGCCTGTTCACCATGCTTGCAGGCATTCGCGACGCGATCGATCACTTCCTGACGACGGCTGTTGGACACCACCACAGTCGATACCGGTTTGCGGCCACGCGGTAATTCATCAATCGCAGAATAATCGAGGTCAGCGTAGACCGTCATCGCCAGACTCCGCGGAATCGGCGTGGCTGTCATGATCAACTGATGCGGTACTTCACCCGGTGTGCGAGCATTCTGGCGCTGACCTTTTTGTTGCAGCGCCAGACGCTGATGCACGCCAAAGCGATGCTGCTCATCCACCACTGCTAATACCAGATGCTTGAACTCAACCTCATCCTGGAACAGCGCATGGGTACCAATCACAATTTGCGCTGCCCCACTGGCAATGACCTCCAGCCTTTGCGCGCGCGCCTTACCCTTGTGCTTGCCGGTCAGCAGGACACATTTATATACATCCTGATCGAACCAGCGGCAAAAATTTTCATAATGTTGCAGCGCAAGAATTTCTGTCGGCGCCATCACCGCCGCCTGCTTGCCATTGACCACCGCTGCTAGCACCGCACAGGCGGCGACCACAGTTTTGCCAGAACCAACATCCCCCTGCAACAAGCGCAGCATCGGTGTCGCGTTAGACATGTCGTGCAAAATCTCAGCAGTCACTTTTTGCTGCGAGCGAGTAAGCTCGAAGTCAAGCCCTGACACAAACTTTCGATAGGCATCAGATGTCAGCAACAAACGCTGCGCCTTGCGCGCCTGAATACGCTTGCGTAGTTGCATCAGACTGAGTTGATGCGCGAGCAATTCTTCGAATACTAAACGTCGTTGCGCCGGGTGTCTGCGCTCTTCAATCTGATGCAACGAAACATCCGGCGGTGGTTGATGTACGGTGCGAATCGCCGTCGGCAAATCTGGAAACGAATATTGCACGCGAATAGACTCCGGCAACCAGTCTTTGACTGCGCCGGTTTCCAGCTGTGTCAGCACCTGGGTTGCCAGGTTGCGCAATAGCGTCTGGTGTACGCCGTCTGTTTTTGGGTAGACCGGAGTTAACTTATCTTCGACCGCAGTCACACTGTTCTCAAACATGCGGCGATATTCTGGATGCGCGATTTCGAGCTCTCGCGCACCGGCACGCACTTCACCGAAACAGCGGATACGTACACCGGATCCAAGATTGGCCTGCTGGCGGGCATTGAAATGAAAAAATCGCAGCACTATGCCACCCGTGCCATCGGACAAATAGCACAACAGACTGCGCCCGTTGCGACCACGCACCCGTCGCCCACCATATTTAACTTCGCTGTGTTCGATCACGCCTTCGATCACTGCCTGCTGACCAGGGCGCAAGGAACCAATCGGCACGATGCGAGTGCGATCTTCATAGCGAAGCGGAAGGTGAAACAAAACATCCTGTACATTATGTATATCGAGTTTAGCCAGTTTCCCGGCGACAGCAGGGCCCACGCCTTTTAACGTGGTGACACTGCGATACTCAAAAGAATCATCCTGATCTTTATTCATCTTGTTTGCATATCAATTATATAAATTTTGCCCCAGAGAACAGGGAAAACACTAAAAACAGAAGCCGTCCACAGATGATCACAGATAATTAAATACAAGAGCTGTTAGCATTTTGAAAACAGAGCCTACAATATTATGGGCTGATTAATTTTTTCTGTGTTTATCTGTGGACAATATTCTTCAACCCAGTTCCAGTACCGCATCCACCTCAACCTGCGCGCCTTTAGGCAGGGCAGCGACGCCAACTGCTGCGCGCGCCGGATAGGGCTGGGTGAAATATTCCGCCATCACTTCATTTACCACCGGGAAGTGCGCCAGATCGACAAGAAACACATTGAGTTTGGCTGTGTCCTGTAAACCACCGCCAGCCGCATTCGCGACTGCCTGCAAATTATCAAAAACGCGACGAATTTGTGCTGCGATGCCACCATCGACCAGTTCCATGGTTTCGGGTATCAGTGGTATCTGCCCTGACATGTAAACCGTGTTGCCACACTTCACCGCCTGTGAGTATGTCCCAATCGCCTGAGGTGCTTTATCTGTCGCAATGATTTCTTTTTTCATGTAAATCCAGACCCATTTCTATTAACTGAATATATTTTTATACGCGCGTGATGCGCAACACATTCGATGCCTTACGCAGGCGACGCATGATGCTGGCAAGATGCACACGATCTTTAACGTCAATCAGATACACGATACTCATATTCATACCATCGCGATCTTCGAGTTCGACATTTTGAATGTTGGCTCCTTCGTCTGAAAGGATAGTGGCAGTACGCGCCAGTACGCCTGGCGTATTACTGACATCGAGACGTATCTCGCAGGTGAATACGCCGCTAGCATCACCTGCCCATTGCACATCAATATACTTATCGGCCTGACTGCGGGCTGAATCCAGATTGCGGCAGCCTTCGCGATGCACGACTATGCCACGGCCCTTGCTCAACATACCGATCACCTGATCACCGGGAATCGGGTGGCAACATTTGCCGTAGGACACCACCATGCCCTCAGTACCATGTATCGCCAGCGGTGCCTGTGTTTTCATTTCACGAGTTTCTGCAGAATCACCGTATGGGATGCGTTCCGGCACCATTCGCCGCACGACCAGACTGGGCGGGCGATTGCCCATACCAACATCTTCCAGCAACTCATCAATGATTTTAAAGCCATATTCTTTCAGGGTTTCTTCTATCGCGCTTTGCGGTACATCATCGAGGCGTAGCCCAAGCCCCTTGAGACAACGTTCCAGCAAACGCCGGCCCTGTGCTACGGCTTCATCGGCCTGCAGATTTTTCAGGTAACTACGGATATTACTCCGCGCTTTGGCAGTGACTACATAGTTTAACCAGGTCGGGTTCGGTCGCGCGTTTGGTGAAGTAATAATTTCTACCGTCTGACCACTATATAATGGTGTATTTAACGGCGCAAAGCTATGATCGAGTTTACTGGCGACACAGGTATTACCAATATCGGTGTGCACGTAATAAGCAAAATCGACCGGCGTGGCATTACGCGGCAATTTTACGATGTCGCCTTCCGGAGTATAGACATAAACCTCATCGTGGAATAAATCGACTTTGACATTTTCCAGAAATTCGAGCGAATCACCCGCGCTCTGCTGCATTTCCAGAATACCGGTCAACCAGTCGCGAGCGCGAGCGTGGGCACCACTGAGTCCGGTTTCTTCCGGTGACTTATACAACCAGTGTGCAGCAATGCCGCTCTCGGCGAAACGATCCATATCTGCAGTACGAATCTGCACTTCCATGGGAAGGCCATGCGGTCCGTACAAAGCAGTGTGCAGACTCTGGTAACCGTTGCTTTTTGGGATCGCGATATAATCTTTAAAACGACCGGGGATAGGCTTGAATAAATTATGCACACTACCGAGTACGCGATAACATTCATCGACCGATTTCACCACCACCCGCAGCGCATAAACATCAAATACATTGTCGAACGACAAATGTTTGATGCGCATTTTATTATAGAGGCTATAAAGATTTTTCTTGCGCGAGATAACTTCAGCACTGATTCCCAGTTCATCGAGTCGCACCACCAGCGCGGTGTCAATTTTTTTAATGACTTCCTTGCGATGTCCGGCAGCTTTATCAACTGCGTGCTGCAATATGCGATAGCGCATCGGATACATGGCGCGGAAGGCCAGATCTTCAAGCTCGTGTCGCATGGTATAAATACCGAGACGATTGGCAATCGGGATATAAATATCCAGCGTTTCCTGAGCAATGCGCCGGCGCTTTTCATGCGACAAGCTATCGAGTGTGCGCATATTATGCAAACGATCAGCAAGCTTGATCAGCATAACGCGTATATCCTGCGCCATCGCTAACAAAACTTTTTGTATGTTCTCTGCCTGTTGCTCGAACTTGTTTTTAAATTTGATATGGGTGAGCTTGCTGACACCATCGACTAGATGCGCGACATCTTCACCGAATTCACGCGAAATCAGCTTGCGGGTGGCGGGGGTATCTTCGAGCACATCGTGCAAAATCGAGGCGATAATACTTTTTACATCCATGCGCATTTGCGCCAGGATGCGCGCAACTGCTATTGGGTGGTAGATATAGGGTTCGCCGGAAGCGCGCAGCTGACCTTCGTGCGCCTGGGCACCGAACAAGTACGCCCGATAAACATCTTTGACCTGATCCTGCTCCATATAGGTGCCGACCAGACTACATAGATCTGATATCAGAAAACGCTCACCTTCGTGGCCTGCGTCCACGCCATCACTGTGAACGGGTTCGCTCACGACGCCGCTGATAATTCAGTTGAAAATAAAACTCGACAAACAACAGGGCCCCTGGCTCGACACTGCCGCATCGAAAACTGGGCGAACGATGTTGTCTGAAAATCAACAGTAATTAGAAACCCGCCTGCAAATCACCTTCGATGAACATTTCCATGTCATCCTGAGGAATCACGACTTCTTCAGCGTCCATCATTTCTTTACTGACCATGCCTTCGGCGATTTCGCGCAACGCGAGCACGGTGGGTTTATCATTGTCCAGTGCCACCTGAGCATCAGCACCCATGGCCAGCTGACGCGCGCGGCGTGCAGCAAGCAGTACCAGCTCGAAACGGTTTTCTACATTTTGCAGACAATCTTCTACGGTTAAACGCGCCATCTAAGGTCACTCCACTTGTTGAGTCATTAACAATGCGGCCAGCAAATCCGCATTTTTTTCCTGCTGATATTGTTTCAGCGTTCGGTGGCTGATAAATATAGCCGCCAGCTGCTCGCCAGCGGTTTCGAATTCGTCATTGATAACTATATAGTCGAATTCATTGTAATGCGACATTTCTCTGACTGCATCCCGCATCCGGCGGTCGATCACCTCGGCGGCGTCCTGACCGCGATTGCTGAGCCGCTGCCGCAGGGCGGCGATGCTCGGCGGCAAAATGTAAATTGACTGGCAGCCCGGCATTTGCTGCCGAATCTGGCGCGCGCCCTGCCAGTCGATCTCCAGAATCACGTCCTGGCCCAGATCCAGCTGCTGCTGAATATACTGGCGCGAGGTACCGTAATAATTATCAAACACTTTAGCGTGCTCGAGAAACTCGCCGCCGTTCATCATCGCCTCGAACTCGGTCAGGGTGATGAAATGATAGTCCACGCCATCCGCTTCACCTTTGCGCGCGGCTCGGGTGGTGTGCGATATCGACAATACCAGGTCGTCGATTCTTGCCAGCAACGCCTGTACCAGCGTGGTCTTACCAGCACCGGAGGGCGCAGAAATGATATACAGGGTGCCTTTTGCCACAGATTCTAAACTCGTATCGATTGAATGACCGACTGGTCGGAGTGAGAGGATTTGAACCTCCGACCCCTACGTCCCGAACGTAGTGCTCTACCAAGCTGAGCTACACTCCGAAGCCGCGTATTCTAGCAGCTTGTCTCGCCTCTGGGGCTTTAGCAGTGATGTTTCAGCTATTTTGCTGAAAAAATTTCTCAGCTCGCGCGCGCCACCGAAAAATCGGCCAGGGTGTGCAGTGCCTGCCGGTATTCTGACTCGGGCAAATGCGCCAGTTGCGCCCGGGCCAGCTCAGCCTGCTGTTTCGCCACCATCTCGGTATAGGTCAGCGCGCCGGTGTCGTTGATTATCTGCTGCACTTCGGCGAGCAGCTCATAACCACCATTCTCAATCGCGCGCCGGATCTGCGCTGCCTGCTCCACCGTGCCCTGCGCCAGAGCATAAATCAGCGGTAGCGTGGGCTTGCCTTCGGCGAGATCATCACCGACATTTTTGCCCATGGCCTCGCTGCTGGAGGCATAATCGAGGACATCATCGATCAGCTGGAATGCGGTCCCCAGATGTCTGCCATAAGCCGCCATCGCCGCTTCTTCTGCAGCGCTGCGAGCACAGACCACAGCACCAAGGCGGGTCGCAGCTTCGAATAATTTCGCGGTTTTGCAATAAATCACCTCCATGTAGCGGGCCTCACCGGTGTCGGCATCGTGCACATTCATCAACTGCATGACTTCGCCTTCGGCGATCACATTGGTGGTGTTGGCGAGGATTTCCATGACCCGCATGTTATTGGCTTCAACCATCATCTCGAACGCACGCGAATACAAAAAATCACCCACCAGCACGCTGGCGGCGTTGCCGAACAGGGCATTGGCGGTTTCGTGACCACGGCGCAGGTCGGATTCGTCGACCACATCGTCGTGCAACAGGGTGGCGGTGTGGATGAACTCGATAATCGCCGCCAGCAGATGGTGCTGTGTGCCGTCATAACCATAGGCGCGGGCCGCGATCAACGCCAGCAGGGGACGGAGGCGTTTGCCGCCGGAATTCACGATATAATTGCCCAGCTGGTTGATCAACACCACCTCCGAGGCCAGACGCTGGTGAATCACAGCATCCACTGCCTGCATATCGGTCGCGGTCAGGCGTTTGATGGCATCCAGCGGATTGGGGCTTGTCGTCACGGGCTTTCCGGGTGATAAAGAATGCGCATCCTATTTAGCGCCGCCCAGCAGGTCAAGCCTTTGCGCAAATACCTGACCAGTGTGGTAAAAATAAGCTGAAACCAGCTTGCCAGCAGGCCTCCTAGCCAGTAAAATCTGCGCCCTTTCATTACACGATTTGGAGAACGCCATGTACGCGGTTTTGAGTACAGGTGGTAAACAGTACAAAGTAGCGCAGGGCGATGTCTGCCGCGTCGAAAAACTGGATGCCGAAGCAGGGGCTTCCGTTGAGCTCGACAAAATATTGATGATCGCTGATGGCGACAAAATTAATATCGGCACCCCACTGGTTGCCGGTGGCAAGGTGACAGCCGTAGTCAAGTCTCACGGTCGCGCCGATAAGGTCGAAATTGTGAAATTTCGCCGCCGTAAACACCATCAGAAACGTACCGGCCATCGCCAGTACTATACTGAAATTGAAATTACTGCGATTGCAGGCTAAGCCCACCGGCGAAGTCTCGCGAACAGCACTGAGGAGCATAAACAATGGCACATAAGAAAGCGGCGGGCAGTACCCGTAACGGTCGCGAGTCGGAATCCAAACGACTCGGCGTGAAAAAATACGGCGGCGAAGCTGTGCTGGCAGGTAATATCCTGGTGCGCCAGCGTGGCACTCAATTTCACGCCGGTGCCAATGTCGGCATGGGTCGTGACCACACGCTGTTCGCAAAAGCCGAAGGCAAGGTGGTATTCGAAGTCCGCGGCCCGCGAAATCGCAGAACCATCAGCGTGCAACCGGCCTGAGGCGACACCGCCTTCGCTTAAAAAAGCCCCGGTTCGGGGCTTTTTTTATGAAAATAATAAATACTTGTCCGCAAATGAACGCTAATGTACGCAAATAAAAACATCATGTGATGGATATTTCTGCATTCAGAATAGTTATGATTCCATACACATCTACAAACAAGACTGATATTACATTCGCGTTTATTTGCGTTCATTGGCGGATAAAGCTTTTAACACACACTTGAACTGAAAAGACATGAAATTTGTAGACGAAGCCACCATTAAAGTCATTGCCGGCGACGGCGGCAACGGCGTGGTCAGCTTTCGCCGCGAAAAATACATCCCCAAAGGCGGCCCTGACGGCGGCGACGGTGGTGATGGTGGCTGCGTCTACTTAAAAGGCGATGGCAACCTCAACACACTTGCCGATTTTCGCCACGTCCGCACCTATCTCGCCGAGGCCGGCAAAAAGGGCTCGGGGCAGGAAAAAACCGGCAAGGGCGGCGACGATCTCTACGTACCGGTGCCGGTCGGCACCCTCATCTACGACCAGAACACCGACGAGCAGATCGGCGATATCACTGCTGACGGCCAGACCATCATGGTCGCTCAGGGCGGCTTTCACGGTCTCGGCAACACCCGCTACAAAAGCTCGATCAACCGTGCGCCGCGTAAATGCACCCCTGGCAGCCCCGGCGAACGCCGCCAGCTGCGCCTGGAACTGAAAGTGCTGGCCGACGTCGGCATGCTGGGCATGCCCAATGCCGGCAAATCGACCTTTATCCGTGCGATCTCAGCGGCGCGGCCAAAAGTCGCGAATTATCCCTTCACCACGCTGTATCCCAATCTCGGTGTGGTGCGGGTCGGCAATCTGCAGAGCTTTGTAGTTGCCGATATCCCCGGGCTGATCGAAGGCGCCTCGGAAGGCGCTGGTCTCGGCATCCAGTTTCTCAAACATCTGATGCGCACCCATCTGCTGCTGCACATGATCGATGTCGCGCCCATGGATGGCAGCGATCCGGTGGACAGTGCACGCAAGATTCTGCTCGAACTGGAACGCTACAGCGAAGAACTACTGGCAAAACCGCGCTGGCTGATTTTCAATAAAACCGACTTGCTCAATAGCGAGGCGCTGACAGAAGTCCGCGACGCCGTGATCACTGCACTGGACTGGCAGGGGCCGGTGTATTGCATTTCTGCCGCCACGGGTGATGGTACCGAGCCACTGAGCCAGGCGATCATGCGTCATCTGGAACTGCGCGATGAGCTCGCCTAACTCGACACGCGAAAAACTGGGCGCCTCGCAGCGCTGGGTGATCAAGATCGGCAGCTCGCTGATCACTGATGCCGGTCGCGGTCTCGACAACCAGGCCATTGCCCACTGGGCCCAGCAGATCGCCGAGCTGCGCGCGCAGGGCAAGGAGCTGGTACTGGTGTGCTCGGGCGCGGTTGCCGAGGGCATGGCCCGGCTCGGCTGGAACAAGCGCCCACACGAACTCCACAAGCTACAGGCGGCCGCCGCGATTGGCCAGATGGGTCTGGTGCAGGCGTTTGAGTCCTGCTTCAAACAGCACGGTATTCATACCGCACAGGTGCTGCTCACCCACGATGATCTCAGCAACCGCAGCCGCTACTTAAATGCGCGCAGCACACTGAGCACCCTGCTCGAACTCGGCGCGATTGCGATCATCAATGAAAACGACACTGTCGCCACCGATGAGATCCGCCTCGGCGATAACGATACGCTGGCGGCGCTGGTCAGCAATCTGGTGGAAGCCGATTTCATGGTACTGCTCACCGATCAGGCGGGATTGTTCAACGCCGATCCACGCACTCACAAAAATGCCGAACTGATCAGCGAAACCAGCGCCAGCAATCCCGAGCTCATCGCTATCGCCGGCGCGGGCGGCGCGCTCGGCCGCGGCGGTATGCGCACCAAGGTCAGCGCGGCACAGCGCGCCGCCCGCGCCGGCGCCGACACCCTGATCGCCGCCGGCAGCGAAACCGATGTGCTGCTCAGAATCGCCCGTGGTGAAGCCCTCGGCAGCCTGCTGCTGGCCAGTGCCGAACCCATTACTGCGCGCAAACAATGGCTGGCCAACCAGCTCAGGCTCAGTGGCACACTGCAGCTCGACGCCGGCGCCTCACAGGCGCTGCTGCGCTCCGGCGTCAGCCTGCTCGCAGTCGGCGTCAGCGCGGTCAGCGGCGACTTCAAACGCGGTGAACTGGTCAGTTGCATCAATGCTGAAGGTCAGGAGATCGCCCGCGGACTGGTGAATTACAGCGCCGCTGAAGCCGAAAAGATTAAGGGCCTGGCCAGCGACAAAATCGAAGCCGCGCTGGGTTATATTGACGAGCCTGAACTGATCCATCGCGATAATCTGGTGCTGATATAAGCCAGTTGTCCACAGAGGAACGTGGATATATTTCTTACGGCAAAATTTAGATTGCAGCGCCCGATGCCCGAAAACGTTTTTCAATGAAGCAGTCTTATCTGTGTTCATCTGTGGACAACCAGTTATTAAGCACCAGACAGAAGAAAAACCAGGCAATAAAAAAGCCGGTCAGTGACCGGCTTTTTGCATGACATGCGTTCTGGCTTAGGCCATAGCGCGAATATTGTTGTTCATGCGGCTTTTATGGCGTGCTGCCTTGTTGGCATGGATCAGACCTTTGCCGGCGACGCTGTCAATAATTGGGCAGGCAGCCTTGTATGCGGTTTCAGCAGCAGCTTTATCGCCGGCACCGATCGCACTGTAGACACGCTTGATATAAGTACGCATCATCGAACGCTGACCCGCGTTCTGGGTACGGTGAGTTTCGGCCTGTTTGGCGCGTTTCTTAGCGGAAGCTGAATTAGCCAATGGAGTAAACCTGTGCTGTGAAAAAAGAGCGCGTAAAATGCCAGTTTCTAAGGGTTTTGTCAATCCATTTTCGCTACAATCGGATTTTGGTTTGACGCACCGGCACCTGCTTTGAAGGAGTATCCACACTGAGTACACGGCTTCTGCACTCCACCCTGACGGTGGGCGGCATGACACTGGTGTCACGAATTTTCGGCCTGCTGCGCGATATCACTCTGGCGACCATATTCGGTGCCAGCGGTGGCACCGACGCCTTTCTGGTCGCCTTCAAGATCCCGAATTTTATGCGCCGTTTATTCGGAGAAGGCGCATTTTCGCAGGCGTTCGTCCCTGTTTTCTCGGAGTACCGCGAACAGCGCAGCCGCGAGGCGCTCCGGGACCTGCTCGATCATGTCGCTGGTAAGCTCGGCGGCGTGCTGCTGCTAATCACTGCGCTGGGTTCGCTCGCCGCGCCCGTCCTGGTGTATTTGTTCGCACCCGGTTTCAGCGATGAGCCGGCACGTTTTGCGCTGACCGCAGAATTATTACGCATCACTTTTCCCTATCTGTTTTTTATTGCACTGGTAGCCTTCGCCGGCGGCATTCTCAACAGTTATGGCCGCTTTGGCGTGCCCGCCTTCACTCCGGTACTGCTCAATCTGTGCCTGATCGCCGCTGCGCTGTGGTTCGCACCTTATTTTGATGAACCCCTGATGGCGCTGGCCTGGGCGGTGTTCGCCGCCGGTGTGCTACAGCTGCTGTTTCAGTTTCCCTCTCTGCTCAAGCTGGGGCTGATGCCACGACCACGGATTTCGCGCAACCACGAAGGCGTGGGCAAAATTCTGAAACTGATGCTGCCGGCAGTGATCGGCTCTTCGGTGGCGCAAATTAATTTATTACTCGACACTATCATTGCCTCGTTTCTCATGGTTGGCAGCGTCACCTGGCTGTATTATTCTGACCGCCTGCTGGAGTTTCCACTCGGCGTCCTCGGCATCGCGGTCGCCACTGTGATTCTGCCGGCGCTATCGAATCAGCACGCACGCGAATCCAGCATCGAATTCAATCAGACCCTGAACTGGGCGAGCCGGCTGGTAATGGTGATTTCCATCCCCGCCTGTGTCGGTCTGCTGATGCTGGCAGCACCGGTGCTGGCAGCGCTGTTCCAGTATGGTGAGTTTGGCGCCCGCGATGTGCATCTTGCCAGTCTGAGTTTAATGGCCTATATTCTCGGCCTGCCTGGATTTATTCTGATTAAAGTGTTCGCGCCCGGCTATTACGCGCGTCAGGACACTAAAACCCCGGTGCGGATCGCAATTATCGCCATGATCAGTAATATGGTGATGAATATTGCCTTTGTTGTGCCGCTGGTGATGCTGGATTACGAAGCACCGCACGTGGGGCTCGCGCTGGCCACCTCGTGCTCAGCCTATCTCAATGCCTTTATGCTGTATCGCGGTCTGCGCAAAACCGAAACCTTTGTTCCCGACGCTGGCTGGAGTCGCCTGCTGTTGCAAATCGCACTCGCCGCCGCGGCCATGGCGCTGCTGATCTGGCAGCTCAGCCCCGCGCACACTGCCTGGACAGACTGGGCGGCGAGCGAACGCCTGCTGCGCCTGAGTCTGATCATTGTGTTGTCTGCCGGCGCTTATTTTGCCACGCTCTGGATCAGCGGCATGCGCCCGGCTGTACTGAGGCGACACTGATGCAACTGGTCCGCGGACTTTATAATCTGCGCCCCGAGCACCGCGGCTGTGTACTCAGTATCGGCAATTTTGATGGCCTGCATCTCGGTCATCAGGCCCTGCTGAAACTATTACGCGAACATGCACAACAGCACCAGACCCATGCCTGCCTGCTCAGCTTTGAACCGCTGCCGCACGAATATTTCAATCACCAGCAGGGCAAGGCCGGCGGTGGCCGCCTGATGAACACCCGGGAAAAAATCAGTGTGCTGCAACAATTGCCCGCCGGCTTGTGTCCGGATCAGTTTTTACTACTGCGTTTTTCTGAGCAGCTCGCTGAGATGAGCGCGGCCGATTTTATTCAGCAAATTCTGGTCGATGCCTTGCAAATCCGTGCACTGGTGATCGGCGATGATTTTCGTTTTGGTCATGGCCGCGAAGGCGATATCGAAATACTGAAGCAGGCAGCGGTACAACACGGCTTTGCGATCACATCTTTACCAAGCCAGGTGCTGGATCAGTGCCGGGTGAGCAGCACTCGCATCCGCAAAGCGCTGCAACAGGATCGGCTCGCTGACGCCGCTGGTATGCTCGGGCGCGACTACCAGATCTGCGGCCGAGTCGCGCACGGCGACAAACGAGGCCGCACCATAGGCTTTCCGACCGCGAATATTCGCCTGAAACGCAGCACCAGCCCGCTCCAGGGCGTGTATTCTGTTACCATGCACACGGCAGAGCACGACGCACTGCCAGCGATTGCCAATCTTGGTGCCCGACCAACGGTCGCAGGCACCGAAGTCAGGCTCGAAGTCCACGTATTCGATTTTTCCGGTGATTTATACGGGCGCAATGTCTGCGTTGCGTTTCATCATAAAATACGCGGCGAGAAAAAATTCGACAGCCTGGATGCACTCAAACAACAGATCGCGATTGACTGCGCAACAGCTAAAAAGCAATTAAAAATAAATAATGAATAATGAAAATCGAATAAACAACTTGCCGGTTTTTTTTGAAAACATTATTCATTATTAGTTACTCATTATTCATTAACCTCTAAGGCCATGACAAACTACAAGCACACCCTCAACCTGCCGCACACGGCCTTTCCCATGCGTGGCAATCTGGCGCAACGCGAACCCAAGATGTTAACAGCCTGGGAAACGAACAACCTGTACCAGAAGATTCGCCAAGTCAGCGCCGGCCGGCCAACCTTTGTGCTGCACGATGGCCCGCCCTATGCCAACGGCGATATTCATATTGGTCACGCGGTCAACAAGATTCTCAAAGACATCATTATCAAAAGCCGCACCCTCGATGGTTTTGATGCGCGCTATGTGCCGGGCTGGGACTGCCACGGTTTGCCGATCGAGTTAAGGGTCGAGAAAAAAGTCGGCAAAGCCGGCGTTAAAGTCGATGCTAAAACTTTCCGCCAGAAATGTCGTGACTACGCAGCAAAACAGGTCGATGGTCAACGCCGCGACTTCAAACGCCTCGGCGTGCTTGGTGACTGGGATAAACCCTATCTCACCATGGATTTTAAATTTGAAGCCGACATTGTGCGCGCGCTCGGCAAGGTGATCGAAAACGGTCATGTGCACAAGGGCAGCAAGCCGGTGCACTGGTGTCTCGACTGCGGCTCAGCACTGGCTGAAGCCGAAGTCGAATACAAAGATAAAGAGTCACCGGCGATCGATGTTGCTTTCCGCGCAGTCGATAACGCTGCGGTGTTAAACGCGTTTAACACCGATCAGGGCGAAGGCGATGTCGCAGTCGTGATCTGGACCACAACCCCGTGGACCCTGCCGGCGAATCAGGCGGTGGCACTCAATCCCGAATTTGAATACCAGTTGATTCAGGTGCAAAGTGAGCACGATGTGCTACGTCTGATACTGGAAAGCACACTCGCCACCGCCGCACTTGAACGTTATCAGTTTGTCGATTACACAGTGCTGGCAAGCACACCAGGTAGCGCGCTGGAGCATCTTTTATTCAAGCATCCGTTTTACAATAAGCAGGTGCCGATTATTCTTGGTGACCATGTCACCACCGAGGCCGGTACTGGCGCGGTACACACCGCACCCGGTCACGGTCAGGATGACTACATCGTGGGTAATCGCTATGGTCTGGACGTGTATAACCCGGTGGGCGGCGACGGCGTGTTTTTACCCGACACCGAACTGTTCGCCGGCACCCATGTCACTCAAGCGAATGATGCCATTCTCGAAACTCTGCGCGCCAGTCGCGCGTTGTTAAAACAGGCGAAGTTAAAACACAGTTACCCGTGTTGCTGGCGGCACAAAACACCGGTTATTTTTCGCGCCACACCGCAGTGGTTTATTAGCATGACACAAAATAATCTGCGTACACATGCCATGCAGGAAATTGCCAGCACTGAGTGGCTGCCCGACTGGGGTCGCGCGCGCATCGAAGGTATGGTAAAAAATCGTCCCGACTGGTGCATCTCGCGGCAACGCACCTGGGGGGTGCCGATACCTTTATTCGTGCACAAAGAAACCGGAGAACTGCATCCCGATACTGCCAGCCTGATCGAACAGGTAGCGCAACGTATCGAACAAAAGGGCATCGAGGCATGGTTCGAGCTCGACTCCGCTGAACTGCTAGGTGAAGCCGACAGCGATTACGAAAAAACCACTGACACATTAGATGTCTGGTTCGACTCCGGCGTCACCCACGCCTGTGTCCTCGGCCAGTATGAGCACCTGCCTTTTCCGGCCGATGTATATCTCGAAGGCTCGGATCAGCACCGCGGCTGGTTTCAGTCTTCGTTGTTAACCTCGGTGGCGATGAATGGCGTCGCGCCCTACAAGTCTGTTTTAACCCACGGCTTCACCGTTGATGCCAAAGGCCACAAAATGTCGAAATCGCTCGGCAATGTGATGGCACCACAAAAAGTGGTGAACTCGCTGGGCGCAGATATTCTGCGTTTGTGGGTGGCGAGCAGCGATTACAGCGCTGAGATGACAGTGTCGGATGAAATTTTAAAACGCTCCGCCGATTCCTATCGCCGTATCCGTAATACTGCGCGCTTTCTCCTGGCTAATCTCGACGGTTTTGATCCAGCACAACACAAGCTTAAACCCGAAAACATGCTGCCGCTGGATCGCTGGGCCGTTGCGCGTAGCGCTGAATTACAGCAGGCTATTATCGAGGCCTACACGAATTATAATTTCCACTCGATTTACCAGAAGTTGCATAACTTCTGTTCGGTGGACATGGGCGGTTTTTACCTCGACATCATTAAGGACCGTCAGTACACCACGCAGAGCGACAGTATCGCACGGCGCTCAGCACAAACTGCGCTGTATCATATTGTCGAAGCCATGTGCCGCTGGATGGCGCCAATTTTAAGTTTTACTGCTGAAGAAATCTGGCAACAAATTCCCGGCAAGCACAGCGACTCGGTTTTACTGGAGACCTGGTATAACGAACTGTTTGGGCTTGCTGACAATGACACCATGAACATGGACTACTGGCTACGCATGCTGGAAACCCGCAGCGCGGTCAGTAAACAATTGGAAACTTTACGCAACAACAATCAGATTGGCGGCTCGCTGGACGCAGAAGTCACCTTATTCTGTAACGGCAGCCTGCAAGCCGACCTTAACAAACTCGATGACGAACTACGCTTTGTGTTAATTACCTCTGAAGCTGACGCACAACCACCTGATGCTGCCGGCGACAATGTTGTCACCACCCAGCTCAGCAGTGGTGAGAATCTTGGCATTTATGCCCGCGCTTCAGAGCACAGCAAGTGCGTGCGCTGCTGGCATCATCGCGAAGACGTCGGCAAGCATAGCGAGCACCCTGAGTTGTGTGGACGTTGTATCGAAAACGTTGCGGGGAGCGGCGAGCAACGCCGCTTTGCCTGATGACCATGCTGAAGTGGTCTGGCCTCAGCGCACTGGTAATCATACTCGACCAGGTCAGCAAACAGTTTGCTGAGGCTCAGCTCCTTAATACTGTTAACCACACAGTTGCAGTTTTTCAGGGGTTCAGTTTTACCCTTGCATATAACGAGGGCGCGGCATTTAGTTTTCTCAGCAATGCCGGTGGCTGGCAGCGCTGGTTTTTTACTGCACTATCACTTGCAATCAGCATTGTACTGATCGTCTGGCTAAAACGCCTGGAACAGAACAAGCGCGTACTCGCAATCGGGCTGGCGCTTATTTTGGGTGGCGCGATTGGTAATTTAATCGATCGCGTACTCTATGGGCATGTGATTGATTTTCTCGATGTCTACTATCAACATCACCACTGGCCTGCGTTTAATGTTGCTGACTCAGCCATTACGCTCGGCGCAGGCCTGCTAATTTTAGATATGTTTCAGGACCACAAATCACATGACTGATGAAATCAATATGCACAGTCTGGTGTTAATGCATTACAGTATTGCACTGTGCAACGGAACCGAAATCGAAAGCAGCTTCGATGATGAGCCTATGGAAGTGCGCATGGGCCACGACGATCTCACCGAGGGTATGGAGCTGGCCATCTTCGGTCTCAGGGAAGGTGATCAGCAAACTTTGACGCTAACACCCGAACAGGGTTTTGGTCCACGTGACGAAGACAATATCCACAATATGCCACTAACAGATTTTCCGGATGAACTCAAAGCCGAAGTCGGTCTGACCTATCTATTTGGCACCCCGGAAGGTGATGACCTTCCCGGCACTGTGCTGGCGATTAAAGATGATCTGGCAGAAGTCGATTTTAATCATCCGCTCGCCGGATATGATCTGATCTTCAAAGTGCAGATTCTCAGCGTTAACAATGCGCACACGCAGATTCAACAGGACGCCTGAGCGTGGAAGTATATCTTGCTAATCCACGGGGGTTTTGTGCCGGCGTTGACCGCGCCATTGAAATTGTCGAGCGCGCGCTGGAAATTTATGGCGCACCGGTGTATGTACGTCACGAAGTGGTACACAATCGCTACGTGGTCAACGACCTGATCAACAAGGGCGCGGTGTTCGTCGAAGAGCTGGCTGAAGTACCTGATGGCGCTACTGTGATCTTTAGCGCACACGGTGTGTCACAGTTAGTGCGCAGCGAAGCTGCCAGCCGTAGCCTACAGGTATTCGATGCCACCTGCCCGCTGGTGACCAAAGTGCATCTGGAAGTCGCGCGCCACGCCAAAGACGGCGACGATGTGATTCTTATCGGGCACGCCGGTCATCCGGAAGTTGAGGGCACGCTCGGTCAGTACAACGCAAGCGCCAACGGTGAAATATTTTTAATCGAGACCCTGGAAGATGCACAATCGATTGTTGTCCGAGATAGCAATAAACTTGCTTATGTCACTCAGACGACTTTATCGGTCGATGATACTCTGGAGATTATCGACACCCTGAAATCGCGCTTTCCGAATATCAAGGGCCCGCGCAAAGATGATATTTGTTACGCCACGCAAAATCGCCAGGACGCAGTGCGCGAGCTGGCAAACAAAGTGGATGTGGTGCTGGTGATCGGCTCCGCCAATAGCTCGAACTCAAATCGCTTACGCGAGCTGGCGGAAAAACAGGGAGTGCACGCCTACTTAATCGATGGCGCTGAGGATATTCGTGAAGACTGGTTGCAGGGGGTCGCTGCCGTCGGTGTCACTGCCGGTGCTTCGGCACCCGAACTGCTGGTGTGTTCGGTGATGAATGCGCTCGCCCAAAAATACCATGCCGCCATCCATCTCGACGGCGGCAATCTTGAGTCTGTGCATTTTCAGCTACCCAAAGCTTTGCGTAGTTAACTAATTACCAGCAGTTATTGGCGTCACCCGGACCACCATTCGAGATTTTTGCACCTATCGAATCGATCGAAAACGATTTACACTTAGTATCACTCAACTGAGCTCCCTGAGCGGTGGCGGTGGCTTGAAACGCCGTTGCCGTAGCAGAAACAATCGCAAGCTTATAATAGCCCTCGTCCGAGGTAGCGTTCATGTTAATCGCAGCCAGTGTCGTACTGTAGGTATTGTTCTGTAAATAACTGCGCTCCTGACGGTCAGCGATTGTAGTCAATGCCACCTTGGCGTCAGCACGACGCGATTTTTTCATATAGCTCTCGTAGCTCGGGAAAGCAATCGCACTGATAATACCAATGATCGCCACTACTACCATGAGCTCGATTAGCGTAAAGCCTTTTGTACGGTTGATCATACACAGCTCCTCATGTTGTTGATTCAGCTCGAACATTAGTTTATTGTTCAACCTCGTACCAGTAGGATTTTTCTACAGCGTTAGGCACTTTTGCATCTTCACACTCAGTACCGACACATAATGTCGCCACACCCTGGTCGGTAATAATAACGTTGGGTGACGGTGGGATACCACCACGGGCCAGAAAGCGCTGACGATCCGGGCGTTTACCCACTGTTCCGGAAGGAATATACGTCGGCGTACCATCCGTAACTTCCACGAAATACACCGCACCGGTGCCATCGTTTGGTTTACAGGCGCTTGTGGTCGCGCCAACTGCGGCGGGAATATAGGTGGTAAAAATGGCATGACCATTCAGAATCAGCGGTTCAGCAAGACCTTTTTCACCTATGAACCGACCGTCGAGCTCCTCGAGACTGATATACCAGCCTTTGGCGGCGCTCAGCGCTGTTGCCGCAGTCGCTCTTTGCGCCGTGGTACCATCGCCGCCGATCAGGTTGGCTGTGGCATCATAGAGATCAGCTTCAGTCACCATCTTGGCTGCGTAATCTGCATCAGCCGGTTTGTTATAGACATCATTGTCTCGAATCATATACGCACGATCGTGAATCGCAGTATTCAACGGGTGCGCACGATAACCCGACACCGCGACTATAGATAAGTACGGCGACTTACCTTCTTCCGCGATCAAAGCGACATCTGGTGGGTAATAAAAGCGGCGTGCCTGGGTCGCATCAGCATCAACAGCGAAATCCGCTATCCGACCGCCAGTAATCAGCGACGCCAGATTTGTGATGCCACTGGCACCTGTTCTGATATCAAAGCGCCATAGCTGACCACCCATATCACCGGCATAAAGACGATCAATAAACCCGTCACCATCAATATCGAGTGGTTTAACGCGGGCCGGGATACTGTATTTCATATCAGCCATTTGTGTACTCGCGCCAGTATCAGGGCCTACTCGCCACAGCATATCACCAGTGAGTGCGTCGACAATAAAAATACCGCGCCCGACTGTATCAGGCGTTCTGGAACTAACACCATCCTGAGATGTATCGTAACCTGCACCAAATATCAGTACGGTTTTCGACACGCCATTTAATTTGAGCCTGGCAATGTTCGGTGTCGACCAGGTCTGGCCCAGCTCGGTGTAATTGCCGGTGCCGCCTTCAATTTTCCAGCGCAATACCGGGTTGGTTTTACTGGTGACATCAAATGAGTAAAGATCACGCCCGCCTCGACGCATTCCTACAAACAAATAAGCGGTATCGCCTGTCTCCAGAGTACCGTTTTTATTAACATCATTAATCCACGACACAACATTGCCATCAAGTCCATACGACTTGCCATCGACAGCATTATTATCAAATATCACACTCAGATTGGACAACAGCTCCTGCGGTACGAAGCTGTAGTTTTCCTGTCCGGTCAGGGAATCGAATGCATGCAGGTAGCCATCATTCGTCGCGACATAAGCCACCAGATCCGGGTCACCGCTAACCGTCTTGCCGTACTGAACCAGTGCCGGCTCGGAATGCAGGGGGTCACCTATCACACGTCTGGCTTCCAGCGCTTTCCCATCCTTGTCGGTATCCAGAATGTCATTGCCAAAGGCCCATTTCAACAGTGCAGTTCTGTAGCTCACAGTATACGAGGTACCGTTATCGACATAGGTGACACTTGGCCTGAGTGCCACACCACCGAGCATAGCATCTGTAATATTGAAATTTGTGTCTTCAAGTTTATTGGCTAGCGTGTTTATATTTCCACCCGCAGTTGATGGTGTCAGCACACCACCGGTACCCGCATAAGCACCTGTATAGGTGTATACATTTCTGCTTAGCGACAGCATACTGGCTGCACCGCCTTTGCCGGTTTCACCGCCGTCGGGTGAATCAGCAGTTTGCGTCCAGTAACTGGTGATAGTATCTTTGAAGAATCCCGTGCCGGTATCAACTGCTGGATCCCCAAACTGATCTGCAATAAAAGGTTTATTTGTTGCATCAAACGCGAGCTTGAATTTTTTCAGATTCCCATCCCAGTGCGGGCTCTGTGCGGGCTTGAATAAAGTGAAATACAGGTCATCGAGATTGGTGGCACGGTTGAACGCGTTCACCGATACCGCAGGTGACGAGAACGTAGAGTTAACTGCCAGAATCTCTGCCACAATTGAGCCAAACGCATCCAGTAGAGACTGTTTGCTCACGGCTTCGTAAAACCTGCCACCGCCAGCAGTTGCGGTGTCTCTCAATAGACGTTCTGCCGCCTGCAGGTCAGGGTTGCTTGAGTCGAAGTCAAAACCCACGGTGTACGTGGTAATAATCTGCTTGCCGACATGAGAGGCATAGGTGCTGCGCTCGGCAACATCATTATTCAACGCCCAGCCAGATAGTTCATCCAGGCAGTTATCTCGTGTTGAGGTGGACGATGAGAAAGCATCTTTGTTATATGCAGAAAGCGCATAGGTGTAAGAGCTGGGGTCTGGATCAGTATTACACGAACCCGCCGGAAATGTTGAAGCGAGGGAGGTTTTTCTGGTATTACTTAAATAATCCAGCTGCGGGGCACCATCGGTAAGATAGACGATATAGTTCTTCTGGCAGGTGTCAGAAATCGGCGTCTGATAAAATGTCGGATTTCCGTTTTCCTTGGTGCCGGTCTGATTGCTCGGATTTGAAGCGTTGCCATAAACAATTTCTTTACCACCAAAATAGCGCAAAGCTTCGTAGTAGGTTTCTGACAGCGGCGTTGAACCACCTGCTGTCAGATTGGCCAGGCGGGTATTAAAATCATTACGGCTTGCTTTCACGTCTGTACATGGATAAATCACCGGACCGCCTTCATACGGGGACGCGCCATCAAATCGCATCAAACAGATGTTGATATTATTATTGGTATCCACAATAGCCTTGACTGCATCTTTCGCAACCGCCATTCTTGACATGGTGGTGGTTGCTGCGCCATTGAGATAGTTCAGGTAATTACCATCAAACAAATACAAAAAGTTTGCACCACCACTCCATACCGGGTGGGGATTCGTCAGATCAGCCG
This sequence comes from Gammaproteobacteria bacterium, assembly GCA_030148865.1. Taxonomy (GTDB): domain Bacteria; phylum Pseudomonadota; class Gammaproteobacteria; order SZUA-229; family SZUA-229; genus JASBSR01. The sequence goes on from JASBSR010000041.1 coordinate 131,894, forward strand.
GTGGTATAGAAGTCCAGCCAGCCGGCCCATCTGTGATGTAAGTGTCGCTGGACGCAGCCGTTTCGCCGTGTATGCCAGAGTCCGCCTTACATTCAACCGGGTACGCGCGCTGTGCATTGTTGTAGTTAGCACTACGCATCGCGTTCCACTTGCTGGCTGAATACTGCGCAATATTATCGCTGTAAAAGCCGTATTCTTCCAGTGGGCCGACTACATTCACCACTGTACCATTATCATATTTCTGAACCGAGGCATCACACTTGTTTGCCGTTTTATCAAAACTCTGTTTCGAATTACTGGCAGGCGCCGTGTTCGTGGTTGAATAATACACTTGGCTGGTATTGTAGCTACCCGTGTAAACAGTGGTGTAGTCATAAGGTACATTGATCACCACCGGATCCTGCATACTGCCCGAGGTATCAACAATAAACATCACGTTCGGCTGAATAGTGGGAGAGCCCAAAGCACCAGTAGTGTAAATCTCAATATCATCAGCCAGTACTGGCGTCATTGAGTACACCGCCAGCGCAATGCCTGTTGCCGCCGCTCTGAATTTATGTTTAATATCCATCACATCAACCTCTTGTTCGTTGCTTGCCATCAACCTCGGACTGATCTTATTCGTTCCAGCGAATCGTCAGCACTTCAGCAGTCTTTGAATCAAATGTAATAAATACATCTTTGCCGGCCCTGGCAGCCGCCTGCGATACGTCAGCTTTTCGTCCGTTGACAAATACCTGGGTGCCTGCAGTAATCTTTGCAAAATTAAACTTGCAATAACCGCATGTAACTTTTTTGATTATGCCGGTGCCATCGTTGCTTAATTTAATGCTCAGCACCGGCAGCTCAAGCTCGGCACGACCATTGAGTGCTGCTGCAGTCGCCTCTGCGTGCACAGTAATATTTGAAAATAGCGTTAACGCAAATACAACACCTGTTAATATTCTCATGTCTCATCTCCACAATTTTTAACCGCACCGCGAACCCCCTGGCCCTGAACCGATCTCGCCAGTCCGCCATTTGCTTGCGCGGTGACATAAATTTCAAAGGTTCGCAACGAAACACTTTTATTCGCTTCCAGACTGTTGCCATAGCCTTTGGTACAGCCTTTATAATTAATCACTGCAGTTGCTGTCCAGCTAGCACCATCAGGGCAGCCGTCAGCCAGATTGCATGTCTGTACCGGCGGGTTATTGAAATCGGGAATATTGATTTTATAATTGATCGGTTTAACCGACGTTTCAGCCGATGCATATTCGATACGAGACTGCGCACCCTGAAAAGCCACATTGTGTTGCTGCATATTGCTGGCAACCCGCATTTCCATGCTGGAGCCGGTCATTGTCACAACACCAATCAGGGTCATCACTGTCAGCAGCACAAGCGCCATGACCAGTACTGCACCAGACTCCTTGTTTCCGCTTCCGAACATTTGTTTGCATGAGCGTTTCATTACCGTCTCCACCTGTTGCGCTGTCTATCAGGGCTGAGCCTTGACATCCAGTTCGCGCGTATTTCTAAGCTGTACAATGCCCGTCAGCAAATAATGGCGGTAGCCATTGTTGTAGGTCACCGGGAGATTGTTCGCCAGGGTAAATGTTTGTGCTCCCGTTATGCCATCTCTATCCTGCCTCTCTGTGCGCATCAGCACCCAGATTTTGACCGTGCGAACTCGGGCCCAGAGCGGGTTTCCGGCAGCATCTTTTGGTATTTGCCCGACAGAAACATACGAGTTAGCAGAATTATCCATGGGCGAATCAGTATCCACTCCGTATTGAAACTGCAGGTCGACCACACCGGGTATCAGCACCGCATCTGTCATCACAGGTCCAGCCTGCAACTCAACTCGATGCAATGAAGGCTGACCCGCAACGCCGTCCGTTTCGCTACTAACATAATACACATGCGCAATCAGTCTACGATTTTTCGATCGGGTATCATCATCCCAGTACTTCAACCCGTTATAGGCGCTAAGCGATGATGGCGGAACAGGTGTCCCCAGGAATAAGCCCCCGACCTCATAGTTACTTCTAAGATAGGTAATGCCCGCTGCAAGCTGTGACGATGCCACGGTATTGGCATCGACATAGTGTACCCCTAGCACATCAGTACCGGGCTTATAAGCCTGCGAGGTGCAGGTGTTCGCATATGGCGTCACATTATCGGTGGCGGTCACGGGACGCTCTATATCAATGTACCAGAAATCAAAACAATCGCCAGTGGCCTGCTGCATGTTGCTGCCCGTGAACGAACCAGTACCCAGGCAGGCGGCATCACCGAGGCGGCACACAATCGAGGTATTCACATCCGCCTCACCCCAGTACCCGGCATGGCGCAGATCATAGGCGATGGTGTTGATCACAAACCGTGCGTCTGCAATCATTTGCAGTTGATCTTCTGAGGTTCGCTGGGTGTTGCGCGTCGAAATATACAGACTCATGACACCACCGATAATGATGATACCAATCAACATAGCGAGCATGAGCTCAATCAGGGAGAAACCACGCTGGCTAACACGGTACGGCAATCCAGAGACGGGTTTTAACATGACAGCACCCCGCAGATATCCTGGGTGGTTGTATAATTCATTTTGATGACTGCGCCTTTTGATGCCGGGTCTCGCTCTTCCCAGTTAATGGTCACTGTCACCGACCACGGCAGCTGCGGCTGTGCCAATGGGTCGGCAGGATCTGGAATCACAATCGATGCTGTAGTATTCGCCGGGAACGCGCTCAGCACATCCTGTTTCCATTGATAAACATCATAAGGTGCCATTTGCACTGGCAAACAACTTATTCTTGTGCCAGAAGCATCAGAGCAATCCACAGACGGCGCTGTGGTGCCGGTACCCGCTGCGGATCGATAGCTCAACAAAGCCGTGTGGTTGGCGCGCATGCGTTCGAGAATTTCTTCCGCCTTGATCACAGCAACCGTTCTTAAAGTTGCGGTATAACCTGAACGTAACGATATCGCCTGTAGCGAAGCAATGCCCAGCATCCCGACAGATAGCAGCAGGAATGCCACCAGCGCTTCAATTAAGCTAAAGCCAGCCTGTTTTTTCATAGCACACTTCATGATTGTCATATCCAGGCTCGTTTCGTCGCTAAGGGCAGGAGACTATTTTGGTAGCGTCATTCGTAGAGCGCACACGTCCGGCGGCATTTAATTCCACACCGCGCGCAATCACATTGCCCGCCGTGTTCTTAAAGCCTCGCACATCACAGATAGCAAAAACACCAGACTGCGCGCCACCATTGGCCAACTTGGGCACGCCGCGGGAGGTAAATGAAACATAATCGTTGAGAGTGCTATTTTTCGCTGTGATCGTGGTGTTGCTGCCTTCAGCCGCGGCATGTACCCTGACCAGCTCATCGCCACTACTCGGCTCGTAAACACCCACCGCGCCTCTGATCGCTCCCGTGGCATCTTCTACAAATACCAGCCAGCCATCTTTCCAGCTGGCGCCGGTGTTACATATAGGTGCCGTAGAATCAGCATTGCTGCTTTTGCAAATCGTCGTTCGCAGGCCACGTCTAATCGCCTCACTGCGCGCCAGATGCAGAGCGGTGACCAGATCATTGGTATTGGTCACCATACGATTGCCCTGAAAATACACCTGCAGCTGGGGCACACCCACAGTGAGCAGGATGGCCACTACGGCCAGCATGGTCATCAGCTCTATCAGGGTATAGCCAGTATATTTTTTCATGACCGTAATTTAAATCCAGGAAATTGACAAGGCCAGCCACAGTGGGATGGAGAGAGCGATATTACAGACGGGCGGTCATAATTTACGCGTTAAACAGTCTTGCTGGCGACGGGCTGATGAAAATTCGACAAATATCCGGGATTTCGTCACATCGGCTCCGACTGAACAACGGTCAGAATCGCCTCAATTGTCACCATCCGTACTAATTTGCGGCAATTATTGGTAGGATGGCGGACTTTAAGCATTATCTAATATAGGTAAGATCATGAATCTGGACAAAGTCCAACCCGGCGACAAGGCCCCTGATGAAATCAATGTCATTATCGAGATCCCGGCGCACAGCGATCCGGTGAAATATGAGGTCGATAAAGAAACTGGTGCCATGTTCGTCGATCGCTTTATGAGCACTGCCATGCACTATCCCTGCAATTACGGTTATGTGCCCCACACTCTGTCACTCGATGGCGACCCGGTGGACGTGCTCGTGGTCACCCCGGTGCCACTAATCACCGGCTCGGTCATCGTCTGCCGACCCGCTGGCGTGCTGAAAATGACCGATGAATCCGGCGACGACGCCAAAGTCCTCGCTGTGCCCATCGACAGACTATGCAAATCCTACCGCCACGCCAAAGACATCGGCGACATGCCACCAATGTTACTGGAACAGATCGCCCACTTCTTTGAGCACTACAAAGACCTGGATGAAGGCAAATGGGTACGGGTCGAAGGCTGGGGCGGGGTGGAAGAGGCCAGAGCTGAAATCCTGTCCAGCATTGCACTCTATAAAGACGCTCCGGTTAAACCACGTTTCTAAATCCGCTTACTGGCACCAGGGATGGTGCCGGAAAGAGGAATCGAACCTCCGACCTTCTCATTACGAATTCTTTCCCTTTG
>JASBSR010000011.1 GCA_030148865.1 Gammaproteobacteria bacterium
TCATGCGGGTATCCGAACGCTGGACGCACCCGGTGCAGAACTGGAATCTGACGTTGTCACAGCTGGCGATACACTTCGGTGACAGGGTCAGCGATCACGTTAACCTGTGATCGTGGTTGACACAGAATTTTGAACACCCTCGAATACTTAAACTACGCAGGATAATATCTAGCACTCCAGCAGACCAAAGGCACTTTGCTGCTACTGGGGCACTTATTGCTCCGTCTCTTTTCCCTGCTCAACTTATTCCATGATAGAAATATACTCAATCACTGCTGCCTGATCTGACTTGTTTAGTGCGGGCGCAATGCCTTGCATCGGTGAGTTGGGTCTCATATCTGGATTGTTACGATAACTGTTCAGGGTTTTTTTAAGATATCCAACTGGCTGACCTGCAATACGTGGCAACATTTCCTTACCATGACCATTATCTCCATGGCAGGATGAACATCGTGATATGAATAATTTCTTTCCTGCTGATAATAGTTCCGGGCGTGAAGCACTGCCAGACTTTACTTTCTGGGTAGAATAGAACAGCGCGATATTCACACGATCATCATCGTCCAGGTTTTTTGCCAGCTCACTCATGATTCTGTTATTCCGTTGTTTGCTGGAAAACATTTCAAATTGCCTCAGTAAATATTTGTTATTTTGATCTGCAAGATTGGGAATATAGCCTCGTTTACTGTTGCCATCAGAACCGTGACAATACACACATAAAAATGCCCTTTCTTTGCCTTTAGTAACAGCATCTTTCAATAACAATGGATCATTAAGTTTAATGTTGAGTATGGAATACAAGCTTGATAACTTATCCGCATGCAGAGCGTAGGGCAGAGATAAACATATAACAAATAAACACATTCTCATAAGTAAAGCCTGCAGCAAGCCATCGCGACACATGTCGTGAATGATCATTAATATAAAAATCCGCCTTGATTACACTGCAAATATGCAATACGTATATTAGCGGCCAGATTGGTATCATTTAAAATGACTTCGAGTCTAGCAAATATGGCCAATAGCAGACGCAATCTCGGATCCAAAAACCTGAGCTAGATCAAGATTTATGTAAAAAATCGAGCTTTGATATTATAACAGGCAGCTTATCGAAGCTCACATAGAGCAATATGGCGCTAAATTAAGCGGGGCGTTCCAGCCGGCGCTGCTTCTGCTTAAATGCATGCCAGCTAACAGAAACAATGAGCGGAAAACCGGAAATGACTCTCAGTAAAAAATTTAAACACGTAACCACACTCTTAATTAGTGCAGGACAAAAACACCTCTGGTCAGGAAGCGGGTACTCGTCACAATCTCCTCCACATGCAGATATTGCATAACTTAAAGTCAGAGCAGATACATCATAACAACTACCGCGCGACAAGAAGCACAACCTCTGTATTTGATTACATCAAATTATTTTATAACCCGAGATAGTCTGAATTCGAACCAACATTTCTTGCAACTGATGTACAATAGATGCATTCCAGCTTACCTGGGGGAAGTGTGTACATTGGTCAGCTGTTGCGCTGTTTCCAGATTCCAGCCCTTGCGCAGCGACATAACATACCAGACCAGTTGCCAACGCTCTTCCTCTTCAAGAAAATCTGCAAAAGAAGGCATGGGTGTGCCATCAAAGCCGGTTGAAAAGGTCTGGTAGATACCCTCGGGATCACTGCCCCCGACGAATTTCCCGGCATGGGTAAAATCTCGTGGTGTTATCGGTAGCCCGTTATCATCTTCGAGTTGTTCTGCCGAAGGCCCATCGCCCAGCCCGTGTGCACCATGGCATTTGGCGCATTTCATCAATTGGTAAACTTCACGCCCGGCAATCAGCATTTGTTCATCTGGCAGCGGCGGCTCAGCAATTGAAATCACCGGTTCCTGATCTTCTTTTTCCTCCTCCCAGCGTTCTGAAAAATGTTTGATATAGGCCACCAGTGCCCAACGATCACGCTCAGGCAGAAAAGCAAAAGCAGGCATGTCTTCATCAGGTACCAGACCTCTGGAAATGGCAACAAACAGATCCCGGTCGGTGGGTAGGGAACCACTGGGGCTGCTGCGCACCTTGAATACAGCTGCAACAAAATCACGAGGCCGTCGCGGTAACCAGAATTCCGGATTATATTTAGTGAGTTGCCAATCAGCACCATTGCCATCACCTTCAGGCCCATGGCAACGCACACACATACCACGATATAACCAGCCGCCATATGCAATCAGTTCACCTGTCACTGGCGGTGATTCGGCCACGGGCGCAATGTTGTTTGTCGTCCCCACATAGTCATAGAAATTCTGAGCAAACAGTGGCTTTGCCCACAGCAGAGTCAATATCAGGCACATATTGACCCGTGACTGCGATTGATTGTTTTCAGACTTTTCCGTCGTGATTGCAGGCAGCACCAACTGCACAGGGTCATTACATTGAGGACATATATTCCAGTGTGGGAGCTGGGTGCGGGATTCAAGTTCAATACGAATAAACTGGTGACACAGAGGACACTCGCCTTCTGCAGCAAGGGTGTATTGTTTAAGACGATATTGATGCCAGGCTAGCAGCGGGCCAGCTATCAATAATACGGGTGAAAGCACAAAGTGCAGCATCGGCACCAGCAGACTGACTATGGCCAGAAGCCAGGTCATTAGCAATGCCCGGACTGCTTTTCGCCAGCGTTCCCGATGATTAAAGTACTGAGTATATAATATGCCACCAGATGTCTGCCTACGGGCATGTAACTCGATAACCTCCTCCAGGATTTCACTCATATGATGTCCTCGCTGTCCAGTAGTCGTCGGTATAAGCGGGGTTCGGCCCACATGCCGATGCGCCATGAAAGCAAAACAAGTACCGCGACCGTAAGCACTACCAGCAAATCAAACAGAGCCGTTAGTGGGAAATGTGTTGAGTAACTGCTGGCGATCCAGGTGTAACGTTCCAGGGCTGTGCCAACAAATATTAACAGGCCGACAAAAGCCGTCATTGCAGGCGTATGCCGTACAAAAGCAAAGATCATCAAGCTAAAGGGAATAAAGAACTTCAATGCTACAAACCACCAGAACAGATCAGCCAATGGCGCGGCGCCATTGCGCTGATCAGCATCTACATACATCATGGCGTATAAGCGCCCCACCTCCTCCGGCAGATTGCCATACCACATGGTAAGAAACTGGGCGAAAAAAACGTACACCCATAGCAGGGTAAAGCCCAGCAGCATCTGCGCAAGATAATTGAAGGTGTTATCCGTGAGCACGACGGACTTACTTAAATGCCGGAGCACATAAGCCGACACCAAAAAAACACCCAGATACATGTGAAAATTACTGACGAAAAAATAGGGCGCGTACATCGGACTGTGCCAGCCGGGGGTAATGGTCATTTCAAAATCCCAGGCCAGCAGAGTTCCATATATCACATATATGAAAAGCATTACCGCGGCAGAGATTGTCAGTGTTTTCTGCGTTCTGGGGCCAGGGTTACGATCATGAGTTGCATTTGCCCAGACAAAAACAAAACTGACTATTGCAGTCAGTAATAGCATCAATACTTCGCGACTAACCAGAAACGTATAGTTATGCCAGGCGTTGAGATACGGTTTGGTGCTGTTATCTGCATAATAGGGGAAGGTCTGTTCGGGTGTTGCCAGTAAAATAATTAATAGCAGTAGTGCCAATGGAAACAGATATATAGTTTTATGGGCGTAAGGTGCGATATCAGCACGCCAATGGGCACCGGACACATAGGACAAATGCACGATTGCCGACAGCACGATACCGCATTGAGCGATATACACTACCAGCAGAAAACACACTGTCAACACCATCCAGCTACCCGTTTCCATCACCTGCCTCCTGTTTTATCTGCGGTTTGTTGCGGTGTGGCCCGTTGTTGCAAATCCTGCAATAATTGATGCCTGATATAGTTCACAACATCCCAACGTTCATCGGATGCCAGGTCGTTTTTATAGGCAGGCATTAATTTTCCACCAAAGGTGATGTTGGCATAGATCCAGTTATCAAAAGCCTGATGCTGAATAAAGTCGTTGGTCAGATCCATGGGGGAAACTGGAAATTTTTTTCCTACCGGCCCATCACCTTTACCATTGCTGCCGTGGCAGGGGACGCAAAAAATCGTATAAAACTGTTTGCCACGAGCAATTGACTCCGCGCTGGCTGCAATCGGATTGGCCAGCCGGGCAGCGTGCAGACGATTTTTTACCGGAGTCGGATAACCGCCAACAGGTACCGAACGCGGTGGTGACTCAGGCATTTCGCCTTCCTGTGGTTTGATGCTGGGCTGATTCATCATGTCCCTCGACCAAGGCCAGGCCAGTGTCTGTCCTGGAATCAGCAGCAGCATGGAGAATATTATAAATATCAACCGTAGGCTCATGAGTCCTCCATTACTTCCAGTGCCTTGTGTTGCCACAACAGGTTTTTTACCCGTTCATAGTGGGAGTCAAGCACTTCCAGTAACAGTCCGACCTGATCCTCACCAACACGCCGGCTGTAAAGATGACTACGTCGCCGCGGCAAACGTGCGCCAAACAGAAAACCAAACACAGTAAACCAGACGCCCAGTAGAATCGTCATTTCGAACATGATGATCAGGTCTGCCGGGATCGGTATCACTGCTTTACCGCCCTGCGGCTGCACAGAGAACATACTTTGTGCCAGTCCAGCGGTGAGCAGAAAGCCGCAAATAAGCCCAAGCATGGCACCAGTAAAGGTAAAACGTTGCACCAGTACCGGCCGGGCGCCGATAACCTCTTCCAGTTCGGGATGAGGAATGGGTGAAGTCATACGCATTTCTTCCACACCGCCTTCGCGTAAATCCATCACCTTGAGTTCGATGATCGCCTCGCGCACTTCATCAAAATTGTTGAACAGTGCCAGCATATGATGTCGTTTCGCCATGGCTTTATTTCTCTACGGTTAGCGGCCTGTCAGAACCGGACTCGCGTAACAGCCGGTCGCTGACATGACGTCGGTGATACAGCATTTCTTTCACCTCATACATGGAGATCGAGGGAAAAATCTTGACGAACAACAGAAACAACATGGTGAACCAGGCGAAGCTGGCGAAGGTGATGCTGAGTTCAACCCAGCCTGGCCAGTGGTAACCCCAGCTGTAGGGTTCATGATTGCGCGCCAGTGTTGGTGACACGATCATCCAGCGTTCGAGCCACATGGTGATATTAATCAGCATGGAGATAAAGATTAGCACCCGCATATTGCGCCTTACCCATTTGATTAGCAGACTAAACGGCAGACCAATACCGAGGATGATCATGGTCCACCAGATGGCCGCATAGGGGCCGGTCGCTTTTTCGATTAGCACTTCCTTTTCAAACATGTCATGGCCATACCAGGCTGATGAAAACTCAATCAGGTTCAGATAGACCCAGATCATGGCAATGGCGAAAGTCAGCTTGCATAGCTTGTCAAGGATAGGCAGGGTCAGGTATTCCTCATAACGGAAGGTGTAGCGCAGAATGATGAACAGCGTGATGATCGCCGCACAACCGGAATATAAGGCACCGGCTACAAAATAGGGTGGCAGTGAAGTAACGTGCCAGCCGGGCATGATGGACATGGCAAAGTCGGAGGCAACGATAGAATGTACCGACACCGCCAGTGGCAGCAGAAAACAGGCCAGCAGCAGGTACCCCTTACGGAAGTTGCGCCATTGACGATCGGTGCCGACCCAGCCTAACGCCATCCAGCCATACAGACGGCGACGCCAGCCGCTGGCATTGTCACGCGAGATAGCCAGGTCGGGAATCATGCCATAGTAGAGAAATAACATGGAAGAGTTGAGGTAAGTAAAAATAGCTACCATGTCCCACAATAAAGGTGAGCGGAAGTTGGGCCACAGACCGCGTTCGTTGGGATAGGGCAGTACCCAGTAAAAATCCCACACCCGTCCCAGATGAATCACTGGAAATATGGCTGCGGTCAGCAATGCTACGCTGGTCATGGCTTCGGCGGAGCGATACACTGGCCGACGCCATTCAGTATTGGTCAGAAACAGAGCCGCAGACAGTAATGTGCCGGCGTGGCTAACACCTACCCAAAAGATGAAGTTGGCGATATAAAAGCCCCACATCTGCGGTCTGTTAAGGCGTGCCTCGCCCATGCCGGTGTGGTACTGGTGGATTTCCGCATAAACGCCGATCGCCACGACGGTCAGGCACAGACCAATCAGCGCCCAGTAACTTCTGCGGGGTGATGCCATACTGTGCAGCACATCACGGTTGATCTGTGCCCATTTAATATCGTTACGAATTTCTTCTTCCATGGCCTAAATATTCTCGTCGCGTATGCGTTCAAGATAGATCACACTGGGCTCGGTATTGAGTTCTTCCAGGACACGATAGCCGCGTTCGGTTTTTTGCTGTTTGTCATCCTCGCGATGACCATAAGCCATGTTGTGTTTTTTCCACATTCTGGAAACCCGGCTGTCAGCATCAGCCAGATTGCCGAAAACAATGGCCTGTGTTGGACACGACTGCTGACAAGCCGTCTGTACCTCGCCGTCTTCGACCAGCCGGTTTTCATTTTTAGCGTCATTTTTAGCTCGGCGTAACCGTTGTACACAAAAAGTGCATTTTTCCATCACGCCCTTATCACGTACCGAAATATCTGGATTCAGTTGCTGCTCCAGTGGTGATGCCCAGGTTTCGCTGTAGGAATAAAAGTTGAAATAACGAACCTTGTAGGGGCAGTTGTTGGAACAATAACGTGAGCCGATGCAGCGATTGTAAACCTGGGCATTGAGACCATCGGGAGTGTGATAGGTCGCCGCGACTGGACACACCGGTTCGCAGGGCGCCTGCTCACACTGTTGGCACATCATGGGAATATATTGCGCGCCCTGTTCCGGATAACGAGTTTTCTTTTCGCCTTCTTCCCCAGTTTGCCAGTAACGCTCAATCCGTATCCAGTGCATGCCCAGACCGCGACCAAAGCGTTCTTTACCAACGACAGGCAGATTGTTTTCGGCATAACAGGCGGTGACGCAGGCATTGCAACCAATACAGGTGTCCAGATCAATGACCATGCCCCAGCGGTAATCTGCATGATCATAATATTCATCGCCCACCTGGCCGCTTTTGCGAAACTGCGCCCAGTTTTCAATCATATTTTTTATCGTCATGACGCGCTGCCTTCTGGATGTGAAAAGTCTGGAGCCTTGATATTGATGGTGCGCACCAGGCGACGTTTGTGTTGTGAATCACTACCGGCGAGTTTGACCAGTGAATCCTGTTCGCGAGTAGGATTGATCTGTACACGAGTGGCATACAGAGCCAGTTCGCCTGTGTCACGTTCAAATACCGGGGCAAGTATTTTGACTGGATTGACGCCGACGCCAGCCGCATAGCGACCCCTGCTATGACCCTGGCCCATGGGGATCGCAACCGCTTCAGGGTGAATACCATTGAATTCAAAAATTTTGACTTTGATGCTGCCATGGGTTGAACGAATTTCGACAATATCACCGGTTTTAACTTTCAGCCGAGCAGCGGTTTCAGGGTGAATCTCAGCCCAGCTATCCCAGACGATGGTGGTAATCTGGTCGGGCATTTCCTGTAACCAGGATAAATTGGCATGACGTCCGTCGTAGAGTCCCAGCTGCGGGAACGGAATCAGGGTGAATGGAAAATTCTGATCAGCTGTCACCGGTTTAATAGTCGGCACCTGTGGTTGCATCCTGAGCGACCGCTGCTGTGTTGGCAACTGCAGTAGACCCGCGGCCACTGTGTGTTCCCAAAAGGCTTCATCCAGCTGATCGGTACTAAAAGCCTGTTCCAGCATCACCGGTTTGTAGGTCGGTGGCGTCATCACAGCAGGCAGTTTCCACGGGTTGGGCTGCTTATCCGGGCGTGCCTGTTCACGATATTTCATCAGATCAGTTCGCACATAAGCATAAAAATCGGGCCATTGCTGATACGCCTTATCCAGTTGCGTGAGCAGTTGCAACAACAAATCACCGCTAGCAACATGTTGTGGATACAAGGCTTGCATCACCGGTTGTTGCAACTGCAGCAAGCCCTGATCCGGACTATAGGCAGGCACTCGACTGCCCCATTCTTCAAGCGAAGAGCGCAACGGAATCACCAGGTCAGCCAGCTCGGCGGTTTCGTCGAGTGTGCTGGCAAACACCACTGTGTTGCGCACTTTTTCAAGCCCAGCCGCTAGCTGAAGAAAATCAGGTGCGCTGTAGACAGGATTACTCTGGTAAATAAACAGGGTGTCCAGCGCTGGCATATGCTCACTGAGTTTTTGCAGTGCGGCGGTTGACCCGATCCGGGTTTCCAGTTCCGCAAACGGCGAGTCGCCCGCGTGCGTGATGGTTTTATCCAGATTACCCAGCAGGTAATTGAGCAGCCAGCTGGCCAGCACCATCTGACTGCCGTCTACCTGCCCATCGGCAGGACCTCCAGCCAGTATCAGACTCGGGGTACGGGTGCGTAATGCGCTGGCCAGACGACGGATGCTGTCTGTCGGTAGATCCGTGATCTTGCTGACGCTATCGATATCGTACTGCGCCAGTGCCTGGCTGATGGCATCGGGCAAGGCAATTGCCTTATTTTCAGAGGCCAGCAGATGCGCCAGTCCCAATGCCAGCCAGGCTTCAGTTTGCGGACGTATCGGTAACCACCAGTCTGCATTGGCGCCGGTGAGACTCATCCTGGGTTCCACCTGAATCAGTGAGCCTCTGGGTTCGGTGCGAAACCGGCCATACTCTGCGGCAAAGTGGACGGCAGATTGCCAGGGGCCAAGAAAATCGGCGCCAAACGACAACACCATTTGTGCTTGCGCCAGTTGCAAGCGAGGGCTTGTGATACCTAATGCTGATTGCGTGGCCGAGTGCCAGATTTTCTGTGACAGCGGTTCATAAACATAACGCGAAGGGCCGCCAATGGTTTGCACCAGAGCGTCCATTAATTTCTCAAGATGGCCACCGACCTCACCACTGAGCAGAGCAAAGCGCTGAGGATTCTCAGCGGCCTTTGCCAGTATCTTGTGTAAACGCGTTTTTGCCTGATCCCAGCTGACAGGCTGTAAGCGGTTATCAATACGCGCCAGCGGCTGGGGAATACGATCAGGGTGATAATGCAGCTGGAGACCGGCTTGCCCCATTGCGCATAAGCGACCGTGATTAATCGGGGACGCCGGGTTGCCCTCCAGTTTTCGCACTCGACCTTCGCGTACTCTGGCATGGAGGCCGCAGGCAGCGGGACATTGATGGCAGGTAGTGGCATACCAGACCTCTTCACCGGGGATCACAAAATCCTCCGGATCGATATAGGACATGACTGTTTCCCTGCCTTCTTCCAGCGAGGCATTGCCACATCCCTGCAGGGTCAGAAACAGGCCACTGCCACTGACCCCCATCAGTTTGAGAAAGGTTCGACGATTGACTGGATCAAAACTCATGCTGTCATTCCATTGTCAATATTATTTGTGACATTCCCAGCAATCGCTGGGCGCTTTGCGCAATGGTTCAGCATGCGCGGTGTCGGCTGGCATAACGGCTTTTAAACTTTGGTCTGTTGCGTTGATGTGCCAGTCCGCTACCGGCCGGGGTACGTCTACCGGATTATCCTGGAACTGTTGATGGCATTTCAGACACCAGCCCATAGTCAGCGGACGACGCTTCTCCGCCACCGTCATGGTCTTGACGTCACCATGGCAATAACCACATACCTGCTGCACGGATTGCCCCTGCTGGAAAACAAAGTGCTGGACATGACGTTCGTGAGTGAAATAGACAAAGTCCGGCAGGTCGTGAACTTTTTTCCAGGGTATGGGTTTGCCTTGCTCCCAGTAGCGGGTAAGTTGCTGAATGCGTTCCTTGTCGGTGGCAACATAGCGATGGCAACCCATGCACTTCGCCAGTGTTGGGATACCCGCTACCGAGCTACGACGCGCATAGCTGTGACAATACAGGCAATTGATAGCATTACCCGCATTGTCTTCCGCGTTTGTATGAACATCGTGTGGGAACTCAATTGGCTGGGCCGGCGCCTCGGCCAGAACTTGCTGAGGACTCCAGCTGGTAAAACATAACACCAGGATCAGCAAACGTAGATCCGTACTGAATCTGCCCACATTCAGATATGCAGTTACTCTGGAAGCTGACGAATCGGACACAATTCTTACCCTCACCGATGCATGAGCATCCATTGTTGGCGCAAAATTGAATCATTATCATAAGTAATTTTTATACTAGCATAAGCTAGACTACATTTTTATTCTGGCATGTCAAGCCATGACAGCTTTAAAAAACTGGAAAACTGCCAGCAGAATCAGACTTATGCAAAGCCATATATCAGTAAAAAACCAATTTAAACAATTGCTTATAAATAAGATGCCGCAGGCTATGCCCTGAGCGTACACCCTGACTATCAGAGTTCGACGCGCTCCGGACGACCCAGACTGCAGTTTTTCACTTACCGCGACACGTTTTAAACGCACGAAGCGCGGCTCAAAAGCCAACTAATTTTTTTGCTGGTCTGCGAATGACCGAACATCACGTGTCACAGCAGAATTACCTAACAGGATAATGCTAGAGTGTCATCTACACTTTCCGGCCTTTCTCAAGCCACCAAAATTATCAATTCACGTATAATCCACCGCATGACTAGAATCTCACCTACCCGTATTTTATTAAGCGCTCTGTTACTGACCAGCTCCAGCGCCGCAATCGCTCATGACACCACAGTTAAAATGTACCGCAACTCCAACAGCGGGCTGATTACCTGGAGCGCCAAGGATCATGGTTTTAGTGTCGAGCTGATTCAGCTGGTACCGGATTTTGTGCGCGCGATTTATAGCAAACACGGTTTTCCGAAAGCTGAAGTGGAAAACATCGCCGGCTATTGCGTATTTGGCACCATCATCAAAAACACCTCGGGCAAAACACTGACGTATCGCGTCGCCGACTGGCGCTCGGTCGACAGCAGCGGCAGTCTGTCGCCGATCAAAACCAAAACCCAGTGGCTGGCACAGTGGCAGCAGGCCGGCGTCAACTTTTCGTGGACGCTGTTACCAGACAGCGGCACATTTTATGCCGGCGACTGGCAACAGGGCTTCACCACAGTGAAACTGCCGCATGATAGTGAGTTTGATTTAATCTTTAAATGGCAGATCGAAGGTGCTGAGCATGTGGGCAAGATCAAAAATTTACGCTGTGCTGCCGGTGAATAACGCGACGCGGATACTCGGCCTCGTCGCCCTGCTGCTGGGTGTGCAGCTACCAGCGGCAGAATGGGAGCAACCCACACTGGGACACCAGCTGTCGAAGCTGCCCGCCCCGGTGAAAGCCCCCGACTTCAGCCTGAAAGATATGGACGACGGGCTGCACAGTCTCGCGGATTATAAGGGCAAGGTGATCATGATCAATTTCTGGGCGACCTGGTGCCCGCCCTGCCGCCGCGAAATGCCTTCGATGGAACGCGTGCACCAGCACATGAAAGGCAAAGATTTTGTGGTGCTGGCAGTGAATCAGATGGAAAGCCCCGACCACGTGTTCGCCTATACCGGTCAGCTGGAAATTTTGCCGACGTTTACTATCCTGTTTGACAGGGCCAGCGTCGTCTCGCAAGCTTACCGGGTGCAGGGTCTGCCGACGACTTATCTAATCGATAAAAAAGGCAATATTCGTTACCGCGCAATAGGCGGTCGCGAGTTTGACCACCCCGTTGTTGAACAACAGATTAATGCTTTGCTGAATGAGAAGTGATGAGTAAAAAACTACTGCTAATTGGTATCTGCCTGAGCGTGCTGGCCGCCTGTCATCCCGCCAAGCGGCAGCCCGACCCGTTCGCCAAAAATCAGTTGCACTGTAAATCTGCGCCTGATCGCTATTATGAAGAGTGCTGGAAATCGTATCAGGACACTTATGCGGAATACAGACACGAACGCGATTACGCGCTGCATCACTAAGTCTCACAGACCAGATCGCGCGCGAACAGCCACACTAATTCTGATGTGCGCAGCTCTGCTCGCTGGCGCCAGTCTCTCGGCTTGCAGCAATGCCAACTGGTATCAGACGGCAAAAGCGAACCGCGAACTCGAATGCCGCAAACAGCCACTGCCGACCTACGACGACTGCCTGCGCAGTTACGATAAAAGCTACCTGGATTACAAAAAGCAGCGTGAACAGGCTGTCAAAAACTAAGACTTAAAAATCTTCTGCCACCAGCGCTGCCGATTTTTGGGATACAGTCCAGGCTCCAGATCAACAGGTGGTAACCGTGAAATAATCCAGCCCGGCAAGGGCGGTTTTTCGCTAAAACCGCAGGACACACCAAGATGGTTAGGATCGAAAATTTTGATATACGCCGGCTGGTCGCTGTCATCTGCATAAACAACGCCACAATAATCCTCATCGTGTTCGCGGTGCAGCAGACCATCAATCTCGTCGATAAAAGTCAGTAAATCCTGTTTCGACGCCGGCTGTATGGGAGGTTCTTCACCCACCGCGTACAGGTACCAGTTGTCATCCGCCTGGGCCTTGAGCACCCGCCAGAAACTGTCGAGGTCCGGCCAGCGCATCAGCGAAGTAAAGCTGCCACGAAAGGCTTCCAGATATTGCTGTTCGACAGGACTGTCCATTTATTCACCCCGTTGGTATTAGCCGACAGTATCACCTTGGTGCATTAGTTCAGGGTAAGCTTTTTCACCCAGTTTCTGACCTCGCCCAGACCACGATTGAGATAGGTCTTGTCCTTGAAAGCGCAAGCCACCACTGAAACGCCCTGCATGCGTGCCAGCATATCCATGGCAGTAGCCATGGGTTGAGCATTGCCGGCAATCTCAAAATTTTTCGCCAGCCAGCTGCGCAACAGCTCAAAAATTTCGCGCGATTTTGCCTGCAGGTGCGGCTCATCTTTTGCCAGTTCTGAACTCAGCGTACCAATGGGGCAGCCGACGGCGATGAGCTGGTCTTCGAAGCTGCCAAGAGTGTCGACAAACGCCAGCAAGCGCCCGCACGGATCTGTGGCCGTCTGCTCGCATTTCGCCAACATATCGTTGTACAGCTGGGTGCGTGAGTCGATCACCGCGCTCAAAATATCATCCTTGGTTTTGAAGTAGTAATAAAAATTACCGCGTGGAATTCCGGTGCTATCAGAAATATCGCGAAACGAGGTCTGATTATAGCCACGGGTATAAAATAGCTGATCCGCCGCATCGATGATACGTTGGCGGTTGTTTTCGCCTTTGCTGCCCATAAGTTACCTGATATAGCTAGTTGTGAGCGGTATCTGAATATTAGTCGGGTGTATGACTACAGTAAAGTCTTTTTGACACCACAGATCGATTCAGATGACCGCTGAAAATTCGGCAAATTGCCACTAACGACTTGCCATCGTCAGTTTTAGACCTTACTTTACCGACTCTTTGTCCACCCTTGACGCTGTATAGAACTCCCGATGTCCGCCCTTAAAATTGAAAACCTGCACAAGACCTACCGTAACGGCACCCAGGCATTATGTGGTGTCGACCTGGAAGTGCGCGCCGGTGATTTTTTCGCCCTGCTTGGCCCCAATGGCGCTGGTAAGTCGACAGCTATCGGCATTATTTGTTCATTAATCAATAAATCTTCCGGCAAGGTCAGTGTCTTTGATACCGATATTGATGATGATCCGAGTCGGGCGCGTAGTCATATTGGCCTGGTGCCACAGGAGTTTAATTTTAATATATTCGAGCCTGCCGGCGAGATTCTGATCAACCAGGCAGGTTATTACGGCATCGATCGCGATACCGCCAGCGAGCGCGCCGAACATTATTTGAAACAACTGGATTTATGGAACAAGCGCAAGGTGATGGCGAAGGAACTCTCCGGCGGTATGAAGCGTCGTCTGATGATTGCCCGCGCGCTGGTGCATCAGCCAAAACTATTGATTCTGGATGAACCCACCGCCGGGGTTGATATTGAAATCCGGCGTTCGATGTGGGATTTTTTGCGCGAAATTAATGCTGCTGGTACCACCATTATTTTAACCACCCACTATCTCGAAGAAGCCGAGAGCCTGTGCAATAACATCGCCATCATTGATCACGGTATCACGATCGAACAAACCAGCATGCGCAGACTACTCGACCGTTTGCGCGCAGAAACATTTGTCCTGTATCTTGAGGATGATCTACAACTATTACCCAACTGCGGAGAATACGAAGTGCACATGATCGACTCGAGGACACTGGAAGTTCTTGTGCATAAAGGCCAAAACCTCAATGCCATTTACCAACAACTGAGTGATTGCAACATCAAGGTTGTCAGTATGCGCAACAAAAGCAATCGTCTGGAACAATTATTCGTTTCCATGCTGAAGAAAAAGGTGGCAGCATGACTTTATTTGAGCAATGGGTCGCATTGAAAACCATTATGCGGCGTGAGTTTTTGCGCTTTATTCGCATCTGGATTCAGACCATACTGCCACCGGTGATTACGGTCAGTCTCTACTTTGTTATTTTTGGAAAACTCATCGGTACCCAGATCGGCGACATCGACGGTTATCGTTACATGGATTACATCGTTCCCGGCCTGATTTTAATGTCGGTAATCAGTAATTCCTACGCCAACGTGGTGTCATCGTTTTTTAGTGCCAAATTTCATCGCAGCGTGGAAGAAATGATTGTTTCACCGCTGCCCAATTATATTATTCTATTGGGCTATGTCAGCGGTGGCGTGTTGCGAGGTGTGGTGGTCGGCATTACGGTCACTGCGGTATCGATGTTTTTCAGCGAGCTGCGTATTCATCACGTTGCTGTCAGCCTCGCCGTGTTTGTACTCACGGCGGCACTGTTCTCACTCGCCGGATTTATCAATGCCGTCTATGGTCGCAGTTTTGATGACATCACAATTATCCCGACTTTTGTCCTGACCCCACTGACCTATCTCGGCGGAATTTTTTATTCCATCAAAATGTTGCCTGAGTTCTGGCAGTCGGTGAGCCAGTTGAATCCGATTCTGTACATGATTAATGCATTTCGCTACGGTTTTATCGGCGTCTCGGACATCGACCTGACCACGGCTTTTCTGATAATTCTGGCCTTTGTCGCGCTGTTATTCTGGTTCGCACTGTCATTGCTCAATCGTGGCATCGGCATCAAGGCATAATCGGCGCCCGTCAGCCGCAAACCCGTTTCACCGAGATGTTTCACAAACCAGGCAAGAGCACGCCCTTTATTATCCGCGCGCCAGGCGATATCCATCTCGATGACTGCTGGTGGCGCTTCCAGCTCAAGAATTTTCAACCGTGCCTGCGCCTGCAGCCACTCGGCCACCGGCCTGGGCAATGTCCCTACCCCCAGACCGGCAATCTGCATTTCGCATTTTGCCGCCAGATCCGGTACCACCAGCCGGGTTTGGGCGTCGAGCACACTCGAAGTGCGCGGCAATAACTGGCGCGAACTGTCTGCAATCACTACCGCGCGGTAGCGTTCTATGTCGGTTTCACGCAGAGGCTGGGGCAATTCAGCCAGAGCGTGATCCGGCGCGACCGCAAACACCATCTCGATCTGCAGCAATGGCTGTCGGCGATACCCCCCACCTGAAGGTCCTTCACCGGTAGCGCCAATCGCCAGATCACAGCGGCCCGTGGCGAGGGCATCCCAGCTGCCACCCAGCACCTCCTCGCGTATCCGCAGTTGGCTGCCACAATCGATTTCATCGAACTGCTTCACCATTGGGGTGAACGCTGAAATCGGTAACAGGGTATCAATCGCGATCCGCAGCTCGGCTTCCCAGCCCGTGGCGATGCGCTTCGCGCGATTTTCCATCGCTGAGGCTGCGATCAGAAGTTTACGGCCATCTTCCAGCAGACTACGGCCAGCTGCGGTGAGCACCGATTTTTTGCCCTGACGTTCGAACAGCGCGATCTCAAGATCGGTCTCCAGCTTCTGCACGCTGTAAGTCAGCGCTGAGGTCACCCGATGCAGCTCGTCAGCCGCCGCCGCAAAGCTGCCACGACGATCGATCGCGTCCAGCACACCTAAGCCATCCAGCGTAATCTTAATGTTCATATTTTTTGAACAATACAGTCAATATATTTTATTATTATATTGATTAAACATTATTTATCATAGCTTTAATTATCGTAATTAACTGAATGGATACTCACATGATGACGCCCAGATATGCGTATCAGCGCGGTCACGCCCGGCACGACTGGCTCGACAGCCACCACACATTCTCGTTTGGCAGTTATTACGACCCCGCGCACATGGGAGTTTCGGCGCTGCGCGTGATCAACGATGACGCGGTCGATCCCGGCGCGGGTTTTCCCAGCCACAGCGATATGGAAATCATCAGTTTTGTGAAGCACGGCAGCATCGAACATAAAGACAGCATGGGGCATGTGCAATCCCTGCCCGCGGGCGAATTTCAGCTAATGAGCGCAGGCACAGGTGTTCCCCATAGCGAGTACAATCCATCCGATAGCGAGGCATTAAATTTTTTGCAAATCTGGATACAGCCCAACCAGTTCGGTATCGAACCCGGTTATCAGCAAAAATATTTTCCACTGGCGGCGATGCGGTTGATTGCCTCACCGGAGGGTGAAAACGGCAGCTTGCTGCTCCATCAGGGCGCGCGTCTTTATCACATCAGGCTGGGAGCCGGTCACAGCATCGAGCTCAGAAATCTTGCCGGTCGCACTCTGTATATCCACATGGTGCACGGCGAACTCAACATCGAGGGTACTCGCCTCGTCGAAGGCGACGGCGCGACGCTGACCGATATCGATGAATTTAAAACCCACAGTCAGCCGGGCGGCGAAGCTCTGCTGTTTGATTTACCCTGAGGAGACATACCATGCCATTATTATTTTCTGAAACCACACTCGGCTCGCTGCCCCTGCAAAACCACCTGGTGATGTCGCCGCTGACCCGCAATCGCGCCACTCACAACATCCCCAATGCGCTGATGGCAGAGTATTATCAGCAACGCGCCACCATGGGACTCATCATTACTGAGGGCACATCACCGTCGCCGAATGGTCTTGGTTATCCGAGAATTCCGGGGATTTTTAGCGCCGAGCAGGTCAGCGGCTGGAAAACCATCACCGACCAGGTGCACACCGACGGCGCAAAAATGTTTGTCCAGCTGATGCACTGTGGACGAATCGCGCATCCGCTGAATCTGCCTGCCGGTGCGCGCGTGCTGGCGCCCTCAGCGGTGGCAGCGGCGGGCGAAATGTTTACTGATAGCCAGGGCCTGCAACCACATCCAGTCCCCGCAGCGATGAGCACTGCAGATATTCAGACCACCATTACCGAATTTGTTAATGCCGCCAAAAATGCGGTGCAGGCGGGTTTTGACGGGGTTGAACTGCACGCCGCCAATGGGTATTTACTGGAACAGTTTATTCGACCAAACACTAATCAGCGTAGCGACAACTATGGCGGCAACATCGAAAATCGCGCGCGCTTTGTGCTCGAAGTGGTGGACGCTGTGATCGCTGCCATCGGCAAAGACAAAGTGGGCATACGCCTGTCGCCCTTCGGTATATTCAATGACATGCCACTGTACGATGCGATGGCGGCCGATTATCGTTATCTGGCTGAAGAGCTGAATGCGCGGGCGTTAATCTATATTCACCTGGTCGACCATTCAGCAATGGGCGCACCCGAAGTCCCCGATAGTATCAAAACGGCTTTTCGCGAAATCTTCAAACGCACGCTGATTCTTTCAGGTGGCTATGACGCTCAACGTGCAGACAGTGATCTGACCGCGGGCAAGTGCGACCTGGTCGCGTTTGGCCGCCCGATTCTTGCCAATCCAGATCTGGTGAAACGCTGGCAAACCGGTGCGCCGCTGAATGCACCGGATATGAATACCTTCTACACACCGGGGGCCAAAGGCTATACCGATTATCCCGGTCTTGATGATTAAGCGGCTGACCCGGAAAACAGTCACTGCTCGGGCTGGATCGCCTGAGCGCCATCTTTGGGCCGCCTTAGCCGTGCGAAACGGACTTCGCCTGCATCCAGCCTGCATTTTTTTGCAACAACGCATAGGTGCCGAATAACAGCAGACTAAAGCCGGCATCACCGAGCAAGGTATTCTGGAAAAATGGTATCCCCGCAATGTAAGCCTGCATCAAACCCCCAGCATTCATCGGGTACATAGCTGAGACCCACCAGGCGCCGAAATTGCTGATCAGGAAAAACATTAGCGAGGAACTCAGCGTTGCGGCAGCAATATACATGGGCTGGAGACGATTACGCAGCGCAAAACCCAGCACCAGGACAAGGCCAAACGCCAGATAGACAAACAGCATGGTATTGTGCAGGCCGATCAGCAAATCACCGATAAACAGCGCAGAAAAAGGCACCAGAAACGCGGCCCGGCGATCACTGAAGGTGGCACCGGCAAACAACGCCATGGCTGCAATCGGCGAAACATTGGGCGGATGCGGCAGATAACGAAATAGAGCAACGCCAAGAATAATGCTGGCGAGTGTAAAGAAACGTGCGTTCATAAAAATAACCTGAACAATAACGGAATGTGATGGTCATGAATTCTAGCATAGCTCGTCGCCATTCCTGCACACTGGCATCAACCGATGACAAGCATTATAGTGACACCGCGCCGGTGTTAACTCAGGCTACACCGTGGCAGCAGCAGACAACCATAAGGATTGATATGAAAGCCTCTGATCTGTTCGTCAAGTGTCTCGAAGCCGAAGGTATCGAGTATATCTTTGGAGTTCCCGGCGAAGAAAACGCCGACTTCATGATCTCGCTCGAAGACTCGAACAAAATCAGGTTTATCCTCACCCGCCATGAGCAGGGCGCCGCCTTCATGGCAGAGATTTACGGCCGTCTCACCGGTCAGGCCGCTGGCTGTCTCGGTACTCTCGGCCCCGGTGCCACCAATCTGATCACTGGCGTCGCCGATTCCAATATGGATCACGCGCCCATGCTGGTGCTCACTGGCCAGGGTTCAACCGAACGCCTGCACAAAGAATCGCACCAGATCATGAACGTGGTACAAATGTTTCAGCCGGTGACCAAATGGGCAACCACCGTGCTACACCCCGACAATATCCCCGAAATCGTGCGCAAAGCGGTGCGCCTTGCGCGCACTGAAAAACCCGGTGCCGTGCACATCGAACTGCCCGAAGACATCGCCAAAGCAGAAGCCAGAACCCTACCCATGGAACCGCGGCGTTTTCGCCGCCCGGTAGCCGACGACAAAATCGTCAACAAAGCATTCGCTTTGCTGAAAAAAGCCAAACGCCCGATCATTCTCGCTGGCAATGGCTGTCTTCGCAAACGCGCCAGCAAACAGCTGCGCATGTTTTGCGAAAAAACCGGCATCGGCGTGGTCAGCACCTTTATGGCCAAGGGCTGTGTCGATATGGACGCCGATTACTGTCTCTATACGATCGGCCTGCAGGCCAAAGATGTGGTCGCCTGTGCCGTCGATGCGGCCGACCTGGTGATTACGCTCGGCTACGACATGGTGGAGTACCATCCCCAACTGTGGAATTCAAAATGCGACAAACAGATTATCCATGCCGACTTTTTGCCCGCAGAAATCGACGAGAACTATCACCCAGAAACTGAACTGGTCGGCGATCTTGCGCACACCCTGTGGATGCTGAACGAACGTGTCAATGTCAACGGCGGCCTGAAATATGATTTGTCACAACAGACAGCGACACGTCGCGACATGACCGCAGAAATCGAAATATACAAAGATGATAAAACGCTCGGCACGATTAAACCGCAAAAAGTGCTGTGGGACGTGCGTCAGGTAATGGGACGCAACGATGTGCTGCTATCGGATGTTGGCGCGCACAAAATGTGGATCGCGCGTCATTATCAATGCCATGAACCCAACACCTGCTTAATCCCCAATGGTTTCTGTTCCATGGGTTTCGCCCTGCCCGGCGCGATTGCCGCCAATATTGTATTCCCGCAAAAACGCATTCTCGCGATCTGCGGCGATGCCGGCTTTATGATGAATGTGCAGGAAATGGAAACGGCGAAACGCCTGAATTCAAATATTGTCGTCATGGTCTGGGAAGACAATGCCTATGGCTTAATCGCCTGGAAGCAACAAACGCATTTTGGCAAACACACCGATTTATCATTCAACAGTCCCGACTGGTTAAAACTGGCAGCAGCTTTTGGCTGGCACGGGCATTGTGTCGACAACAGCGAGACCTTGGCCGCGACACTGGAAACTGCTTTCAACGAAACCGGCCCCAGCCTGGTGGTGGTGCCGATTGATTACGACGAAAACATGAAACTGACCAAACGGCTGGGTGATATCGCCTGCCCGATTTAAGGGCTTGAAGATTTTCCGTCGAGATCACAGCGAACACCGAGGTAAAATCTTAAAAACGCTGGCCACAAAAGTACGCAGCATAAATAGGCTGTCGTCATTCCGGCGAATACCGGAATCTAGTGTCTGCCTAGCCAAGGCTCCTGGATTCCGGCATTCACCGGAATGACGGGATTAATCAACTTATCTCTATACTTTCTGCAACCTCTGCGGCAAACATTCAAAAGGTAGAACTATGACACAACATTTCAAATTACTGGTTCCCGGCGCCAAAGCTTCTGGCAAGCTCGAAGTCACTGCACCTTACGATGGCAAGCTTATCGCCACTATTGATACGGGCGATCAGAACGCGGTCGAGACCGCGCTCGCCACGGCTGACGCTTTGTACAAAGACAAAAAAAACTGGCTCACAGTCGAGCAGCGCATTACCGTGCTGACCAAAACTGCCGAAATTATGCAATCACGCGCTGAAGAGCTGGCGCTGGAAGCGGCGCGTGAAGGCGGTAAACCATTAATTGACTCTCGGGTTGAAGTCGCGCGTGCGATTGACGGCATTAAAAGCTGCGTCGAAGTCATGCGCAGTAGCCACGGTGAAGAAATTCCCATGCAAAAAAATACCGCCTCAATGCATCGACTGGCGTTCACCACCCACGAACCGATTGGTGTCGTGGTCGCGGTGAGCGCGTTCAATCACCCGCTGAATCTGGCCGTGCATCAGGTGGGCCCGGCGATTGCAGCGGGTTGTCCGGTGATTATCAAACCCGCGGGTGATACACCATTATCGTGTTTTCGTCTACTCAATATCATTCACGAAGCCGGTATGCCCGAAGGCTGGTGCCAGGGCATAGTCACTGACAGCAACGAGACCGCCTCTGCAATGGTCACGGATCCACGCGTTGCGTTTTTCAGTTTTATCGGCAGCGCCAAAGTGGGCTGGATGCTGCGCTCGAAACTGGCACCGGGTGCGCGTTGTGCGCTGGAACACGGTGGCGTCGCACCCGTCATTGTCGCAGCAGATGCCGATCTCGATGACACCATCCCCCTGCTCGCGAAAGCCGGTTTTTATCACGCCGGCCAGGTCTGTGTTTCGGTGCAACGTGTTTATGCACATAAATCCATCGCGCGGAATGTCGCCGAACGCATTGCCGATGCCGGCAAGCGAATGAATATCGGTGATCCAACTCTGGCCGACACGGATATTGGCCCGCTGATTCGGCACGCCGAAACCGAACGTATACACGAATGGGTGAGCGAAGCTGTCAGCAAAGGCGCCGAGTTGATTTGCGGTGGCAATAAACTCAGCCCCAGCAGCTACGAAGCCACTGTTTTATTCAATGCACCGGATGACGCCATTATTTCACAAAATGAAATTTTTGGGCCAGTGGTTCAGGTGTACGAGTACGACGACATTGATGACGCTATCGCACGCGCCAACGCGCTTGATGTTTCGTTTCAGGCTTCAGTATTTGCGAAAAATATCGACACCTGTCTGTACGCTTTCAAGCACCTCAATGGTGCAGCAATTATGGTGAATGACCACACCGCTTTCCGGGTTGACTGGATGCCCTTTGCCGGACTCAAACATTCGGGCTATGGCATCGGTGGTATCCCCTATACATTCAGAGATATGCAGATTGAAAAAATGCTGGTAATGCATTCGAAGTCACTATAATAGGTATTCGACTCATTATTGCCGACCTGCGGCCAGACCGATACTTATGCCCAACACCAGCCAGTACGATTTATTAATTATTGGCGGTGGCGTGACCGGTTCCGCACTGCTATATCTGGCCGCCAGATACAGCTCGATTGAGCATGTCGGTCTGATCGAAAAATACGCTGCGCCCGCACGCGTGAATTCACTTTCAAGCAACAACAGTCAAACCCTGCATCGCGGCGACATCGAAACCAACTACTCACTGGAAAAAGCCTTAAAAGTGCAGCGCGCCGCCTGCATGCTGGAAAGCTATGCCTCCACGCAGGCCGATGCCCACCATATTATTTTCAAATACCCGAAAATGGTACTGGCGGTCGGCAAACAGGAATGTGCACAGCTGCGCGCGCGTTTTGAAATATTTAAACAATACTATCCGAAACTACGCATACTGGAAAAAAAAGATATCGCCAAAATCGAACCCGAGGTCGCCATGAAACACGGCAGCTTCCGTGACGATGAAATTGTCGCGCTCGGCAGCACTGATGAATATAGCGCAGTCAACTTTGAAGCCCTGAGTCGTTCGTTTGTACGCCAGGCGGGCCTGGTCGAAAATAAGCGGGTAAAAGTGCATTACAACGAAGAAGTCCTGCACATTACGATTGAAGATAATTTATTCAAAATTGAAAGTCGCCACACCTGTTATCAGGCTCGCTCACTGGTAGTATGCGCTGGCGGCCACAGCCTGAAACTGGCACACGATCTCGGCTATGGCCTGCACTATTCCTGTTTACCGATTGCCGGCAGTTATTATTTCACACCACATGTGCTCAACGGCAAGGTCTATACGGTACAGAACGATGCGCTACCATTCGCCGCAATTCATGGTGACCCTGATGTACTGGTACCCGGCAAAACTCGTTTCGGCCCAACCGCACTGGTGTTACCAATTCTGGAACGCTACAACCTGAGCACGCTGCCGGATTTTTTCAGGGTGTTTCGCTTCGACCGCAAGGTAGGCAGAGCGCTCTGGGATTTACTCAAAGTCAGCGACATTCGAAACTATATGTTGAAAAACATACTGTTTGAAATACCCTTGATTCGCACACTATTATTTCTCAAAGACGCGCGCAAAATTGTACCTTCGTTAAAACTTGGCGATCTCAGTTTTGCCCGCCATGTCGGCGGCATACGTCCACAGCTGATCGATAAAAATAACGGTAAACTGCTCATGGGTGAAGCCAAAATTGACACTGGTATCGGCGCGATTTTTAATATGACACCTTCCCCAGGTGGAACCTCCTGCGTCGAAAATGCTGAAATCGACTTACGCATTATCATTAAATATCTGGGCGCAAGTATTGATGAAACTGCATTTAAACATGACATACTCAGGCAGGATAAACAACACAGCTCAGCAGATTACCCCGGGCGCGTGCTCAAGAATGATGCCGCAACTTAGGCTGATACCCATCTGATGTATAAGCGAACTAACTTAAGGCTGCAATATTTCCTCACACACGAAACCGAAAATCAAAATGAAAACATTTATCTCTCTACTATTACTTGTCCTGCCAGCCATTAGCAGCGCGGCTCCGCCGATGAACACGGATCCTGCAATGATGCAAAAGATGATGAGTATGGATCCGGCCAAAATGCAGGCCATGATGGTGGAAATTCAGCGCTGCATGAAAAATATCGACATGAAAGAAATGGAGGCATTAAAAACCCGCGGCGAAACCATGAAACGTGAAGTAAAGGCGCTATGCAACAACGGGCAACGTGACGCTGCGATGAAAAAGGCTATGGCGTACAGCAAACAAATCATGACCGCACCGAGTCTGACACAAATCAGAAAATGCAGCGAAAACGTGCGCAGCATGATGCCGAATATGGTCGACATAGAGCAGTATGCGAATGATAACTACCAAGATAAACACGTCTGCGATAGTTTGTAAGCCTTACAAGCGTTGCCACAGAGATCGCAGAGAACACAGACTGCCGTTACGAATCACGTCCTGTGATTTGCCTTACAGGCCAGCTATAAAACAGCTATTCAATTTTGCTCTCAGCAAAATTAGTCCCATTTCGGGCCGCGTAAAAACGCGTTCAAATTCGGTCCTGTCGGATTTGTCTGTGGCAAATTTTTTTACCAACTCACACTCACCACAACCAGGCCGCACCCCGCACACCCGATGAAGCACCGTATTCAGGTGCCAGCAACTTTGTTGCCACACGATCAGAAAAAACGTACTGACTCCACAGTGTCGGTACATTTTTATACAGGCGTTTTATGTTACCCATGCCACCACCGAGGACAATCGCGTCAGGATCCAGGATATTAATGACATGAGCCAGCGAACGCGCGAGCCGGTCTTCATAACGTTGTAATGTTTCAGTCGCGTCTTCATCGCCAAACATCGCCTTGCCGACAATGGTTTGTGCATCGAGAATAATATTGGCATAGAGCTCGTGATCGCGTGTCATGCCAGGGCCCGACACATAAGTTTCGATACAGCCGAGCTTGCCGCAATAGCACTCAGACCCGGGCAACTCGATGTCCAGTGGCCACGGCAATGGATTATGCCCCCATTCGCCAGCGATAGCATTCGGCCCGGTGAGCACTTTGCCATTCACCACGATACCCGCACCTGTACCGGTGCCAATGATGACACCGAACACGACAGACTCACCCTGTGCGACTCCATCCGTGGCTTCCGATAACGCAAAACAGTTGGCATCATTGGCGATTCTGATGTCACGCTTGAGCAGGGTGCTGAGATCTTCAAACACCGGTCTGCCGTTCATGCACACAGAGTTTGAATTTTTCATCAGGCCAGTGGCCGGCGAAATCGCGCCCGGTGTGCCAATACCAATACTGCCGCGCTGCCCGGTTTCGGATTCGATATAGATAACGAGCTGCTGCAGTTGTTTGAGTATTGCCTGATAGTCGCCCTGCGGGGTGGCGACTCGATGGCGCATAAGTTCTGTGCCGTTCGCATCGAGCGCGATGGCTTCGATTTTTGTGCCGCCGAGATCAATGCCTATACGCATAACAATCTAGTCCGCTAATCAACGCAAATAAATACAAATGAAAACCAAAAGACAATACTACTGGTTTAGGAGAATTATTTGGGCAGAGTAAAAACCAGTCATGGCTATGTCAATCATGCCAGGAAGTTTTTACTCTGACCCGAATGGCTCTTACTTAAGTGTAACAAGATTCGGAGTCGTCATTCCGGTATGTTTTTGCTCGGAACCCATTAATTTAAACCGTGGGTTCCCGCCAGAAGCATGCGGGAATGACGAGAATATCCTTGATATGCTCTTAAGTAAGCGCCATTCTACTCTGGCCCCGAATATCCTTAGTGTTCATTTGTGAATTTATTTTATTCGTTTCGAATTCCAGTAAATCTCATCTGCATCATTGAGAGCCCTCGCAAACACAAACAATAGATCAGAAAGCCTGTTGATATACGCCAGCGAAATGTGATTGATTTCACACCGGCGATTGAGCGTTACCATGCTACGCTCGACTCTGCGACAAACCGCTCTGCCGAGATGGCATAAGGCACCCACCTCATTACCGCCGGGCAGAATAAATTCTTTTAATGGTGCCAGGTCTAGATTAATAGTATCGATGTGATGTTCCAGTGCCGCAATCTTGTCCTGTTTAAGTAATGGCTGTGCCAGACTGATTTCACCGCCAATATCAAACAGCGTATGCTGGATCTCGCGAATTATCTCCAGCTGCTCTCCGGTTAACTTGCTCGCGAGCACACCTAATATACTATTGAGCTCATCAACATCACCCTGCACCTGGATCAGGACATCATCTTTCGCCACGCGCGCGCCGCTGGCGGTGCCAGTATCACCAGCATCGCCTGTGCGGGTATAAATCTTTGTGAGTCGATGCGCCAAGAGTCAAAGCATGCTAAAAACAATATCGACCTGAAACTCCTGCCTGCGATCAAGCATAGCCTGCGCCGGAGCAAACGGCTGAATCTGCGTGACTGCTGCCAGAGCAGCCTCATCAAGCATCAGTGACCTGCTACTGTCAACGACTGACAGTTGATTGACACGGCCATCGGTTTCAATCGCAAAACCGACTCTTACAGTTCCCTCTCGACGCTGTCGTTTAGCCAGATAGGGATACCGCTTGTGCTCATCTATCGCTTTATGCAGCATTTCAAGCAAGGCATCTCGCTGTCCATTGTTGTTTTCTGCAACACTGCTTTTGGTGCTCTGCGACCTGGTTTGAGCAACCCGTAGCTGAGTCGTTTCGGCAGGTGCCGCTACGGTCACGGCATCAGCACTGAACGCATCATCACGGTTACCGGCATGAATAACCGCGGGGATAACGCGTTTATTTGCCTTCGGCTTATGCACCTGCTGTTCTCTCGGCTGTTTCTTCGCCACATCGCTGGCGTGACGAGACACAGAGGTTTGCGCTGCTAGCAGATCTATCGTCAACCCTGGCACTGATTTACCCGCCACTTCCATCGGTGGTAGATAAGCAAATAATGCAGCTCCGTGCAGCAACGCGGAGACCGCGAGACTGATAGTGATGGGTAGAGATCGGGTAGCCATGCACAAAGTTTATCTGAATTGCCAGCCAGCTGTTAGCAGTATATTACGTTCCGGCAGCGGGAATCGTGAACCGAAAGAGTTCGCATTCTCGAAGTATTCGCGATCAGTAATATTATTAATCTTTAATGCGACTTTCCAGTCCTGAATGGTGTATCTCAGGTTGGCATCCAGCACTGTATAGCCGGCGACTTTGCTCTGCGAGTTACTATTGTCGCCGTCGAGATAATGACTACCAATATAAACCGCACCAAGATTCACACCTGTTGCATCAGTCAGCTGATAATCGAGATTGATACGCCCGGTATTAGCAGGCACACCAGAAATATCATTATTTGCAAACACACCAGAGTCGAACGTTGCGTCTGTATAAGTATAACTGGCCGAAACGTTTACGCCTGTGGTGACAAGGAAGCGCGACTCCAGTATCACGCCCTGATGCGTCGTTGGGTCGAAATTAACATTGGCTCCAAAATTACCTCCGAACGGATCTGGCGCCGAAGGATCGAATGCTATTTCGTCTTTCAGAGATAATTTGTAGATAACTATTTTTGAATTGAGCCTTTCGTCATGATACTTAACACCGGCCTCAATTGAATCGCCGGTCTGTGGTTTTAGCTGCGTGCCGGGTGACACATACGTCTGCTCATCAACTTTGGCAAATCGAAAATTCTGATCCAGACGACTGAACAAACTGACGTGCTCAGTCAGATCAAAGCTCACACCAAACTCTGCCACATTCACATTTTCACTCTGTTTACCATTCACAAACGATGAAGTAAGATCGTCTTCAACACTGGCATGTCTAAAACCCGCAGTGAGCTTCAGGTTTTTGCGTACGGGCAAAACAGCCTGCACATATTCAGCCAGCATGTTCTGGTTATCAGCCGTCGTCGTCAGCTCAGAACTGTAATCGGTCGCTATCATATCAAGACCGGCCGTCAACTGCATATCACCATTCGCCAGCGGGAACACGGCTACCAGTCTGGGTGTTAACTCTGTTTGCTGCTGTTTGAGTCTACTACTGGAGGTTGCAACAAAACCCCGAAAACTCTGCTGTATGTCTCTTTCAACATCCCGGTATGTGGCCTCACCTTCAAACGACCAGGTATCGCTTAAATTATGTATTGAACCAACACGTACCACATTAGTGTCAGTGTTAGTAAAGTCATTCAGGAAGTCAACGTAAGTCTGCCGTCTATCGACCGACAGCTCACTTGCCAGCAATGAGCCCGGCAACTGCAAATCTTCTTTTACGTGCTGCAGTTCTGCGCTGACGCTACCATTCGCGTAGCTATATTCGGTTTTAGCGAGCAAATTGGCGTAGTCAACTGCGTTGTTTTCGCGACGATAGTTGTCCGATTGCCGAACCTCAGCTGTTAATCGATAATTAACTCCATTATCAAAAGTGTTGCCATATATTGCGCGCATACCTGCTGTGCTATATGAACCAGCCGATGCTTCCAGCAAGCCATATTCGCCCTGGGTTTTTCTGGTGATAATATTGATAACACCACCAACTGCCTGATCACCATAAAGCACACCCGCACTACCCTGAACGATTTCGATACGCTCCACATCTTTCAGAGAAACACTATTGAGGTCGGGGTTTGAAATATCCGCATTGTTCAGGCGTCGGCCATCAACCAGTATCAGAGTGTTGGCGTTCGCACTGCTACTACTGAAGCCCCTCATGCTGACAACTGCTCGACTGCCATCTCCGAAAGTATCGACTACATAAATTGCGCCATAGCCACGAAGCACATCGACGATATACTCAGCACCTGAGGCCTGAATATCTTTCTGGGTAATGATGGTAATGCTCGCAGGGGTGGTAACCGTGCTTTGCTCGGTGCGCGCCGCACTCACCACGACACTGGGCACCTGCTCAGCAGCCATGGCAAGATTTGCAGTTAACAATACTGTACCGGAAAAAATAATACGTTTCATAGAACCTCCAGGAAAAAAGGAGGCAACGAGGAAGGTGGACACACCACAGGGCGAGGCCGACCAAACCCTGATTGCCCGCCGCAATTGGTTGAGTGAGCTTCAGGCCGGTCTCCGGACTCATGGTCTTTGACTATCTATCGCCTTCCCATATCGCGAGATACAGTGACATCTGATAAACAGCAACCAATTACCGTTGCGGGGGCAGTGCTGGAATCGTCGAGTAAAAACTCACCAGCTTCCCGATTATCTCTCCGAGGAGAGCACCTGAAGCAGTCTGTGGCCAGATTATATAGAAAAGCCATATCCACTACCAGCAAACGACGCCAACACGTGATCTCACCACACCCAGCTATTCGCATTCCCTGCATCACTATGAATTGATGAATTGAATTCACCGCAGCCAGCACTATTTCGGCCATAAATCTGTACAATGGCTCACACCATTCGCAAAGCTGAACTTCGCTGCGCGATAATAGTCTTCTAGAGCGCTGCACTATTCACAGACCTGTAACGGGAAACTTTGCTGTTATGTCAACGCAATCTGCCATTCAGACGCTCAAACAACACGTCCAGAATCACATTATCGGCCAGGACACGCTGATCGACCGCATGCTCATCGCTCTGCTCGCGGATGGCCACCTGCTGGTCGAAGGCGCCCCCGGGCTGGCCAAGACCAGGGCGATCAAAGTACTAAGCGAGGGCATCAAAAGCAATTTTCATCGTATCCAGTTCACCCCCGATCTGTTGCCTGCGGATCTCACCGGCACCGAAGTCTACCGACCGCAAGATGGCAGTTTCAACTTTCAGCAGGGGCCCCTGTTTCATAATCTGGTGCTCGCTGACGAAATCAACCGCGCCCCGGCCAAGGTGCAGTCGGCCCTGCTTGAAGCCATGGCCGAACGTCAGATCACGGTCGGCAAAATCACCTACCCCCTGCCGCGGCTGTTCATGGTAATGGCGACACAGAATCCGATCGAACAGGAAGGCACCTACCCCCTACCTGAAGCCCAGCTCGATCGTTTTTTGATGCACGTCAGCATCGGCTACCCCGACGCCAGCGCCGAGCGCAACATTCTGGGTCTGGCGCTGGCCGAAGCCCTCAGCGAAGACCGCGAATCCGATGCTCAGGAAATTATGCCGGTCGAGAAAATCGACCAGCACAGTATTTTCAGCGCGCGCCGCGAAGTTCTACAATTGCACATGGCCGAAAATTTGCAGCAGTACTTATTGCAAATGGTGCTGGCAACCCGCCATCCCGCCGCCTATGGCGATGATCTGGCACAGTGGTCGCTCTACGGTGCCAGTCCGCGCGCCACCATCGCACTCGATCGTTGTGCCCGTGCTCACGCCTGGCTGGCAGGACGCGATTTTGTCGGGCCGGAAGATATCCAGTCCATCGCCTTTGACGTACTGCGCCATCGCATTATTCTGAGCTACGAAGCCGAAGCCGAAGGCGTGACGCCAGATACCTTTATCAGAGAGTTGATCTCACGCATCGCCGTGCCATAATATTTATTAGCCACAGAGACGCAGAGTGCACAAAAACTTTCAGTTTAAAAACAAATATAGGAATAAGACGCGAGCATACGCCTGAGCCAGCGACACAACAGTACCAACAGAGTTTCAACATAAAAACTATTTTTCACCTGATCTCTGTGGCAATAATGTTACCTATCGAACAATATGCAGCAGCCTGAAGCGACCGACAACATCACCACCGTCAGTGCACAATCACTGATTCGTCTGCGTCAGCAGGCTGCACAACTGCCTTTAACCAGCGGCAGGATTCACGCCAAACAGGGCGGGGCCTATCAGTCATCGTTCAAGGGTCGCGGCATGGAGTTCGAAGAATCACGTATCTATCTACCGGGTGACGATATCCGCAACATGGACTGGCGCGTGACAGCACGTACCGGCACCGCACACACCAAAGTCTTCGCCGAAGAACGCGAACGCCCCGTGCTGTTCTGGCTCGATCTCAACAACCCGATGTTTTTTGCCACCCGCGGTGCTTTTAAATCTGTTGTCGCCGCACAAGCAGCCAGTTTACTGGCGTGGAGTGCCTGCACGCGCAATGATCGCCTCGGTGCGCTGATATTTTCCAGTGACGAACACACCGAGATCCGACCCCGCCGTGGCAAAGCCGCCGTACTCGACTTTATCGGCCGTACCTGTGAACACAGTGCCTGGCAACAACGCACGCAACAACCACGCAATATGGAGCGGGCCATGGCGCGTTTGCGCAAAGTCGCCCACCCCGGTAGTTTAATTTTTATGCTGAGTGATTTTCGAGATAACCTGGGCAACACCATCAATGGCGCAGCCCGCTCGCATTTAATCAACACCGCTCGCCACAATGATGTCGTGCTGGTACATATTTACGACCCCCTCGAAACCTCACTCCCCAAAACCGGTCGCTATCGACTTAGTGACAGCAGACGTGAAATCGAGATCAACACCGGGTCAGCAAAACTGCGCAACGACTATCAGCAGCGCTTCAGCGCTCACCAGGATGCGCTGCAAAAGCTTTGCCAGCAACAGCGTATGTATTTATTACCTATGAGCACTGAAGACAGCGTATTAGCCAGCTTGCAACGCGGGCTTGGCGTCCGCACACAGACACACACTCAGTACCGCGCCGGGCCTTCGTCCGGTTCTGCCTGACCACCATGAATCCGGGCTCAGCACCGTTACCGCTACGTGACATTCACCTGCCCGAGGCCATATCCTGGTGGCCACCGGCACCCGGCTGGTGGTTATTATTATTTCTTGTTTGCCTGCTGGGGTTTATTGTGTGGCGCCTGATCAGGCATCGGCAAAAACAACACCGACTGCGCGCCAGTCTGCAGGCACTGGCCGACATTCGCACTCACTACGGCGAACACGAAAACAACGCTGTGCTATTACGCGAGCTTTCGGTCCTGTTGCGTCGTGCCTGCATCACGTTTTACCCACGAGCAATCACTGCCAGTCTTACCGGACAATCATGGCTGGCATTTCTCGATGCGAGTAGTCCGCATGCTGAATTTGTTCACGGTTGTGGCAAACCACTGGCGACTGCGCCCTATTTGCCCAATAACGCAGATATTGAAATCGATGCCACGGCCCTGCTCGACCTCTGCGAAACCTGGTTGCGCGCACAGCCGTACCAAACAGCAGCGACTACGGTGAACACAAAACCTGTAACCACAGGAGCAGAATCTTGATCGAGTTCCAGTGGCCTTTGGTGTTTTACTTTCTGCCACTACCACTACTGCTGCGTTGGCTGCTGCCTCGCGCAAACACTGCCAGCGATGCTGCTTTACGCGTGCCCTACTTGAATGATTTCGAGCTCGGTACGGCTCAGAATAAACGTGCTGGCACACGCTTTTTTGCATTATTCATATATATTCTTGCCTGGTCGTGCCTGCTGACTGCTGCCGCACGTCCACAATGGACAGGTGATGCTATCGAACTGCCGGTAAGTGGGCGTGACCTGATGCTGGCGATTGATTTATCAGAAAGCATGCAACAAAGCTTCACCTATAACTTTCGCAGCATCACCAAACTCGATGCCACTAAAGCCGTCGCAGGCAGTTTTATTGATAACCGTATTGGCGACCGCATTGGTTTAATTTTGTTTGGTGAGCAGGCTTACGTGCAGGCACCACTAACGTTTGATCGCGCGACGGTCAAAACTTTATTGCAGGAAGCCGTGACCGGGCTCGCCGGTCAGGCCACCGCCATCGGTGATGCTATCGGCCTGGCGGTAAAACGTCTCGAAAACACCGTCAGCGACGACCGTGTGTTAATTTTACTCACCGACGGCGTCAGTAACGCCGGTGAAATCAGTCCAGAACGCGCTGCCGAACTCGCGGCACGCAAACATTTAAAAATTCATACCATTGGAATTGGCCCACGCGGTAGTCGTGACCTGAATGAAACCACCTTACGCGATGTAGCAAAAATAACCGGTGGCACGTATTTTCGCGCACACAATGTCGAGGAACTGCAACAGATATACCAGATCATCGACAAACTCGAACCTGTGGTGCGTGACAGTCGCAGCTACCGCCCCACCTGGGCACTATTTTACTGGCCGCTGGCTGCCGCACTGGCGCTCGCCGCGCTGCTGGGTAGCTTAAGACAGCGGGGCTGGGCGTGAACGAAGTTATCCACAAACTACAGTTTGTCCGCCCGGAATGGTTTTATGCGTTTATTCCGTTGACGTTATACATTGTTTACGCGTTGCGTCGCAAACGCCGCAGCCGCAGCTGGCGGCACGCCTGTGACCCCGCATTGCTACCGCACGTACTCAGCGACACCAGGCTCAGGCACAGTTACTGGCCATTGTTTCTCGCCAGCCTGGTGACCAGTCTGGCGCTTACTGCAATGGCAGGGCCAGTGTTTCACAAACTGCCACAACCGGTGTTTCGTGAAACCTCATCGCTGATAATAGCGCTCGATGTTTCACAATCCATGGACGCGACAGACATCAAACCATCCCGTCTCGATCGCGCCAAACTCAAGTTGCTGGATATTTTAAAAATGCGGGCCGGCGGCCAGACCGCCCTGCTGATTTACGCTGCCGATGCCTTCACTGTCACGCCGTTGACTGACGATACAGCGACCATTGCCAATTTGGTACCGGCCCTCGAAACCGCGCTAATGCCGGCACAGGGTAGCCGCGCCGATAAAGCCATTGCCAAAGCGGTGGCCCTGCTGCACCAGTCGGGTGCCAGCAAGGGCGACATCCTGATACTCACCGACGGTCTGCACGCCAGCGACCTCGATGCCATCAAAAATCTACCGGACAAAGGTATTCGTTTATCGATACTGGGTTTTGGCACTCCCCACGGCGGCCCAATTCCTCGCGCTGGCGGGTTTTTAAAAGATCGCAATGGCGCAATTGTGATTCCAAAATTGCAACCAGGGCTGTTACGCTCTGCCGCCAGGTTCGGTGGCGGTCTGTATCTGAACATGCAGGCCGGCGATTCCGACACACAACGTCTGAGCAAATTATTCAACAGCCAGCGCAGTCGCCAGGACAGCCAGGCCACTGAACTCACCGCTGACGTCTGGCGTGAAGAAGGCCCGTGGTTGTTATTGCTGGCGATACCACTGGCCGCACTCGGCATGCGTCGCGGCTGGCTGGCGTCTTTTATATGTGTCATTCTCGTCGCACAACTCACCAGCCAGCCGGTTTATGCCGATACTGGCAGTGCTGACAAAGCTACCGGATCTGTTGCAACACCGGCTGATCGCCAGACCAGAAATACGCGTAGCCTGTTCGACAGACTTAAACTGGACACACAATTTCTCTGGCAACGTCCTGATCAAAAAGCGGCCGAAGCTCTCAAAAATGGTGACACCAAATCTGCCGCCGAACTGTTTCAGCAACCTGAATGGAAAGCCGTGGCGCAGTATCGCGCTGGTGAATATGACAAAGCGGCAAAAAACCTTGAAACTTTACAAACCGGCGACACCTTATATAACCGCGGCAACGCACTCGCCCACCAGCAACGATACCAGGATGCCATCGCCGCCTATGATCAGGCCTTAAAACTCAGTCCCGACAACAAAGACGCGAAATTTAATCGTGATCTGGTCGCCAGGGCATGGCAACAACAGCAGCAGCAAAACAGCTCACAGAATCAGCAGAACGATCAACAGCAGAACCAGAAAAACCCTGATCAGCAGCAACCGCAATCATCGGCCGAACAAAATTCACCTCAGAAATCTCAACAGAACCAGCAACAGTCAGGTAACAAAACGCAAAACCAGCATCAGGGCAACGAGCAGCCACAGAAGCAAAATCAGCAGCAGGCTCCGTCACAAAAGAATAAACAAAGCAATTCTGAACAGGCCGAAAAGTCACCCGAAAGCGAGCAGGAAAAAAATAACCCGCGCGCCGCGCAGGAGCCGTCTGATAAAGACCCGACTGACGCCGAAGCTGCAAAACAGCAACCGCAGGCAGATCTGAAAGACCAGGCCAATGCCAGTGAAGATGATCGGGCTGCCGAGCAGTGGTTACGCCGCATCCCCGATGACCCCGGCGGCCTGCTGCGACGCAAATTTATTTATCAATACGGTCAACTGCCGAATCAGGTCGAGGAAGAACAGCCATGGTAAGCCGATATTATTTTAGTCGCCGTCTGCTGATGCTGGCCGGCATACTATTTCTTAGCTCGGCAACAGCTGCCAACATCACCGCAAAAGTCGACCGCGATCCGGTACTGCTGAACGAGTCATTTCATCTTATTTACGAAGCCGATAGCGATGTTGATGACCCGGATTTCAG
Source organism: Gammaproteobacteria bacterium (assembly GCA_030148865.1). Classification (GTDB taxonomy): domain Bacteria; phylum Pseudomonadota; class Gammaproteobacteria; order SZUA-229; family SZUA-229; genus JASBSR01. The sequence goes on from JASBSR010000011.1 coordinate 34,783, forward strand.
CGTTCTTTACCAGGACTTTGAAGTGCTCAATAGTTCACAAAGCACTAACATGCGTTCTGTGAACGGTAGCTGGAGTTTGAAAAAATCCTGGGACCTTTCTCTGATCAGTAAACAGGCGGGTGTTTTTACCATTCCGTCTATTCCTTTCGGTAATGCTATGAGCCCTTCCTTACGCATTACTGTGAAAGATTCACCATCGGCATCAGCACCGAAAAAACCCGGCGACCCGGGTGCCGATGTTTTTATCGAAGTCGAAACCGATGTCAAACAGGCCTGGCTGCAATCACAGATCATCTACACGATTCGTTTATTCAGCAATGTCCCCGTGGGGCGACCAACCCTGAGCCAGCCAGAGACCGACGATCCGGACACCATATTTTTCAAACTTGGTGATGTGAAAAATTATGAAGCATTTCGTCAGGGGGAACGCTACGCGGTCAGCGAACTCAAATTCGCCGCCTTCGCCCAGCACAGTGGTAAACTGACATTCAAGCCGGTATTGTTTGAGGGCCTGATCAACAACGGCAGGCCGCGTTCGCTGTTCGACAGTTTCACCCAGCGCGGCACCATGAAACGCTTACGCTCAAAGCCGATCAGCGTAAAAATACGTCCGATACCGACAAAACAGAATGCGGCGCAGTGGTTGCCCGCAAGCCAGCTCACCCTGATCGAAGAGTGGTCTGACGATATCAAAAATTTAGCCGCCGGTGAACCGGTGACCCGCACCATCACGTTGAGCGCACACGGCCTGACTGCAGAGCAGCTGCCAAACATTAAAGATAAAGATATCAGCGGGCTGAAACAATATCCCGATCAAGCGACGCTGAACAATGAGAATAGCGATCAGGGCGTCACCGGCATTCGGGTGATGAAAATGGCGCTGATCCCGACCAGCAGTGGCGACTACCAGCTGCCCGCGCTCAGACTCCCATGGTGGAACACGCGCACCGGCAAGGCCGAAGTCGCGACTCTGCCCGCGACTCGCCTGCACGTCACCGGCGTCGCCAATACCCTGGCGAACCCGCCACTGGCAGCGAAACCGACACCGGTGCCGCAGACAGCACAGCGCAACGCGCCAGCGAGTGCCACCCGTGTCAGCCTGCTGGAATTCCAGCAGGCACGACCCTGGCAATGGCTGAGCCTGGGGCTGGCACTGATCTGGCTGGTGACACTCTTACTATGGTGGCGTTCACGGCGTCGGCGACCCGCGCCGACAAAACAGCACTCGATCGCTTCGCTGGCGCGCGCGGTACAAAAATCCGCACTCGCCAACCAGCCCGGCGCGACCCGCGAAGCTCTGCTCGCCTGGGCGGCTGCGCGCTGGCCGGACGCTGCGATAGCAAATCTGGCCGATATTGCCCAGCACTGTGAAGGTGAACTCGGTACCGCGATTCGCGCACTGAATTCCAGTCTTTACAGCGCCGCCGCCGACCAGTGGCAGGGACAGCCACTGGCGGCTGCCCTCAACCGTTATCGACCGCCAACCCACTCAGGCGGAGCTGGTGATAACAGCGCGCTGGAGCCACTCTATAAATAAACACGGCGACAACACGCTTAAATCCAGTTCAGTTTAGTGGTAAAGTTCGCGGCACAGCGCATACCGTCGCGCACCTGAATATTTCGTGTAGTAGCTATTCACCGGAGACCCGTTATGAATCTGTCCCTCGGCAACGAGATCCTTGTCTGGGCGTTCGCGCTTGCTTTTCTGATTGGTGCTGTCGCCACCCGCAGTAATTTCTGCACCATGGGTGCGGTCTCTGACTGGGTCAATATGGGCGATAAAAATCGCCTGCGTTCGTGGTTTCTCGCCATTGCTATCGCCATGGTCAGCGTTGCCCTGCTGGATTATCTGGATTTGGTCGATATGAGCCTGACCACCAATAACGCCACCTCCAACCCACCCTATCGCACTACCAATGTGGTCTGGTTGCGCTATATCATCGGCGGCATTATTTTCGGCATCGGCATGACTCTGGGCAGTGGCTGTGGCAACAAAACTCTGCTGCGCCTCGGTGCTGGCAACGGTAAATCGCTGGTGGTACTGATCTGTATCGGCATTGCCGCGTCAATCATGATGTTCACCAGTCTCGATTACACGCTATTCCTGCAATGGATGATGCCGCTGTCGACTGATTTATCACTGCACGGCATTTCCAGCCAGTCACTGGGCGACCTGCTCGGCACCGCCGCTGGCGTCGAAGACAAAAGCCTGCTGAACCCAATCATCGGTATTGTCGCTGCGCTAACCCTGCTGATCTGGATTTTCAAATCTGCTGATTTTCGCAAACAGTTTGATCTCGTACTTGCCGGTCTGGTCATCGGCGGCGCCATAGCCACTGCCTGGTACATTACTGCGGGTGCCACTGGACAGGCCTATCTGGAAGAGCTCGATTTTGCCAATACACGCCCGTACGCAGTCGGAGCGCAGTCGTATACTTTTATCGCACCACCCGCGCACGCTTACCAGTATATTGAGCAGGGCTTTGATAAAAACTATCTGACTTTTGGTCTGGTGGCTCTACTTGGAGTCATGGTCGGCTCTTTTATCTATTCAATACTCAGCAGAAGTTTTCGCTTCGAGTGGTTCAGCTCGAAAAAAGATTTCCTCATTCACGTCATCGGCGGCCTGTTGATGGGGGTCGGCGGGATTCTGGGCATGGGCTGCACCATCGGTCAGGGTATCACTGGGGTTTCAACACTGGCCATCGGTTCATTCCTGACACTGACATCAATTATTTTTGGCAGTGCACTCACCATGAAAATTCAGTATTACAAACTGGTGTACGAAGACGAGGCCTCGTTTACCAAAGCCTTCATCACCGCACTGGTCGATATGAGATTACTACCCGGCGGTCTGCGTAAACTCGAAGCTGTTTAATCAGCTCACAGCAATAGGTCATGCCAACGCAAACAGCCTGTCTTCTCAACGAAGCAAAGGCAGGCTATTTTTAACTTACAGGCATAAACCTCTCGCTTTACGGCTCGACCAGAAAAGCATTCATCCTGTCCAGGTCGGCCTCGGTCAACTGACCAACGCTTGCACTCAATTGCAACTCATTCATCACTGTGTTGTAACGCGCCTGCTGTAAATCACGTTTAGCGTTGTATAACTGTTGCTGCGCATTCAACACATCAACCGCCGTACGCGTACCCAGCTGCCAGCCACGTTGACTGGACTTCAACAGATTCTGGTTTGACACCACAGCCTGATTCAACGCGGATACCTGAGCAATACCATTGAGCACACCAAGATATGACTGACTGGTATTAAATTTCGCGTCACGCTTGGCTTCTTCCAGCTGATACCGTGACGCTTCTTTGCTATGTTCAGCTTCGCGTGTGCGGGAACTGACCGAGCCGCCGCTGTAGACAGGGACAGACAGCTGTACACCAATACTACCTGTACCGCTATCAATGCCGGTACCAAAGGCCGCGCTGCTACTCGCCGAATCCAGCTGATAACTGGCGACTAGCTCCAGCGAAGGATAAAAATTTGCCCGCTGTTTTTCAATTTCTTTCTCTGCTATTTTATATGCCGCCTGCTGCACCATCACTGCCGGACTCGACTGCAGCGCACGTTGCAACCATTGTTCTTCATTAACAGGATCAGGTGGCGATGGGTGCCAGCCACTATTGAGACCGGCCAGGGCTGGAACTGCTGCACCAATAATTTTGCTGAGCGCACGATTTTTAATCAGCACTGTATTTTTTGCAGCAACTTCATCAGCGAGCATCAAGTCATAACGTGCCTGTGCTTCGAGCAAGTCGGTTTGAGTATTCGAACCCACTTCAAATTTTCGCTGTGCCTGCAGTAACTGTTTTTCTATTGCCTGTTTCTGTAGCAGGGAAAAGTCAAGATTGTCCTTTGCCGCAAGCACATCAAAATAGGCCTGTGCGGTGCGCAGAATTAAGTTCTGCTCGGCATTCTTTAATTCTTCACCTGCCTGCCTGACCTGAAGCGTTGATTGCTCGAGCTGCTCCCAGTCCTGTTTATTGTAAAGCGCCTGCCGCAAGGAAATACTATAGGAGGTTGAATTAAAATCCCGATGCCCTCCAGGGAACACGATCGAGCCCTTATAAGTAGTATCAGTCGAGTTGTAGGTACCAGACGCAGTCGCCGTCACCTGTGGTTTTAACAATGCACTTGCCTGCGGCGTTTTTTCCTGCGTCGCCTCCCAGACTGATTGTGCAGCTGCATATGTGGCATCGTGCATTTTCGCTCGCTGATACATCTGCAGCAAATCGTCTGCCGGCGCACTGTTCTGATAACACACCAATAGAACCGCGACAATTGTTTTGCCCATACTCAGGCGATTAATCTGAATCATGTGTCACTTCCTCAAAAATGGCGAGCGGTGTGTGTTTTGATGCCACAAAGCTGTATACCACTGGCAAAACAAACAAGGTAAACAGGGTGCCAATGGCGAGACCGGAAACAATCACCAACCCGATACCAAACCGGCTTTGAGCGCCAGCGCCGTTTGCAAACAACAGTGGCAGCAGGCCTGAGACCATAGCGGCTGTCGTCATCAAAATCGGGCGTAGACGAATCCGTGCCGCATTGGTAATCGCGGTGATTCGATCCAGACCCTGATTAAGTTGCTGCTCCCTGGCCACTGCGCACATCAGAATACCGTGCTTGGTAATCAGCCCCACCAGCGTGATCAAACCGATCTGGGTATAAATGTTCATGGTCGCCAGCCCCAGACCCAACATCAACAATGCACCACAAATAGCCATCGGTACCGAAACCAGAATCACCAATGGATCACGCAGGCTTTCAAACTGCGCCGCCAGTACCAGATAAATGATCAATATCGCGAGCACAAAGGTAAAATACAGTGCAGAGCCTTCCTGAAGGTACTGTCGAGTTTCACCCAGAAAGTCATAATGAAAACCTTTCGGCATACTGCGCGCAGCTTCGCCCTGTAAAAACTTCACCGCAGTGCCGATACTGGTGCCAGGCATCAGGACGCCACCGAGTGTGGCAGAGTTCACCTGATTAAACTGGGCCAGCGTGCGTGGGTTCCCGGTAATAGCAATGTCAATTAAATCGCTCAACGGGATCGGCGTACCATGACTCGAGCGCACGTAGTAATCGCCCAGCATTTCTGGCGTCAGTCGATTAACACGCTCCACTTGCGGAATGACTTCATAACTACGGCTATCGATGCTGATGCGATTGATGTAACCATCACCCAGCAGCAACGACAGCGTGTTGCCAATATCTTCCATAGTGACGCCGTAGGCACCCGCTTTATCACGATTTATTTTGACGTCGATGTCAGCTGCGCGAAAACTCAGGTCAATTTGCGAAAACATAAACAGGCCACTTGCCTCAGCCGCCTGTTGCATGCTCTGTGCCACCGAATACAATGTTTTGTAATCTCCCGGCGAGGTCATGACAAATTGCACCGGCAAACCACTGGAAGCACCTGGGAGCGGCGGCATAGAGAAAGGCGAGGCGGCAACACCGGGCATTTGTTTAATCGGCGGCGTCAGTTTTTGCAACACATCTTTCACGCTGGCCTCGCGCTGACTCCAGGGCAGTAGTGGTGCAATCGCCAGCCCCTGATTAGCAGCTGGCACTCCGGCAATAGTCAACGCCGTCTCCACCTCGGGAATCTTTTGGGTAATTTTGCTAATCGCCGCCATGTGATGCTGCATGTAATCAAGATTCGCATTATCCGGGGCCGTCGCCATCACCATCACATAACCTTCATCTTCGGCGGGTGCGAGCTCAGCTGGAATAATTTTGAACAGGAACGGCAAACTAATCAAAACAATCAATGCAAATACAATGAATACCGGACGTTTATCCAATACCGCAGCAAGTTTACTGGCATAATAATCATCGAGGCGATCCAGTCTGGCGTGCACACGCGATTCAAAACTATCATCCTTTTCAGAGTGACGCAGTAAATAAGCACTCATCATGGGTGATAAAGTCAATGCGATAATACCGGAGACGACCACCGCACCCGCCAGTGTCATCGCAAATTCTTTAAACAGTGCACCGGTGAGTCCAGAGAGAAAGGCAATCGGCGCGTATACAGCAACCAGCGTCAAGGTCATGGTAATAATCGGACTCGCGATTTCACGCGTGCCAATAATAGCTGCTCGAAACGGTGGCTCGCCCAGTTTTAAATGGCGATCAACGTTTTCCACGACAACAATCGCATCATCCACCACCAGACCAATCGCCAGTACCATCGCCAGTAAAGTCATCAGATTGATTGAAAACCCCATGGTCTGCATCACCAACGCGACACCCACCAGTGACAATGGAATCGTCATTACTGGAATCAACACTGCACGCAACGAACCCATGAACAGAAATATGACGATGATGACAATCGCAATGGCTTCTGCAATCGTTTTAATTACTTCATAAATCGACTCCTGAATAGTGAGTGTCGAGTCATACAACAACTTCATCTTTATAGTATCAGGCAAGTTGCGCTGTAGCTCTGGCAGTTTGTCACGTACGCTTTTTGCGATGGTTAATGGATTTGCGCGCGGCGTTTGATCGACACCGATCAGCACAGCTTCACGACCATCGGCAGTTGCACTCAAGGCAACGCGTCCTGCACCCATATCAATTTTGGCAATATCACGTAAGCGAACAACTCTACTATCTCGAGTCGCCACGATCATGTCGGAAAACTCATCGATATTTGTCAGACTGGTGCGCGCATTGACATTGTAAACAAAATAGTCGCTCTTGATCTGTCCCGGTGCCGACTGGTAATTATTCGCACGCAAGGCACTCATCACTTCGGTTGCACCCAGATTTAAAGCCGCCATGCGATTGGGGTCCAGCCAGACACGAATCGCGAATGGTGTGCCACCAATTAATCTCGCAGTCGCCACTCCTGGAATTGTCACCAGTTGTGGCTGTATCACTCGATTCAGATAATCAGTAATCTGACTGCTATTGAGTTCATCACTGGAAAAGGCCAGATACACAATCGAAATCGTTGAGCCCGTGGTACGGCTGATCACCGGATCCTGTACATCGGAAGGTAAGGTCGCGCGCACACTGTTCACTTTGGATAACACTGCAGCCAGTGCCGCGTCGGGATCCGAGTCCAGCTTCATTTGTGCAGTTATCACGCTTTGTCCCTGCATACTCTGTGATTGCACAAAATCAATGTTTTCAACTTCCGATACTGCCTGCTGCAATGGCTGGGTGATGAACCCCTGAATCAGTTCAGCACTGGCACCGAAGTATGGTGTCGTGACAGTCACAACAGTATTGGTCAACTTCGGGTATTGCCGCACTTGCATATCAAACAATGCCTGGACACCAAGCAGCAATATCATCACACTAATCGACATCGACAGCACCGGACGCCGGATGAATATATCTGTGAATTTCATTGTCGGTTCCTAGTTCTTCGGCAAGGTAGCCGGTGGCGATAGAGTGTCATCTTCAACGATTTTGACTCGTGAACCATTGGTCAGCTTGAGCTGGCCTGATGTGACAACACGATCGCCCACAGCCACACCTTTCGCAATCAAGGCCTCACTTCCCCGTCGCTCGGCAACGGCAACGGTTTTTTGTTTTACGATATCGTAAGCGGCCTGAGTCTTGTCTTCCGGCTGTACCTGTTCAATCAGATAAACCGACTCACCGTACAGCGTGAAGTCTATAGCTCGCTGCGGGATTACCACCTGCTCTAACATATCCGCCTGTTGCACCACGACTTCGGCATACATGCCGGCACGTAATAGCTGATTGCTGTTCGGAATTACGGCCTCAAGCTTGACCACACCAGACTTCACGTCGATCGCGGGCTCAATCGCACTGATACGGCCATTGAATGTTTGATCGGGATACGCGGACACAGAAATTTTCACCGGCATGTTGATTGCCAGGTACGAATAATTATTTTCACCCACGCTGAACCGTATTTTCATGGTATCGGTATTTTCCAGCCGCACGATTTCAGTGCCCGCCTGCACGTACTGACCCAGCTGCACCTGAAGAATACCGGTGACACCAGGAAACGGTGCGCGAATTTCGCGCCGCGCAATCGTGGCTGTTAAACTTTCGATCTGCGCCAGCAATGATGCATAGTCTGCGGCAGCAATGTCTGCCTGACTACGCGTGCCCAGAGACTCATTCGCCAGCTTCACCAGTCGGTCACGTTCGGATTTCATGGCGGCGCGTTTACTCTCGGCGCTCTGCAGATCGGCCAGCTCTTTTGCATTATCCAGCTGCACCAGCACCGCACCCCGCTCCACCTTATCAGCGGCATTAAATAAGATCTTGTTCACCACCCCCGACTCTGCGGCACTCAACATCACACCATTGACCGGCTCGATGAAGCCGATGGCCTCAATCTGTGGTGTCCACGACTGCGCTTTCACCGTCACTGCGGTAATCCGCACTGTGGGCACGGGCATGGAAGCGAAATAACTCGCCATCATGCTCTGCTTAAAAAAGTAAAATCCAAATACGCCGCCAAACACCAGCAGCGCAGCCAGTAACATCACCGTCATCCACTTCTTCATACTCTGCCTCTTCTCCTGTTCAATACCGTTGCCGACAGTGACCCAATACCTCCGCTCGCGCAGGCACAGGGCCTTCAGTTCAATTTATTCAGTTTAAATTAAATATTTTGGCAAAAAACAGATGCCCTCCAGAACCCTCTGTTCTGAATGGCACTGACTTAAACGCACAAGATTTAGGAGCCGTCATTCCGGTACGTTTTTGGCCGGAATCCATTGGTTTAAACACTGGATACCCGCCAGAAGCATGTGGGAATGACGAGAATATCCTGGATATGTTCTTATGTCAGCACCATTCCACTCAGCTCTGGTTTTCGAGCTTCTTAACCAGTATCTGTAACTGCTGCACCGTGGTTTTATGAAACCCGTGCAGCTCATTCAACCGCGCCCGAGTCGGTTTCAAGGCTGCCGGTATTTTTTTCCGCACGTCCCTGACCAGAACTTCCATCGCCTGCTGACGCTGGATATGACCTTCTATCAGGCGCACATAAGGCTGCTCGCACAGTTGGTAATAATCCTGACGATCACCAGGCAGGCTGACTCGTTCGATCACCCCCAGCCCAGCCAGCAGGCGCGCATTCGTGCTCACACTGCCGCGACTCACCTGCAGCCGTTCGGCAATTTCAGCAAAACTAACCGGGCCACCATGGATCACAAAAAAACCCATCATGCGACCGGCGATGCGCGGTAAGCCGTCAGCTTCGATCGAAAGACCGATGCGCTCAATAAAAGTTTCTATCACGCTCTGCGGGTTATTGTCTGCCATGGCAGCAGTATACAGATTCATTTTGTTCAGTCAATATTGAACAAATGCCAGACGAAACCCGGTGCCGGCAACCATGGGATCGGGCACTAGCAGAAAACTGGCCGGAACTGCTATATTGCCTGTCATCTTCGAGACAACATTTTTCCCTGTCACGACTGTATTTTTGCAGTATCCCGCTAACCCCGAGTGCATTCAGCAGTTTCGCTCGGGTCGTGAGCGAACCCCCGGCAGCACCTGAACCGGCACGACTTGCTACCGACCGGTGGTGCTACTTCGACCCAGGTAAGCCACTGGAGCAGTGGCATTGTTGAAAAGCGCATTCACGCTGAAGCCGCTGTGCTGCAGAACCTCAGCGGCACAACACGCCTCAGCACCGGGAACAGCGCACTACCACAGCACATCACTGAACAGCTGAGCGGCTACCAGCACGTCAAACCCGACATACCCCTCACAGCGCCAACACGTTCCGCCATCGCCGCCAGCGACACAATCGAAGCCGCAATCGAACGCCATACCAGCTATCGCATACTCAGGCAGAACATCAATGCTGAAAGTGAAGAACTCAACTGGCTGGCTGCAGTGATTTCTGATGATCGAAAACAACAATCACGTTCACGTAACGAGTATCTCCTGCTCGACAAATCCAGCCACAAACGCACCGCCACCAGACTGGCGCTGATGCTATGAAACGGACTTCTGCTGTACAGGCGGCCTATCTCTGAGAAATTGAAACCAAACTTCAAAAATACAAGATCGAAATTCCTTTTCCTCAGCGCGATTTGCATTTGCGCAGCATTTCTGGCAAAAAAGACCAGGTTGCACTCGACTGCCTGCCCGAGAAAACAAAATTGTGAGTAGCGAGAACTATTTGAGCCTGGAATGGGTCAGTGCTGGTACACCAGCAGCCATCATCCTGACCGGCCTGACCAGGGTACATATTTGTGGATATTAAAACACAGTTCTCTTCCTTAAAATCATACACGGGTATTTTTCTGCTGTTTCTGGTGGTCGTGTTCGCAGCGCAGAATGCAGAAATCGTTACCATCAATTTTTTGCTCTGGGAATTCTCTATGTCACGCGCTATTCTGATATTTCTGCTATTACTGGTCGGTTTTGTTGTCGGCAGACTCTATAGCGGGCTACATCGCACAGAAAAGTAACACAAAAATGAGCTACTTCACTAAACGCTATCACCCACCCGGAACACCTCCCGGCACACTGACACAACATGAAACTGCGAGCAAAACGCCACCTGTCATCAGCCTTATTGATTACACAGCTAACGAGTTTACCGAAACCAAATTAGTATCATTCTCTGACTGCATCCCCTACCTGCAAACCGAATCAAATACCTGGATACATGTACAGGGTGACCCTGATACTGAACAACTGCTGGCTCTGGGAGAGCTGTTTGGCCTGCACAACTTATCACTGGAAGATATCTTAAACACCGGGCAACGCCCCAAAGTTGACAGCTTTGATGAACAGCTGTTCATTATTATGAGCCTGCCTGTGCTCACAGGTAAGCATGTGCAAATTCAACAAGTCAGTCTGTTTGTTGGCCACAACTATGTCATTAGCTTTCACCGCGGCGGCACCAGTCCATTTGAGCAAATACGCAAGCGCATGCAAAAGCGCTCCAGCAAGGCGCGCCTGCATCACGCAGATTACCTGATGTACACTCTGATCGATGCCATCATAGATGAAGGCTTCCCTGTGCTCGAAGAATTTGGTGATTTAATCGAGCTACTCGAAGAAGAACTACTGGAATCGCCTGACAAAACAACTTTGCGAACACTGCATGAATTAAAACGCGAACTGATCGTGCTGCGCCGCATGTTGTGGCCACAACGAGAAGTCCTGAACACACTAATCCGAGATGAGCACCCCAGCATACAGCCTGGCACCTATGTCTATTTACGTGACTGCTACGACCACACCATTCAAATCATGGATCTGATCGAGTCCTATCGCGACATGTCTGCGAGTATGCTCGATATCTATCTTTCCAGTGTCAGTAATCGTATGAATGAAATAATGAAAGTTCTCACGGTGATTGCAACGATTTTCATACCGCTCACATTCATTACCAGTCTTTACGGTATGAATTTCAATAACCCGGACAGCCCCTGGGCCATGCCCGAATTACACTGGTACTTTGGTTATCCGATGATCTGGTTGATAATAATCTTTGCTACTATTAGTATGATCCTGTTCTTTAAAAATAAAAAATGGTTTTAACTTCGGTTGACAAGCTGGGCCTTGCACACCCCGATATGATATCGTGGCCTGATTCCATCTCAGTCCTCATTCGAACCTAAGCGCCGTCCTTACGCATTATGCTGGAATCCTTGCTGGTTCATTATGGCTACCCGATTTTAATTCTCGGTACTTTTCTCGAGGGCGAAACCGTGATGGTACTCGCTGGCGTCGGCGCACAAATGGGTTATCTCTCACTAAAACTGGTAATACTGTTTGGCTTCAGCGGTACTGTGCTGGGCGATCAGATCTATTTCAGTCTCGGACGTCGCTATGGCAAAGCGTTTCTCACACGCAAACCTTCCTGGCAAGTTCACACTGATCGGGTATTCACTATCCTGGAACACCACCAGAACTTACTGATAGTCGGGTTTCGGTTTTTATACGGCATACGCACGGTCACGCCTTTCGCCATCGGTATGAGTCAGGTGTCATATCTGCGTTTTACGATCCTGAACTTAATCGGTGCCGGCATCTGGGCAATCGGCATCGGTCTTGCTGGCTATTATTTTGGTCATGCTGTCGAAGTCGTACTGGGAAATATCAAACAGTATGAAATAGAAGTCATGGCAACACTACTGGTGATAAGCGTTATTATCTGGCTGCTGCATTTTTACCCGCGCCGGCGAAACCGACCTTCTAACACAGCTAAATAATATTGCCCTGGCTACCCAGGCACTTTGCTAAACCGGTTCGACCTGACCTGGAGCTGGCGACAAAACTATACATATTCAAGCGGTCGCATCCTGTACCGCACTGACACGACCCTCGGATACTTATCGCTGCAGGTGTTACAGACCCACCTGTAAACCAATTTCCAGTACCTGTTCTTCGGGCAAGTGATAATACGCGGTGGCACGTGCCGCATTTCGTGCCAGCCAGACAAAAATCAGTTCCTGCCAGTAAGGCAGGCCCGGGCGGTCACGCCGCGCGATCAGTGTTTCTCGACTGAGCAGATAGATAACTGATTCAGTATCGACCGTATGGCCAAGATGTTCACTCAGTCGCAACGCGACCGGAATGTTCGGTGGCTGTGAAAATCCATAGTGCACCCGCATGCGTATCACACCCTGACCAAGGGCATCAATTTCCAGTCGCTCACTGGCCGAGACATGGGGTTGATCAGCAATAATCACGGTGAGAAAAATGACTCGCTCATGCAGTATCTGAGTGCAATCCATATGGTGCAATAATGCTGCCGGTACTGATGATTCATCCTGCCCGGTCATCACCACTGCGGTGCCGGGGACACGATACGGCGGATCCGTTTCGAGCTGCTGTAAAAAATCATCCTGACTGATAGCACGTTCCTGCAGTCGCGAGGTCAGCAGGGCACGGCCGGCACGCCAGCTCAACATCAGGATAAAAATCAGACCCGCGATCACCAGTGCGTACCAGCCGCCGCCGGGAATCTTATTCAGATTCGCGCCCAGAAATGCACTGTCGATAATCACAAATACAGCACCAGCGCCTAACGCCAGCAAAGGGCTCCAGCCATAACGCCACGCAACAACCACCGCGAGTAAAGTGGTTACCAGCATATCGAGTGATACTGCCACACCGTAAGCGGATGCCAGCGCCGCCGAACTGCCGAAGCCTATCACCAGTGCAACACAGGCCACCATCAACAACCAGTTCACCAGTGGTAAATACACCTGACCCGATTCGTCGGCCTGAGTAAAGATGACGCGCATGCGTGGTAACTGACCGAGCTGGATAGCCTGACGCGTTAATGAAAAAGTGCCACTGATGACCGCCTGTGAAGCAATCACGGTCGCCACCGTCGCCAACAACACCAGCGGCCAGGTCGCCCAGGCAGGCGCCAGATGAAAAAATGGTGAGTGTATCGCTTCAGGATGCTGTATCAGGAGTGCACCCTGACCCAGATAATTTAATATCAGCGCCGGAAACACGATTAAAAACCAGGCACGGCGTATCGGTGACACACCAAAATGGCCGAGATCAGCGTACAGCGCTTCACCGCCGGTGACCACCAGAAACACAGCGCCCAGCGTCAGAAAACCAATGAAACCATTATTCGCAAAAAACGCCCAGGCGTACCAGGGGTTAAAGGCAGCGAGCACACTCGGCTCCATAATGATGCCGCGCAAACCGAGTAAGGCCAGCACTGCAAACCAGAGTAACATCACCGGCCCGAACAGACTGCCGATTTTACCACTGCCAAAACGCTGTGCCCAGAATAGGCCAATCAAAATCACAATCGTAATCGGCACCACGAAAGCATCCAGCGATGGTGCCGCTACCTGCAAACCTTCAACGGCACTCAGCACCGAGATTGCCGGTGTAATCGTGCCATCACCGTATAACAGGCAGGCACCGAACAAACCCAGCAGCATCAGCACATAGCGAGCCTCGCCCGGTTGAGTGCGCCAGGGATTGAGCAGGGCGACCAGGGCGATAATACCGCCTTCACCCTGATTGTCGGCACGTAACACAAACACCAGATACTTGAGCGAGATCACCAGCATCAGCGCCCATAAAATCAACGACAGCACGCCAAGCAAATCAGCACGGTCGAGTACCGGTGCAGCAGCACCCCCAAAACTTTCACGCAAGGCATATAAGGGACTGGTGCCAATATCCCCGAAAACAATGCCGAGCGCAGCGATTACCGCCTCGCGATTTTGTGGAGCTGTTTCAGTGCTACTCATACTCGGCCTGAATTATCCCTGTCATTTATATTTCTCTGTCTCTGGATTCAGTTGAAGCCTCGAATCAAATACACGGCGAGACCAAAACCCAGCACAACCACCACCAGATTCGCCAGCGCGCCCGACCATATCCAGTAACCCGGAATCGTTTCTGCTACTGTTAAATTTTTTAGCACGCGCCGATACTGGATAATCGACGCCATACTCAACAATGAGGCAAACACAATCAGCGCCAGGCCGATGCTAAACGACAGATCGCGTTGACTATTCGCTGCTGCGTATCCCAGTTGATGAATAAACAAACCAAAACGCTCGACTACAAAACCCAGCGTGATCAGTGACACCGAAGTTCGGTTCCAGGCTAACAGGGTGCGTTCGGCGGCAAACAATACGCGCGGGTCTTTCAGATCGGACATTTTGGCTTCCTCAGACAGAACAGGCTGGTTGACCATAACCAGTTTGGGTCTGCGACACAATACATCACGACTATCGCGACCCAGCTTACTTAATCAAAACCTCATGCACAGTATCTGAGATATCATCGCCGCGCAGATAAAAGCGAATTTTTTTTACAGCTTTTGCGACCACGGGTAAGCGTGCAATATGCACACCAGTGCCGAGTTCGCTGGTGGCTACTGACTGCTCCGGCTGTTGCTCGCACTGCCAGATAATTTGCATCGCTCGCGGCAAACAAAAACCGAGACGCACCCCGGGCGCTAAAGTGCGCACGGGTAACTGCGGCGACCAGTACCAGATATGTGCCTCCGGGCGCCTGCCGTGATAGCGCAACCATAAAGGCTCAGGCCTGTCCACGGGCCGGCCTTCAGCAATCGAACAGGCCAGCTTGATGTACTCGGCATGCGCCCATGCCAGCGGCATTGCCGAACCGGTGGCGCGTCCTGGTTCCAGTCCGCGCGCAGCAATCGCGTCGCTATCCCATACCTGTTCCGGTAGCATACCGCCAGCACCTGCCAGCGCAGACATTGCCTGCAAATAAGGCCGCGCATCGACACCACGGATTAATTCATAGTGACCGCGCTCGCCAGTTAACAAGGGCCAGAGCCGACCATGACCGGTGCCATCATAGGCACGACCATCACTGTGTTCACCATAACCATCGCCGCTATAGCGATACCAGCACGGCCCCTGCGGCAGGTCAACACGCAATAAAGTATCGACCAGTTTTAAGGTATCGCGCACCAGTGGATCGTTGGGGTCGCGCAGGCCGTAACGTACCAGTTGCAAAAAATCGACACCGATCTGTTCGCTGGCACTGAGACCGGGATCTGTCTGCCGGTTTTTAATTGGCATGGCGCGCATTAACTCTGCTCTGTCTGCGAGCGCAGAACTCGGCATGATACGTAAATAATATCCAGCCACGCCCTGGCGTTTGGCAAATGCAGTCGCATGCACCGCAGTCCAGTCATCCAGACGCTGATTCCAGTAATCTGCCAGTTCAAGATAAAACGCCTCGTCTGCCGGCGTCAGAAAGCGCGCACCAGAGACCAATGCCGCCAGACACACCGCCAGAGTGAAGGTATTGATGCCGCTGTTTTCTTCCCAGCGATCCTGTGGACTCACTGGTCCATTGCTCGCGATAAAACCGAGCGCGCGTTGCACCATGTCGGTCACAACAATTCCATCCAGCGCATCACGATCAGCCAGGGTGCCCGCGAGTAATACGGGAAATGCCACCTGATCGAGCTGAATACCCGTCCAGAAAGGCTTGCTACCCAGCCATTGATTTTGATACCAGCTACCGTCTTCGCGTTGCGTCGCCATCAAATAACGCAACACTTCGCGCGCTTCAATTTCTGACCCCAGCGCCAGTAATGCCCCCGCACACTCGACCAGATCGCGTGGCCAGACTAAATGATAACCCGGGCGTTCCGCCGAGCTTTCACCCCAAGGCACACTGAGACTGGCGACCAGCGCGCCACGGAAAGTCTGGTCATGGTGCGCGCGCAATACCATGGCGCTAATTTTCACCTGCTCGATCAGTGACTGCGGGAGTTCGGAGCCGGCGCGGGCTTTGGGCAAACGACAGTTTTTGTGCCAGCTACGCCACTGCCTCAGCTGTTGTTGCCAGATCAGCTCAAAGTTTTGTAACAGCGCCGACACCGCGAGCGTTGCCGCCGCTTCACGGCTGCTACCCAGGCCCAGGGCAAGACTCGCGACTCGGGGTAAAGCCGCAGTCAGAGCCACATTGCCGGGGCCGGCTTTTTGGTATTTTGTTTGCAAACGACCATGGCGAGCAAAGTCCTGCCAGCCATCAGAGCTCCCGGAATACCCTGCGCTGCTAGCACCAAGCGCAGCACGCTGCTGGTCATCGACTGCCGCGAGCGCGAGCGCGAACGGTCCCTGTTCGGCCCAGAGTATGCGTCGGCCACGAAAATTACCGACTTCTGCCTGATTACGATAGCCCGTTCCGCCCAGATGCGGCGCCAGTAAAACATACGGCTGCAGATCTGCATCGCCCTGCAAATCAATTTCGAGCAACAATACATCACGGTTAGGTTCGCAGGCGATGCGCTGGGTAAAAGTAAATCGGGGATGCCGGTGCACAATAGTGACAGCGGGGATCCCGACTTCTGCACACTCCACGCTGCAGTCTTTGAGTTGTTTAATCTCCTGCCAGAAACCTGTGCCATCTGCGATGATAAACCCCAGGTCGCGCAGTTGTGCGATGTCCACGCGCGGATAATAGACTTCGTTGACAATGCCCTGGCCGACAGTAAACCAGACACGCGCCGGCCCCAGGCTGGTGCCGACCATTTGCTTGGCACCGCCACACCAGTTCGATGGCATACCCGGGGCACCGGGTGCCTGTTCGCTAATGAATTCCTCAGTCATGCGGCGTGCAGTCGTACACCTCGCGTGATTCGGCGTGACTCGGCGTCAGCCAGGCACTGCCATCGCGCGCCACCAGTCGTTCGGCAGCTTCCGGTCCCCAGGTGCCGGCCGGGTAATTGGGAAAATCCGGTGCCGGGTTCGCCGTCCAGGCATCGAGTATCGGCATTAACAAAGTCCACGCGGCGGCCACCTGATCACTGCGCATGAAGAGCGTGGCATCGCCCTGCAAGACATCTCTTAACAATGTTTCATACGCTCCCGGACTGGGTTTTTTGAATGCTTCGCAATATGAAAATCGCATATCCACCGGTCGCAGACGCAATGGACTGCCAGGCTCTTTCGCCATGAATTTCAGAATCATGCCTTCTTCCGGCTGCATTTGAATCACCAGCCGCACCGGCTGCGAGTTCAAACCAGTTGTGGCGGGAAAAGCATTGTGCGGAATATCGCGAAACCGTATCGAAATTTCGGACACCGCCGCAGCCATGCGTTTACCGGTACGCAAATAAAATGGCACCCCCTGCCAGCGCCAGTTGTCGACCAGCAATTTGACTGCAGCATAGGTTTCAACGTTGGAGTGTGCGTCGATATCCGCTTCATCGCGATAGCCGGGCACAGCTACGCCTTCGATCCAGCCTTTGGCGTACTGACCTCGCACAGCATAAGACGACACCTCGTCGGCAGGGATCTGGCGACAGGCGCGTAACACATCAAGTTTTTTATTGCGTATATCATCAGCATCATAGGCGACCGGTGGCTCCATCGCTACCAGACACATGAGCTGCAATAAGTGATTCTGCACCATGTCGCGCAACGCACCTGCGTGTTCGTAATAGCCTGCGCGATGACCGACACCGATATCTTCAGCTACGGTAACCGCGATATGGTCAATGTAACGCCGATTCCAGATTGGTTCAAAAATGGGGTTGGCAAAGCGCATGGCCAGAATGTTTTGCACGGTTTCTTTGCCGAGAAAATGATCCATACGATATATTTGTCGTTCTTTAAAATGCGCGCGCAGGCTGCGGTCGATTTCCTGGAACGCGGCAAGACTGTCGCCGAGTGGCTTCTCGACAACGACTCGACAGCGAGACCGATCACGATGCAGACCGACGCTGGCCAGACCCTCGGCGACTGCAGCGAACAAACCCGGCGGAATTGCCAGATAAAACACCTGAGCATCGGATGTATCCGCACCACTGTTGAGAACCTGTTTCAGTGCGGCATACGACGCCTTGTCCCTGATATCCATGGTATGCGCATCGATGCACTGAGCAAATGCGCTCCAGTCTGCCGCAGACGGCGCACCTCGGCGCGAGAATTTCACCACCCCGTCCTGCCAGCGCTGGCACAGCTGGTTGGTGTCAATCTTGCGATCAATCCCAACCAGACTGAACTGTGCAGGTAATTGCTGATCGAGAAAAAGATTAAATAGCGCCGGCCCAACCAGACGCCAGGCAAGATCACCCATGGCACCGAACAGAATTAACTGCGCGCTCTGCGGATGTTGCAAGCCATTGCTATCTAACATTTACCCCTGACCCGTGGTTGCAAAATTTTATCAGGCTGACTCAGCAAGCGTTTTGAAGCTGTCGAGCAAAGAGGTGTATGGTCTGACAAATTTCTCTATACCCTCCTGCTCCAGAGCATCATCAATCTCGCGCAGGTGAATCCCCAGTTCTGCCAGGCCACGCATTACATCAGGCGCCTGTTCGATAAGTTTATCCATGTTCAGTATGGGTCTGCCATGATCACGATAAGCATTGAGTGTGTCGAACGGCAAGGTGTTGACTGTGTCGGGTGCGATTAATGCTTCGACGTATTTCACATCGCTGTAAGCCGGATCTTTGGTACCGGTACTTGCCCACAGCAGACGCTGAACCTGCGCCCCCGCAGCAGCCAGATTCTGCCAGCGTGGTTCAGCGATCGTTTCTGCGTAGCGAAGGTAGGCAAACGCGGCACTGGCAATAGCCGCCTGCCCGCGTAGTTCTCGCGCCGCTGTCGCACGTTCATCATCTGCTGCGATAATCTTGTCCAGGAGCGCATCCACTTTGACGTCGATACGACTGAGAAAAAAACTGGCCACCGAAACAACAGTGTGTAACGGCTGACTTGTCTGCTGGCGCGCTTCCAGTGCTGACTGGTACGCGTTTAACACTTCAAGATACCGTCCCACCGAAAACAACAGAGTAACATTGACATTGATCCCTTCGCTTAACAATTGCTCAATCGCTGGAATGCCTTCGCGCGTACCCGGCACTTTAATCATAATATTAGGTTTTGCTAACCGCGCCCATAATTCTCGCGCCTGCGCCAGAGTGGCGTCGGTGTCTCGCGCCAGCAAGGGCGACACCTCGATACTGACATAGCCATCACGACCATCGCTGGCATCGTACACCGGGCGAAACACATCTGCTGCCAGGCCAATATCAGTTAGCACCAGTTGATCGTATAAATCCTCTGTGCTCGCACCGGTTGCCTGCAAACGTTTGATCGACTCTGTGTATGCGCCACCCTGTGCGATCGCTTTCTCAAAAATTGCCGGGTTTGAGGTGAGCCCGGCGAGTTGATCGTGTTCGATCAGATGTTTGAGCGTACCATCCTGTAAAATCTTGCGATCAATGTAGTCCAGCCAGATACTCTGACCCAGCTTTGACAATTCATTGAGTGGATCTGATTTCATCGTCACCCCCTTTGTAGATGGGATATCTCTCACGGATTGAGACCACATTACGAAACTGTAATCTTTAATAATTTTGAGGCCTTCATAAATCCTCCAGACTAAACATTTAGTAAAAATACAATAATGCCGCATATCATGTCGACATTCGTTGTAATACTAATGATTGCGCATACTAGACAAGATGAACGAAAAATAGTTTATTCGTGTGTTACCCGATCATTGCTTATTTATAAAACCTGCACATATCTATTGATCTATACCCTGCTGTTCGCGGTATTTATTGTGTTCGCAACAGGGCTGATCCAGCGTGAGCCTGAGCGAAGTGTTTCGCGGCAAAGTCTCGCAGCAGAAATACCGCGCCCGGCCTTAAATTCGGGGCTCCCGCGGATTAGAGTTTAGCTGGGGTCTGCGGTATGATAGTGCTCCCTACCCCCTGAACAAAAGATGAGATCAAGATGCATAAACCTCTGATTACAGCTGTGATTTCTCTCTCACTATTATCTGCCTGCACGACTTTTGACCCCTATACAGGTGAGCAAAAAACCACCAATACCGCCAAAGGTGCTGGCATCGGTGCCGGCATTGCTGCTGTGGTTTCCTATATCAAAAACAAAGATGCCAGTAGTTCTGATCGCCGCCGCCGCATGCTGAAAGCCGCCGGCATCGGTGCCATCGCGGGTGGTGGCGTGGGTTATTATATGGACATGCAGGAAGCCAAACTACGCAAACAATTACGCGACACCGGTGTCAGCGTCGAGCGTGATGGCAACAATATTAATCTGATCATGCCCGGTAACATCACTTTTAGATCTGGCAGCGCAGCCATTAATGATAGCTTCTTTGACGTACTCAACTCTGTCGCCCTGGTGGTACAGGAATATGACAAAACCATCGTCGCAATTAGCGGCCATACCGATAGCGTAGGATCAAGTAGCTCCAACCAGGTATTATCTGAACAACGCGCTCGCGCAGTAGCCAATTATTTACGTACCCGCAAGATCAGTGATGCCCGTTTTGAAGTCATCGGTCTGGGCGAGAATTACCCGATTGCTGACAACAGTACCGCGCAAGGTCGCGCTGAAAATCGACGTGTCGAACTCACCCTGGTCCCCATCACAGAAGGTGCCTGAATCACCGTGCTCTGTTTGCGAAAGGAGGCACCGGCCTCCTTTTGCGGTCTGGTTGCTGGCGAATAGACTATTGCTACCAGCGTCTAATGCTTTATAGCTGAACTATGCGACCCTCTTGGCCTCCAAACCAGTCTTATGTCAGACTGGCCTTACACTCGGATGTCATATGGCTTGTATCACCCCTCTGAACGGAGAAACTCGTGACAAGATTATTATTTCTGCTAATGTGTTTCAGCCTGCAAACCACAGCTATCGCTGAACAGGCCCCATGGGGTCGAGCCAAATTAACCGAGACCGTCTATAAACCACAGAAAGTCGTGTTCGATGTAACCTCTAGTACCATCGGTGGCCTGACTTCTGTAGTTGATCGCGCCAGTTATATCAACACCATTACCGGTTCCGATCCCTTCGATTCTTCCATTGTATTAGTGGTACACGGTTCTGCCGTTCCGTTCTTTGCGATCAAAAACACAGAAAAGTATCGCGCTTTGATGGAACGCATAAATAGCCTGGTATTTAGCGAAACCATCAAAGTTAAGATGTGCAGAATTGCAGCCAAATCCTATGGTTTTGACCCCAAAGACATCCACGGTTTTGTGGAAATGGTGCCCATGGGTGACGCTGAGATTGTGCGACTGCAAAATGAGGAAGACCATGCCTACATGCGCTAGTTTTTTGAGCGTTATTTTTTGTATCACATTGTTGAGCGCCTGCAATTCATCGACCGATGCTGCGAATTCTGATGCCGGCAAAACCGCTATCAGCAAACCTGTTGCCACAGAGTACGCGCCGATTACAGTTCCCATGCTGGTGCAGCGGGTCTCTGAACACGTATATTATGTGCAGGGCAAGGCCGGCATTGCCACTGATAACGAAGGTTTTATTTCCAATGCCGGCTTTATTATTACCGGTGATGGCGTCGTGGTCTTCGATGCGCTGGGTACACCTTCATTAGCAGCACAACTGGTCAAAGAAATCCGCAAGCTCACTGATCAGCCGATCAAACGCGTGATAGTCAGTCATTATCACGCGGATCATATTTATGGCTTACAGGTATTCGAAGAACTCGGTGCAACAATTAGCGCTCCCGAAGGCGTTTATACCTATCTCAATTCACCTGCTGCCAAAGAACGCCTCGCCGAACGCCAGTTTTCTCTCGAGCCCTGGGTGAATGAAAACACCCATCTGGTGCAGCCCGACGATATCATCAGCAAGTCCAGCACATTTAAAATGGGTGATGTGACATTTACCATTAACTATCAGGGCAAAGCACATTCCGACGGCGATCTCGCCATGCTGGTCGAACCTGATCGAGTGTTATTTTCGGGTGACATCATATTCGAAGGCCGCATCCCTTTCGTCGGTAACGCTGATACAAAAAACTGGCTAAAGGTCATGGAAAAACTCGAAACCACTGGTCTGGTAGCACTGGTGCCCGGCCATGGCCCGGCCTCGACCAAACCCGCCAGAACCATCGCCTTAACGCGCAAGTATCTTGCTTATCTACGCGATAAGATGGGGGCCGCTGCTGAAGAATTTAAACCTTTCGATCTGGCCTACGCCGAAACCGACTGGTCGGGATTCAAAGACCTGCCTGCGTTTGCAGCTGCTAATCGTATCAATGCTTATCAGGTATTTCTGTCGATGGAAGCCGAGTTTCTCAAAGAATAATCCATCACGAATAGAGAAATATAATGTCCGAACATCACAGTCATGAAATTAATAACTATAACCGGTCGTTTGCAATTGGTGTAGCACTCAATATTATTTTCGTAGTGATTGAACTCGGTTATGGCATTGTCGCAGACTCACTGGCACTGATAGCAGATGCCGGCCATAATTTTAGTGATGTGATCAGCCTGCTGCTGGCATGGGGTGCCAGTCATCTTGCCAGCCGACCTGCGACAGAACATCGCACCTACGGATTTCGCAGAGCCACTATACTGGCTTCATTAGTTAGCGCTGTATCATTGCTGGTTGCACTTGGTGGTATCACCTGGGAAGCGGCCGGACGCTTTTTTGAATCTCAAACCGTTAATGGCAATATCGTTATAATTGTTGCTGGGATTGGTGTGGTGATTAATACCGCGACAGCCCTGCTATTCATCAGTGGTCAGAAGCATGATCTCAACATAAGAGGCGCTTATCTGCACATGGCGGCCGACGCCGGGGTTTCGCTTGGTGTGGTCATTGCTGGCATAATCATTTTAATGACAGGCTGGCTGTGGATAGATCCGGCTATCAGTCTTGCGATAGTTGCTGTCATCCTGTTTGGAACCTGGGGTCTGCTAAAGGAATCTTTAAGACTTTCTATCGATGCCGTTCCATCAGGCACTGATATCTCTGCCATTAAAAACTACTTCACAAACATATCCGAGGTATCCAGCATCCATGATCTGCACGTCTGGGCACTGAGCACCACCGAAACAGCACTAACGGTTCATATCATCGTTTCGACTGAGTCCATCAATAATGACTTTCTGTTAGAAATACAGAATCATCTTCATGATTGTTTCAGTATTGAGCACACCACTATTCAGGTTGAAAATGAAGCACATGGTGAGACCTGCGCACTGAATCGTCCGGTTTGCGTTTGAGTGCCAGCCACCAGCACAGCGTATGCCGATATCAAAACAGAACAGGGCATTCGTCACTTATGTCGTTGAGCTAATGCAAACTATCGGCCCTGTTACAGCAAAGACCATGTTCGGTGGCCATGGTATATATCTTGATGGCATGATGTTTGCGTTGATTGCAGATGGCAACCTGTATCTCAAAGTGGACTCACAAATTGAAAACGATTTTAGCGAACGTGGTCTGCCAGAATTCACCTATCTCAGGAACGGTAAAGAATTCAGTCTGCGGTATTTTCAGGCACCGGAAGAGACGCTCGAAGATAGTGATGCAATGAATCTCTGGGCGAATAAATCCTTTGGCGCTACCTTGCGGGCTGCCGCTGCCAGGAAGCAATAACAGACACATGCCTGGCCGAAGAATCATGATCAATAACATGATGTGCATCAAGCTGGAGTTAGTCCTGAATCGCGGATTTGATATTAACTGACAAAAATATTTATCCGCAAATGACGCCAGGACAAAACCATACTCCAACAGACTTTTGCGATATCAGCCTCGCGCCATCCTGCGCTATGGCCTGCGAGCCACATAATAAGGCTTTATTTTCCCCTGGTGATGCTATTTTGTAGCCCAGATTCGCATCCAGGTGAAAACCTGGTCTACCATTAGATATAATTGTGTCTAATTGCACTAACATTCGACAATACACCAACTTCTAAGGCGATATCACACCTGGTCCTGCCCCGGTGGCGGATCTCTTGCATATATGAAAACAAGTAACCATATGACCTTTCACCAGATTGCCGACCTGATGCTTGATGCTATTTGTGTTGTCGATACCAGGGGGCGCTTTGTCTTCGTCAGCGCTGCCAGCGAACGCATTTTTGGCTATACGCCAGCGGAAATGATCGGTAAAGCCATGATCAACATGGTGTTTCCGGAGGATCGAGAGAAAACCATGCGCGCTGTCGATGACATCATGGCTGGTAACAGCAAACAACATTTCAAGAACCGTTATCTACGCAAGGATGGCAGTGTGGTACACATCATGTGGTCCGCCCACTGGTCGGAGAGCGATCATCTCAGAGTCGCGGTGGCGCGTGACATCACCGCGTACAAACAGGCCGAAACACTACAAACTGCGCTGTACTCGATTTCTGAGGCTGCACACACGACTGAAAACCTGTTGTATCTGTTAAAGCAAATTCATCAGATCATCTCCGGGTTACTGCCCGCAAGTAATTTTTTCATCGCACTTTACAATAAGGAAAATGATGAACTCAGTTTTCCTTATTACGTTGACGAATATTCTCAGACACCAACACCAGTAACTCTCGACTCTGAGACACTCATCTCTAACGTCATTCGCAGTCAGCAAGCGCTGCTGCAGTCACCCGCAGATGCTGGTTCTGCCCAGAGCATTGGGCCTCAATGCTGGCTGGGTGTGCCACTAATCTCACATCAGAACACAATCGGTGCTCTGGTGGTGCAAAGCTACACAACAGATATATGCTATACAGAAGAAGACAAGAAGTTGCTAGGTACGCTTTCTAGTTCGGTGGCCACTGCGATAAAACACAAACAAGTTCATGAGCGTTTGCTGTACACCGCGCAATATGATCCGCTGACCAGGCTACCCAATCGCGTACTGTTATTCGACCGGCTTAGCACAGGACTCGCCAAAGCACGTCGCGAGCAATCCATGCTGGCGCTGTTTTACCTTGATCTGGATAAATTCAAGCAGGTTAACGACAATTTTGGTCATGCCTCTGGTGACCAACTATTACAGATAGTCGCACAACGTCTTAATCAGTGTCTCCGTGAAACCGACACCATTGCGCGTATTGGTGGCGACGAATTTGTCGTATTACTCGAAAAAGTTAACTCACTCGAAGATGTTAATCTGACTGCCGAGAAAATTCGTGCAACTCTCAATCATCCTTTTGAGCTGTCAAATCACACCGTGCACGTTCTGCCCAGCATCGGCATAGCACTTTTCCCTCAACATGGCAACAAAGCGGATCAGCTGATTCGCCATGCGGACACGGCTATGTACTATGCAAAAAGAAATGGCGGCAATCAATTTCAGATACACTGAAATATAGAATCACGACCATAGTCAGTGCGCAACAATGCTCAAATCTGTGCTTAGAGTTCAGCTTTTTTTACGCGAATTTTGCTTCCTGCGACATCCCTGCCATTAAGGTTTTTCATTGCCGCCTTGGCCTCCCCCGATTTGGGCATTTCGACAAAACCAAAGCCTTTGGAATTACCGGTGTCCTTATCCATGACCAGATTGCAGGACTGTACTGCGCCGTGCGCCTCAAACATCGCACGCAACTCTGCCTCAGTGGTCGTGCGCGCAAGATTACGTATCAATAATTTCATCAGGATACCGGATAGTTGAAAATGGAACTATACAGCTTCCTGGCTTAGCGCGTACAGATGATCAATAAATAAGCCTGGCCAGGCGTATCGCCTCCCGATCCCCATCGATCACTATTTTTTGTTCGAAGAGAACCCGGCAAGCACGGTACACAGTTATCACTAATGTCAGCCACCAGTGTGCACTGACACCGCAGTCTATGGTTTACGATGCCTTGCTTAGCAGGCTTTCTAACGGTGACTCAAGCCTGATCTGATCACGCTTGATGACAAACTGCTTCAGACTGCGTATCCCCGATTCTGACTGGCGAATCGTGTCCACCGCCATCATGTTGCACAACATGGTATCTGGTGTGATTTCCAGCAGACAATAACCATGCGTGGATGAATTGAAATACGCCATATGTGGATTTGCGGCCATCACTGCTGCTTCGAAACTGATGCTATCCGGAAAATACAGCGGCAACGGCAGCGGCGCACTCGGCAGTGGCATCTGCGATGTAATCAACTCCTGAAAATTGGCCGAAGCGACCGAGCCAACGACCAGTTCAATACCAACCGGCGGTGTCCGCCTGTCATAGTCGGTCATCAGATAACCGGCAATAAAACTGTGGATATCCCCGGTGAGCGCGACCAGATTTTTGACCCCGGCGAGCGCCGCACTGCTCAAAATATTCGCACGTTCAGCCGGATATCCATCCCATTGATCAAGCGTCACAAACTGCGTACCAAGACGCATCTGCATCAGTGTGACCTCGTTGGCCCATAGTTTCCACACCGCATCACTGTCGCGTAGCGTATTCAGCAACCAGTCACGCTGTGACTCGCCGAGCATACTTCTGCCGGGATTGTCGGCTTCGGCGCAACGCTCAGCTAGATAGCGCGCCTCGGTGGCATTGCCGCAAGGCGGGCCATCGCGATAAAGACGCTGGTCGGTGACCACCAGATCAAACAACCGACCAAACTGAAAGCTACGGTAATTACGTATCGAGGTGGTTGCTGGAGCGGACAAATCAAAAGCGACGTCGGCCAGTGCATATTCCACCCAGGCCTGATTTGCCGCCTGCCGCAAGGCAGGAGTGGCCTGCTCAGGACTGTCGTTATTATCAGGATGATAGTCCTGCCAGCCATCATTGGCGAACTCATGATCATCCCATATCTGGATGAAGGCAAAACGCTCGTGCAGTCGCTGCAAGTCAGGGTCGGATCGATATACCCGGTATAGATGGCGGTAATCCTGTAGCCCGGACGCCACCGTATTACCGCTAGGCAGAGGCGGCACGGCGCGTACCTGCTGATTCTGAAAACTGGGGTCGCTCACTGTTTCATAAATATAATCCCCAAGAAAGACGACATAGTCGATATTCTCTTTCGCCAAATGCGCTAGTGCGGTGTAATACCCGTTGGAATAGTCCTGGCATGAGATATAGGCCAGCCGGATACGCACGGGCGCACTATCAGCGGCAGGCAGCGTTTTGAAACGACCGCTGCGGCTGGCGCAACGATTGTAGATAAATCGATAATAGTAGGTCTGCGCCGGAGCCAGCACCTTTTTGGCAATCGGCAGTTTCGCTGTATAGTCGCTCCCGGCCGAGAGCGTGGTTCTGGCGCGTATCAGAATCGAATCGGCGCTAAACCCTGGGTCAGTCGCAATCTCCAGCAGC
Source organism: Gammaproteobacteria bacterium (assembly GCA_030148865.1). GTDB lineage: Bacteria > Pseudomonadota > Gammaproteobacteria > SZUA-229 > SZUA-229 > JASBSR01. The sequence goes on from JASBSR010000011.1 coordinate 62,289, forward strand.
AGTTTGGCAGGATGCGCGGGGTCGGCGATAGCAGCAGGATCGACACGGCTCCAGAGAACGATACCGTTCGGACGCGGGTCACCGGAAGCGACTCCCAGCGTGAAGACCGTATCCGGTGCCAACGCGGGATCAAGCTCGAACTCATCCGCGTACAAGGCCTCGCCCAGACCCGGTTCAATAAAAGTCACCGGGTTGCTGTAGGTCACCTCTGCCTCGACAGAGGTTTGCCCCAACAGTGCCGCATTCGACTGCTGACTAACGACCCAGGCAGCAACACTGCTGGCCACACTTGTTTTCAGGAACTGACGTCGTTTCATACTTCCCCCCTAATGGATGTACCCTGTATATGAAACGAGATATTAAGCATTAAATGTTACATAAAAATTAAAGGCCGTAAGTTTATCGGGCAATGCCATGCTTGTTCTTTGCCTGAATATCTTGTTTTTTCCAGGCCAACAACTGCAACCTGGCAGACGCGTAGCTATCAGTACCTGTGTCGCACCTGCTCGAAAATAAAATGTAGTGAAATCGATTTATCGCTATATACGACTTTTAGCTGAGCACTGGAATAACCCGGTTTTCCGCATAACCTAAAGGCTATCTCTTGACTCAGATCACGCTGGTGCGGCTCTTTATGCTGGACAATGGCCACACTGTAAATTATTTCTACTACAATATTGTGTGAACCAATTGTGCTCACCGTGGTCACCACCTGGAAATAGATGCTATATCCGAACAATGCGACAGTGCTTCCTTAAAATTTTTGTGTTCATTATCAGTCTGGCACTGGTAAGCCTGCCCGTGCATCTGGCATATGCTGCGGCTACCAACACCAAAATGGATGCTGCAGACTGTCAAAGCGTGTCCGCTGACATGCAACTACATGCGGCAACTAATACAATTACGCAAACTGATAAGAGCTGTTGCTGCGATCAATGCGACTCTTTCTGTGCCAACAACTTTTACCCGGCCGCGATGTTGCCACCGACACAGTCAACTACCAGCCAATACCAACTCGGTCTCTATCTGGCACCGCAGCTGCACTATTTGTCACATTTAACCTCTCCCCCTTCCCGCCCTCCGCTGTCATAATCCACACATAGTGCGTAGGTGGTGATAATACTGCCTGCGGTTTTCGTGCGTACGCGCACTGCGACAGAATATGAGGACACCTGTATGCCTGCAGGTATATATAAAATACAGATCACGCTGTGGTCAATGGTCATGTGGCTGATCTTGCCTGGCCCAGCACTGGCCGAGTTATCTATGCAACAGGCGGTCGAGATCGCTATGCGATCGGATCCGCAAGTTAACCAGCACCTGGCAAAACAACGCGGCTGGCAACTCGATGCCGTGGCTGAAAACCAGTTGCCCGATCCAAAACTGCGGCTGGGACTGTCAAATGTGCCACTGGATACATACGATCTTGAACAGGAGCCAATGACACAGGCGAATATCGGTATAGAGCAGCGTTTTCCGCGCGGAGATACACTAGAACTGGAACAGGATCAGGCCAATATTCGCGCCCAGATCGAACAGCTCAATGCTGAATTGGTGAAACGCGAGCTCGTACGCGACGTGCGACTTGCCTATCTAAACCTGTATCGCGAAGTACAATCTGCCGTGATCCTGGAAAAATCACGCATCCTGTTTAAACAGATACTGGAAATCACTCAGTCACAATATGGCCAGGGACGCAGCCAGCAACAAGATGTGCTGCGTGCCGAACTCGAACTTGCGCGTTTGCAGGATCGCGAAACCAAAGTGCGCAGCCAGGAAGACGAAGCCCGCGCGATGCTGGCAAAATGGATTGGAAACTCGGCATGGCAGAACCTGCCGGTAGCATTTCCACAACCACCTGCATTCATCAAACCCGAATCGCTCGACGCTGTGCTGATGCAACACCCGGCGATCGCCAGTGAAACCGCAAAGATCAATGCGCAACAATACAATGTAAAAATTGCGGAACAGCAATACAGCCCCGGGTTCAGCCTGGGCCTGGATTATCGCAAGCGTTTCGGTAACAATCCTGATGGCAGTCAACGCAGTGACATGATGGCAATTATGGCGAATATTGATTTGCCCGTGTTCACTGAAAACCGTCAGGACAAACGCGTCGCCGCCAGCCAGGAACAGGTGAATGCCGCGCATTATCAACGCAGTGATGTGATGCGTAACCTGAAACGTGTTTATCAGAGTTACAGCGCGCAGCTATTGCGCCTGCAACAACGTCAGCAACTTTACACCACCACACTGTTAAAAGCCGCGCGTGAAACTACCACCGCCAGCATACGCGCATATCAAAGTGGCGTTACTGAATTCAATAGCCTGATGCGCGTCAGCATTACCGAGCTCGATGTCATGTTCGATGCCCTGCGCGTCGATGTGGATGTCGCCAGCGCACAGGTACAACTCGATTATATTACCGGAGAGTCACAATGAACCCCGTAAAACCAGCACATACTAACCGCCCGACACCGTTACTTGCGCAGTTGCTGTTCGCAGTTTTTGCCTTCAGCGCCTTGCCGGTCATGGTACACGCCGCTGGCGACGACAAAGAAATTCTTTACTGGGCTGCACCGATGGATCCAAATTTCCACAGTGATAAACCCGGCAAGTCACCTATGGGCATGGATCTCGTGCCAGTCTATAAAGGTGAAGACACCAGCGGCAGCGAGGTCACGATCTCGCCGGCTGTGACTCAAAATCTCGGTATCCGTACCCAGCCAGCCGAACGCACCACACTCTCGCGTGGTATCGACACTGTTGGCTATGTGGGTTACAACGAAGATCTCGTCAGTCACATTCATCTACGTACATCGGGCTGGATAGAACGCCTCACAGTTAAATCTGAAGGCGAGCGCGTCAAACAGGGCGAGCGCCTGTTTGATTTGTACTCACCCGAGCTAGTCAACGCACAGGAAGAGTTTATCACTGCATTGTCATCCGCAAACCAGGGATTAATCCGCGCCTCATCGGAAAGACTGATGGCACTGGGTGTTTCTGAAGGCCAGATCAAAACACTACGGAGTGATCACAAAGTACGCCAGCTGATTTCAATTTTTGCACCACAGGACGGTGTGGTTTCCAGCTTGCCGGTACGTGACGGCATGTTTGTAAGGCCCGAAATGAAAGTCATGAGTCTGGGTGATTTATCCAGCATCTGGTTGCTCGCTGAAGTATTTGAACGCCAGACCAACTGGCTAAAAAAAGATCAGCTCGCAGAAGTGAAGCTATCTTTTATTCCTGGAAAAGTCTGGAAAGGTAATGTTGAGTATATTTATCCTGATCTCGATCCAGTCACACGCACACTCAAGGTTCGACTGCGCTTTGATAACCCCGGCGAATTACTGAAACCCAACATGTACGCCAATGTGAAAATTTATGCCGGTGGCAAACGCGATATTATCGTGATCCCACTTGCCGGCCTGATCCGCACCGGGCGTGAAGACCGCGTCATTATTAATACTGGAGAAGGTCGCTTTGAGGCACGCAAGGTGGTAGTCGGCATCGAAAGTGGTGACAATGTCGAAATTCTCAGCGGGGTAAGCGATGGCGACAAAATCGTGGTCTCCGGTCAGTTCCTGCTCGATTCCGAAGCCAGTACCCGCGCCAGTTTTAATCGCATGGCCGAGCCTGGTGACAACACCAGTAGTGATGCCAGTAATGACACCAGTGTGAGCGAAGAAAAACATGTCAGCGGCACAGGCGTCATTAAAGCCGTGAAGGCAGGCGCCAGAAAATTAAATATCAAACACGAGCCCATTACTGCACTCGGCTGGCCAGCAATGACCATGGACTTTGCACTCGCTGATAACATTGATCTCAGTAAACTCAAAGTTGATGAAAAAATCGAGTTTCAACTCGAACAGCGCGATGATCGCTATCTGATTACTTTGGTTAGACCTGCAGGCGGTATCCCAAATAAAGCTGCGCCCACCAGTGATAAGGAGCAGTCAAAATGATTAAAAATATCATCGACTGGTCGGTTCACAATCGGTTCATGGTGATCATGCTCACCATAATACTGGTGGGTCTCGGACTGTACGCGATCAAACAGACCCCGCTGGATGCGATTCCGGACTTGTCGGATGTCCAGGTCATTATCAAAACCAATTACCCTGGTCAGGCACCACAGGTGGTTGAAGATCAGGTGACCTATCCGCTGACTACGGCAATGCTATCAGTACCCAAAGCGGTCAATGTGCGTGGCTATTCATTTTTCGGCGACTCATATGTTTATGTGATTTTCGAAGATGGCACCGATTTGTACTGGGCACGTTCACGCGTACTGGAGTACTTAAGCCAGGTCTCCAGTAAGTTACCTGCAGCCGCGCGTCCCGAGCTCGGCCCCGACGCCACTGGCGTTGGCTGGGTCTACGAATACGCCTTAGTCGATCGTAGCGGTCAGCACGATCTCTCACAGTTACGCAGCCTGCAAGACTGGTTTTTAAAATACGAGCTGCAAACTGTACCCGGGGTCTCCGAAGTTGTCACCATAGGTGGTATGGTCAAGCAATATCAGGTGGTGATCGACCCTGATGCCTTGCGCGCTTACAACCTGCCGCTGTCAAAAGTAAAAATGGCCATCAAAAATGGCAATCAGGAAACTGGCGGCTCGGTGGTGGAGCTCGCAGAAGCCGAATACATGGTACGTGCCACCGGCTATGTTGATTCAATCGAAGATTTAAAACAGATTCCACTCGGCGTTAATAAACAGGGTACCCCGATATTATTAAAGGATGTGGCGCAAATTCGACTAGGCCCGCAAATGCGCCGTGGTATTGCTGAACTCGACGGCGAAGGAGAAGTCGTCGGTGGCGTGATCGTTATGCGCTTTGGCGAAAACGCCCTCACTACCATTACCGCGGCAAAAGCAAAGCTGGAAGAACTCGCACGCAGTTTGCCCGCTGGGGTTGAAATTGTCGAAACCTATGATCGCTCTGCACTAATTAATCGCGCCGTCGATAATCTAAGCCATAAACTGATAGAAGAATTTATTGTGGTCGCACTCGTCTGCGCGATTTTCCTGTTTCATTTACGCTCTGCACTGGTGATTATCCTGTCTCTGCCGGTTGGCGTACTGATGGCCTTCATTATCATGGAGCGCATGGGTATTAACGCCAACATCATGTCACTCGGCGGCATTGCAATTGCGATTGGTGCGATGGTTGATGCTGCAATCGTGATGATTGAAAATGTGCACAAGCATATTGAACACAACGAAGTCACCGATGAAAATCGCTGGCAAATAATGCGGCAGGCAGCGATGGAAGTGGGGCCGCCCCTGTTTTTTTCCTTGCTGATTATCACCCTGAGTTTTTTGCCAGTATTCACGCTAGAGGCTCAGGAAGGCCGTATGTTCGCACCGCTTGCGTTTACTAAAACTTTTGCCATGGCGTCAGCCGCCCTGCTCTCGATTACGCTGGTGCCAGTACTGATGGGGTATTTTATTCGCGGCAAAATAACACCCGAACATAAAAATCCGGTAAATCGTTTTTTGATCGCGGCATATCGACCACTCATTAATACTGTACTCAAAATGCCAAAAACCATTTTGCTGGTCAGCACGGTCATTATTGTCGCCAGCTTCTGGCCACTAACGCAACTTGGATCCGAATTCATGCCTGATCTTGATGAAGGTGATCTGCTCTACATGCCCAGCGCTTTTCCTGCAGTATCGGCGGGTAAGGCTGAACAAATATTGCAGCAAACTGATCGCCTGATTAAAACTGTGCCCGAAGTGAAGCGCGTATTCGGTAAAATTGGTCGCGCCGAATCGGCGACTGACCCGGCGCCGCTGACCATGGTCGAAACCACGATTCTACTCAAGCCGCACGATCAGTGGCGCGAAGGCATGACAATGGACAAGCTCAAACAGGAACTCAATGAGCTGGTGAAATTTCCAGGTCTAACCAACGCCTGGGTAATGCCGATTAAAAACCGCATCGACATGCTCGCAACTGGCATTAAAACCCCGGTTGGTATCAAGGTGGCTGGCCCCAGTCTCGAGAAAATTGAAGAAATAGGTAAGCGTATCGAGGAAGTCTTAAAACAAGTGCCCGGAACAGTCTCGGTATATTCCGAACGTGTCGTTGGTGGCCGTTATATCACTGTCGACATTGATCGTGTTGCAGCCTCACGCTTCGGACTTAACATCGCCGATGTGCAGGACGTGGTCAGCAGTGCGATTGGCGGTGTGAATATCGCTACCACAGTCGAAGGCCTGGAGCGTTACCCGATCAATCTGCGCTATCCAAGTGACGTGCGTAATTCATTAGAAAAACTACGCAATCTCGCCTTAATCACTCCCATGGGTGCGCGCATCCCGCTGGCAGAAGTCGCCAATGTGCGTATCGATGGTGGCCCTGGCGTGATCAAAACTGAAAACGCTCGCCTCAATGGCTGGATTTACATCGATATCGAAGGCCGTGATCTCGGCTCCTACGTGCAGGAGGCGCGGCAAACCGTGGCCGATAAAATTGTTCTACCTGCTGGATATTCGGTGTCATGGTCAGGGCAGTACGAATTCATGCTGCGCGCCATCGACCGCCTGACCACGGTAGTGCCAATAACACTGGTAATCATTGTGTTACTGCTCTATATCAATTTCCGTAATCTGACTGAAGTTGCGATTATTATGGGAACCCTGCCCATGGCTCTGATCGGTGGTTTCTGGCTGCTATTCTGGCTCGATTACAACCTTTCGGTCGCGGTCGGTGTTGGTTTCATCGCACTGGCCGGGGTTGCGGTCGAAATCGGTGTGGTCATGCTGGTCTATCTGAATCAGGCTCTGCAAAAACAGATCAATGATGCACAGCAGCAGAACAAAACACTGAGCCGGGACGACATTCGCAGCGCCGTAATTGACGGTGCGCTGCTACGCGTGCGGCCGATTATGATGACCGTGGCCGCCATCATTGCCGGCCTGCTGCCCATCATGCTCGGCAGTGGCACCGGTTCGGAAGTCATGCGCCGCATCGCCGCGCCCATGGTTGGCGGCATGTTGAGCGCAACCGTCTTAACTCTGGTG
>JASBSR010000013.1 GCA_030148865.1 Gammaproteobacteria bacterium
GACACCGTCCTTGCCAGTCAGGTCCTTGCCTTCACGCAGCGCCTTGAGTGCTGCGTCCGTATCAAAGTGAATATCTTTTTTCATGTATCATCTCTTTTGTCTCAAGTTTAAAGAAATGACACAGAATTCTGAACACTACCAAGTATTCTGAAAATGTTCCTTTGGATACCTGGATCCAGTTACGGGTCTTGACGCCGCAGTCGCTGGTCTGCATTGTCTGACGGCCAGCCTTTATCGACTTGCACCGAGGATAATGCCGCTCTGCTGTAGCTCCTGCAACGCGGCGAGACCGCCCTGCATGACTATGTCTGGATTGGGGTGCTGCATTTCTGCTGTGATTTGTTCGATCGCCAGCTGACCGCTCATGCAGTCGTCGTCCTGCAGCAGATGCAGCAGGCGTGCGGTGACAGGGTTGATTTCCATAAATTTAACCTCGTCGTTGCGATTGCGATAGACCACTAAATAGCTGGCCTGTGCGGGCGGTACGTCAGGTAAAAATTCCGGACTCATTTTGTGTACCGGAAACTGATAGGCCAGTGGCCAGGCCAGCGGTGACAGTACCGGGTGGCCGGCAAGCAGGTCGCCGTTGGCTGCTATGTCGTTCATGTCGATACTTTCTTCGGCAATGTTAAGTGCCAGTTCTACCCATTCATAATGCGCGAGTTCTGTTAAACCTGCAGGATCTTCTGGCTGAGGTTCACGTTCGTTGTTGAGATAGGCGAGAAATTCCTGGGAGATTTCCAGAAAATACGGCGAGCGTGATTTGTGATGTGCAAAAAAGTCACGCACCATTCTGTGCCAGTTTGTCTCGCCGTAAATGGATTTAATGACCGGGAAGCCGTTGCCGAGAAAAGCTTCGATGTTGTTGTATAACAGCTCGCGGTAAATTGCCATGCGACGATCTTCGATACCGACGGGTGCGGGATTATTTTCCGGGTCGCGCAGGTGTGCAGTAAATTCATACTGCGCCTGTTTGAATGCGGGGGCTTTTGTTGTGCTGGTCATGGTTAAAAACGAGATCCTTCACTGGCGTTCAGGATGACAGTTTCGCTGCCCCGGGGTAGTGAGACTGTCACTTTTCATTCGCAGCGGCTAGCTGCGTATGTTTGTTCTGATAGTCGATGATGGTGTCGATTTCTGTGAGTAATTCAGGGACGGGCGGAATATTAAAATCGCGTTCCAGCAAGGTCGGAAACACGCCGAAGTGTTCATAAGCAATGTCTAGTATATCCCATACTGGGTCGATGACGTTGTCGCCATGAGTGTCAACAATTAAATCATCGGCTTCGTTGTAATGGCCAGCAATGTGCGCGTAAACAATGCGTTTGCCGGGGAGTTGTTTCAGGTATTCAATCGGATTGTAATGATGATTGACTGAATTAACATAAATATTATTGACGTCCAGAAGCAGGCCACAGTCGGCTTCTTCGATCACGGCGATGATGAATTCGATTTCGCTCATGTCGCTGCCAGGTGCGGGGGTGTAATACGAGGCGTTTTCCATCGCGATTTGCTGTTCGAGTATATCCTGCACGCGTTTGATGCGATCAGCGACATAGTGCACGGCTTCTTCGGTGAATGGGATGGGTAGCAGGTCGTATAGATGGCCATCGTCTGAACAGTAAGTGAGATGTTCGGTGTAATATTTCATCTCGTGCTCGCGCAGAAATGCGCCCACCTGTTTGACAAAAGCTTCGTCGAGGCCGGCCGGGCTGCCGATCGACAGCGAGAGACCATGGCAGACAAAATCAAAGCGCTCGGTAAATTCGCGAAACTTGCGTCCGTATTTGCCACCCAGGCCTATCCAGTTCTCGGGCGCGACCTCCATAAAGCCAACCTGGTCGAGTTTTGCTTTCAGCAGGGGGTCGAGGATCTCGCGCCGCAGGCCGAGACCCGCGCCCTGAACTGGATAGGCTGCTGTGGTCATACTGCTCTCATCGAATTATGCTGCTTTGCAGAAGCGTTTTGCCAGCAGATGGTCCAGGCTGGCTTTGCCGGGGCCCATGAACAACAGTGGCAGCAACAGGATCAGGTACATCAGCGGCAGTTTGAAACCATTGCTGCAGACATTGTATCCATGTTCGGCATGTACACTATACCACGCGACCAGATCCAGAATAATCAGGCTGACCGTGGCAAAGCGCGTACCCAGACCGATTACCAGTGCAATTGCACCCAGTAACTCACTCCAGGTGGAGAGAAACCAGCTGATATCGGGCGGGATTACATTGAATGGAAACGGAAACTGGCCGGTGAAATCGGTGAACCAGTTCTGGCCGTTGAATTTTTCGACACCGGATTCCCAGAATTCGTAGGCCAGTAAAAAACGCAAACCCAGTTGTGGTAGCCAGGTACCCAGTTTGTCGAGAAAGCTATAGATACTGCATCCCAGTGACATGATGGCTTGCATGATGACCCCTCTTTTATGGCTATCGACTGTTGGTGGCTTGAAACCTGATGTTATTGTTTATTGACCATGAGTTCTGTCGTTGACAGTCAGTCAGTTGTCAAAGTTCACTGATTGTGGGCATTTTGTTGTGCCGGCCTGGCTAGTTCGGGTGGCGTGACATCCGGCCAGAGTTGACTGAGAGCCACCGTGTGGCCATTATCCTGCACGATGCGCACATGGTGGCGTTTGAAATCACGCGGTGAGCGCAGGCCACAGGAATGCGCGATCATGCCGACTTCGTATTCCAGATTTTTGACGTAATTGCTCACCCGGGTCGATTTTTGCATTGCCACCAGGCCTTTCTGCAATTTCTTGTTGTGGGTGGCGATACCGGTGGGACAGGTGTTTTTATTGCACTGCAAGGCCTGAATACAGCCGAGCGCGAGCATAAAGCCGCGCGCCGAGGTAATAAAATCAGCACCGGCGCACAGCGCCCAGGCGACTTCGCTGGGGTTGATCAATTTGCCCGAGGTGATCACGCGCACCCGCGGGCGCAGACCGTGACGGTTGAGGGCGTCGACCAGCAGCGGCAGGCTTTCTGAAATGGTTAAGCCTACATAGTCCATCAGGCTCATCGGTGCCGCGCCAGTGCCGCCGTCGGCGCTATCTAGCGTAATGAAATCGGGTGCGGAAGCGATGCCACGTTTCAGGATGCAGGCGCAAAGCTCGTTGATCCAGATGTCATCACCCAGCACCACCTTGAAACCGGTGGGTTTGCCAGTGACTGTGCGCACCCGGTCGATCATATCCAGCAGAGTATCATTCGAAGTGATTTCGTGGTGCCGGTTCGGGCTGATCGAAGATGTGCCAGCCGGGATGCCGCGGATTCGGGCGATTTCTGCATCGACTTTGGCGGCGGGTAGCATGCCGCCCTTGCCGGGTTTGGCGCCCTGCGACATTTTGATTTCGAACATGCGCACCTGCGGAAGCGCAGCGATTTCGCGGAGCTTGACTTCCGACAAATTCCCGGCTTCGTCACGCACGCCGTATTTGGCGGTGCCGATCTGAAACACAATGTCGGCACCGCCTTCGAGATGATAGGGTGAGAGCCCGCCTTCGCCGGTGTTCATCCAGCTCCCGGCTTTTTTTGCACCGTGCGAGAGCGCCTGCACTGCCGGTTTGGAAATCGCGCCATAGCTCATGCCGGAAATGTTGATCAGCGCGGCAGTGGTGTAGGGTTGCGCACAATAACCGTCACCGATGGTGATGGCCTCGGGTTCGACCGCTTCGGTGCCCAGTTTGGGAAAAGCACAGTTGACGAACAGCATGGTGCCTGTCGGCCGTAAGTCACGAGTAGAGCCAAAGGCGACAGTGGCGTCGATGTCTTTCGAGGCGCGGTACACCCAGGAACGTTGTGCGCGATTGAACGGCATTTCTTCGCGGTCCATGGCGAAAAAATACTGGCGAAAGAATGTGCCGACGTGTTCGAAGTAATAGCGCAGGTGACCGATGACAGGGTAGTTGCGCAGGATCGTCTGCCGAGTTTGAGTGACATCCGAGATGTATACTGCGATCAGAAACAGGATGAATACGCCGACCACAAAAATAAATACTGTCGCCAGCCAGCCGAGAATCTCCAGCCCTAGTGCGTCACCTGAAAACATGCGGTACTACCTCATTGTAAATTAGCAAACTCTGATAGAAATCGCCCTGGATTTATTGTTGGCCTTGCTGCTCGTTTGCAAAGATTTAACATAAACGCACAAAATGAAATAAAAAAGCCCCGAAACTGGTCGGGGCTTTTTTTGGTACAGCGATAAAGCCGGTATTACTCGTCTTCGCTTTTTTTCATTTTGCCTTCGCCGCATTTACCTTCGCCGCACTTGCCTTCTTTATTTTTCATCATGCTTTCGCCGCACTTGCCTTCTTTATCCTTCATCATACCTTCACTGTCTTTTTCCGTCATACCTTCACCGGACTTGCCTTCGTGGTCTTGTTTTTTCATGCTACCGCCGCATTTACCTTCGGCGACCTGCATATAACCGCTGTCCAGATTGCTCATGCCGAAAGGATTGCTGCCAGCACTGGCAACAGGTGCTGCTGACATGGCGGCAGCAAAAGTGGCGCCCATAGCAACAGCAAGTGATTTTCTAAGCGTATTACTTGACATTAATTTAATCTCCTGGATTTGATGGTGTACATGCCCTTCTGCAGGGTACCTGAGTGTACATTGTTCACCGAAACAAAGACAATGGTCTGAATATGGAAGTTCACGGGAATACATCATTTAATTTATCACTTTTTTATAACATTTGAACGTGCTTGCAGGCAGCGCAGGTACGCCGCTGCATCAGGTGGCTGTTGTGAGCGCTGCGCCTGCCACAGCGCCTCGGCCAGGCATTCCATCATATCGTGTTCAGCAGCGTGCGCCGTCCCGTGTTTATCCAGCAAATTTTGATAGCAGGCGCGTATCCCGGCAGGTCGGTTGGTGCTGAGCTGTTCTGCCAGCGCAATATGCATGCTCATGTGTAGAAAAGGGTTGGTTTCACCCTGTTCCGGTGGATACTCACGTTCGAGAGCATCAGCGCTAGCAAACAGTTTCTGATACTCCGGGTGTAGCTCGATGATGCGCACAATCACGGTTTGCATGGCGTCCAGTGGTGCTGCCGAAAGTTTAGCCTGCCAGCTATCGTAAAAAACTTTTCTGAGTTGGTTGCGGTCGTGACCAAACATGGAGGTGGTGGTTGATGAGTCGAAGCACGAGTTTAACAGATGCCGCCTGATACCTGCTTGCTTGCAGGGCTAGACGTCTTTCGCAAGCCCTGAATGTATTCTTATCTCAGGGTGCGCCCAGAATCGGTGCGGGTGCCGGGGCAGATATTTGTCCGGCTGTTAGGTAATATCAGCATTGCGCGTGTGCTGAGGTAATAATTAGAGAACGCTAATATATTATCGGGCACGCCCTGGTCATGAGCATGAAAAATGAGCTGAGTCTGGGATATTGAGGAAGAAGAGCGGGGTGATCAGGAAGGCGATAAAAATTGTTAGTATCGTGCTGATCGCAGCCGGTACGGGTCGCATTCTGGAGCTATCACCGTCAGTATCGTCCGGCGCACAGCTTACATATGCTATTACTGGCGCTCAGGACGATAAAATTGTGCTGTATTCGATAGCGGCTGCCATGAGTTTGATTGCTGGTGCGTGGCTCAATTTTAAAAATAAACGGGAGTCGAGATGAATATTGAAGCATTCGTAATTACATTGGCAACAGGTGCGTTGGCCGGATGGCTCGCAGGTACAATATTAAAAGGCCGCGGTTTTGGCATAATCGGAAATATTGTTATCGGTATTGTTGGCGCAGTTGTTGGTGGATTTTTGTTTGGGCTGCTTGGCATACACGCTGGTGGTCTGATTGGCTCGTTAATTACAGCAACCATTGGTGCGATTGTGCTGCTCTATGTGGTGAGTCTTATCAAGAAAGCCTAGAGAATTGTGGTAGTCTGCTGCTACCGGCAAACCCGACGAGAGCGCTTCAGGCGGAAGAACTATGGCTGACAGTAGCAAAAGTATCCTGGGTCAAATTCAGCGCAATGCTGTCGCCATTATTAGTCTGGTGGTAGCGGTTAGCAGCCTGAGCTACAACACCTGGCGCAACGAAAAAACTGAAGATAATCGTAATCAGCGCATTGCTGCATTTGAATTGCTGCTCAAACTCAATGAGTTACAACAGGTGGTGTTCTATCACTATTACGACAAGGATAACGTAAACAGAGGTAATCCACGCACTGGCTGGGCATACGTATTAACCATTCATGATCTGTCCCAGGTTCTGAAATCACCATTGCCCGAATCGGCTGAGAAGTTGCAGACAGTCTGGAAGCAGAACTGGCAAACACTAGGCAGCGATCAAACCAGCGTTGATGCGGTGCTGGCTGAGGTTGACACAGTGCGGCTAGATACGCTGGGCATATTAAAGACTCTGGAGTAATGTTTATGCTCCGTCATACCCGTGTAGACCGGTACCCGTTGTTTATGGAAGGTAGGGCATGATGCACAACAGGTATAGCGCTCGGCTGACTCAATATCTATGGAAGATCAACAATGATTGAGCTGTTCGTTCTGCTGGTGATACTGTTGATTCTAATATTGCCGATACAGCTGGCAGCGCAGGCGATAGGTGCGCGCAACACAGGGGTGTTCATGTGCCTGCTGGCACTGATCGTGGCCGCGCTGATACAAAAAGCCGTCTCGGTATTTCTGCCACAGATTGCATTTTATCATCCTTTAATCAATCCATTGGTTTCTTTGTTTCTGTCTGCATTTGCCTATATGCTGGTGTTGAATACCAGTTACGGCAAAGCGATACTGATTGCTTTATTGCAAATAGCTTTGACTTTGCTAATACTGTTTATCATTGGCTTGTTGGGGCTGGGTCTCGGAGCGTCGCTGTAATAACATATTCGTACAGTAGTACTTTTCAAGGCTTAACAAGTCATTAACTTTCTCAGAAGTATTGCATGCAAAAAGTCATACCGGGGTTACTCGCAGCGCTACTTATCTCTTCTCCTGCAATCGCAGGTGATGGCATGATCAGTCTTAAGAGTGCGTACGATGTTAGCACTACTGCAAATCGCCTCGAACAGGGTTTAAATGCAAAAGGCATGACAATATTTGCGAAAATTGATCATGCAGCAGGTGCAGAAAAGGTGGGTTTGAAACTGCGTCCAACCGAGCTGGTGACATCCGGTAATCCAAAAGCGGGAACGCCTCTGATGCAGTGTACCCAGAGCCTGGGCATCGATTTGCCGCAAAAAGCCCTGATTGCTCAGGTTGACATATAATGATCCAGCCTATCTGGCAAAGCGTCACAAAATGAAAGGCTGTGATAAAGCCATCGCCAAAGTAACAAAAGCACTGAATAATTTTGCAAAGGCGGCAACATCTAAATAAGTCTGATGTCGTTTTGAAAACATCTGGTGCGCACTATCGTTGTTCGAAGCAATGATGGTTTTATTGGTGTTTATTTGTGGACGAAGGCTTTTCTACTCGACTACTTTTTGTTTGAATTCACATAAGTCTTCAATGATGCACGAACCGCAGCGCGGTTTGCGTGCGATACAGGTGTAGCGCCCGAGCAGAATCAGCCAGTGGTGCGCATCCTGCAGAAATTCTTCGGGTACAAATTTCATTAATTTTTTTTCAACTTCAAGCACAGTTTTGCCGGGGGCGATTCTGGTGCGGTTGGCAACGCGGAAGATGTGGGTGTCGACCGCAATTGTCGGATGGCCAAATGCGGTGTTGCGTATGACATTCGCGGTTTTACGACCGACGCCGGGCAGGGCTTCGAGTTGAGCCTGTTGCTGCGGGACTTCGCTGTTATATTCATCGCGGAGAATTTTACAGGTTTTGATAATATTGCTGGCCTTGGTGTTGAACAGGCCAATGGTTCTGATATATTTTTTTAAGCCGGTTTCGCCGAGTTTATCAATTGCATCGGGTGTGCTGGCTTTGGCGAAGAGTTTAGCGGTGGCTTTGTTGACACCTTTGTCAGTGGCCTGCGCGGAAAGTATGACAGCAATCAGTAGCTCAAAATTGTTGTTGTAGTTCAGCTCGGTGGTGGGTTTGGGATTATTGCATTTGAGCCGGGTAAATATCTCGTGGCGTTTTGCTGGATTCATGTGGCAATGCAGGGTCAGGCATTCACCGGCTCGGCGCTGGCGAGACTGGCAGTTTGTTGTTGCTTGCTGCGACGACCGATACTGTTTTTGAGCGCGATTAACAGACTCAGTCCCATGAATGCACCTGGTGGCAACACGGCGAGCAAAAAGCCCGGATAGTGATCACTGAACCTGAGTTCTAGTGCGCGCGCGCTTTCACCGAACATTAAATGCGCATTAGCAAACAAGGTACCCTGGCCGATGATTTCACGCAGACCACCGAGTGTGACCAGCACCAGTAAAAACCCCAGTCCCATCATAAAACCGTCGAGCGCAGAATCGACCACTGGATTGCGCGAAGCGAAGGCTTCGGCGCGGGCGATGATCGAACAGTTGGTAACGATCAGAGGAATAAATATACCGAGGATCATATAGAGCTCGTGGAACCATGCGTCCATTGCCAGTTCGATGGTGGTCACAATTGAGGCAATGATAAGCACAAAAATTGGAATCCGCACTTCTGGACGGGTCCAGTGGCGTATCAATGAGACACAGGTGTTGGACAGTATCAGTGTCATCATGGTGGCAAGACCGAGGCCCAGGCCGTTGACGAAACTGCCGGTGACTGCCAGCAATGGGCACAGACCAAGCAATTGCACCAGTGCCACATTATTGTTCCAGAGTCCATCCTGAGTGATTTTGAGATGTTCAGCTGCCATGGTTATCGGTGTTGCCCGGACTGGTGACCGGCGGTGATTTTTGTGCGAATAGTGTATCGCGGTGCTGGCTGAAGTATACCAGAGCCGCGTGCACCGCTTTCACCACCGCGCGTGGGGTGATGGTGGCGCCGGTAAACTGATCGAAACTACCGCCATCGCGTTTCACCTGCCACTGCTTTGCTGTTAGCGAGGCGAGCGATTGGCCGCTAAATTTTGTGATCCAGTCCGAGCGTTCGGCTTCGACTGCATCGCCGAGGCCGGGCGTTTCACGGTGGCGCACCACACGAACGCCGGCGAGTGTGCCATCGGCGTAAATACCCACCAGTAAATCAATGGAGCCGTTGTAGCCACCAGACGCACTGGGTGCCAGTACCACGGCGACTGGTTTGCCCTGCTTGCGTGCCCGATACACAACCGACGGTGCAGTGGTGCCGAGTAAAGGATCGGCGGCAACACTCAGCGTATCCATTAATAAGTTATTATCATATTTTTCCACAGGCACCAGCGTGTTGAGCTGGCGTAACAGTGTTAATTGATGATTGCGCTGAATAATGTCGACGGTGTTGTCGTAGGTAAGCCCGACCAACGCAGCACCGGTTGCGGCGAACAGCATGAGTAAAACAGCCGTGGTGATGACGCGGCGATGCAGGTTCATTTCTGAGGTTTACCAAAAGTGTGGGGTTGTGTGTAGTAGTCGATCAGCGGCACAGCGATATTCATCAGTACGACTGCAAATGCAATGCCATCCGGGTAACCGCCCCAGCTACGAATCACATACACCAGCAGAGCGATGCCGGCACCGTAAATCCAGCGACCGCGTGGTGTGGTTGATGCGCTCACCGGGTCGGTGGCGATAAAAAACGCGGCCAGCATAGTGCCGCCGCTAAACACATGAAACAGGGCAGAGCTATAACTGGCGTAATCGTAAACCGCAAAAAAGTTTGCAATCAGGGTCAGTGCAAGCAGAAACGAGGTGGGGATGCGCCAGTCGATGATTTTGTGTTTCGCCAGCCAGAGCCCACCGAGCAGGAACCAGGCATTCACCCATTGCCAGCCAACGCCACTGATGGTGTCGAACAAGGGGCTGTACTGTGTGCTCTGGCGGGTGGTTTCAACATCGTGTTCCAGACCGAGCTGAGTTTTAAGTGTATCGATCGGGGTTGCCATGGTAATGCTGTCGAAGTCTATACCGGTGCTGGTGTGGCCACTGAAAATAATTTGTAAGGTGTCGAGAAAACTCAGTTCGCTGTGCGCGATACCGACCGGGGCTGTCCAGAACGTCATTTCCCGCGGAAATGAAATCATCACCACGATGTAACCCACCATCGCCGGATTGAATGGATTGAAGCCAAGACCGCCATACAAATGTTTGGCCACCAGAATAGCGAACAAGGACGCAATCACTGTCAGCCACCATGGGGCCAGTGGGGGTAGCGCGAGAGCAAGTAAACAGGCGGTGACCAGCGCACTGCCATCGAGCAGGGTGTTACGGATGTCGCGCTTGCGTAACCACAGTACCCAGGCTTCAGCGGCAAGGCAGGTTATCGCAGCAATCAGTATGTTGACCAGCACGCCCCAGCCAAAAAACCAGATCGCGGCAAGACTGCCGGGGATCAGCGCGTACAGCACTTTGCGCATAATGCTCTGCACGCTGCTGTCATCATGCATGTAGGGCGAGCTGGCTTTAGCGAACAGCATATATCGGTAACCTCAAGCTTAAGTCTCCTGCTGGTGACTTTGTTTGCGACGTTTTTCGACAGCGTCGATCAGCTGTTGCTGCTCTGCGCTGAGATTGTCGGTATTTTTGGGCGCGAGATCCAGTTGTTTTTTCTTCGCTTCGACCCGTGCCAATGCGGCAGCAATGGCGTTCTTGCCAATGTCATTCGCAGCGGTATCGGCAGGCCGGGCTTTTAGAGCTTCGCGCTTCTGCCGCAGTTTTTCTTCGCGGTCGCGTTTTTGTTTTTCCAGCCGCGCCTGATGTGCTTCATGACGTTGACGGGCAATATCAGCCTCTTTACGTTCACGTTCCCGCTCCCAAATTTCAGATTTTGCGTGCCGGTAATATTGCACCAGTGGGATCTGGCTGGGACAGACGTAGGCACAGCAACCGCATTCGATGCAGTCGAATAAATGATAATCAACGACACGTTCAAAATCGCGCGCACCGCTGTACCAGTACAATTGCTGTGGCAATAAATTGGCAGGACATACATCGACACAACGGCCGCAGCGGATACAGGGCAGGTGTGAAGCGGATTGCGGTTGTGCCAGATTGCTGGCGCTGGTATTTGTGAGCAGACAATTTGTTACCTTGACCACCGGCAGTTTGCTGCTGTGCAAATTAAACCCCATCATCGGGCCACCCATTACAATATCGGTGTTGGCCTGGGGGTAAGTGCCACAAAATTCCAGGCAGGCCTGCATAGCAGTGCCAACCGCCACTTCAAGATTTTGTGGTTGCCGCACACCGTGGCCGGTAATGGTAACTACGCGCGAAATCAGTGGTTCGTCGTGATACATTGTGCGATAAATGGCGTAGGCAGTACCAACGTTCTGACACAGCACGCCGATATCATTGGGTAAACTGTTGCTCGGAACTTCTTTGTCGAGCACGACCTTGATGATTTGTTTTTCACCACCGCTGGGGTAGATCGTCGGTACCGCCTGCACGCGAAAGTAGCCGGTGGTGTCATCGGCAATGGCGGCCTGCATGGCGGCGATGGCTTCGGGTTTGTTGTCTTCGATCGTGATAATAATCTCGCGCGCTTTGATGATGTGGCCGATGACTTCGCTGCCAGCAATGATTTCACGTGCGCGTTCGCGCATTAGCATGTCGTCGCAGGTGATATAAGGCTCGCACTCGACGCCGTTAATGATCAGGGTTTTGATGTCAATTTCGGTTTGTTTAATCGCGGTGGGAAAACCAGCGCCTCCGAGCCCAACGATGCCGGCATCGCGAATCATGCGACGCAGTGTCGATGGTGGAATATGGAACGCGGCATCGCCGACGGGGTTGCGCTCGACCCAATCATTTTCGAAATCGTTATCGATGATAATGCACTGAGCCGGCAGTCCCGAAGGATGGGGTACCGGGTAGTTGCCGATATCGCTGATCGTGCCCGACACCGGGGCGTGTATTGGTGCGCTTAGTAAATGTTTTGACTGCGCCAGCATTTGTCCTTTGCGCACGCGTTCTCCGACCTGTACCAGCACTTCGCCAGCTTTGCCGATATGTTGCAACACAGGAATGGTGTAACGCTGCTGTGCCGGCAATTTCGCGATCGCCGTTTGTGTCGACAGTTGTTTGTGGTCTTTGAGTTTCAAACCGCCGTGGAACTGTGCCAGCGTTGTCGGCGGCTCGGTTTGTGCACTCATCGGCTCGGCCTCGGCGCTGCGTGTTCGACTTCCGGTGCCTGCCATTTCCAGGTATTGAGCGTGGCTTCGACTTCGATCACGTGGATGCAGTCCACCGGGCAGGGGGGGATGCAGAGATCACAGCCAGTGCATTCACTTTCGATTACGGTATGCATACGCTTGGCGGCACCCAGAATCGCATCGACCGGACAGGCCTGAATGCAAAGCGTACAACCGATGCAGACATTTTCATCGATACGTACCACGGTTTTGCTGGGTTTTTCCACGCCGTGTTCGGCGTTCAGTGGTTTGGCTTCGACCCCGAGCAAATCGGCAAGCGCGATAATGGTTGTTTCACCTCCGGGTGGGCACTGGTTGATGTCGGCTTCACCATTGGCGATGGCTTCAGCATAAGGCCGGCATCCGGCGTAGGTGCACTGGCCGCACTGAGTTTGTGGCAGTATTGAATCGATCTGGTCGACAATGGGGTCGCCTTCTACCTTGAAGCGAATCGCAGAATAGCCCAGCACCAGTCCGAACACGGCAGCGATAATCGCCAGAGTCAACACCACTGTTAGCATGGCTTAGTCTGTCGAGTATGGTGGTTGTGTAGCATCAGTTTGCGCAAGCTTATACCTTGATGAGCCCGGCGAAGCCCATGAACGCCAGTGACATAATGCCAGCCGTCATCAGGGCAATGGACGTGCCCTGAAAAATTTCTGGCACATCGGCGGCATTGATGCGTTCGCGCAGTGCGGCGAACAAAATCAGTACCAGCGAAAAGCCCAGGGCAGCGCCAAAACCATAAAACAGCGATTGCAGAAAACTGTGCTGCTCCTGAACATTGAGCAGGGCGACACCGAGCACCGCGCAGTTGGTGGTGATTAAAGGCAGAAATATACCCAGCACGTTGTAAAGCAGAGGGCTGGTTTTGTGCACCACCATTTCAGTGAACTGGACGACTACGGCGATCACCAGAATGAACATAATGGTGCGCATAAACTCAATGCCCAGCGGTGCGAGAATATATTCGTTCACCAGATAGGAGCTGACCGAAGACAGGGTGAGCACAAAAGTGGTGGCCAGTGCCATACCCATGGCGGTTTCCAGTTTGCGCGACACCCCCATGAAAGGGCACAGGCCAAGGAACTTTACCAACACAAAGTTATTCACAAGAATGGTGCTGAGCAGGATGAGGGCATATTGAGTCATCGCGCAAGTGTATCAAAAAGCCGCATATATTAGGGTGTGCTATCCCATTGGGGGCATACGCTGCTGGTGATCATGGCACCAGTGACTCTTTCTGCGGAGAAAAGCGCTATGATTAGTCAGGATTTGTGGCCTGATACTGCAAGCGACGAATGGTAGAGGTGCGAGCTATGGTCGAACGGGTAGGACTACTGGAGCTGGAGCTCGACCGTGATGTGGAGCGCCTGCGCCTGCAGGTGAAGAAACTGATGGGTGCAGCGCGCCATAATGAGCAGGTGCACAACCGATTTCAGGCGATTGAGTTTGCCCTGCTGGCGGCGCAGGACTTTGTCGCAATCACAGATTATCTGCGCGCTGATTTCAAACGTCTGGCTGAGCTTGATGCTGTCTGTCTGACGCTGACCGATGAGACCGGGCGTATCCAGAAACTGCATTACACCAACGGTGAAAAATGCTCGCCGGGCATGCTGTTGCTCGACAAAAAAGCCAGTATTCGCCGGCTGGAAAATCTTGGTACCAACCCCGTTCTTGGTCGTTATGACCAGTATCAGTACGGCTGGTTATTCGATGTGCCGCCGCAGGATCTTGGCAGTGTCGCGCTGTTACCACTGATACGCCATCATCGCAGCATCGGCTGTCTTGCTCTGTACAGCTCCCGCCTGCACCGTTATCAGCCCGATGCTGCCACCGAGTTTTTGCAGCGTCTGGGCATGATCGTCGCCATCTGTGTTGATAACTGCCTGAATTACGAACAACTGCGACGGCTGGGGTTCACCGACGCCCTGACCGGGTTATCTAACCGGCGCGAGCTGGAGCGGCGCATGGGCATCGAAGTCAGTCGCATTTTGCGCGACAGCAAACCCTTGTCGTGCATGTATCTGGATATCGATCATTTCAAACAAGTGAACGACAAATATGGGCACGACGCCGGTGACCAGGTTTTGCAGGCGGTGTCCGCTGTTATGCTGGCCGTGGTGCGACTCGGTGATGTGGTGGCACGTTATGGTGGCGAGGAATTTGTGATTATGTTGCCGGGTGCGGGCAGGGTGCAGGCACACGAAACTGCGGAACGAATTCGGGTGGCGGTCGAGAAACTTAAAATCAGACTGTCGGTGACGAAACGTGTTGCAGTGACGATTTCGATTGGGGTTGCCAGTTTCACGCCCGAGCAAAATACGATCGGTGATACCGATGAAATTTCAGAGCATTTGCTGGTGCTTGCCGATAAAGCGCTGATGTCTGCGAAACAATCGGGGCGCAATCAGGTGGCGCACGCCGAAGATTAAGCAGGAATTCGAACTCGTGTCGGGTAAACCCTTAGCGGTATAGCGTGAGCCAGTATTCAGGCAAAGCTCAGGCTGACTTGCTGACACGGTTACGGCCATTTTCTTTGGAGTGGTAGACCGCCTCGTCAGCAGCTTTATAAAGTTTATCAAAATCACCGCCATGAGCCTCGTTAAGTGATGCAACCCCGAGGCTGGCAGTAACGTAAA
Organism: Gammaproteobacteria bacterium; assembly: GCA_030148865.1. Taxonomy (GTDB): domain Bacteria; phylum Pseudomonadota; class Gammaproteobacteria; order SZUA-229; family SZUA-229; genus JASBSR01. The sequence goes on from JASBSR010000013.1 coordinate 14,822, forward strand.
CGCCACCGGGCATGCATTCCTCAATCCGACTGCGTATTTCTTCGGCTTTCTGTATTGTGTCATAGCTGTCACAGTGTGGCAGTATCATAATAAATTCTTCGCCACCCAGGCGGCAGACAAAGTCACCCTGGCGACAGCAGGCGCGAAGTTGTTTGCCGACATCAGCGAGCACATCGTCACCCACAGTATGGCCGTGTTTGTCATTGATTAATTTAAAATGATCCAGATCCAGAATCAGGACTGACAACGGATAATGATATCGATCCGCGTCGGCCAGTATCTTGGGCGCGTATTCGACCAGACTGTGTCGATTATGACAACCGGTGAGTTGATCCTTCATCGCCATCTCATGCAATGAATGTTTTTGTTGGCGCACATGATCGAGCAAACGTTTGTTGGTGATTAAATTATTTACGCGCGCTGCCAGTTCTTCTTCGACAGGTGGTTTGGTGACATAATCATTCACGCCGGCGCGGAACAATTCGATGCGACGATGTGGGTCGTCATAACTGGTGAGAGCAAGAATGGGTGTTTGTGACTCTGTGTTATTTTGTGCGCGTATCATGCGCACCAGTGAGACGCCATCGATATTGCCATCGAGCACGACGTCGGTAATGACAAGATCGAATTCATGTTCGTTGAATGCTTCGAGTGCGTCTTCGGCGTTGCTGTAATGCGTGATGATCAAGTTGAGTTTTTCCAGATAACGTTTCATCGCATGAGCGACTGATCGACTGTCTTCGATATACAGCACGCGACCGCCGTTGATATCGACGAGGGTTTCGCTGCGAATGTAATACCGAATGCTTTCCGCAAGGTATGCCATGTTGGCTTTTGGAAAAATGTCTGTAATGCCAGCGTCGCGTGCGCGAGTTAGCAGTGCTTCATTGGGCTCTGAGGTGAGCAGGATAACCGAACAGCGAGTTTCCATCGACTGGTAATAGCTGATGAATTCGTCGCTGGTATCATCAAAGATATGTTGACTGGCGATGATTAGGCCATATACCTGGGTGCGTAAATATTGCAGACCTTCTTCGCCAGAACGGGCGCAGTCGACCTCACAGTCCTGCGCTTCCAGTACCTCCTTGAGGACGCGCTGGCAGAGGCGGCTGTTTTCCAGTACTAAAACTCTCATGCGTAAGCTCGGTAGCGGCGTGAACTCCCTGAGTGAGAGGCCATCAGTATAGAGGATAGCTGATATTCGGGGTGAATATCCGAAGATAGGGACAATTGGTGGTGTCGCGCCGACTGGTGAGCTGCAAGGCGGTCTATTTGATGCGCATCCCGGCTTTGGCACCCTCATCGGGATGCAGTACGAACAGGTCTTTACCGCCGGGGCCGGCCGCCAGCACCATGCCTTCAGATATGCCGAAGCGCATTTTACGTGGTGCCAGATTGGCCACCATCACGGTGAGTTTGCCTTCGAGGTCTTCGGGTGCGTAGGCAGACTTGATGCCAGCAAATACGTTTCGGGTTTCACCATCGAGATCGAGCGTGAGCTGCAGGAGTTTATCTGCGCCGTCGACATGCTCGGCTTTAATAATTTTAGCGATGCGCAAATCGACTTTGGCAAAGTCATCAAAACCGATTTCGGCTGCAACCGGGTCATCGGCGAGGGCGCCGGTTTTCGGAGTCGAGGTTTCCATAGTTTCCCGCGAAGTTTCAGTGATGACGTCGAGCTGAGTTTTTTCGATACGGGTCATCAAAGGTTTAAATTTATTAATACTGTGGTCGAGCAGTGGTGTCGCCAGTGTTGCCCAGTTGAACTCGGTGTTAAGAAAGGCTTCCGATTTTTCAGCAGTCGCCGGTAACACCGGTTTTAAATAGGTCATTAATACCCGGAACATGTTCAGCCCCTGAGTACAGATCGCATGTACATCGGCGTCGCGATCAGCTTCTTTCGCCAGCGCCCAGGGCTTGTGTTCATCGATGTAAACATTGGCTTTATCGGCCAGCGCCATAATTTCGCGTACCGCCTTGCTGTAACATCGGTTTTCGAAATGTTCGGCGATGCTGTCACCCGCGTTAACCAGTTCCTGATGCAAAGCTTCATTAGCTAATGCTGAACTGAGTTTACCGTCGAATTTTCTGCTGATAAAACCAGCGCAACGACTGGCAATATTCACCACTTTGCCGACCAGGTCAGAGTTCACGCGCAACATAAAATCATCAAGATTGAGATCGATATCATCGACACCGTCAGCTAGTTTTGCGGCGTAGTAATAACGTAAATATTCTGGGCTGAGTTGGTTGAGATAAGTGCGCGCTTTAATAAAGGTGCCGCGCGACTTTGACATTTTCTGACCATTTACAGTCAGGAAGCCATGGCAGTACACCGCAGTCGGTGTGCGCAGCTCGGCAGCGGTGAGCACCGCGGGCCAGAACAAAGTATGAAAGCGCGCGATGTCCTTGCCAATAAAATGATAGAGCTCGGTTTTGCTGTTCGCGTTCCAGTACTCGTCAAAATCCAAACCGGTTTTGTCGCAGTAATTTTTGAAACTCGCCATGTAACCCATGGGCGCATCCATCCAGACATAAAAGTATTTGCCCGGTGCATCAGGAATTTCAAAGCCCCAGTAAGGTGCATTGCGCGAAATATCCCAGTCCTGCAAGCCCTCATCCAGCCACTCGCTGAGTTTGTTGGCGATTTCGCTTTGTACGTGGCCGGCGTGCAGCCATTGTTTGAGCATGTCGCCGAAGTCGCTGAGTTTGAAAAAATATTGCTCTGAGTCTTTTTCGATTGGAGTCACACCGCTGACCGCGGACACCGGGTTTTTTAACTCGGTCGGCGCATAGGTGGCACCGCAGACTTCACAGTTATCGCCATATTGATCCGGGCTATTGCACTTCGGGCAGCTGCCTTTGATGAAGCGATCCGGGAGAAACATGTTGGCCTCGGGATCGTAGGCCTGCTTGATGGTACGCGTACTGATGTGACCGCCGTCGCGCAGTTTCAGATAAATGCTGCTGGCGAAAGCCTTATTTTCTTCCGAGTGTGTGCTGTAGTAATTATCGAAGCCGATATTGAAATCGGCGAAATCGGCCTCATGTTCCTGCTGCATGGTGGCGATTAACTGCTCCGGGCTGATACCGTCCTGACGCGCGCGTAGCATAATAGGCGTACCGTGGGCGTCGTCGGCGCAGACGTAGTAACAGGTGTTGCCGCGCAGGCGCTGAAACCGTGTCCAGATGTCGGTCTGGATGTATTCCACCAGATGGCCGAGATGGATCGGCCCGTTGGCATAGGGCAGGGCGCTGGTCACCAGAATTTTGCGGGGCTGAGTCATGAGTTTACGGCTTTGGAAAAGGCGCCTAAGATAGCAATTTTAGCCGGTCTTTGCATGGCTTTTGCGCGCTGATGAGCTGCTAAGCATCGGTTCAAGCAGTCATTTCTGGATTATCAGAATATCACTAAGGTTTAATCATGGTCGCGGTGGTGTAGAATGCGCGATCTTTGTAATGGCCGCTGACGCGGCGCTGTCTATTTTTGAGGGTTTCGCCATGAGCGTAACAAAAGAACAAGTCGAATCTGCGATTAAACAATACATTGATCCGCATCTTGAAAAAGATCTGGTGACCGCAGGTGCCGTGAAGAACCTTGATATCGAAGGCGATGCTGTCAAAATCGAGATCGTGCTGGGGTATCCTGCCTATGGCTTTGTCGACAAGCTTTGCGAAGAAATCAAAGTTCGGGTTGAAGGCGTTGAAGGCGTCAGCAAGGCGGAGATTGAAGCCAGCTGGAAAATCGCCAGCCACAGTGTGCAGGGCGGCATGAACCCGCTGGAAGGTATCAAGAATGTGATCGCCGTGGCTTCGGGTAAGGGTGGTGTCGGTAAGTCCACCACCGCGGTGAATCTGGCACTGGCGCTGCAAAAAGAAGGCGCTCGCGTGGGTATTCTGGATGCTGATATTTATGGTCCCAGCGTACCGCGTATGCTCGGTATTCACGGCAAGCCTGAATCCAGCGACGGCAAGTCGCTGGAACCCATGGGCGGCCACGGTCTGCAGGCGATGTCGATCGGTTTTATGATCGACGAAGAAACCCCGATGATCTGGCGAGGACCCATGGTTACCCAGGCGCTGGAACAGCTGCTGCGCGACACTCGCTGGAAATCGCTGGACTACCTTGTGATCGACCTGCCGCCTGGCACAGGTGATGTACAGCTGACGCTGGCGCAAAAAGTGCCGGTCAGCGGTGCCGTGATTGTCACCACGCCGCAGGACATCGCCCTGCTGGATGCGCGCAAAGGTTTGAAGATGTTCGAGAAAGTCGAAGTACCTGTATTAGGTATCGTCGAAAACATGAGCATTCATATCTGCAGCAACTGTGGCCACGCCGAACACATTTTCGGTGAAGGCGGTGGCGCTCGCATGAGTGAGCAGTACCATGTCGATTTTCTTGGTGCGCTGCCGCTGGATATCAATATTCGCGTCAACGCTGATGACGGCCATCCGAGTGTAGCGGATGATCCAGACAGCACCGCAAGTATGATCTATCGTGATATCGCACGCCGCACTGCTGCCAAGCTGTCTCTGAAGGCAAAAGACTATTCGGCCAAGTTTCCAAATATTGTGATCCAGAATAACTAACCCTGTCGCTTCGATATAACTGATTTTCTGTCGTTAGTAGCGCAGCACCCCAGGCGACGCATTGTATCGATCACCGGTCAGCGGTTGTCATTTCGAGCGAGGTCGGTCATACGTTAGCATCACCGGTCGACGAGAAATCTTCTGAGTAGAGCCCGCAGCTTCAGGAGATTTCTCACTGGGTTCGAAATGACAGATGCTATAACGCATTTAGCCCCTGTGTTCTCAGTGGCTAATTTTTCAAATATTGATATTGGCTGATGTGATGCGACGTTTTTTACCCACATTCCTTATTATCGTTCTGGTACTGGCCATTTATCCATTCATTGGCATGGACAAAAAAGACAGTCCAGAACTCACCGGTTTACCGTGGCAAATCGAAATCCTGGCGGATGGACGAACAAAAGTTTTTGGCCTGGTGCCTGGGCAGAGTCGTTTACAGGATGCGGCCACCGCGTTAGGTGATGATTATCAGCTGGCGATTGTGGAAAGTGAGTCCAGTATCAGTCTGGAAATGTATTTTGAAAATTATCGTGCCGGCCTGATGACCGCAAAACTGGTGCTGGTGGCAGACACGGATGAAAGCCTGTTACGCGAGTGGCAGCAGCGCGCAGTTAAAGTGGATTACATGGGCTCGGGACAGGCGAAAAAATACGGTCTGACCGAAGCTGACCGCCTTGTCGCGATGCAGGCGGTGCTGCGCGCCATCGCCTGTATCCCGGCAGTGAATCTCGACGCCGATATCATCCACAAACGCTTTGGCGAACCGGCGGGTGTGGTCGCTGACAAGGCGGGGGTCGAGCATTATCTGTATCCGGCCAAAGGTCTGGTGATCAGTGCCAGCGCTTCGGCGAAGGAAGTGTTGCAATATGTTGCACCGCGGGCCTTCGCCAGTCTCAGTGAACCGCTGCAGCGCTAATCCCTGAAGCTGATTATCGGCCAGCCGCGTTCGGCGGCAGTTTTGGCCAGGGATTTATCGGGATCCACTGCCACCGGGTGGCTGACCTGTTCCAGCAGAGGCAGGTCGTTGTGCGAATCGCTATAAAACCAGCTGTTGTCCAGGGTTTCGTCGTGCGCCTGCATCCATTCCTGCAGGCGGGTGATTTTGCCGTGCTGAAAGCTCGGTATCCCCGCCACGCGGCCAGTGTATTTACCATCGCGCATTTCTGGCTCGGTGGCGATCAGGTCGTCGACACCAAAAGCTTCGGCGATGGGAGCGGTCACAAAACGATTGGTCGCGGTGATGATCAGTGTGGTATCACCGCTGGCACGATGCTCATCAATTTTGCTCTGGCCGGTGGCGGTCATAATGGCGCGAATCTGGCTGTCCATGTATTCGCGATGCAAACTCTGGAGCAGGTCGAGATCAAATGATGCCAGCGGACTGAGGGCGAAGTTGAGAAATTCGTGGATATCTAAACGACCTTCAGCGTAATCCTGATAAAAGCGTTCATTGGTGGTCTGATAGAATTCTGTGTCCACCAGTCCTTTGCTGGCCAGAAAAACGCCCCAGAGATAGTCACTATCACCAGCAAGCAGAGTGTTATCGAGATCGAATAGCGCGAGAGCCATAATATATCTGTTCAGGAAAAACGCAGATGGTAACCGCTGACGCTCGCCAAGACCAGCGACTCACGTCGGTCGATAGTGAACATGATCTGCTGGCCAAATCTGTGGGATCAAACTTTCCTTCTATTCGTTGTCTGTTATTATCAAGCTATGAGATTCAACGCGGCGCTTACGCGCGCCGCCTACCACAGGTTTTGACAAGTGATTGATGCAAAAGGATACCGTGCCAACGTCGGTATTATCCTGAGTAATGACGACGGGAAAGTCTTCTGGGCGCGTCGTTGTGGACAGGATGCCTGGCAATTTCCGCAGGGGGGCATTCAGGAGAATGAAGCCCCACTGGATGCGATGTATCGCGAGCTCCAGGAAGAAACCGGGCTGCTCGCCAGTCACGTCAGGCTGATTGGTCAGACCGATGGCTGGCTGCGCTACCGGATTCCCCAGCATCTGTTACGCCATCGCTCGAAGCCCCTGTGTATCGGCCAGAAACAGATCTGGTTTCGCTTACAGCTGACAGGGTGTGAAGCTGACTTTGATTTATGCAGCAGCGACACCCCCGAGTTCGATCTCTGGCGCTGGGTGGATTACTGGACGCCGCTGAAAGAAATCGTGTTTTTTAAACGCAAGGTGTATCGTCAGGCACTGCGTCAGCTGGAACGCTGCGCCTGAGTCGCGATCAGCCGGGTTGCAGTTCGACCAGCAGCACAATAGCGATCAGCAGGATCACCGGAAATTCATTAAACCAGCGATACCAGAGATGTGAATGCTGGTTGCGGTTGTGTTTAAACTCCAGCAGCAGCTTGCCGCACCAGATGTGGTAGCCCACCAGCAGCACGACCAGCACGAGTTTCAGCTGCAGCCAGGTGGTGTCGAGAATTGCCGGGCCGATGACTGTGATCAGCCAGATTCCCAGAGCGATAGTGATAATTGCCCCCGGCGTGGCGATGCCCCAGTAGAGTTTACGCTCCATAATTTTGAACCGATCCTGACTAATGGGGTCTTCGGCACTGGCGTGATACACGTACAATCGCGGTAAATAAAACAGGCCGGCGAACCAGGTCACCATAAAAATTATGTGGAATGCCTTAATCCATAACATTTGTGCGCACCTGTCGCTACACTTGGGAAAGCATGCATAATAACCCGCTCATACTTATGAGCAAGGTGTATTTAGATTGAAACAGCGAAGCTAATAAATGACAACTAACACTAAAAATAAAATCAAGGTCGGCGTGGTCGGCGGTACCGGCTATACCGGTGTAGAACTACTGCGTCTGCTGGTAATGCACCCGATGGCCGAGCTGCGCCTGGTCACCTCGCGCTCCGAAGCCGGTTTGCCGGTGGCCGATATGTTCCCCAATTTGCGTGGTCATACCGACATCGCCTTCACCGTTCCCGATAGCACGGCGCTGGCCGAGTGTGATCTGGTGTTTTTTGCGACCCCCAATGGCACTGCCATGACTCTGGTGCCGGAGCTGGTGGCAGCAGGCTGCCGGGTGATCGATCTCGCGGCCGATTTTCGTCTCAAAGATTCCGCGCTCTGGCAGCAGTGGTACGGTATGGCGCATAGTTGCGTTGATATGCTTGCCGAAGCGGTCTACGGCATGCCCGAAATTAATCGCGCTGCAATTGCGACTGCGCGCGTGGTCGCCAACCCCGGTTGTTATCCGACGGCGGTGACACTGGGATTTTTGCCTCTGATCGAAAACGCGCTGGTCGATGACCAGCATCTGATCGCGGATGCCAAGTCCGGAGTCAGTGGCGCCGGCCGTGGAGCCAATGTGCCGACACTGTTCGCCGAAGCGGCAGAAAATTTCAAGCCCTACGGCGTCGAAGGTCACCGGCATCTGCCGGAAATACGCCAAACCCTGGCGCTGTCCGCCGGGCATGCGGTGGGCCTGACCTTTGTGCCACACCTGACACCGATGATCCGCGGCATCGAAGCCAGCCTTTATGCCGTGCTGAAACAGAGCAATGTCGACCTGCATGCGCTATATACAGAACGGTATGTGAATGAAATGTTTGTCGATGTCCTGCCCGCAGGGGTTACGCCCGAGACTCGCAGCGTGAGGGGTTCCAATATATGCCGGATTTCGGTGTTCCAGCCACAGCAGGCGGATACCGTGGTGGTCTCGGCGGTGATCGACAATCTGGTCAAGGGTGCCGCCGGCCAGGCCATTCATAATATGAATATCATGTTCAGTCTGGCTGAGACCACCGGACTTCAGCAAGTCGCGATGTTGCCATGAGCTATAGTGCGCGCCCGACCCGGATTCTGATTGCAATCCAGCGCCCTGGTCTGTGGCTGCTGGCTCTGCTGCTGGCCTTACTGTTGCTGGCAACGCTAGTCTGGTCGGCTTATTTATACGGTCAGCGCGAAGCTGGTTTTGATCGCTCCGAGGCGAGCCGAGTGGTGAATGCGCTACAGCAACAACTCGAAGAAATAAATCGGCAGTACGCTGAAAGCCAGCACCAGGCTGCTATGATTGAACGTAACAGTCGGATTGATGACGATGCCAGCAAACAGCTGAAGAAATCATTGAACGAGGCTCAGCAGGAAGCGCTGGAACTCAAGAAGGAGCTGGCTTTCTACAAGAGCGTGGTGTCGCCGAAGCAGGAAAAACGTAGCCTGGCGATCCAGACCATACAGCTGAAACGCGAAGACAATGGTGAATTTCGCTACAAAGTCATGGTCAGTCAGCGAGGTCGAAATGACAAGCTGGCGCGCGGTAGTATCGATATCAAAGTCGAAGGTCAGGATGGCGACCAGCCTAAAACACTGGCACTCAGTGACGTGTCAGCAAATGCGAAAAAATCAACCAGATTCGGCTTCAAGTATTTTCAGAATTTTGAAGGTACCCTGAGCCTGCCAGCAACTTTCACACCCGAAAATTTACGGGTGGTGGTCACCCCCAGCAGCTACGGCATCGACAAGCTCGATGAACTTTACAGCTGGGCAGACCTGACATCAGGAGGTAATTAAAATATGTGGGGCAATAACAAGATTAAAACATCCAAAATTGATACTCTGATCGGACATAGCATCGAGATCAATGGTGATGTGAAATTCAGTGGTGGGCTGCATCTCGACGGTAAAATTGTCGGCAATGTGCACGCCGAAGACAGTGAATTGTCGGTGCTGGTGGTCAGCGAGCGCGGTTGTATCGAAGGCGATGTCAGTGTGTCTCTCGCCATTATCAACGGCACGGTCAAAGGTAATGTGTATGCCACTCAAAAACTGGAACTTTCGGCTAAGGCGAGGATCTTTGGTGATGTGCACTACAATCTGCTCGAAATGGCCAGTGGTTCAGAAGTGAACGGCAAGATGGTGCACGATCAGCGCGAGAAGAAGCTGCTGGAGCACCACAGCCCAAAAAATGAAGAGCCTAATATCCATATAATGGATGCCATGGGCGCGGCTAAAAGTTGACTATTTTAGTCGGGTAATGCTACATTAGCCAGATCTAATGTGTATTGGCTGACACCATAGCTGATCAATTTTGCGAGGTTCGACACAGGCATGAATATTCAGGTATCACTAGCGCCGCTCAAACCAAAGGTTCCGGAAAACGCCACCGTGGGGTTTTCCGATTCCGCTGTGGCGCGCGTTAAGCAGTTGATTGCTGAGGAAAATAACCCCAGTCTCAAGCTGCGGGTGTCGGTCAGCGGCGGCGGTTGTTCGGGCTTTCAGTACGGCTTTGAATTCGATGATAAGGTCAAAGATGGCGATACCGAGATCAAAAAAGACAATGTTGTGCTGCTGGTCGATGCCATGAGTATGCAGTATCTCGCCAATGCCGAGGTCGACTTTCTCGACGGCCTCGAAGGCTCACGTTTTGTGATTAATAACCCCAATGCCAAAACCACCTGTGGCTGTGGTTCGTCGTTTGCCGTCTGATTCCAACGCGAAGGGCTGGTATCAAAAAAGGGCGCTACGGCGCCCTTTTTTGATACTGGCAGCGACACAATCGGCGCTGGAGTTTGTTATGCTAGGCAACCCGGTGATTTAAGGATATTCCTATGAGCAGCGAGTATTTGCCTGGCCTTGCTGGTGTACCGGCAACCAAATCGAATATTTCAGACATCGACGGCGAAAAAGGCGTGCTGGCGTATCGTGGTTACGACATTCGCGAACTCGCGCTCAAAAGCAGTTTTGAAGAAACCGCTTTGCTTCTGCTCGATGGTCAATTACCCACGCGTGAAGAACTCGACGAATTTGATCAGCAGCTGCGTGGTGAACGTCGGGTCAAATACAATATTCGCGAAATCATGAAATACCTGCCCAGCACCGGCCATCCTATGGAAATGCTGCAGACCGCAGTTGCCAGTCTGGGGATGTTCTACGGTGGCGATGAAATTTTCAGTGACGGCTATCAGGCCGAAGATGATTATTTTATCCACAGCATGTCGGTGAAAATTATTTCGCGGATGGCAACCATCGTGGCCATGTGGCAACACGTGCGCAATGGCTACGATCCGATTGAACCGCGCAGTGACCTTAGTCACGCAGAAAATTTTCTGTATATGTTGCATGGTCGTGACCCGGACCCATTCGAGGCGCGCATCATCGACGCCTGTCTGGTACTGCACGCCGAACACACGATTAATGCATCGACCTTTGCCGCCATGGTCTGTGGTTCAACCCTGGCCTCACCCTTTCTGGTGATTGCAGCGGCCATCGGCACGCTCGCCGGTCCGTTACACGGGGGCGCCAACCAGCGTGTGGTCGAAATGCTGGAAGAAATTGGTCGTCCAGAAAATGTGAAAGACTGGCTCGATATGAAACTGGCGGAAAAAGAAGTGATCTGGGGCATGGGCCACCGCGAATACAAGACTAAAGATCCACGCGCGATTGTCTTGCAAAAAATGATGGTCGAGTGGATCGAGCGCAAAGGCAATCTCAGCCCAATGTTTGAAACCGCGCTGGCGCTGGAAGAAGCCTGCGAAAAAGAGCTGGGGCCAAAAGGCGTGTATCCCAATGTCGATTATTACTCGGGCATTCTCTACACCGAGATGGGCATTCCCGCCGACCAGTTCACACCAATATTTGCGGTATCACGTATCGCCGGCTGGATGGCACACTGGCGTGAACAGTTATCTGACAATCGTATCTTCCGGCCCACCCAGATTTATACCGGGGAACCGGCGCGCGAATACGTGCCGATCGAAAAGCGCTGAGACTATTGTAAAACTAGCCGCAAAGAACGCCAGCCACGCAAAAGGTTTGTGGTTGTGCTTTACCTTTGCATGTTGTGGCAAATATTTTCCTTTCAATAAAAAACAAAATACCTGCCGCCAGCTAGTGCGCTTAAGCTCTGGTGATTTGTCCCAGCACTACCGCGCGTTGTGCGCCGGTGACCGAGGGCAGGTTGCCCGGCAGACCGTGCATGGTTTGTTTTGCCAGCCAGGCGAAGGCCATGGCCTCGACCCAGTCGGGATGCACACCGGACACATCGGTGGCGGCGATTCTGTAATCTGGCAACAGTGTGTTGAGCCGCTCCATTAAATAGTCATTGTGCGCGCCACCGCCGCAAATCAAAATTTCGCCAGTGTTTGCGGCATAATTGAGCACTGCCCGCGCGATGCTGACAGCGGTGAGTTCACACAGTGTTGCCTGCATGTCGTCAGTACGCAGACTGTTGGCGTGATAGCGCTGCAGCCAGTTGAGATTAAAGTATTCAAAGCCAGTGCTCTTGGGGGGTGGTAGTTTGAAATACGCATCATCGAGTAATTTGTCAAGCAGCGCCTGATTGACTTTACCGCTGCGCGCCCACTGGCCATCGCGATCATAACTGTGGCCGTTGATTTTTTTCATCCAGGCATCCATCAGGCTATTTCCCGGGCCGGAATCGAAACCGGTGATGCGCGTGCTTGCGCCAGCGGGCAGCAAGGTCAGATTGGCAATACCACCGATATTGATAATGGTGCGGTGCTGGTGCGTTGACTGAAACACGGCGGCGTGGAATGCGGGTGCCAGCGGCGCACCCTGACCTCCAGCCTGAATGTCGGCACTACGAAAATCACTGACCACATCGATGCCGGTGTTGTGTGCAATGACTGCTGGATTACCGATTTGCAGTGAGTAAGGTTGTGGCGCATCCGGGCGATGGCGAATCGTCTGGCCGTGGCTGCCGATGGCGATGACGTCATGCTGACTGATGCCGGCAATGCTGAGCAATTCGTTCGTCGCCTGCGCGAAAATGTCGCCGGTCTCGAGATCGAGCTCGCGCAGTGTGGGCAGGGCATCGTCTGGTAAGGCGCGGCTGTCGAGCAGTGCCTGATGTATTTTTTCTGGCCAGGGATGGCAGTGTGTGCTGATTAATTCGGGTGTGCCACCGGAAAAATCCACCAGCGCTGCGTCGATACCATCGACACTGGTACCGGACATCAGGCCGATATAAAGCTCGGGCATGACTGTTACTGGTTAAACGCCAACTGGGTGCGGGTGAGAAGATCGAGCTGAGCCAGCATGGGTCGGGTTTTTTGCATGAAATCGGCGAGCAGTTGTTTGTCCACAGGCTGGGCAGTGGGCAGGGGCACGGTCAACGGATTACGATGCACCCCATTGACGCGGAACTCATAGTGTAAATGCGGGCCGGTGGCCAGACCCGAGCTGCCGACGTAGCCGATATTCTGGCCCTGTTTGACTTTTTTGCCGAGGCGGATATGTCGGTCATAGCTGTTGAGGTGTGCGTACAGGGTGCTGTATTTGCTGCCGTGCTGAATAATCACGACCCGGCCATAACCGCCTTTGACGCCTTTATACACAATTTTGCCATCACCCGCAGCGCGTACCGGGGTGCCTCGGGCTGCGGCATAATCCACTCCCTTGTGAGAGCGCAGGCGATGCAAAATCGGATGATAGCGACCGGTGCTAAAGCGGGAACTGATACGGGTAAAATTTACCGGGGTGCGCAAAAAAGCTTTGCGCATGCTGTTACCTTCGGGGGAATAATATGCTGCGGTTTTGGCATCCGGTTTTTGATAACGCACGGCGCGGTAGACTTTTTTATCGTTAATAAATTCGGCGGCAAGAATATTGCCGTCGGCAATTTTTTCACCGTTGCGGTAAAGCTCTTCGTAGAGCAGAGTAAAGCTGTCACCTTTGCGAATATCGAGCACAAAATCGATGTCCCAGCCAAAGATACCGGCCAGTTCCATGATTGTGCTGTCCGATATGCCGGCGGTGTAGGCGGCTTCAAATAATGAGCTGTCGATCACGCCCTGCGCGTATTTCTGACGAGTTTCAATGGTGTATTTATGCAGCGCGGCGCTCAGCCGGTTCTGGTCATCGCGTTCTACCAGTAAATAAGTCTGGTGATTAACTTCGTAACGCAAAGCCTGCAGGTTGCCAGCGTCATCTGAAAGAATGCGGATTGTGTCTTTGGGAAAAATTTTACGCAGTTTTTTCACAGCATCGCCAGACTTCATCATTTCATCGAGCTGCTGAGGTCTGATGCCGGCACGCTGGAACAGACGCGCCAGACTGTCACCTGACTTGACGACAAATTCCTGCCATTGTCGCGGCGCGCTATGATTAATTTCATCGAGAATTTGCTGCTGTGCCTGCAGTTCCGGCAGCGACAGTTTAAAACTCTGGCGCGCGATACGCGATTGTGGTGGTTCACGCGCTGCAATCGAGTTGCTGGTACTGGTTTTTGTCTGCTGTAATAAAGCTTCGCTCACCGGGGTCTCGGTTTTGCGGTAAACAGCGGAGGTGCTGGCGATGACAGCACCCAGCACAACGCTGCCCAGGCCAAACACCAGCCAGCGCAGGGCGGGGTGTCGGGCCTGTTCGGCATTGTGGCGAAAATCTTTATTTATCAATGACATTAGAGACCAAAATTAGGCGATATTTAACTGAATGTAGCTTGCATAGCGGGATGGGTCAATTAAATCCAGATCATATTATTGAGGAATTGCCAATTTAACCAGTATTCCTTGAGAATGTGCAGGCTGGCGGGTATCTTATACGCCTTTTCACGCCAGTAACATACCTGGTCAGTGCCCACAGCGGGTTGCAGAGGAGAATATTATGAACAAGCTCGAGCCCGCCATACAAAAACAGCTGGAGCAGATCCAGCGTGGCGCGGATGAAATACTGGTCGCAGACGAGCTGGTCAAAAAGCTGAAGCTGGGCAGGCCGCTGCGCATCAAAGCCGGTTTTGATCCTACCGCGCCAGACTTGCATCTCGGTCACACCGTGTTGATCAACAAGCTGCGCCAGTTTCAGGAGCTGGGTCACGAAATCATGTTTCTGATCGGTGATTTCACCGGCATGATCGGCGACCCGACCGGCAAGAGCGTCACCCGGCCACCATTGACCGCTGAGGATGTGGCGCAGAACGCGCTCACCTATCAGCAGCAGATATTTAAAATTTTAGATAAGGATAAAACCCGGGTGATGTTCAACTCCGAATGGATGGGTGCCATGAGCGGTGCCGAGATAATCAGGCTGGCCGCCAGCAGCACTGTGGCGCGTATGCTGGAGCGTGATGATTTCAGCAAGCGCTATAAAAGCGGGCAGTCGATCGCCATTCACGAATTTTTATACCCATTGATTCAGGGCTATGACTCGGTCGCAATGCAGGCCGATGTCGAACTCGGTGGCACCGATCAAAAATTTAATCTGCTAATGGGTCGGCAATTGCAGGAACAGGCAGGGCAGTCGCCGCAGGTGGTGCTGACCATGCCGATACTGGAGGGTCTGGACGGCGTGCAGAAAATGTCGAAGTCGCTGAATAATTACATTGGTATTAATGATGCACCGAATGACATGTTTGGCAAAATCATGTCGATTTCAGACGATCTGATGTGGCGGTATTTTGAATTACTCAGTTTTCGGCCACTGACTGAAATCGCAGATTTCAAAAATGAAATAGCTGCAGGCAAAAACCCACGTGATGTGAAATTTTTACTGGCTGAAGAAATTATTGCGCGTTTTCATTCTGATGAGGCGGCCACCGTCGCGCGCGAAGCTTTCATCGCACAGTTCGCCAAAAACAGAATACCCGATGATATTCCAGAGTGTGTACTCAATGCGGGTACTGACGGTATCGCCATCGCCAATGTGCTGAAAACCGCTGGCCTCTGTTCCAGCACCAGTGATGCTATGCGCATGGTGCAGCAGGGTGCGGTCAAAATGGATGGTGAAAAAGTTAGTGACAGGTCGATGGTGATTTGTGTCGGTACAAATGCTGTGTTTCAGGTCGGCAAGCGTAAGTTTGCCAGAGTCCGAATCGACTGATGGCAGTGTGTCGTCACGACCATGCGACGAACGGTGAATAGATTTTTCGTGCCTGAATTGACAGCTGAGGTAGTCGGCCTATAAAGATAAATCAGGTTTTTTTGAAAATTCTCGATCCGGAGGCTCGTCAGGGAAAATGGAACGCATACTCACCAGTCAAACAGACGAAATTATTATTGCGGATGATCTTGAAGAAAATGAGGATGAGATTCGGGAGGTTAATGCTCAGTTCGTACAGGACAGCAGCTTCAAGGGTATCAAGCGTTCTTTCACCCTGTTTAATAAAATTCAGTTACATCAGACGCTGCAAAACTTTAAAAACAAAAAGGGCAGTCGCTATCGTATAAACCTCAGGCATGTGCGCCAGATGCCTGAACGCCATCGTCAGTTTGCTCGGCATAGTCTGATGAGTTTTGCCGGCGGCCTGTTGTGTACTGTCCTGTTGGTAGCTATCTGGTATTACACTGAATTCAAATCGGACTATTTGCTAATGGCTGCGTTTCTGTTCGCGGCAGCGTCAGTGATTGCGTTGCTGTTGTTTTTCTATCGTTCATGCGATACCTGTGTATACCGAAGTATCGCTGCTGGTATGCCTTTGATAGAACTGGACTTCGGTAAACCCGGGCAACGCGAATTTGAAGCTTTTACCGGCCTGCTCGAAAACCAGATACGCAAAGCGCAGGCGAACGATCTGAACAAGCAACAGCGACTGGCGGCTGAACTGAAAGACATACGTCGCTTAAAAGATGCCGGTATGCTGAGTGAGGAAGATTATTCCCGGGCACGCACCCTGATATTCAGACACAGAGATTTTAGTGCGAACTAACAAAGCCCTGCCAGTCACCGCGGTCCCAGATACTCGTCATTCGCCGGTATGACGTTAATCCCTGTTTTGGAATTTCACCTCCATGAACAACCTGTACCCTGTACTTGCTAACATAATAGATTTAAATGCTTTTTCGTAATAATTAGCTGGAACAGCAGTGTTTACCAGTGCTTATATCTGGCAATGCTGCTGTCGGTCTATGCGTATGCTTTTGCCGCGACCCAACCCGTCACAAGTTTGCGGTTACCCCCGTGATTCAAGATTGAAATCTTCGCCGGCGGTGTGAACAATATGCCCAGCGGCATTGCCTGCAAACGTGGTGCGCTGTACGCGGCGGCGGTGAATCGTGTGCGTTGCCAGGATTGATCGCTTGGTTAGCATTACGTGCATGGCGCGCGCCATGCACGAGTCTGGGTATTATGACTTTTGTCTGCGCACCAGACCCAATACCCCGATTAGCCCCGAGATGAATAACCATGCTGCTGCTGGTATGGGTACGGCGCTCACCGACTGCACAGAGCAGTCACCGTCGCCGACGATATTGGTTGAGCCGGGTGTAATGCAGCCGAGCTGAAAATCAATAAGGGCATTATGGCTGTCCATGCCATCAGGAATACGTGACAGGCTGGTGATGATGCTGTTGCTGTCTGCCAGTGTAGTTGCGCTGCCTCCTGTATAGGGCAAAAGTTCACCTTCATACGATATGGCGTCGATCAGGGTGCTGCCATTGAGCAGAGCGACTGCATCAGGTGCGCCGTTCTGGATCCAGCCCGCGCTGCTGGTAAAGTCGTAATCGCAGTTCAGCACCAGGGTTGCATTGTCGCAGACGACAAAATAGCTGTTTGCATTAAGCGCAAAACCGGTGAGGTCGATGTTTCTATAAACACTGCCATTATTGCCATTCACCAGTTCGAGACGATAACCGTCGAGCGACAGGCTTATGTCACTATTATTATATAGTTCGATAAATTCAGAGGTGTCGGCACCTGGCTGGTCGTAATCAACTTCATTAATGACGATGGCATGTGCTGCGCCGCCCGTCAGTACTAAACAGGTAAAAACAAGATTGTTGCGGATGTTGCTAGATAGATAGTGTTTCATTTCACTGCTCCTTATGAATGATGTGATGTTTGCGTCAGCGCACGACAAAAGCAGCCATACACACAGGACGTGGATGGTTCATATAGGACAGGTTAAGGATGTGAAGCAGTGTTACGATCACGAATCCTTGTATCGTCTATGGGTTTCATCCCTGCGCCCGGTGACAGGCATTATGCCGATTGATTTGTCTGCACCGCAAAAGCCTAATGCGATGCGCGCACTTTTTCAAGTGCTATTCGTCGTCATGCTTCAGGCATTGTCCTTGTCAATTTTTGCCCAGGTGTCACGCAGGCTGACAGTACGATTGAAGACCAGATCATCCGTCTGGCTGTCGCGAATGAAATAACCGGTGCGTTCAAACTGACAGGCAGTATCGGCGCTAGCCTCGGCGAGTATTGGTTCGAGTTTGCAACCTGTTAATACCCGCAATGATTCCGGGTTGAGATGTTCGAGGTGGTTGTCCGTGCCGCCAGGATCGGGGTGCGCATACAGACGGTCGTACAAATTTACCGTGGCATTCACCGCGTGTTGCGCCGACACCCAGTGGATGGTGCCTTTCACTTTGCGACCATCGGGCGAGTCACCACCGCGCGTTGCGGGATCGTAACTGCAGATCAGTTCGATAATTTCGCCATCATTATTTTTAATGACATCGGTGCAGGTGATGTAATAGGCGTAACGCAAACGCACTTCGCGACCGAGAGAAAGACGAAAGAATTTTTTTGGCGCATCTTCCATAAAATCATCGCGTTCCACATAAATGGTTTTTGAAAACGGCACAGTGCGCGAACCTAGCTCAGGTTTTTGCGGATGATTTGCAGCCTTTATTTCTTCGACCTGATCATCGGGATAATTTTCGATGGTCACTTTCAAGGGATCGAGTACCGCCATGACGCGCAGCGCGTGTTCGTTTAAATCTTCGCGCACACAGTTTTCCAGCACTGCCATTTCGATGAAGCTGTCTTTTTTGGTGACGCCGATGCGATCACAAAAATCGCGAATCGAAGCCGGGGTAAAGCCGCGGCGGCGTAGGCCGGTAATGGTCGGCATGCGCGGATCATCCCAGCCAGCAACGTGGTGTTCGCTGACCAGTTGATTAAGCTTGCGCTTGCTGGTGATGGTGTATTTCAGCTGCAAACGGGCGAACTCAATCTGGCGCGGGTGACAGGGTACGCTGAGCTGATCCAGTACCCAGTCATAGAGCGGGCGATGGTCTTCAAATTCCAGCGTGCACAATGAATGCGTGATATTTTCCAGCGCATCGGAAATGCAATGGGTGTAATCGTACATCGGATAAATCGGCCAGGCATCACCGGTGCGCTGATGGTGCGCGCGTTTGATGCGGTATAAAGCCGGGTCGCGCATATTGATATTTGGCGAAGCCATATCGATTTTTGCGCGCAGCAGGTATTCGCCGTCTTTGAATTCACCGGCGCGCATGCGCGCGAACAAATCCAGGTTATCTTCAATGCTGCGATTTCGGTCTGGGCTTTCACGGCCGGGCTCAGTCAGCGTGCCGCGATATTCGCGAATCTGTTCTGCGTTTAGCGAGTCGACATAGGCTTTATTCTGTTTGATGAGTTCAATCGCGAACTGATACAGCTGCTCGAAATAGTCTGAAGCATGGCGTAGTTCGCTCCACTCAAAACCTAACCACCGTACGTCCGTTTTAATGGCCTCGACGTATTCATTATCTTCTTTTTCGGGATTGGTGTCGTCGAAACGCAGGTTGCAGCGTCCGTTAAAGTCGCGTGCCACGCCAAAATTCAGGCAGATCGATTTGGCATGGCCAATGTGCAGGTAACCATTGGGTTCCGGCGGAAACCGGGTCTGGATCAGGCTGTGTTTTTTCGACGCCAGGTCGTCCTGAATGATGTTACGAATAAAATTGCTGGCAGCGGTTTTTACTTCGGTTTGGTTATCAGTCGCCATGGGCTCTGTCTTTTAGGAATCTCTGGCGGCGTATTGTACATGGCTATGCTGTGCTTTGTGCAGGTGAGGTGTGCAGGTCATTGCGGAAAACACCCAAATTTAGCCGCTGTGTGTTTGGCGACGGCTGTTATAAACTGCCGGACGATGAGTACAGCGACTATTGCCACAGACACTCTGGAACGCGCGAGTATTTTGCGGTTATTGCCATCGGCCGGGGTTGGCTGTGAGCTGCGGGTGTTCGAACAACTCGACTCCACGAATAGCTGGTTGCTGCAACAATGCAGCACTGGTGGGGCTTTGCCACTGGCCTGCATCGCCGATGCTCAGACTGCGGGACGTGGTCGTGCCGGCAGGAACTGGCATTCGCCTGCGGGCGGTAATCTGTATTTGAGTCTGGGTTGGCGCTTTACTGGCAGTGCTGACCAGCTGGCCGGATTTTCTTTGCTCATGGGGGTGGCGACGGTGCGGGCGCTACGCCAGCTGGGAATTGAGCAGGCGCGTTTGAAGTGGCCCAATGATGTGCTGGTCGATGCTAAAAAAATCGCCGGTATTCTGATCGAAACTCGAACCGGCAGGGATGGCGGCCTCGCTGTGGTTATCGGTATCGGCGTGAACGTGAACCTGCCTGCGCCTGAGCGCGCGCAAATTGATCAGGCCTGTACCGATGTGCGTGAGCAATTATCTGTGCCCTGCAGCCGCAACCAGCTGGCAGCAGTTTTGCTTGGCGAATGTCTGACGGTGTGCGCGGGCTTCCCGCAGAACCGAGCGGCCTTGCTCGATGAGTACCGTCGCGACTATGATGCCCTGCTAAATCAGAGTGTGGTTATTCGACGTGGTGATGGCCAGCAACAAACCGCGCAGGTGCTAGCGATAGACGACAATGGTGCTCTGCGGGTGTGCATCGACGGCGTCGAACACAGTTTGATGGCAGGCGAAGTTAGCCTGCGGAGTGTTCCGTGATACTCACGGTCGACATCGGCAACAGCCGAATCAAATGGGGGTTGTGGCAGGGCGGCAGTCTGGTACTGCACCAGGCCCATGAATATCAGAGCGCAACTCTGGCGGCGGTTCTCGATCTTGCCTGGCAAGAACGGGAGCCCCCGGCAACGGTGATGCTGGCCTGTGTGGCAGGAGAGTCTGTGGAACAGGCGCTACAACACTGGCTGGAACAGCACTGGCAGCAGCGGGCAGCTGTTCTGCGCACCTGCCAGCAGTGTGGTGATCTCAAACACAGTTACGCGCAACCGCAGGATCACGGTGTGGATCGCTGGGCGGCGATGATCGCGGCGCGCACTTTATATCAAACACCGTTGTGCGTGATTAGCTGTGGTACCGCCACCACCGTGGATATTATCGATGCCAGCGGGCAGCATCTTGGTGGCCAGATTATGCCTGGTACTGAGATGATGATCGGGGCATTGCAGACGCGCGTGCCCGGGCTGGCGACGCTCGAAATACCCGAGCAAACACCGGCAGAGCACTTTGCCAGTGCTAGCGGCGCAGCGTTAAAGCTGGGTGTGATGCAGATGGCGGCAGCTGCTCTGGATCGCGCCTGCGATGAGGCGCGCGTATTGCTCGGTGATGACATGAAAACTCTGATGACTGGCGGTGCGGCAAAGGCTATCATGCCGCTGATGAAAAATTCGGTCGTGCCACAGCCACATCTGGTATTGCAGGGTCTGGCTATTGCTGCGCAGCAGATTGCGGTCTGATGCGCTGGTTATTTCTGTTAGTGCTAGTTTTGAATATCGGCTATGTTGGCTGGGAGTTAAGTCAGTCCGGGTCGCGCTCTGTGCCCGCGCTGGTGGCGACTGATGCCGGGGTGCCGCCCATCGTATTATTGAGTGAACTGGATCAGGCGTCGGCGACCACGACGGCGGTGAACACCGAAAATGCCCCGGCGGCTATGGTTGCTGAAAGCAGCGAGCCGGTTGCCACGAGTCAGTCAGCGCTAGTGGAACCAAAGTCGGAACTACCGGAAACTGCCGAAGCTGCGCAACCCGCATTCGCCTGCTATACCCTGGGCCCGTTTCGTGAGCTGACCGACTTACGCAAGCTGATTCGAGATATCCGCGACTATGTTGTTGCTGCCTCATTCCGCAGTCACGAAGAACGTGAGCAGTCCATGTACTGGGTGTATTTACCGCCGCAGACGAGTCACGCGGCCGCGCTGGCGCTGGCTGAACAACTCAAGGCAAAAAAGATTCGTGACTATTATGTGCTCAATAATGGCGAGCAGATCAATGCGATCTCGCTCGGCCATTTCAGAGATAAGAATGGTGCTCTGAGTCTGCTGGCGAAAGCCAGGCAAGCCGGATTTGAACCGGTGATGGAGCCGGTGTTTAAAAATTACACTATCTACTGGCTGGACTACCGGATAGCGGGCGGCAAGGAAATTCCGCAATCGGTGCTGGATCTGAGTCGTTTAACCCATGTGAGTCGCCTGAACCGTGACTGTGGCTAGTTTGCACAGCTAGCGGGTGGGTGATCGAGCAGGGTTTTGTCGAGCTT
Organism: Gammaproteobacteria bacterium; assembly: GCA_030148865.1. Lineage (GTDB taxonomy): Bacteria > Pseudomonadota > Gammaproteobacteria > SZUA-229 > SZUA-229 > JASBSR01. The sequence continues at coordinate 36,595 of JASBSR010000013.1, forward strand.
TTCAGTGGATTCCGAGTGGGGGATAAAAATAATCCAGATTTCCACAACTTAATTGCCTCTGGCACATTGCTTTAGTGGCCTGCTTTACCTAAAATTGCCCGCCTCGTACGCGGGCCGAGCGCCTCGTCGACAATTTAGAACGAAAAATTGCCGGAGTAGCTCAGTTGGTAGAGCGCCTCACTTGTAATGAGGATGTCGCGGGTTCAACTCCTGTCTCCGGCTCCAAATTTTGTTGCCGTATCAGATCGTTACGGTTGACAGTGACGCTGTGCTCGCGCAAAATACGCGGCCTGATTTTGGAGGGGTTCCCGAGCGGCCAAAGGGGGCAGATTGTAAATCTGCTGGTTCTACCTTCGGAGGTTCGAATCCTCCCCCCTCCACCAAAAGGAAAGATTTTTCCCTCCACTTTATCAAGGGGGAGGATGAGAACCGACGGGGTCATAGATCGGTTCGACTGATTTGCCGGGAGCAAATCAGAACGCGCAAAGCGCGGCCGAGTGGAGCGAGGCGGAGGGCAGGATGCCCGGAGTAATCCTCCCCCCTCCACCAAAAGGAAAGATTTTTCCCTCCACTTTATCAAGGGGGAGGATGAGAACCGACGGGGTCATAGATCGGTTCGAACGCGCAGAGCGTGACCCGGCAGGTTTGATGGCCGGAAAAGGTTTGGCTGAAACCGGTTATATAGAGCGTCTGCATGGCAGTCGCTGGTACCAGGCACTGTAAGTGCGGGTGTAGTTCAATGGTAGAACTTCAGCCTTCCAAGCTGACTATGTGGGTTCGATTCCCATCACCCGCTCCAGATTAGAGGGCGAGGCGAACAGGTCGAAAGAATTTCGGTCGCAGAGTAATGGCTGTGACCGGCGAGCAAGGTGAGTAGTTGAGAGTCGCAGTATCTCGCTACACCTGGTACTCGAAACTGAACCTTGCTCATATAGCTCAGTCGGTAGAGCACTTCCTTGGTAAGGAAGAGGTCACCGGTTCAAATCCGGTTATGAGCTCCATTAATATTATGGTTATTGGTTTTATTGGTATTTTTCTTAAACATTCGATCCGGGGGAGACATCTACAATGTCCAAGGGAAAATTTGAGCGTAACAAGCCGCACGTTAACGTAGGCACGATTGGCCACGTTGACCACGGTAAAACGACATTGACCGCAGCGCTGACCAAAGTGATGGCCGAAACCTACGGTGGCGACACCAAGGCG
>JASBSR010000032.1 GCA_030148865.1 Gammaproteobacteria bacterium
GTTTCCGGGCAATACGCCCCCAGCATACCCGCCAGGTTCTCTTCCGGGAAACCGCTGATGGCAAAAATGCCCGCCTGCTTCACTTCGACAAGAAAAGCCGTTTTACTGTCCTTTTTAGCCGTCACAGTAATGTTGAGCACCACCTCATAGGTATTCGCACCAATGCTGCTGTTGCCACTGTTGATCTGCACATTGATCTCGGGCTGCCAGTCATTGTCGCTAAACACCTGGGGCGCATTCGGTGATTCGAATGAAACATCCTTGAGATAAATCTTCTGGATGGCGAATTGCTGTTCCTGTGTGTTTTCGTCTGTCATGGCTATCTCTTGAATGATGGCTGCAGTTATTTGCTGGTCAGCGGCAGGTTTGCATCCTGCCAGCCGTGCACACCGCCGCTGATATTGTGAACATCGCTGAATCCGGATTTCTGTAACAGTCGGCAGGCCTTGCCCGACATGTTGCCAGCATTGCAGTACGCCAGCACCGGTCGGGTTTTATATTTTTCCAGCTCGGGGAGCTTTGCCGCCAGATTAGCGAGCGGGATGTTTTTTGAATTCCTGATATGACCTTTTTTATACTCGGCCGCCGAGCGCACATCCAGGATCAGCGCGCTTTCATCTTGGTTCATGATCCGGATCGCACCCACCGGACTGATCAGGCTGGCACGACCGGTCTGATGCTCAAACTCGGCCTTGATCAACAGGGCCAGCACGACAAACAGCGCACCAAACAAAAAGATGTGGTTACTGAAAAACTCGGGTAAATGTTCCATGGAAAAACGACTACTTGTAAAACGATTAAAAGGGCTTATTCGTCCACGCTGATCCCGGCTGAACAGAACACGTCACGCATCATACCGATCAGGCGCAGGGTGCGGGTATCACCGACGCGATAATACACCTTGTTGGCATCCTTGCGCGAGGCCAGTATGCCTTTATCGCGTAAAATCGCCAGATGCTGGGAAATATTGCTTTGTGAAGTACCCACCGCATCGACGATGTCCTGCACACTCACTTCCTGGTCACCCAGGGTGCATAATATCTTCAAGCGAAGCGGGTGGGACATGGCCTTCAACGAGCGCGAGGCACGATGAATGTCTTCCTCACGAGTCATTAAAAAAGTATCGTCTGTGCTGACTACTGACATATGATGCGACTACCTCGGGCGTGATGTATAACTATATAATTAAACACAAATACAATAATACACTTTGCCGGCAAAAAGAATAGCAAAATGCTTTGCCACCGGAAAAAAATCATGGCCTGGCCGGCAAAGCCCGACAGATCAAGGCTGTAGCCCGAACTGGAGTTTTATGTTTTATCCATCACGAGCGCCGATATATTCAGCTTTACTGGTTTTTTTCAGTCTATTTGGGTCACATTCGGTTTTTTCTGCCGATAACTCCAAAGTTCGCGAATATCAGAGCCGGCTCGACGACCTGCACCAGAGCATCGACGCGGTCAAGGAAAACCTGCAGGGCACCCGCTCGAAGCGCGGTAACACCATGACCGAGCTCCGCCAGCTGGAGCTGAAAATCAGCAAAAACTCGCGTGCGATCAAAACTATAAACCAGGAAGTAGCGCGCCTGAATCTGCGCATCGCGAACGCCGGCAAGGAGCTGCAACAACTGGCTCGAAAGCTCGAGCAACAGCGTGCGGTACTCGCCGACCAGCTGCGCTCGGCCTATGTCCAGGGCCAGCAGCACCAGCTAAAAATGCTGCTCAACCAGCAGGATCCGGCCGAGCTGGGTCGTATTCAAGTATATTTTGAGTACTTAAATCGCGCCCGACAGCAGCAAATCCGGGATTTTGTCGAATCGATCGAACGCCGGCAAAAACTGGAGCGTGAGCTTGCTCAATCGCGTCAAAATCGCCAGCGCGCACTCAAGGATCAGGCCCAGCAAAAAACCCAGCTCGAAACCCAGCGCAGCCAGCGCAATCAACTGCTCGCCAGTCTCGATCTTGAAATCCATAACCAGGAAAAAACCCTGACCGAGCTCGAATCGAGTCGCAACAAAATCGAAAATCTGCTGATGTCGCTCGGCGAATTGCTCGCCGACATTCCTGCCAACCCCAACGACAAACAGGATTTTGCCAAACTCAAGGGCCGGCTACCGTGGCCAGTCAAAGGCAAAATGCTGGCTCGCTACGGTAGCGACAAGGAGCAGGGCGGCCTGAAATGGCGCGGGGTCCTGATTGCGGCGGATTACGGCACGCCGGTACGGGCCATCGGTTCAGGCCGGGTCGCATTTTCCGACTGGCTCCAGGGTTTTGGCTTTATCACCATTATTGATCACAGTGACGGCTATATGAGTCTTTACGGCCATAACGAAACCTTGCTCAAGCAGGCCGGCGACTGGGTCGCCGCCGGCGAAGTTATCGCCACCTCAGGTGACAGTGGTGGTCAACCACGACCCGGGGTGTATTTTGAAATTCGCGCCCGCGGCAAACCGGTGAACCCCAACAACTGGTGCTCGAGCAGGGTCACGCAGACGGCCAGGCCATAGCCAGCCCCTCAGATATTATTGGGAACTCCTGACGTTTTGCATTTCTAAGGTGTATCATCAGTTTCTGCATGATTAAACCCCCTGTTCTGGTCTAAACTCCAGATACAAGATTTCACAATCCAGCCTGGAGCACATTGAATGAGCAAGCAATACAAGACCGTACTGGTACTGGTCTTTGGCATAATTGTCGGTATCGGGGCCTCGATTACAGGCAGCGTACTGGCGAATAAATCTGAAGAAATCAACGGACTACCGCTGGATGAACTGCGTAATTTTTCCGATATTTTTTCGCGCATCAAAACTGATTATGTTGAAAAAGTCGACGATAAAACTCTGCTGGAAAACGCCATCCGCGGCATGCTTTCCGGTCTCGACCCACACTCCACCTACCTCAATCCGGACGAATATCAGGAACTGCGCATCGGTACTTCGGGTCAGTTTGGCGGTCTCGGCATCCAGGTGGGCATGGAAGACGGTTTTGTCAAAGTGATTTCGCCGATCGACGATACCCCGGCATTTCACGCCGGCCTCGAAGCCGGTGACCTCATCATCCGTCTCGACGAACAGTCGGTGAAAGGCATGACTCTGAACGATGCGGTAAAAGTGATGCGCGGCGCTCCCGGCACTGACATCAAACTCACCGTGGTTCGCGAAGGCAAAGACAAACCCCTGACCTTTGTTGTCACGCGTGACATCATTAATGTGCAAAGCGTCAAAAGTCGCATGCTCGACCCTGGCTATGGTTATGTCCGCATTACCAACTTTCAGTCGAAAACCGGTCGCGATCTGCACAGCGCTATCGACAAGCTGCAGGAAGAAAATAAATCTCCGCTGAAAGGCCTGGTGCTGGATCTGCGTAACAATCCCGGTGGCGTCCTCAACGCAGCAGCAGATGTGTCCGATATGTTTATTGAATCCGGCAAACTGGTATACACCGAAGGCCGTATCGAGAATTCGCATTTCGAGTTTAATGCCAAGCCGGGTGACCTTTTACACAAGGCACCCATTGTCGTCCTGATTAACGGCGGTTCGGCATCGGCTTCTGAGATTGTTGCCGGTGCGCTTCAGGACCATCACCGTGCCATTGTCATGGGCAGCAAGTCATTTGGTAAAGGCTCGGTGCAAACCATACAGGAGCTACGCAGTGGTGGTGCGGTGAAAATCACCACAGCACGTTATTTCACACCCTCGGGACGCTCGATACAGGGCGACGGCATCACCCCCGATGTTTTGCTGGACAAGCTGAAAGTTTCAACACTTGACGTTGACCCGGCCACGGCACGCATTAAGGAAGCTGACCTGAGTAATCATCTCAGCAATCCGGATAAAACCGATGGCGAAATCAAAAAATCGGCTAAAACACAGGCAAAAAAAGATAAAGATAAAGAAGTGCTAGCGACTGATGATTATCAACTATACGAAGCATTGATACTTCTTAAAGGCCTGAATATTTTTGATAAAAAATCCTGATCTCAGGTGACGCATGCATTGGCGGCTTTGTCTTCTAACTGTCTCTATCAGCCTGACAACGCCGCCGGCATACGCCGAGAAATTCGCCAGTATTATTATTGATGATATTGGTTACAACCTGGAATCAGGTAAAGCGGTGATTGACTTGCCGGCCGCCATTACTCTGGCAATTCTGCCCGGCACCGATTATTCCACCCAGCTCGCCGAGCTGGCACATCAGCATCACCGGGAAGTGATGCTGCACCTGCCTCTGCAGTCGATCGAAAACCATAATCCATCGCCAGGCACACTCACGCTACACATGACGCGTAAACAATTTGATGCTCAACTGCAGGACAACATTAACTCAGTGCCCTATATCAAGGGTATCAACAACCACATGGGCAGCCTGCTAACTCGTCACCCGGGGCATATGGACTGGCTCATGACTGAGCTCGCAAAACACCGTAGCTTTTATTTTATCGACAGCCGCACAACGAAAAAGTCTGTTGCTGCCGAAGTCGCGAGCGAACACCAGGTGCCTAATCTTTCACGAGATGTATTCCTCGACCCTGATGATAGTAAAGAAACACTGGAGCAACAGTTTCGCCGCTTTATCGATATTGTAGATCGTAAAGGTTTTGCCATTGCCATTGCGCACCCACATCCACGTACTTTAGAATTTCTCCAGCAGCATCTTAAAAATTTGCAACAGCATGGCATCAGCATCGTTCCGGTTTCTATGCTAATGACCGAGCAGGAGGTTAAACAACGTGTCACATGTACTGGTACCGCTTGCGCAGGGATGTGAGGAGCTTGAGGCTGTCACTATTATCGATCTGCTGGTTCGCGCCGGTATTCAGGTCACAACCGTCGGTCTTGATGACGCACCGGTGACCGCTTCGCGCGGCACTCGCCTTATTCCTGATGATACTATCGACCGGGTGATGGCGCGGGACTTTGATATGATCGTATTACCCGGCGGTCTTCCTGGTGCGAACCATCTGCGAGATGACAGCCGCGTGCAAACAATACTAAAACGCCATGCGAATGATCATAAATATCTTGCCGCAATATGCGCCGCGCCGAAAGCGCTGGCCGCTGCCGGCCTGCTAAGCAATAAAACCGCGACCGCATTTCCTGGCACGCTCGAAGCACTGGCAGACTCGACGATCACGATTTCTGGTGAAGCCATCGAGGTCGATGGCAAAATTATTACTTCGCGCGGCCCCGGAACAGCGATGGACTTCGCCCTGACACTGATAGAGATTCTTGCCGGTAAGAATCAGCGTGAGAATGTGAATGCACAGCTGGCGAGAACAGTCGCCCAGGTTGTTTGATTGACGCGCAACCAGTTTTACGGCGGGATGCTAATCTCACCTAGCAGAAGACGTTGCAGTATCATCAAATCAGCGACATTTAGCGCGCCGGCAGGCCTGATGACAGCGGTGCCACATCACCACGTAATCTCTGATCGGCGCTTGCCGCACTCTGCCCGAGCACAATTTGCGGTAGCAGTAAAACTGCCTCGCACATCGACCACAGTATCACCATTGACATCACCACTGGAGCTTCCGGGAATCGATAATGCGTCGTTGGGGTTGCTACCTGCACTAATTTCAACATTGTCGTCATAACCGTCGGTGTCACGGTCTTTTGCTGTCGGACTGGTGAAGTATAAAAACACTTCAGCGCCATCACCTAAAGCATCACCATCGCTGTCGTACAAAAACGGGTTTGTTCCCCAGGTCACCTCACCTATGTCACTAAGGCCGTCGTTATCGTCATCACGATCGCAGACATCGCCGATGTGCATCATTATCATTATTCAGCTGATCCACATTGGCGAGCGCCGGACAATTGTCATTTAGTACGCCGTCTGCATCACTGTCAAGCCAGATCATCGCCTGATCAACCTGAATCAGACCATAGCCAATCCTGGCGAGATGGCCATTTTTGAGGACACGATCTGTCCCCAGCACGGCGGTTTCGGCCTGCACTCCCAGACGACTGTCTCGATCGCTTAGCCACGGGCTGGCCGCCAGAGCCAAAACCGACTGGCTCAACAAGACCATGACAAGAGAGAGATTGTGAATTATTCTGATCATTCCTTGAATACCCGGCAGTTTTCGTGCCGCAATAGCAAGCGACTGATATTGAAAGGCTTATTGAGGCTTTCCTGAGCTTCACTGAGTGCGTTTCGGTAATAGTGTAAACCTTGGCGACGCACTCACTGCAGTCCGTGGCCAGTTTAGCTGTCACAGGCGTCGACCACCCACTCGCACCCGTATCGCTGGTTATAAACTTATGTTTCAGTCTGCGCTATACTGCCTGCTATGCAAGACCATAAAGCCTCAGATAAAAAACCTGTTAGCAACTTTTTGTTGGGGCTGGGGCTGTTCGTCGTGTTTATTATCTTTATGGCGCTCTGGTTGCATTTTAATCTACCCGCGAACGATAGCCAATCCGTAACAGTATTGCCCACTGCCACCTCGAGCACGCCGCCATCGGCGGCCGATTAATTTATTTTTTCTTCTGCGGACGCTGCCAGTTTTTAATGGTTTTTTGTGCCGCTCGGCTCAGCGTCAGCGCGTTATCATCGCTATCACGAGTAATGGTGCTGCCAGCACCGATGGTGGCATTTTCGCCGATGGTCACCGGTGCCACCAGCTGAGTATCAGAGCCAATAAATGCGCCATCTTTGATTACAGTTTTGTGCTTATTGGCGCCATCGTAATTACAGGTGATGGTGCCCGCGCCGATGTTCACATTGTCGCCAATTTCGCAGTCACCAAGATAGGTCAAATGACTGGCCTTGCTATTTTTGCCCAGTGACGTGTTTTTAATTTCGACAAAGTTGCCAACACGACTGCCCGCAGCGAGTTGTGTGCCGGGACGGATTCGGGCGTAGGGGCCAACTTCGACCCCCTTTGCCAGCATCGCGTTTTCTATTATCGAATACGGTTTAATAACACAGTCACAGGCAATGGTGCTGTTTTTAATCACGCAGCCCGCGCCTATGCTAACCCCGGTACCGAGATTAACTTCACCTTCAAATATGCAGTTCACATCGATATACGTATCATTGCCAGCATTGAGTTCACCACGAATGTCGATACGCGCCGGGTCTGCGATACTGACCCCATCGGCCATTAATGCAAACGCGTATTCCTGCTGTACGATACGCTCCAGTTTTGCCAGCTGGTTTCTGTCATTAATACCCTCGACTTCAGCGGTGCTGGCTGGCTGCGTGGTAATAACAGTACGGCCATCATTGACGGCGAGCTCGATCAGATCGGTAAGATAATATTCACCCTGGACATTGTCATTACCGATGCGCTTTAGACATTGATTAAGATAGCCGGCGCGTATTGCAACAATACCCGTGTTCACTTCACATATCTTTTGTTCTGCGACACTGGCGTCTTTGTGTTCAACGATTGCGGCGACAACATCATGGTTATCCCTGACGATGCGACCGTAACCAGTCGGATCTGTTAATAAAGCTGTGAGCAGAGCAATATTGTCGTCTTTTATATCTGCTAGCAGTTTTTTAAGCGTGGCCGCTTTAATTAACGGCACATCACCGTATAACACCAGCACCGTGTGATCATCCGGAATTTTTGAGCTTGCCTGCTGCACTGCGTGCGCCGTGCCGAGTTGTTCGACCTGCTCCACCCAGTGTGCCTGATATTTTTTACAGGCGGCTTTTAACTGTTCACCGCCGTGACCATAAACAATGTAGATTGCATCTGCTTTTAGCTCACAGCTGCACTGGTATACATGTTCCAGCATCGTTCGGCCGGCGACCGGGTGCAGCACCTTGGGCAGGCTGCTTTTCATGCGGGTACCCTGTCCGGCAGCGAGAATAATGACACTTAGCGGCATAGTTCTGTCCAGTTGATGATGAGCGCCCAAACGTAAAAAGGCCGGTATGTTTTCATATACCGGCCTTAATTCTAGCGTAAAGCAGGATCACTTTCCTGCGCATGCTATTTTCGTTTTTTCAGCTTCTTGATAGCATCGAGCTGAGCCACGGCTTCTAGCAGTTCCGCCCGGGCGTGGGCATAATCCAGATCGGACTTTTTATCTGCCAATGCCGCTTCGGCGCGAGATTTTGCTTCCAGTGCCGCAGATTCGTCGAGATCAGCCGCGCGTACTGCAGTATCAGAGAGCACAGTCACAACATGCGGCTGAACTTCGAGGATGCCGCCACTGACATAAAAAGTCTGCTCTTTGCCCTGCTGGTCGATGACGCGCACCGTACCCGGCTTTAGCCGAGTCAGCATTTGCGTATGACGCGGATGAATACCCACTTCACCCATTTCTGCAGGCGCGTAGATTTCAGTCACAGTACCGGAAAAGATACTGTTTTCTGCGCTGACCACGTCGATATGCACTGTCATAGCCATGAGTATGCCTTATTTCTTCATCTTACTGGCTTTTTCTACGGCTTCATCGATGCCGCCCACCATGTAGAACGCCTGCTCAGGCATATGATCGTATTCGCCAGCAAGAATGCCCTTGAACGCCGCCAGATTGTCTTTCATGCTGACATATTTACCCGGTGCGCCAGTGAATACTTCCGCAACAAAGAACGGCTGCGACAGGAAGCGCTGTATTTTACGTGCGCGAGCGACAAGCAGCTTGTCTTCATCAGACAGCTCATCCATACCCAGAATCGCGATGATATCTTTCAGCTCCTTATAACGCTGCAGACTACCCTGAACTTCACGCGCGATTTCGTAATGTTCGATACCAACGACGTGCGGGTCGAGAATACGCGAGGTTGAATCGAGTGGGTCCACCGCCGGGTAGATGCCCTGCTCGGCAATCTGACGCGACAGAACTAAGGTCGCATCGAGATGCGCAAAGGTGGTCGCTGGCGACGGGTCGGTCAAATCGTCCGCCGGCACGTATACCGCCTGGAAAGATGTGATCGAACCGGTCTTGGTCGAAGTAATACGTTCCTGCAGTACGCCCATTTCTTCCGCCAGTGTTGGCTGATAGCCCACCGCAGATGGCATACGACCGAGTAGCGCGGATACTTCGGTTCCGGCCAGAGTGTAACGATAAATATTGTCGACAAACATCAGTACGTCACTGCCTTCATCACGGAAATGCTCGGCCATAGTCAGACCAGTGAGCGCGACACGCAGGCGGTTGCCTGGCGGCTCGTTCATCTGACCGTAGACCAGTGCCACTTTGTCGAGTACGCCGCCTTCCTGCATTTCGTAGTAGAAGTCGTTACCCTCACGAGTACGCTCACCCACGCCAGCGAATACAGAGAACCCCGAGTGCTCGACCGCGATGTTGCGAATCAGCTCCATCAGGGTCACCGTTTTACCTACACCGGCACCACCGAAGAGACCGATCTTGCCGCCCTTGGCAATCGGCATCACCAGGTCAATAACCTTAATCCCGGTTTCCAGAATTTCCGTCGCGGGTGACTGCTCTTCAAATGCGGGTGGTTTGCGATGGATCGGCATGGTTTCTTCTGCACCAATCTCACCCTGGTTATCAATCGCGTCACCGAGGACGTTCATGATGCGACCCAGAGTTTTCTTGCCAACCGGGACGCGAATCGCATCACCTGTGTTCTTTACTACCATTCCACGACGCAGGCCTTCCGTCGAGCCCATGGCAATCGCGCGCACCACACCGTCGCCAAGTTGCGCCTGGACTTCCATGGTCAGGCCAGCTTCGTCGAGCTTGAGTGCATCATAAATCTTAGGAATGGAGTCCCGCGGAAATTCGACGTCGATGACGGCGCCGATAATTTCTACTACGCTTCCGGTACTCATGTTGGTATCCTCTTAAATACTTAAAATTTGTTGGTCCGTTAATGAACGCTAATGGTGGTAAAGCCTGATTGACAACAGTAGCTACATTGTCTGTATCAATCTATTTGCGTTAATTGGCGGACTCCTAATAATAAAAAACTAAACTGCGGCGGCGCCAGAAACGATTTCAGAAATTTCCTGAGTAATCGCTGCCTGTCTGGCCTTGTTGTATACGGTTTGCAGATCTTTAATCAGGTCACCAGCATTATCAGTTGCGCTCTTCATTGCGATCATTCGTGCCGACATTTCGCTGGCAACATTTTCAACTACACCCTGATACACCTGCGACTCAATAAAGCGCATCATCAAACCATCAATAATCGGTTTGGCCTCAGGCTCGTAAATATAATCCCAGTGGTGATCCAGTGCTTTGTCCTGGCTGCTTTCTACCGGAATCAGCTGATGCACTCGTGGTGTCTGGGTCATGGTGTTGACAAATTCGTTGTACACGACGAACAGGCGATCAATTTTTCCAGCGTCGTAGGCATCAAGCATGACTTTGACAGTACCGATCAGCTCATCGTGCGCTGGCTGGTCGCCCAGATTTTCGGTATGCGCTACCAGATTACACTTAAAGCGCTTGAAAAAACTGCCGGCTTTTTTGCCAATCGCACAAACATCAACTTCGGCGCCTTTCTTGTCCCAGTCAATCATCTGCGTGACAGCAGCTTTGAACATATTGGTGTTTAGCCCACCGCACAAACCACGGTCAGTGGATACCACGATAAAACCCACGCGCTTGATGTCTTCGCGGGTTTCCAGATATGGATGTTTGTATTCAGGATTCGCCTGCGCGAGATGCGACAGTACAGTCTGAATTTTCTCCGCATAAGGGCGACTGGCGCGCATGCGTTCCTGCGCCTTGCGCATTTTGCTCGCTGCCACCATTTCCATAGCTTTAGTGATCTTTTGAGTATTTTTAATACTCTTAATCTTGCCCCGTATTTCTTTAGCGCCTGCCATTGTATCGTTACCTGTGGTTTAAGGCTGCTTAGTAAACGCCGGTGGCTTTGAAGCTATCGAGTGCAGCGCGCATCGCAGCTTCGATGTCATCGCTGTAATCGCCGCTGTCATCAATCTTTTTCAGCAGATCAGCGTTGTTGCTCTTCACGTGTGCCAGCATCGCAGTTTCAAAATCAACAACTTTATTAGTGGCAACATCGTCGAGATAACCTTCGTTGGCCATAAACAAAGTCATTGCCATTTCAGAAACCGACAACGGCGAATACTGCGCCTGTTTCATCAACTCGGTGACACGCTCACCACGTTCCAGCTGCGCACGAGTCGCATCGTCAAGGTCAGATGCAAACTGGGCGAACGCTGCCAGCTCACGATACTGCGCCAGCGCCAAACGCACACCGCCGCCGAGCTTTTTAATAATCTTTGTCTGTGCCGATCCACCGACACGCGATACTGACAGACCGGCATTAATCGCAGGACGAATACCGGCGTTAAACAGATCTGACTCTAGGAAGATCTGGCCGTCAGTAATCGAAATCACGTTGGTCGGTACGAATGCAGACACGTCACCGTCCTGGGTTTCAATAATCGGCAGTGCAGTCAATGAACCGGTTTTACCTTTGACTTCACCATTGGTGAATTTTTCTACGTAATCCGCGTTGACACGTGATGCGCGTTCCAGCAAACGTGAATGTAGATAGAATACGTCCCCCGGATAGGCTTCACGGCCCGGCGGACGACGCAGCAACAAGGAGACCTGACGATAGGCCCAGGCCTGCTTGGTCAGGTCGTCATAAATAATCAGTGCATCCTGGCCACGGTCACGGAAATATTCACCCATGGTGCAACCGGCATAGGGTGCGATGAACTGCATCGCCGCCGATTCTGCCGCAGTCGCAGCAACCACGATGGTGTGTGCCATGGCGTCGCGCTCTTCCAGTTTGCGCACAATATTCGCAACCGTCGACGCTTTCTGCCCGATCGCAACATAGATACATTTCACACCAGTATTGGTCTGGTTGATAATGGCGTCAATTGCGACCGCGGTTTTACCGGTCTGGCGGTCACCGATAATCAGTTCACGCTGACCACGACCAACCGGTACCATGGCGTCGATGGATTTCAGACCGGTCTGCACCGGTTGATCAACCGATTTACGCTCAATAACGCCGGGCGCAATTTTTTCGATCGGCGCAGTGCCTTTGGCCTTGATCGGGCCTTTGCCGTCGATCGGATTACCCAGGGCATCTACGACTCGACCCAGCAAAGCTTCACCGATAGGAACTTCCAGAATACGACCGGTGCATTTCGCGGTATCGCCTTCGGAAAGATGACCGTAGGAACCAAGCACCACCGCGCCCACTGAATCACGTTCCAGGTTAAGTGCCATGGCATAGGTGTCGCCGGGCAGTTCGATCATTTCGCCCTGCATGGCATCGGCCAGGCCGTGAATACGAAGAATACCGTCGGTTAAACTCACCACGGTGCCTTCGCTACGCGCTTCGACTTTTGATTCAAAGTTCTGAATGCGTGATTTAATGAGTTCACTGATTTCAGATGGATTCAGCTGCATTGTGATTTCCTCTTAATGACTCAATGTGCTCGCCAGCGCGGCAAGTCTGGCTTTCATCGAGCCATCGATAATAATGTCTCCGGCCTTGATAACAACACCACCGAGTAACGACGCATCGGTCGTTGCGGTGATCGTGACATCACGACCCGTTTTGTTTTTTAGGGCGGTGGCTATACTCGCCTGTTGCTCTGCGGTCAACGGAAAGGCTGATGTCACCTCGGCATCGATCTGACCTTCGGCTTCGGCGCGTAACACTTCGTAGAGCGCGGCCACCGTCGGCATCAGGCTCAGGCGATTGTTTTCCGCCATCAACCTGACCAGGTTTTTCTGGTGCTCATCGAGTTTGTCGCCGACCACGGCGAGCATGAGCTCGCCTTTCTGGCGCCTGCCCAGCTCCGGGCTGGCCAGCTTGCGCATCATGGTCTGGTCTGCGACTACCGCCGACATCAGGATCAGGGCGTCGCTCCAGGCTGTCAGCTTCGCTGACGACTCAGATGCGAGCTGATATATCGCGTTTGCGTAGGGCCGGGCTGCAGTAGTAAGTTCTGACATAATTCAGATTCCGTTACAGCTGCGCTGCGACGTCTTGCAAAGCCACTGCGTGGGCAGCCGCATTCACTTCCTGCTTCAGCACGCGTTCGGCACCCGCGATGGCGAGCACGACCACTTCTTTGCGCAAATGTTCGCGCGCGCGGTTAACTTCCTGCTCAATCTCGGCATTGGCACTAACTTTAATGCGTTCGGCTTCAGCTTGGGCATCATCTTTGGCGGCTTCTTCAATCTCTTTGGCGCGTTTTTGTGCCTGAGTAATGATGTCGCTCGCCTGTGCCTTGGCTTCACGGATGTGTTCTGCCGCTCGCTTCTCCGCCAGTTCCTGCTCGTGCTGGCCACGTTCTGCAGCAGCCAGGCCATCGGCAATTTTCTTGCTGCGTTCAGCCATCGCATTGATGATCGGCGGCCAGACCTTGGCGTAACAGAACCAGACAAAAATAAAGAAGGTTATGGTCTGCCCGATGAGCGTGTAATTGATATTCATACGCTAGTCTCGTTGCGTTGTGGGTTGTGAATTAGCCTGCAACAGCAAAGATAACGTAGAACGCCACACCAACTGCAATCATCGGTACCGCGTCAGTCAGGCCCATCATCAGGAAGAACTGGCCACGTAGTAATGGAATGAGTTCGGGCTGACGCGCTGCGCCTTCCAGAAAGCGGCCGCCAAGTACGCCGATACCTATCGCCGCACCCAGTGCACCCAGACCCATCATAATTGCGCCAGCAATGTAGAGCATCGCGGTTACTTCAGTCATTGTTATCTCCTAAAAATTAAACTTTAAAATCGGTTACAAATACTTAGTGATCTTCGCCCGTTTGATAAGCAAGATCCATGTACACCACGGTCAACATCATGAAGATGTAAGCCTGCAGTGTAATAATAAGAATGTGAAATATCGCCCAGCCCAGTTGCAGGAAGCCACCGAAAACACCAGCGGCGATACCCGCACTGTACATCAGCGCAATCAGAATAAAGATCATTTCGCCAGCGAACATGTTGCCGTAAAGTCGCAGCGACAGCGACAGTGGCTTGGCCAGCAAGGCAACCACTTCCAGTATCAGGTTAATCGGGATGAAAATCAGCTGTAGCAGTTTGTTGCTGGAGCTGAACGGGTGCATGGTCAGTTCTGTTGCAAAACCGCCAACACCTTTAATTTTGAAGCTAAAAAACAGCATCAACGCAAACACCGCCAGTGACATGCCGAAGGTGGCGTTTGGATCGGTTGACGGAACCACTCTGAAATACACGTGATGCGGATCCATACCAAAAAATGATGCCCCGACCCAGCCGGCAAGCTGAGGTATCCAGTCGACCGGGATCAGATCCATGAAGTTAATCAGGAACACCCAGACAAACACCGTCAGACCCATCGGTGCAATCATGGCGTTTCTGCCAGTGAAGGTGCCGCGGACAGTACTGTCGATAAACTCAACGATCATTTCAATAAAATTTTGCGCGCCACCAGGAACACCGGTAGTGGCCTTTTTCGCAACCTTGCTGAACAGCCAGAGAAACAGCACACCGAGCGTGATCGACCAGAACATGGTGTCGAGATGAATCGCAGAAAAACCCATCGCTTTGGCTTCCGCAGCACTGTGGGCAATACCCCACTCGCCTGCATGCTCGTGACCCGCAGGGAACTTGCCGTAGGTCAGGTTCTGCAAGTGATGCTTGATGTAATCGCTGGCGCTTAGGGCCTCAGCCGACATTATTGACTCTCTTTGTTACTCTTTGAATATGTATCCCGTTGCCGGCTCGCATGAATCGCAGCCAGTACAGCGGGCACCATGTGTACCAAAAAATAAGCCGCCAGCAAGGCCGCCGCATTCAGCGATTCCAGTATCACAAACACGGCGATGAACATAGAACCGATGATAAATAATTTGTTTATTTCCGCCCAGTAGAAGCTGCGTAGCATTTGTGCTGGCTGCCGACTTTTAGCTGTGAACACCTTGAGCGCAAACCAGCCATTGGCAAGGACTGCGATCATGCCACCGATGAAACCCGAATAAGCGGCTGTGAAGTCGTACATGAACAACACGGCGGCGAGCACAACACTGGTGATGAACTGCGCCACCACGAAACGAAAGCTTTGTTTCGTGTCCTCAGCGGCAATCTGTGCTATTTGCGTCTCATCCACGCACATACGCCCGAATAAAAGCGGTCGCGACACTGCGACAAGCGCGCGGAATTATAAGGAGTCTATTATATTTGGTCAAGGCTTGCATGTCGGTATCAATAATTTCTATGCCTGGCACTTAGAATAAAGCACTGCGATATCAACTATTTGATCCTTGCCAAAATACCGTCCAGCGCGTCCAGACTGTGATAATGAATTTCCAGCACGCCCTTATTTTTGCCCTGCTGGCGTAGATTCACGCTGGTGCCAAGCCGCTCACCGAGCTCACTCTCCAGACGCAGGATATCGACATCTTTTTTCGCTGCTTTCGGTTTCGCCGGTGGATTCAGGCGGTGTTTTACCAGCGCCTCGGTCTCACGAACCGATAAGCGATGGCGCGCAACCTCCCGCGCCAGGGCGCTCTGCGCATTGCCGCTGAGGCCGAGCAGGGCGCGTGCGTGGCCCATCTCGATAGTGCGGCTGCTGAGCAGTTCTTTCACATCTGCATTCAGATCCTGCAAGCGCAGCAGATTGCTGACACTGGCGCGAGAACGCGCCACGGTGTCGGCCACCTGCTGGTGGGTCATATTAAATTCGGCGATCAGGCGCTGTAGCGCAGTGGATTCTTCCAGCGGGTTGAGATTTTCACGCTGAATATTTTCGATCAGTGAGACCGCCGCGGCGGTCTGGTCGTCAAACTGTTTCACCACCGCCGGCACTTTGCTCAGGCCCGCGAGCTGGGCGGCGCGCCAGCGACGCTCGCCGGCCACGATCTCGTAGCGATTTTCAGCAGCAGCGCGCACCACGATCGGCTGCACCACGCCCTGGCTGGTGATCGAGTCAGCCAGTTCCTGCAGCGCGTCCTGATCAAAATGTACCCGCGGCTGCCAGGCACCGCGTTGAATCAGATCGACATCGAGTTCGCGCAATTCGTTTGGCGTTTGCGCCGTGGTCATCGCCTGCATTGCGTCACTGCCAGCGAGCAGGGCATTGAGGCCGCGGCCAAGACCGCGTTTTTTTGCTGTTGCCATAATAGGGTGTCCGCTAATCAGGCCGGTACGCTGGGGGCGGTGCCGCGATAATTGCGACGCAGCATTTCACCGGCGAGAGAAAGATAGGCGAGCGCACCGCTGGAAGTTTTTTCATAGAGCAGGGCGGGCAGGCCGTGACTGGGGGCTTCGGCGAGGCGCACGTTGCGCGGCACAATGGTACGGTACACCTTGTCACCAAAATGCTCGATCAGCTGCGCCGAAACATCGTTCGCCAGGGTGTTGCGCGGGTCAAACATAGTGCGCAGCAAGCCTTCGACCCGGAGGCCAGGGTTAACCGTGGCCTGCACCTGGCGAATGGTATCCATCAGCGCGGTCAGGCCTTCCAGCGCATAATATTCGCACTGCATGGGGATAATCACACCATCCGATGCGACCAGAGCATTTAATGTGAGCATGTTCAGCGCCGGCGGGCAGTCGATCAGCACGTAGTCGTAATTATCACGAATTTCAGTGATCGCGGTTTTCAACCGGTTTTCAGCGTGACCGCTGCGCATCAGGCTGACTTCAGCCTCGGTCAGATCCGCGTTCGCAGGCAACAGATCGATACCAATGTTATCCAGCGTCATGACACACTGACGAACATCGTAGTTATCGAGCAGGGCATCACAAAAGGTTTTTACCAGTGAATTCTTGTCGATACCGACCCCCATAGTGGCATTGCCCTGAGGATCCAGATCAATCAACAATACCCTGCGTTTGGTCGCCGCCAGCGATGCCGCGAGATTGACGCTGGTGGTGGTCTTGCCAACGCCACCTTTCTGATTCGCCAATGCTAATACTTGCGCCATATTTAATGTGTCTGCGTAATTTCGAGTAAGTGTCGTTCGGCACTCAGACCGGCGACCTCCAGTATGTGTGACTGCTGCACACGATAGCCCGGCTGATTCAGCCGGTTGTCCGGCCTGCCCTGCATCACCAGCACCCGGGTGCCACGGTGGTGCAAATGCCGGGTACCGCTGACAATACTATCGCTGCTGGCGTAAGCGCGGGCAATCACGAGGTCAAAGTATATCGCAGCGCCGTCTTTTATGGGCCGGTATTCTTCGATTCGCTGCTGCACCACCTCGACATTAGCCAGACCCAGCACCAGTTTTGCCTGGGTTAAAAAACGGGTTTTTTTGCCAATACAGTCATTCAACACAATACGCAGCTCCGGGCGGCAAAGCGCCAGTACCAGCCCCGGCAGGCCAGCACCTGTGCCGACGTCAATCAGCGAAGCCGCCGTGCCCAGATGCGGCAATACCGCCAGCGAATCGAGCACGTGCTTGCTCAGCATCTCGCTCGGATCACGAATCGCGGTAAGATTGAAGACCTTGTTCCAGTGATTCAGCAGACCAATATAATCAATCAGTTTTTCAGCTACCTGTGGCGGCAACGGCAGCTGCATCACCTCGATACCATGGTTCAATTCATCGAGCAGGCGCTGTGTCATGGTTACATTCTCGCACGTCAGGTTCCGGCTCACTGTATTCAGAAGGGTCCTCCGAGCTGGCAGATCGAACACCTTTTGTCATTAATTTTCAGGGCTTTATCGCCTTATACACGCGACCACTGGCAGCCGGTACGAGACTTGCTATAGTCAGGTAGTAGTCAGGCACTGCTAGCGCGGGCCTGATTCGACTGCGCGCGAAACCAGTCTGGCCTGTTTTGTCCGCTTCAATTGTAACAAATCTTGATTCCAGCGGCTTTGTGTCCATCAGTTACGTACTGGTGGGTCAATGACTGTTGCAAATGCTCCCTCATGGATATGACTCTCCTCTCAACAGCAGATTGCTGTCAGCCAACAAACACTGGCTGGTAGCTACGATTAATTGTGAGAGCAAAATGTTCTTATAAATAGCAACACTATGGGCTGCGAACTTAATAAAAAGTGATATCGACTATGCACATTAAAAAAATAATGCTGTTTGAACGTCAGTGCCTGATCTGGATACGCCAGATGTTCCGCTGGCGTTCAGCAGGTTTGCTTTTGATCTGTCTAAGCGCTTCATCGGTTTACGCACAAACCGTAGAGGCAATTTTACCAAACGGTATTGTTGCAACAGCTGATTTTCGTCCAGCCGCCCCGGCACGACCCGCTATTGTGCTGATACACGGTTTTTTACAAACACCTAATTACCTGACGACGATCAGCCTCGCGAACGCCGTGGCCGATGCCGGCTACACTCTGCTCGCGCCAACGCTTTCGCTAGGGATTAATAAACGCAGGAAAAGCCTGCCATGTGAAGCCTTGCACCTTCATACCTTACAGGACGATGTTAAGGAAATTGCTTATTGGGTAGACTGGTTAGCCACCAGGGGCTACCGCAATATTGTGATGGTCGGTCATAGTTACGGTAGCCTGCAGTCTCTGGTATACGTTTCGGGCACACCGAATACAGCCGTTAATAAAATAATTGCTACCAGCCTGGTAGATTTCGAGCACTCTGCGGGTGAAGATAATGCCCGCGCGCAAATCGGACGCGCGCAGGCAGCTTTACAGCAGGGCATTAATGACCCAATCGAATTTCCACTATCGTACTGCAAAACCTATGTTGCCCCGGCAACGGCTTTCCTGTCGTATGCCGAATACACAAAACCCGGAATTCTGAAAGCGATTGCAAATACAAAAATACCGCTCGAAGTCATACTTGGCAGTAACGACAAACGCATGGCCCTCCACTGGCCCAGGATGCTCAGGGAAAATCATGCACATGTCAGTATCATCGAAGGCGCCAACCATTTTTTTGACGCAGAACACGAGTTTGATCTAATCGATCGCGTTCTTGCTTTAATCGATGGAAACCAGGTGGTATCACCAAATGTCCAGCCATTCTGACCAGCAAACTCGTGCCGACGTTTCGATACGCACTTATGGTATTTGCTTTATCGCCCTGGCGATAGTACTTACCGTAACGCTTAGCTGGTACTCATTGCGGCAATTACAGCAACTTGAGGAAGAAACGCTACAGAAAAATTATTTGCTCGCTGTAGATGAGCTTGATTTCACACTTTCGCTGCTGCATAGAAACGCACAAGAACTGGCTTTAAAACTCGCGAACTGGGATGAAACTGTTCAACAGTTTGGAAATGCCACCTATTACGGTTACTGGCGCAATACCCGTATTCCCGATTCGGGTATAATGCCACCATACTACGAGGCGATTGCCTTATACAATGCGGATGGTGTGCCATTGTCATCGCTGCATAATTCACCTATGCCCGCCAAAGTCGGGCTCAAGGATGTGGGCGGCTGGGTACAGCTGGATGAGCAAGACAAGCACTATCACTACTATTACTTGCTGGCAATCAAGGACAGCAACAAGCACGGCGGGATTTTTGGTTACCTTGCGCTTGAGTTTGATTTTCTCGGTGCCGTCCAGTATCTACAAAAATTCCGCTATATCGACATCAGTAGTCTATCAGCGTACGGACAGAACCAGGGACTCATTCCTGAGGGACAGATACTCTCACATTTAAGATTCTCCGTCGTCAGCTACCCCGAGTTTACCGCTCTCCAGGATTTAATGAAATCCACGCTTGTCCAGCTGGGTCTGATGGGTGGCGGCTTATCATTGTTACTCTGGTATTTACTCGCCAAGCTGGTCATGATTCCACTGCAGCGTTTATCACAGCTTGTTGACACCATGAAAAAAAGTGATGGTGGCCTGCTACAAGATGAAAAACCCGGGTTGCTCTCGGTTGTCGAGTTTGAAAAAGTTAAAGCTTCACTAACAGACTACCATCACCGGCTGGAAAAAGGCAGCGCCGCATTACTAAATAATGAATCGCGCATGCGTGCGATTCTGGATAATGTTGCCGACGGAATTATTATTCACGATGTGAATGGAATCATTGAATCATTAAACCCGGCTGCAGAAAATATTTTCAGCTGTAACAGCCATGAGGTTATTGGCAAGGCCATTACCTGCCTGATATCGCCCGGTGATACTAATCTATACATGCACTATTTTGCGAGTCTGACTAGATCCAATGCAGGCCAACTGAGCAACAACCTGCCGATTGAACTTCTGGGTTTACGAAAATCTGGCGCAACATTTTATATGGACGTCTCTGTCAGTGAGATGTTGCTCAACGACGAAAACCTTTACATCAGCCTGATCCGTGATATCAGCGAGCGCAAACATGCTCAAGATCAAATTCACCATCTTGCTTTTTATGATTCTCTCACGGGTTTGCCAAACAGACAGTTATTTCACAATAAAATTAATGCGGCCCTAAATCACGCACGCGACCACAACAAACAGCTGGCGACACTATTTCTTGATCTCGACCGCTTTAAGAAAATTAATGACTCGCTCGGCCACAGCATTGGCGACTCTTTACTCAAAGAAGTTGCCGATCGCCTTCGCAAATGCGTGCGCGATAGTGACACTATTATGCACGATTCACCATCGGGCCTTGAGCTGGCACGACTCGGTGGCGATGAATTCACATTATTGCTGGTCAACCTCGATTCTATCGATGATGCCGCTGTTATCGCCAAGCGCGTTATTCGCTCGCTTAATGTTCCTTTTTTACTCGATGCACACGAAATTGTAGTCACACCCAGCATTGGAATTTCTGTATTTCCTGCCGACGGCGAGGACGTCGACACTCTGCTTAAGCATGCAGACACCGCCATGTACAATGCCAAAGAGGCGGGTCGCAATAACTTCAAGTTTTATGTCGATTCAATGAATGTGCGCTCGCTGGAAACACTTAGCCTTGAAAACGACTTGCGCAACGCGATTGAGCGCGATGAATTTGAACTGTATTACCAGCCACAGGTCGATATACAAACTAACCGTATCGTTGGTGTTGAGGCTTTACTCCGCTGGCAACATACAACTCTTGGCTCCATACCACCCGATAATTTTATTCCGCTCGCAGAAGACCTGGGTTTGATGCTACCAATCGGGGAATGGGTACTTAACACGGCGTGTGCCCAAAAGCGGATATGGAACGACACCGGTTTTCAGCAACTACGCATGGCGGTTAATGTCTCCAGCCAGCAATTTAGTGACGGCCAGCTGGCCACTACGATTAAACATGCTTTAGAAACCTACCATATTGCACCTGATAGTCTCGATGTTGAACTTACCGAGTCGATTATTATGCAGGATGCGGAAAGCGCTATTGCTGCACTTCGTGAGATTAAGGCCATGGGCGTTGAGATATCTGTCGATGATTTTGGCACTGGCTATTCTTCTTTGAGCTATTTACATCGGTTTCCGCTGGATACACTCAAGATCGACCGTAGTTTTGTTAAAGACATTGAGTCAGACTCTTATGAACGTGCCATCACCAGAACCATTATTACAATGGCACATAACCTGGATCTGAACGTGATTGCTGAAGGTGTAGAAACCCAGGCACAGCTCAATTTACTGACTAAATACGGTTGCGATCAGCTACAGGGTTACCTTTTCAGCAAGCCGCTGCCCGCAGACGACATGACTGCACTTCTGCGCGAACACACAGACAAATAGCGCCTTGCAGGTCGGGTTAGCATCAGTGTCACCCGACAGCTTTTACGCTCTTGTCGCGTTACGACATAAAACGCCTGGCACAGCCGCGGAGTCTTTTTTGTAGGCCAGGCCAGCGACAGCATAAGCTGACAACCCCTAACCGGCAGATTTTTTCAAATGCACCATCAATAGCGATATTGCAGCGGGCGTAATCCCCGGAATGCGTGCCGCCTGGCCGATGGTTTCGGGTTTGTGATCATTGAGTTTTTGACAAACCTCAGCAGATAAACCACGCACACTTTTATAATCACTGATTTTGGTGATCGATGTGCTTTCATTACGTTTAGCTTTTTCGATTTCATTTAACTGGCGATCAAGATAGCCGGAATACTTCGCCTGAATTTCGACCTGTTCTTTTGCGGCTTCACTAATATCGACCTCGCCGATAATCTCGGTGAGCGCCGCATAATTGATTTTCGGGCGACGCAATATTTCGCTAGCCTTGTATTCATGTGCCAATGGTTTTTCACATTTGTCGGATATAGCTTTACCAAAAGCTGAGCCGGGTTTGATCAAAATTTCATCAAGACGCTGTTGTTCTTTTGCTATCGCTTCGCGTTTGGTTTCGAATGCCTGCCAGTGGGTATCGCTAATCAAACCCCGTTCACGCGCAATTTCCGTTAGGCGCAAATCAGCATTGTCTTCGCGCAGTATCAAACGATACTCGGCGCGTGACGTGAACATGCGATACGGTTCCTGCGTGCCTAGAGTCACCAGATCATCCACCAGTACACCGATATACGCCTGATCACGTGTCGGGCACCAGGCGTCTTTTTCGCGCACAGACTGCACCGCATTAATCGCGGCTAATAAACCCTGGGCAGCGGCTTCTTCATAACCGGTGGTACCGTTTATTTGTCCGGCGAAAAACAGGCCGTTGATATATTTGGTTTCCAGTGAGGCTTTTAAATCGCGCGGATCAAAATAATCGTATTCAATCGCATAACCCGGGCGGGTGATATGTGCGTTTTCAAAACCTTTGATGGTACGAACAAATTCAAACTGAACGTCGAACGGCAGACTGGTGGAAATACCATTGGGATAGACTTCGTGGGTGTTTAAACCTTCGGGTTCGATAAAAATCTGGTGCGAGGTTTTATCAGCAAAGCGCACAATCTTGTCTTCGATTGACGGACAGTAACGCGGGCCGATGCCTTCGATGACACCGCTGTACATCGGTGAGCGATACAGGCTGTTGCGCAATAATTCATGGCTGCGTTCATTGGTGTGGGTAATGTGACAGGCGACCTGCGCAGGATGCTGTTCAGCTTTTCCAGTATACGAAAACACCGGCGTGGGTGTATCACCCGGTTGTGCAGCGAGGCCATGATAATTAATGCTGCGACCATCGATGCGCGGCGGGGTACCGGTTTTTAAACGACCGACACGCAAGGGCAGTTCGCGTAAACGATTCGCCAAGGCAATCGATGGTGGATCACCGGCACGGCCGCCGGAATAATTGCTTTCACCGATATGAATTTTGCCGCCAAGAAAAGTGCCCACAGTGAGCACCACGGCGCGAGCGGAAAATTTCAGCCCCATCTGGGTGACGACGCCGGTGACATGCTCCTTCTGGCCATCGCGCTCGACGCTGATATCGTCCACCGCCTGCTGGAAGATCGAGAGATTGGGCTGATTTTCCAGAACCTCGCGCACTGCGGCTTTGTAGCGCACACGGTCGGCCTGGGCGCGGGTAGCGCGCACCGCCGGGCCCTTGCTGCGATTGAGAATCCGAAACTGGATACCACCGCAATCAGCGGCTTTCGCCATGACCCCGCCCATGGCATCAATTTCTTTCACCAGATGGCCTTTGCCGATGCCGCCAATGGCCGGATTGCAGCTCATCTGGCCGAGCGTCTCTATATTATGGGTCAGCAACAGGGTTTTTGCGCCCATGCGCGCGGCCGCGAGCGCGGCCTCGGTGCCGGCGTGGCCGCCGCCAATGATGATAACGTCAAAGTGTTCGCTGTAATGCATGGTTTTCCGGGTGGCTCTGATCTGGGAGTGAATTATATGCCAGATCAGTGGCTTGGGTGAATATCCCGTGACTTAACATTTTCCAAGCAGGGTCTCGATTCAGCAAGACCGACCATGCTAGGCTTGTCTGTGCTCATAAGTAAATTCAATATATATTAGT
The DNA here is from genome assembly GCA_030148865.1 of Gammaproteobacteria bacterium. GTDB lineage: Bacteria > Pseudomonadota > Gammaproteobacteria > SZUA-229 > SZUA-229 > JASBSR01. Next base: position 23,703 of record JASBSR010000032.1, read on the forward strand.
AAACAATAATTTATTTATATACCCTTTAGTTTTACTAATTGGCCATCCCGCCGGTTTTTCGGCTAAATGGCCGACCGCCCGCATATCAACAGGTATACATAATGTCAAAACCGCTGCACGATCCGCTGTCCAGATCGATCGATGAGTCCAGCCGGATCGAGGTTAAGAACACCACTTGTTATATGTGTGCCTGCCGTTGCGGTATCCGTGTCACCATTCGCGACGGTGATGTGCGTTATATCGAGGGCAACCCCGAACACCCATTAAACAAGGGCGTGATCTGCGCCAAAGGCGCGTCTGGCATCATGAAACAATACTCGCCCGCACGCCTGACCCAGCCGCTGATGCGCAAGGCCGGCAGCGACCGCGGCGCCGGTGCCTTTGAAGTGGTGAGTTGGGAAAAAGCTTTCGGCATTCTCGAAGAGCGCCTCGCCAATATTCGCCATACCGACCCGAAGCAATTTGCTCTGTTCACCGGCCGCGACCAGATGCAGGCACTCACTGGTCTGTTCGCCAAGCAGTTCGGCACACCCAACTATGCGGCACACGGTGGTTTTTGTTCGGTGAACATGGCTGCCGGCATGATTTACACCATCGGCGGTTCATTCTGGGAGTTCGGTGGCCCGGATTTACAGCGTTCAAAATTGTTCGTGATGATCGGCACCGCCGAAGACCATCATTCTAACCCGATGAAAATCGAGTTATCCAAATTCAAGCGCAACGGCGGCAAATTTATCGCCATCAACCCGGTACGCAGCGGTTATGCCGCAATTGCGGATGAGTGGGTACCGATCAAGCCCGGCACCGATGGCGCGCTGCTGATGGCGCTGATCAACGAAATTATCAAGCAGGGTCTGTACGATCGCGACTTTCTGGTGAAATACAGCAACTCGGCCGAGCTGGTGAATATGGACGAAGCCTCCAGCGAGCACGGCATGTTCGTACGCCACGAAGTGCCGAAAGAAGAAGGCTGTTTCGATCCGCAGAACAAACTGTGGTGGGATCGCGAGCTGAATAAGCCGGTGATCATGCACAGCGAAGATTCGGATCCATATCTGCTCGGTGAATTCAAGTTAGATGATAATACCCCGGTGAAAACCGCGTTTCAGTTGCTGGTCGATCGGGTCAAAGATTACACCCCGGAATGGGCAGCTAAAATCACCGGTATTCCTGCCGACACCATCAAGCGCCTGGCCTATGAAATGGGCATCACCGCGCGCGATGAAAAAATTGAATTACCCATCGCCTGGACCGACACCTGGGGCAAGGAACACGATCGCATCACCGGCAACCCGGTGGCGTTCCACGCCATGCGCGGGCTGGCGGCACATTCCAATGGTTTCCAGACCATCCGCAGTCTCTCCATATTAATGAGTATTCTGGGGACGATTGATCGCCCCGGTGGTTTCCGCCACAAGGCGCCGTTCCCGCGGCCGATTCCACCCTGTGCGAAAACCCCGACCGGGCCGGAAGCGGTGCAACCCGATACTCCGCTGGACGGCATGCCACTGGGCTGGCCTGCAGATCCCGATGATTTGTTCGTCGACGACAACGGCGAACCAGTGCGTATCGATAAAGCCTTTTCCTGGGAATACCCGCTGGCGGTGCACGGCCTGATGCACAATGTGATCACCAATGCCTGGCGTGGTGATCCCTACAAGATTGATACTCTGTTGATTTTCATGGCCAACATGGCGTGGAATTCAAGCATGAACACCGAGCAGGTGCGCCACATGCTCAACGACAAAGACGATAACGGTGAATACAAGATTCCATTCATCGCGGTCTGTGATGCGTTTGAATCGGAAATGGTGAGCTTCGCCGATCTGATTTTGCCCGACACCACCTATCTGGAACGTCACGATGTGATGTCGATGCTGGACCGTCCGATTTCAGAATTCGACGGCCCGGTCGACTCGGTGCGTATTCCCGTGGTGCCGCCGACCGGCGAGTGTAAACCGTTTCAGGACGTGTTGATCGAGCTCGGTTCGCGTTTGAAACTGCCCGCGTTTGTGAATACCGATGGCAACCGTAAATTTCGCGATTATCCCGACTTTGTCGTCAATTACGAAACCGCTCCGGGCTCGGGCATTGGTTTTCTCGCTGGCTGGCGCGGCAAAGGCGGCGAAAAGTTTATGAAAGGCGAACCCAATCCCAAACAATGGGAAATGTACGAAAAGAACAACTGTGTATTTCATTATGAGTTGCCCAGGTCGTATCAGTACATGCGCAACTGGAACCAGGGCTATCTGGAATGGGCCAAGCGCCATAGCCTGACGCGTTATGCAGAACCGATTAATATTCATATTTATTCTGAAGTGCTGCAAAAGTTCAGGCTCGCCGCGCAGGGCAAGTCGGATGGCAAACAACCCCCGGAACATTTGCGCAGTCGCATTGATGAACATTTTGATCCGCTGCCGTTTTTCTCCGAGCCCCTCGAAACGCTGTCCACTGATTTGCGCAAGTATCCCCTGAACGCGATCACACAACGACCGATGGCGATGTACCACTCCTGGGATTCACAAAATGCCTGGTTACGTCAGATTCATACCCATAACTATTTGCACGTCAATCCGAAAACCGCGCGCGCTGCCAATATCGAAGATGGCGGCTGGATCTGGGTGGAATCGATGCACGGCAAAGTGCGTTGCATGTGCCGTTACTCGGAAGCGGTGGAACCTGGCACAGTCTGGACCTGGAACGCGATTGGCAAAGCCTCCGGCACCTGGGGCCTGAGCCAAAACGCGAACGAATCCAACAAGGGCTTCCTGCTCAACCATTTAATCAGCGAAGAATTACCCGCGCGTAGCGACGGCGCAAAATTTTCGAACTCGGATCCGATTACCGGCCAGGCCGGCTGGTACGATGTGCGGGTGAGGATTTATCCGGTCGCCGCCGGCGAACCGGAAGAAACGTATCCACAATTTACCGCGACGGCGCCCATGCCGAACGCAAAACGCAAACCATCACACTGGCTGAAATACTTTGCTGGCGGGAGAAAATCATGAAGCAACTTGCGCTCGTCATTGATTTGAATGTCTGCGTCGGCTGTCATGCCTGCGTCACCAGCTGCAAGGAGTGGAACACCTCCGGCAGTGCGGGTTTTATGTCGGACTACAACCCTTACGAAAAAGACCCGACTGGCACGTTTTTCAATCGCGTACAAACTTTTGAAGTCGGCGAATTCCCGAACACCCAGACCGTGCATTTTCCAAAAAGCTGTTTGCATTGTGAAGACCCGCCGTGTGTTCCGGTGTGTCCAACCGGCGCCAGTTATAAGCGCCCGGAAGATGGCATCGTACTGGTGGATTACGACAAATGCATCGGTTGTAAATATTGTTCCTGGGCCTGCCCCTACGGCGCGCGCGAGCTCGATGAAAGCCAGAAAGTCATGAAAAAATGCACGCTCTGCGTCGATCGCATTTATGATGAAGCCCTGCCGGAAAGCGAACGCAAACCGGCCTGTGTGCTCGCCTGTCCGACCAGCGCGCGGCTGTTCGGTGATGTCAATGATCCGGAATCCAGTGTTTCGGTCAACATTCGTGAGAACGGTGGTTATCAGTTAATGCCAGAGTGGGGCACCAAACCTGCCAATCATTATTTGCCGCGTCGTCAGACCAGCATTACGATTCACAAAGATGAACTAACTCGCGTGGATAATCCGCTGAAGAAAGAACGTCAGCTGCCGATGCCGGGTAAAGACGAACAGACACTGGACGATATCACCAGCTGGTAATAATTTTAGGAGCCATCATGCATCCCGCCTTTTCAGTTATTTTTCTTACCACTCTGATCGGTGCCGGTCAGGGTTTGTTTCTGGCCCTGTACACCGGCCAGCTGTACTCGGCTTTTAATGTTCTGCCGATTCAGGATTCGCATACTTTTTATGGCATCGGCAGCCTGATTGCGTTTTTGTTTTTATGCGCAGGACTGTTTGCTTCATTTTTTCATCTCGGCCATCCCGAACGCGCCTGGCGTTCGGCAGCAATGTGGCGAACTTCGTGGCTATCGCGCGAGGTAATCGTATTACCGGCGTTTATCGCCACCACCATGATCTACGGTATTGTGCATTATTTTGATCTAAATCCGGTGTTGTTCACCCTGGGCGGCGCATTCCCTGTCGATTTGTCTTTGTTAATCGGGGCGGTCAATACCGCGCTGGCGTTTTTGCTGTTTATCTGTACCGGTATGATCTATGCCTGTATCAAGTTTTTGCAGGAGTGGGCAAGTCCATTAACCGTGATTAATTTTATTTTACTTGGTACCGCTTCCGGTTTTACTCTGGCGGCTTTGTTTTCTGCTGTGGCGAACTCTGGGCTGGTCGGGTTTTATGCCGGCTGGGCGATTATTATTACAACACTTGCGTTTGTGTCACGCGCGGCTTCTTTGTTGCGCAATCGTCAGATCAAATACAAATCCAGCCTTGCGACCGCGATTGGCATACGGCATTCGAGCATTCAGCAAAAGTCGCGTGGTTTTATGGCGGGTTCGTTTAACACGCGCGAATATTTTCATGGCGCTTCGCAATGGTTTATGAAAAGTATTAAGTGGGTGTTTTTGGTGCTGGTATTTGCCATACCGCTGGCACTGCTCAGCATAGGCCTGAATCAGGTCAGCCTGACCTTGCTCGTGCTGGCCTTTGTTGCACAATATACTGGTTTGATCGCTGAGCGCTGGTTTTTCTTCGCCCAGGCCAATCACCCACAGAACCTGTATTACCAGACTATCTAACTGCTCACGAAAAAACGCCGGCTTTATTGCTGCAACAATAAAGCCGGCGTTATCTTTAACCCCTTTACTCGGGCACGCCCTGCCAGAGCATTTCATAACCCACTTCGTAGGTGTCATCACAGAACTCACCAAGTTCGGAAAATTTCTCCTTGAAAATTTTATCGGCGTGCGATTTTTCGTGCTGCTCGAATGATTTCCAGTAGGTGGCTATCACCAGATCGCCCGGTTTAACTTTCTGAGCCGACGGGGTGTCTCCTGGAGTGTCACCAATGGTACCTTCCTCGGAAACAAATCCTGAATATTTATATACCTGACCACCAATAAAACCGCCTTTATCGTCTCCGTAGGTGTTTTTCACCACATTACACATTTCGCCGAGTACTAGTTCGACGTCTTCCATTTTCACGCCTTTTTTCAGGTCGACCACATTGAAAAGCATGACGCAACCAAAGGGAATTTGTATGGGCTCAAACATATTGACTCCTGGCTTAGTATCTAAGCATTAATTTCGGGCTGATAATCTCGCTACCTAATCACATATCTAGGTATCAATGGGCTCGAGTTCAAGATATACCATCATAAAGAATATTAATGCATACTAATATAGTGGCCATTTTGGTCGATTTTTGCTCACCCGCTCGCGGTTCCTGTTATGTCTTTGCTCTGGGTGTTTCGTGGTTTCAGCGTAACGGTTCATCAAGCCTGAATGATGTTCGAGCTTGAGCCTGCACCGGATTAAGCCCGTCTGATTTACCGATAAACAACATCCAGATTTAATACGCCGGTAAACTCCTGGCCAAATCACTGTCTAAGCGTCGTGAACTTTAACAAACTACAATTTGCCAGCTCAGTCATCGTTTTGTCTGTGACCAGCGTTGCCTGTCAACAACATGACTCCAGTGCTGCCACACCCGCTGACAAAGTAGCCGCTACCAGCGCGCCAGCACCGCAAAGTCCAGCGGTGACTACGCCTTTAAACCTGGAGTTGAGTACAAACTTCAGTGAACACAGGCCGGCACCCTTTGCCGACGCTACAGGCTACAATGTCAGCTCGCTCGACCGCTTCGAGGCTCGTGCCAGTGAAGCGCGCATTCGCGTCAACGGCAAACTGCACGCGCGCTTTAATCAGGAAAATTATTTACAGTCTGTCGAAGGCGGTGAAGTTTCGCTGGAAGTGAAGTTCAGGTAAGCCGTCACCTAATCCAGCACCAGACTCACTACTCGAATATTTTTAACTCATCCCAGATCGCATCGACACGTTGTCTGACTGCTGCATCCATGGTGATCGGTGTGCCCCATTCACGCGTGGTTTCACCCGGCCATTTGTTGGTCGCATCTATGCCCACCTTTGAACCTAAACCGGACACCGGGGAAGCAAAATCCAAATAATCAATCGGTGTGTTTTCGACCATGGTGAAATCTCGCACTGGATCGACACGCGTACTCAGCGCCCAGATCACATCCTGCCAGTCTCGCGTGTTGACATCATCATCGACCACAATGACAAATTTGGTGTACATAAACTGGCGCAAAAAACTCCAGACCCCCATCATCACGCGTTTTGCGTGCCCGGGGTACTGTTTACGCATGCTGACAACCGCCACTCGATACGAACAGCCTTCCGGCGGTAAATAAAAATCAATAATTTCCGGAAACTGTTTTTGCAATATCGGCACAAATACTTCGTTGAGAGCAACGCCAAGTATTGCAGGCTCATCCGGTGGCCGACCGGTGTAGGTGCTGTGATAAATAGGATTCTTGCGATGCGTAATACGTTCAATCGTGAATACCGGAAACATTTCGGTTTCATTGTAATACCCGGTGTGATCCCCAAACGGGCCTTCGCGTGCCATCTCATCGGGATATATAAAACCTTCAAGTACATATTCAGCAGAAGCCGGCACCTGTAGCTCGCTCAAACCACATGGCACAACTTCGGTTTTGCTGCCGCGTAGCAAGCCGGCGAAACCATATTCTGAAAGCGTGTCGGGCACCGGAGTGACGGCACCGAGAATGGTGGCCGGGTCGGCTCCAAGCGCGACAGCAACAGGAAAAGGTTCGCCGGGGTGCGTTTGTTGCCACTCGTGAAAATCCAGTGCGCCACCGCGTTGTGATAACCAGCGCATGATGACCTTGTCTTTGGCAATCACCTGCTGACGATATATGCCAAGGTTCTGCCGCTCTTTATGCGGTCCTCGGGTGACCACCAGACCCCAGGTAATTAACGGCCCGACATCCCCCGGCCAGCAGGTTTGTATGGGTATTTTGCCAAGATCAATAGCATTAGCTCCGAGCACGACTTGCTGGCACGGCGCCTTGTTTAATACTTTTGGTGCCATATTGAGCACCTGTTTAAACACTGGCAATTTTTCCCAGGCATCCTTCATGCCTTTGGGCGGGTCAGGCTCTTTGAGGAAGGCGAGCAATTTTCCCACTTCGCGCAGGGCTTCGATATTGTCTTCGCCCATGCCGAGCGCGACGCGTTTTGGTGTACCGAATAAATTTGCCAGCACCGGAACATCATGGCCTTTTACTTTTTCAAACAGCAGGGCGGGGCCCCCAAGCTTTAGTGTGCGGTCACATATTTCGGTGATTTCGAGACTGGCGTCAACTTCGACGCTGATACGTCTTAATTCACCCAAAGCCTCAAGCTGCTGAATAAAATCTCTTAAATCTGTGTATTTCATAATCACACGTGGCCTGTTTCGCTCGCATTTTCGCACATTTGTTCTAAGTTTATAGAAGCCATGCTTTTATAAATCTATAGCCTCTAACGAGGGGGATGTGTACTGTGCTGCAAAATTTTGTTCTTGCCTCTCTGGCTGCCAGTTTTTTGTTGTTTTTTTCCACCCTCGCCGATGGCGCAACTGAGGATACCAGCGCTCCTCGGGTGCAACTCGAATGGGTGGGTTGCGGTATTAGCAAAAAGGCCTATGTGACAGATCTGGCCGCGGCGTTTGAAAAAAAGACCCGGATACACATCAACATTAAAGGCGGTGGCGCCACCAAGGGCATCCGTCAGGTGGTTACCCGCGAGGCCGATCTTGGCGGCTCCTGTCGTTACAATCTGCCCGAAGACCCGCGCGAGGCTGGAGTTGGTCTCGAACCGGTCGCCTGGGACTCGCTGGTGGTGATCACACATAAAGACAATCCTGTCAGCAATCTGAGCCTGCAGCAGGTGAAAGATATTTACACCGGCAAGATCACCAACTGGCAGCAGGTCGGCGGGCCTGACACTAACATCGAGCTATTTATTCGTTCCAGCAAATTCTCGGGGGTCGGACGAACCTTACGAAAACTAATATTCGCCGATTTTGATCAGGCAATCGTTTCCAGCAAACAGTTTAAATCTACCGGGCCACTCGAAAAAGCAATCATGCAAACACCGTTTTCCATGGGCATGACTGGCATCAGCAGCGCGCGGCTCAGAGATGCCAAAATTTTACAGCTGGAAGGCATGGCACCTAGCTATGAGAACGTGAAGTCGGGTAAATACCAGCTTTACCGGCCGCTGTATATTACGTACAACCCGAAATCGGACAAACTGGCCGAGGTAAAAGAGTTTATTCGCTTTTGCCACAGTCGCGACGGACGCGACATTATGCGCAAGAACGGCACTTTGCCGTATCGTGAAGGTGTGCATCTGGTAATGCGGCAGATCGATCAGGATCTGTCGGCGTTCCGAAATGGCGCCGATTTGTCGACCAGAACCAATCAATAAAGCCAGACTCTGCCGGACAAGGAATCAGGTATCGATATTGGTCGCGGCGAGTGCGTTTTTCTCGATGAAATCGCGCCGTGGTTCAACCTGGTCACCCATCAGGGTGGTAAACACTTCGTCAGCTGCGATCACGTCTTCGATCTGTACCTGTAACATGCGCCGGGTTTCCGGATTCATCGTGGTATCCCAGAGCTGATCCGGATTCATTTCACCCAGACCTTTATAGCGCTGGATATTCTGGCCCTTGCGCGCCTGCGTCATCAGCCAGTCCATCACGTCTTCAAAACTGTTGGCGATTGCCTGTTTGTCATGGCGCTCAACAATAGCATTTTCACCGAGCAATCCTTCGAGCTTGCTACCCAGGGTGCCGAGCAGGCGATAATCGGCTGAACGGAAAAAATCCTGGCCCAGAACATATTCATGATCAAGACCGTGCACCTGTCGAATTAAACGAATTTGTGGCTGGGCCGCATCGTCCGGCTCTACCAGAGCGCGGTAGCGCACACCGGTAAGTTTGTGTTTGTATAATAAAATCAATAACTTATCAGAGTATTCCTGAAGTTTTTCGCTAACTTCGAGCTCGTCTTCTGCCAGACCCGAGATATTGGTCATCTCTTTGAGGGCGTTGATATCTATCCTTCGCGAAACGCGATTAATCACAGTCTGCGCGTGTAAATAACTGCGCGCCAGATCTTCCAGCGCGGTGACTGAAATTGCCGGGCTGTCTTTGCTGACGAATAATTTTGTGCCCTCCAGCGCCTGCTGTAATAACCAGGCATTGAGCTCGTCGTCGTCCTTCACATAATGTTCCTGTTTGCCTTTTTTCACTTTATATAACGGTGGCTGTGCAATATAAATATGGCCACGCTCGATCAGTTCATTCATCTGGCGATAAAAAAAGGTCAACAGCAGGGTGCGAATGTGCGAGCCATCGACATCGGCGTCGGTCATGATAATAATGCGGTGATAACGCAGTTTGTCCGGGTTGTATTCATCCTTGCCGATACCGCAGCCGAGCGCGGTGATCAGAGTGCCAACTTCGGCCGATTGCAGCATTTTATCGAAACGGGCTTTTTCTACGTTCAGAATTTTGCCTTTCAGCGGCAATATCGCCTGGGTGCGGCGGTCGCGACCCTGTTTCGCCGAACCGCCCGCAGAATCACCCTCGACCAAATAGATTTCGCACAGGGCCGGGTCTTTTTCCTGACAGTCCGCGAGTTTGCCGGGCAGGCCGGCGATATCCAGCGCGCCCTTGCGGCGAGTCATTTCCCGAGCTTTGCGCGCGGCTTCGCGGGCGCGGGCAGCATCAACAATTTTGGCGGTAATAGCCCTGGCATCACTCGGGAATTCGAGTAAATATTCCTGCAGTTTTTCCGAAAGCATGGATTCCACCGCGCCTTTGACTTCAGACGAGACCAGTTTTTCCTTGGTCTGCGAAGAAAACTTGGGGTCAGGCACTTTCACCGACAGCACCGCCGTCAGGCCTTCGCGAGCATCATCGCCCGAAACGGCGACTTTGGCGCGCGAGGCAACGCCTTCTTTTTCCATGTAATTATTCAAACTGCGAGTCAAAGCGCCGCGAAATCCTGCAATATGGGTGCCGCCATCTTTTTGCGGAATATTATTGGTGAACGGATAAATATTTTCCTGGTAGGAATCATTCCACTGCATGGCGACTTCGATCATGATGCCATCGCGTTCACCAGAAAAACTCAGCACATTCGGGTGCAGTGGGGTTTTGTTTTTGTTGAGATGTTCGACAAAAGAACAGATACCGCCCTTGTATTCAAAAATATCTTCTTTTTCGCTACGCTCATCGTTGAGCACGATACGCACACCTGAATTCAGAAACGACAGTTCGCGCAGGCGTTTGGCGAGTATTTCGTAGTGAAACTCAGTGTTATTGCTAAAGGTTTCGCTACTCGGCCAAAAACGCAGGGAAGTGCCTGTTTTTTCAGTCTTTCCTGTTATCAGCAAAGGGGCAACTGGCTCTCCGTGGCAATATTCCTGCTCGTGAGTTTCACCATCTCGATGAATAATCAGTTTCATCTTGCTGGACAAAGCATTGACCACCGAGACCCCAACACCGTGCAGGCCACCAGAAACCTTGTAGGAATTATCGTCGAACTTGCCGCCAGCATGGAGCACGGTCAGAATCACTTCAGCAGCCGAGCGACCTTCTTCTGGATGAATGTCGGTGGGAATACCACGACCATTGTCAGTTACGGTGACTGAATCGTCGCTATGGATTCTGACATTGATTTCGCTGCAGTGGCCGGCGAGGGCTTCATCGATGGAATTATCCACCACCTCGAAAACCATGTGATGCAGCCCGGTACCATCATCGGTGTCACCAATGTACATTCCGGGTCGCTTGCGGACCGCATCCAGGCCTTTTAAAACCTTGATACTCGAGGAATCATACTTGGCAGATGTACTCATAAAATTCAACCCAAAAACACTGGAGGCCGCATTATATCAGGTCTTTCAGCCGACCCTGTTCCACGTGGAACATTTTTTTCTGTGCCCAGCTGGAAATGTTGATCTGGTCTGCTTCGATCGCCGTGACAAACAGCTGCACCTGCATGCGCGCAAGTTCAGCCAGAATTAGCGCCCGGTTTTTTTTATCCAGCTCGGCCGCAAGATCATCATAGAGCAAAATACAGCTCTGCTGTTTCATGGCGCTGAACTGTTGTGCCTGTGCCAATCGCAACAGCGCCACGAGCAATTTTTGCTGGCCGCGCGAAATACCCGTTTGCGCCGATTGCCCCTGAACCCGGATATGCACTTCCGCGCGGTGCGGGCCGTAGTAGGTAAATCCCTGTTTACGGTCTTTTTCCAGATGTTGCACCAGCAGCTCGGCCAGGGTTTTATCCTGACTCCAGCCCCGGCGGTACGTGATGACCAGATCCTGATCGGCAAAAAAGCTGGTTACCAGGCGATCAAAACAGGGTTTTAATTTATCGAAATAGCGGTCACGCAGGGCGTCGATCTGCTCAGCAGCATTATTGATCTCACGATCCCAGAGCACACAAAATTTTTGCGCCTGTTTCTGGCGTAGCGCTGCATTGCGCTGCGCCAGCGCCAGCCGGTAGCGTTGCCAGGTGTCAAAAAAACCATGTTCCACGTGGAACACCCCCCAGTCCAGATATTGCCGACGTTCCGCCGGGCTGCCCGTGATCAAACGATAACTGTCCGGGTGGATTGCCAGCACGGGAAAAGTAGCGGCGAGATCTGCCACCCGTTTCACTGCTTGCTGATTCGATCTGATTTGCATCCGGGTTTTGCTGCGGCGTATCCCGACCGGAATTTCACCCTGATCCTGCTGGATTTTCGCCACTAGTTGCAGATAGCTGGCATCACGATTGATCAGGTCTGCCACCTGCAAGCTGCGAAATGAGCGTACATGACTGAGATAGTAGATAGTTTCGAGCAAGCTGGTTTTGCCCGAAGCATTTTTGCCGGTGATCAGATTAATGCCAGCAGTCGGTTCGATATCAACAGTTTTGAGATTGCGAAAATCGGTGATCTGCAGCTGCTTTAGATGCATGGTTTAGCTGACGTGAGCCGGGCTGACCTGCAAAACAGGCTACAGGCGCATGGGCATGATAACGTATTTGCAATCGGGTTGATCAGGGAAAGTGAGTAAACAACTGCTGTTTGAATCGCGTAGCGCGGCCTGCACCCTGCTGGAATCACTTACTGCCAGCACGTCCAGCATGTAAGTCACATTGAAACCAATTTCCAGCGCATCACCCTTGTATTCAACTTCGAGCTCGACATCCGCTTCTTCGTGATCTGGATTCTGTGCCTGTAATTTCAATATCGTATCCTCAACTTCCAGGCGTATACCACGATATTTTTCATTCGACAGAATTGAAGCGCGGATCAATGCCTGACGCAATAATTCACGATCTGCAGTTAATACACAATTGGTTGCATCTGGAATTACCCGGTTATAGTCGGGAAAACGACCGTCGATGAGCTTGGACGTAAAATGGATTTTTTCGAACTTGATCTGCAAATGATTGCTGGATAAAACCACTTTGACAGTATCGTCAACATCATTCAGTAACCGCGCGAGTTCGAGTACACCTTTACGCGGCAAGATCACCTGCTTCACATCCGCGATATCGGCTGTGGTCTGTTTTTCACAATAGGCCAGGCGGTGACCATCGGTTGCTACCGCACGCAATAACTGCGGACTAATCTCGATCAATAAGCCATTAAGATAATAACGCACATCTTGCTGCGCCATGGCAAAACTGGTTTTTTCGATCATTTCCTTGAGTGTTTTTTGTGAGACTTCAAACTCGGAGTCGGATTTAATGCTATCCAGCGCCGGAAAATCGGAAACTGGCAGTGTCGCCAGCGAAAATCGGCTACGCCCGGATTGTAGCAGGGCCTTGTCGTCTTTTAGACTCAGTGTAATTTCAGATTCAGCGGGCAGGGCCTTGCAAATATCCAGCAATTTTCTCGCTGGCAAGGTGATATCACCGGTTTCATCGACCATCATATTAATCCGGGTGATGAGTTCGATTTCAAGATCAGTGGCGGTCAGGGTCAGCGACTCTTTGCCTGCTCTTAGTAAAACATTGGATAAGGCAGGCATGGTTTGTCGTTTTTCGACAGCCCCGATGATTTGCTGCAGAGGGTTAAGCAGGTCTTCGCGCAGGATTTTCAGTTTCATATGTTTTATATATATATTTAATAATTATATTTATAGGCTTGCCACAAATCTGTGGATAAGTGAACTATATGTTTTATTTTCAATTACTTAATCTTTAAAATCGAAAGCCTGGATAGCGCGTTGAGCGCCGCTATCGTGTAGATGAAATGTGGATAAGTCAAAAAGATGTTTTCCTCGACAGCGACTTCAGGCTGGAATAACACTTTATCCACAGGGTTCAAAATCGTACCAGAGCACGCTAAAGTTTGCCCTAGTTACTCAAAATTCGCATCATGTTCTTATAATCTTCATGGATTCTTGAATCCGAATCTCTAAGCTCGGCAATCTTACGACAGCCGTGCAATACCGTAGTGTGGTCACGACCGCCAAAAGCCTCACCAATTTCCGGCAGGCTGTGGTTGGTCAGCTCTTTAGACAGTGCCATCGCCATCTGGCGGGGGCGCGTGATGGAGCGGCTGCGACGACTGGAAAGTAAATCTGAACTGCGAATTTTGTAATATTCGGCCACGGTTTTCTGGATATTATCGATCGTTATGGTTCTGTCCTGCAGCGCAATCAGATCACGTAGTGCTTCTTTGGCAAATTCGAGCGTGATCGGTTTACCAGTGAAATTTGCCGTCGCCATCACTCGGCGCATGGCGCCTTCGAGCTCGCGGATGTTCGAGCGAATGCGTTTGGCGATAAAAAAAGCCACTTCATTGGGAAACTCGACCGATGCTTCTCCAGCCTTTTTTTGCAAAATTGCGACCCGGGTTTCCAGCTCGGGCGGTTCGATGCACACTGGCAGACCCCAGCCAAAGCGAGAACGCAGCCGCTCTTCCAGGCCTTCGACTTCTTTGGGATAACGATCACAGGTAAGCACGATCTGGCGCCCGCCTTCCAGTAAAGCATTAAAAGTGTGAAAAAATTCTTCCTGAGAACGCTCTTTACCGGCGAAAAACTGAATGTCATCGATCAACAGTGCGTCGAGGGAACGATAATGCTGTTTGAACGCATCAATGGCGTTATGTTGCAGCGACTTGATCATATGCCCGACAAAGCGCTCGGAATGCAAATACACGACGCGTGCATCCGGGCGAGTTTGTAGCATGGTATTGCCCAAGGCATGCATTAAATGCGTTTTACCCAGACCGACACCACCGTAGAGAAATAGCGGGTTATAAGCCTTGCCCGGGTTTTCAGCAACCTGCATAGATGCGGCACGCGCCAGCTGGTTTGATTTACCCTCGACAAAACTGTCGAAAGTGAATCCCGGGTTTAGATTATGTTCGATTGGTGTGGTCGGTGGGCGTGGCGTGCTGCTGCTGAAATTGAAACCATTGCTACTGGCCGCTACCACAGCAGGAGCCGGGTTCGCGGGTAGCTCCTGAGAACCAATTTCGAGTGATAGCTGAATATCTTCCTGGGCACTAATTTCGCTGAGAATCCCAGAGATTTGTTGTTGAAAGTTTTTTTTCACCCAGTCGAGGACGAAACGGTTCGGGGCAAACAGAGTAATGTGCTGATGCTCTTCTCTGACCTGGAGCGGGCGAATCCAGGTATTGAGCTGTTGATCCGACAACACCTGCTCCAGGCGCTGTAAACAATTCGGCCAGAGTGCCGTACTCACGCCAAGTGTGCCTCCACAGTAAAAAAATAGAACGCTGCGAGTACCAGGCCTCAATGGCTTCAGCAATTGAGGCGGCATACTCAGAAAAGATCGCTCAGGGGAAGATGATTCTATACTGGTTAATCTGGCTTAGCCACAACGACTATCTAATATTAACGGGAAAATTAACAGAAAAATTAGTCGGAAATTAACAGCCACAGGCAGTATACCACGCGGGCTTATGTCAGGGACCTGATATCTGCTGATTTTCACTTTGACTCGTGCGACCAGCACAAGTAAAATGCGCGGCTCTCTGTATGTGCGGCCAAAGTTATATTAGCTAAGTAACTGTTTTAGCTTATTGTGCAAACGATGCACGGTGCGTCCTGGTCAGCACCCAGACTTTATTTATTCGGGTTTTATAGACATGAAAAGAACATATCAGCCAAGTAAGCTAAAACGCGCACGAACTCATGGTTTTCGCGCACGCAGTGCCACCCTGGGTGGGCGCAAAGTGCTCAAGGCGAGGCGCGCCAAAGGTCGTCATCGTATTTCGGTGTAACGGGCCGTTCAGGATATGAACACGGCGCGCTTGCAAAAGCGTGCCAGACTGTTGAAGGCCGTTGAGTTTCAGCGGGTCTTTGATCAACCGGTACGTTCCAGCGATCGATATTTCACGGTTCTCGCCAGACGCAACCCACTAAATCACCCGCGACTCGGTCTGGCCATATCCAGGCGCAAGGCGAGGCTGTCTGTTCAGCGCAACCGGTTAAAACGCCTGGTGCGCGAATATTTCAGGCAGGCGGAGCATAATGTTCAGGTCGATTATGTCGTCATGGCAGGCCAACACAGCTGCAAGGCGTCGAATACGGTACTTTTTCAGTCTCTTGATAAACACTGGCGAATAGTAAAAGAAAAATGCGAACCCTCCTGCTAGCGATTATTCGTATATATCAGTACGCAGTGAGTCCTTTTTTGGTGCCCTCCTGCCGTTATACGCCAAGCTGTTCCTGTTATGCCAATGAAGCCATACAACGCCACGGTGCTATGCGCGGCAGCTGGCTGGCACTAAAACGCATCTCGCGATGCCACCCCTGGCACGAAGGCGGTTACGATCCGGTGCCAGAAACCCCCTCCTGTAAACACCAACCTTCAAGTCTGGGCAAGTAATGGATAATCATCGTATATTGCTGTATTTCACACTGTTTTTTGTCCTTTACCTGCTCTGGGCCGAGTGGCAAAAAGACTATGTTTACCAGGCGCCGGTGACCATTGCGCAAAGCAGTAGTCAGACTCAAACCAGTGGCAAAGAAGAATTACCGCCCGCCGCTGACCGTCAGCCGGCCCTGCCCGCTGACAGCGGACAAACCGCCCGCGAGAGTAGCCAGCGCATTCTGGTAGTGACCGATGTTGTTGAAATGGAAATCGATACCCGCGGTGGTGATGTGCGGCGGTTGATGCTGCGCAACTATGCTGTCAGCGCTGATAAACCGAAAGTGAAACTGAACCTGCTCACCGATACCGAAATTGATTATTACGTCGCACAATCGGGTCTGGTATCGGCAAATAAAGATTCCGCGCCAACCCACAAGGCGATTTATACGGTTGCGCAAACCAGTTATCGCCTGGCCGAGGGTGAAGAAGAAATTCGCGTGCCATTACAATGGACTGCGAGCGATGGTACTCGTGTGACCAAAACCTATATTCTGCACCGCAATAACTATGCGATTGATGTTGAATACGATATTACTGCCGGTAGTCAGGGCTGGAATGGCAGTCAGTACATGCAACTGGTACGCACTCCGCCGCAAAAAAGCAGTGAGTCCAAATTTATACATACTTACACTGGCGGTGTGGTGTATAACCAGGACATTAAATACGAAAAAATTGATTTCGAAGAAATTGCAGAAAACGATCTTAGCAAAGTCATCGGTGCTGAATCCTGTAAAAACACATCGAGCCTTAAACAGGGATGTAGTCTAAGCAATGGCTGGCTGGCGATGATTCAGCATTATTTTCTGGCTGCCTGGATTCCGGAACGTGGTGGTGACAATCTGTATTACGCGCGCAAAGTTAAAGATGCGGAAAAATATGTTATTGGGACGCGCACAGCAGCGAAAACGATTAAAGCCGGAGACCAAGGGGTATTTAAAACACGTCTGGTGGCAGGGCCCAAGTTGCAATACAAACTTGAAGAAATGGCGCCGGGTCTTGAGCTGACAGTTGATTATGGCGCGCTGACTATTATTGCCAAGCCTCTGTTCTGGCTGCTGACGCAATTTCACAGCTGGTTCGCCAACTGGGGCTGGGCGATTATTTTTCTCACCATAACCGTCAAAGGCCTGTTCTATAAGTTGTCTGAAATGAGTTATCGCTCGATGGCAAAAATGCGCAAGGTCGCGCCACGCATCAAAGCAATGAAAGAACGTTTCGGTGATGATCGTCAGGCGATGAGCAAGGCGATGATGGACATGTATAAACGTGAGAAAATTAATCCGATGGGTGGTTGTTTGCCGATCGTGGTTCAGATTCCGGTGTTTATTTCTTTGTACTGGGTGCTGCTGGAAAGTGTCGAAATGCGTCACGCGCCATTCATCCTCTGGATTACCAATCTTTCCGATAAAGATCCGTACTTTGTGTTGCCGGTCATTATGGGCATTTCTATGTTTGTCCAGCAAAGACTCAATCCGGCACCGATTGATCCGATCCAGCAAAAAGTATTTCAGATTATGCCCTTCGCATTCACCATCATGTTTGCGTTCTTCCCGTCGGGGTTGGTGCTGTACTGGGTGGTAAATAATTTACTGTCGATCGCACAGCAATACGTGATTACGCGACGCATCGAAGCCGCGAGTTAATTCACCCGCGCGCAGAAGCCATGTTGAATGCTGACACCATTGCTGCGATCGCCACGCCATCGGGCGCAGGGGGTGTGGGTATAGTTCGTATCAGCGGCAGGGATGCTGCGGGCATCGCCACCAGCATGCTCGGTGCATGTCCACCACCGCGACTCGCCAGCTACGGTGGGTTTTTCAATAAAACCGGTGCCGTTATAGACCAGGGCATCGCGATTTTTTTTGCAGCACCCCATTCATTCACCGGTGAAGACGTGCTCGAACTGCAGGGGCATGGTGGCACCGTAGTCATGGATATGCTGCTGCAACGCGCACTAGAACTGGGTGCACGCCAGGCACGTGCCGGTGAATTTAGCGAACGCGCATTTCTGAATAATAAAATTGATCTTACCCAGGCAGAAGCCATTGCCGATCTGATCACGGCGGACAGCCAGCAGGCCGCCGCTGCTGCTGTGCATTCATTGCAGGGTGTGTTTTCCGAACGCATCAGTGCTTTAGTCGAGTCACTGACGAATTTGCGCGTTCACGTCGAAGCGGCGCTGGACTTTCCCGAAGAAGAGATCGACTTTCTCGCCGACCAGGCCATTCAGACCCAGCTCGACCAGATCCAGCAGCAACTTCGCAGTGTGCAGCAATCAGCACAACAGGGGCGATTGTTAAAAGAAGGCATGCGGGTGGTGATCGCCGGCAAACCCAATGCGGGTAAATCCAGCCTGCTTAATGCGCTCGCAGGGCACGATGCTGCGATTGTCACCGACATGCCCGGAACCACGCGTGATGTTTTGCGCGAACATATCCAGATCGACGGCATGCCGCTGCATATCATTGACACCGCTGGTTTACGCGACAGCGCGGACGGTGTCGAGCGCGAAGGCATCAAACGTGCTTACGCAGAAATTGAAAAAGCCGATCGCGTCTTATATCTGATTGATGCCAGCGTACAACCGGCAGATGCCCTGCCCGAACTGGCGACCACCAGTGTCACCTTTGTCCATAATAAAATTGATCTGGCAAATCAGCGAGCACGGAGCGAAATAATTGTGGACGCCCCTCATATTTATCTATCAGCGCGCAGCGGTGAAGGCCTGGAATTGTTAGGCCAGCATTTAAAACATTGCATGGGTTATCAGCCACAACAGGAAGGTCGATTCAGCGCACGCCGGCGGCATCTCGATGCTATCGTAAGTGCCGCGCAGCACCTTGAAACAGCACAACATGCGATCAATCAGTTACGTGCGGGCGAGCTATTAGCCGAGGAGCTGCGCACAGCGCAGCAGGCGCTGGCAAGTATCACCGGCGAGTTTAGTGCAGATGATTTGTTGGGAAAAATATTTGCCGATTTTTGTATCGGCAAATAGAACGTCAGCACTCAGCAGCGCGAGCAAACTGATTTAGCAAAGGAAGGTTATAGATAAATGGCAACATATATAAAATTCAGACACCTGAACAGGGTAGCTATTGGTAAGCTCGAAGGCGAGATAATTCAATTATGCCGTGGCAGTTTATTTGATAAGCCACGGCTCACAGGAGAGAGCATCGCGCTAAGTGAGGCAGAAATACTGCCGCCCTGTGAGCCACAAAAGTTTTTAGCGTTGTGGAATAATTTTTATGCGCGCGCCAGTGCCGAAGGTCAGGCGATACCGCCGCATCCTTTATATTTTGTGAAGACAGTGAATTCCTGGAATGCTCATCAGCAAGCGATTCGTCAGCCCGCACACTATTCGGGTGCAGTCGTATTCGAAGGTGAGCTTGGTATAGTCATAGGCAAATCATGCAGCAGTGTTACAGAAGCCGAAGCGGATGATTACATATTGGGTTATACCTGTGTCAACGATGTTACTGCCAAAGAAAATTTATTTAGTGATGCTTCATTTCCACAGTGGACTCGTGCCAAAAACTACGATGGCTTTGCTGTGTTTGGCCCCGGAATTGTCACCGATATTAAGCCTGATGATCTGGTGATACAGTCAATACTCGATGGCGAGCTTAAACAGAGCTATCCGGTAAGCGATATGATTTATTCACCGCGTCAGATTGTGAGTAAAATTTCACATGATATGACACTGGCGCCGGGCGATGTTATTGCCTGTGGCACATCGCTGGGTGCCGGGCCCATGCTGGAAGGCCAGAGCATTGAAATTAAAATTGACGGCGTTGGCTCGCTGGTAAATATCATGACTACGGCCGGCCTTCGCTAAATAGGCGCAATTACAGGCCATAAAGGCACTTTTTTCAGGATAAAAACACTACGATATGGGATAAAATCATAGTATTATCAGTTGATTACGTAGGCACGGCCCCGCCGAGTTCATATAATAACCGCTACCAACGTCAGGTGAAAGAAGCGTTTTTATGCCAAAACAAATTACGAGTGACATTATTGTTTCTTTCAGGAACCAGCTTGAGCGCCATCCAATATACGAAGCAGTTTCAACAATCGATGATCTACGATGTTTCATGGAGCATCACATTTATTCTGTTTGGGATTTTATGTCACTCATAAAGTACCTTCAATCCGAAGTTGCACCGGCGAAGTATCCATGGACACCACAAGGTGAAGGCAGCGTAAGGAGATTCATAAATGAACTGGTTCTTGAAGAAGAATCTGATGAAACCAATATTTCAGGGGAGTACTCAAGTCATTTTGAGTTATATCATAGAGCTATGAAGGAAGTTGGCGCGGACACTACTGCCTCTACAAGTTTTATTTATGCAGTTCAGAAAAAAGGCGCCAACAAAGCATTAGAGCTACCTTGTGTTCCATCACCTTCCCGTGCATTTACATCAACAACATTTCAATTTATAGAGAACAATAAGCCTCACCAGGTTGCCGCAGCCCTGGCATTAGGCAGGGAACATATTATTCCCTGTATGTTTCGGTCAATTCTCAAAAGAACAGGCGTTACTGATAAGGAAGCACCAATTTTTCATTTCTACCTTAACAGGCATATTCATCTTGATGAGGACTTTCATGCACCGCTATCATTAAGACTGTTGAATAGTCTATGTGCTGGAGATGAAAGCAAGATTCAGGAAGCAGTTGATGCCGCAAAACAAGCAGTAACAGCTCGAATAGAATTCTGGGATGGCGTCCTCGCAGCAATAAACTCGCCTAATAATGTGTTCCAACCGACGTCAAAAAACGGCGTGGCTGAGTTTTAACATTATGTGACAAAACCAAAAGAGTGGGAACATGAGTCAAGATTTAAAATCAATAATTGATGATTATAAAAATGACGAGGAGACAGTTTATAATAGCTGGTTTGTGAATAATGACGAGCGGCTAAAAGCATTCCGAACTATACGGCGGGGTGTTCTCGATGTAATACAGGATATAAAAAATGGGAGCTTTGGGAATGATTTCAAGGGGTCATCTTTAGAGTTTGTTTTAAATTGCATCACCGAACAAAAACAGGTATTTAAAGGCGCTTCCCATCCGTTCTACTGGAAACCAAAATTACGAATACCTGACATTTATGAAAATGAGAAAAATAAAATTGCGTTTGGTCAATTTTTAGAAAAATGTATTAATGCCTCAAAAGAAGAACAAATCATAAAAGAAATTATCCTGTTAGATCAACGGAAAATTAAAGGCCTGGGCCCAGCAGTTGCAAGCATTCTTTATTTTTTGCACCCGACCATCATCCCTCCATGCAACACCGCTATTGTTAATGGGTTTAATTCCCTTTTCAAAGAAAAAATAAAACTTGGATCCTGGTCTGAATATCTACGAATGAGGGAGGTGATCGTAGAGAAAAATAATACACTAAAGTCGGAATTATCAACGGATCTGGGTGCCTTTGCCGGGCTTCTATTTGATGTTGGTGAAAATAAATTATTAATAAGTGATGCTCATCTTTCTGATGATGAACGAACAAAAATAGAAAAGAAAATTAATAAAAGACATAATGAAGTTGTGAGTGAGATGGAGGAAGAAGATCTTCATACCGAAATACAGTATCACGTTCTTACTATAGGAAATTCCATTGGATATGATGTTATTGCTGCAGCAAACGACAGATCAAAATGAGGGTGTTCAAAATTCTGTGTCAACCACGATCACAGGTTAACGTGATCGCTGACCCTGTCACCGAAGTGTATCGCCAGCTGTGACAACGTCAGATTCCAGTTCTGCACCGGGTGCGTCCAGCGTTCGGATACCCGCATGA
>JASBSR010000035.1 GCA_030148865.1 Gammaproteobacteria bacterium
ATCGGCGGCCTGGTGCTGTACATGATTTTCATTATGTACAAACTCGGTAAAGACTCCGGTGCCGGGCGTTATGGCAAAATGATTATTTTTCTCGCCCTGGGTCTGGGCGTGTTCGGTTTTGCCATCAAAATTATTATTGAACTGTTGGTGAATATCTGAAGAACCAGCATCGCCGGAAGTGACGCAGCGGGGGCTGCGAATATTTTTCAAGACCCCTGCTGAATATCGCTATCTGAATATATCAGATAACTGTTTCGGCCAGCACCTTTAACCTGATACATGGCAGCATCAGCGCAATTTAGCAGTGCCCTGACAGTATCACCATCATCCGGGAAGACACTGATTCCGACGCTTACCTGGACACTAAGCTCATGCTCTTGCAGAAAATAACTTCTGGCAACTGCATCAACAATTTTTTGCGCGACCAGTGGAATATCATTACGATCAGCAACATCTGTCAATATAATCGCAAACTCATCGCCACCGATTCTAGCAACAGTATCGCCTTCGCGCACACACGCTATAAGCCTTTCAGCTACTGTCTTTAACAGCAGGTCACCGATGTGATGTCCATAATTATCATTTACGGGTTTGAAATGGTCGAGATCAAGAAAGAGTATCGCCGCAACGTGGTCACGAAATGCTGAACGCATAACAATCTGTTCCAGGCGATCATTAAACAACCTGCGATTCGGTAAATCGGTGAGTCCGTCGTGATGCGCCAGATATTTAATGCGCTCTTCCTCTAAATGCCGCGTGGTAATGTTTCTGAGGATAGCTCTGGTAGACTGCAAGACTTTGTTTTCGCAGTTAGCATATACACTACCTTCGAGAATGATTTTTTTACCACATTTTGTTATAAACGTAACTTCTATCAGCGGGCTCGACTCACCCCGTAATGCCCGCTCGAAAATATCCTTACTGGTCTCTTTACTGACAGGATGGATGACATCGAAATAAGAGAGCCCGGGGATGTCTTTTCGCTCGTAGCCTAAAGTTTCTAGCCAGGCGCGATTAACATAACGAAAACGACCGGCAATATCTACATTTTGCACTAGATCGTAGGTGTGTTCTAAAAAATCTTCCAGACGATCTTCGGTTTGTTGTAGCAAATCAGCGACACGATGACGCTCGATCGCATAGTGTAAGGCACGGCTTAGTAGTTCGTCATTAACTTCACCTTTGACCAGATAATCCTGCGCACCTTCCTGTACCGCCTGTATCGCAACACCTTTATCACCAAGACCACTGAGAATTACCACGGGTATGTTGGCAGCAACCGCCCTGATGGATGAAAAAGTTTTCAACCCCTGACTATCCGGCAAAGACAGGTCTAGCAATACGGCATCAAATTTGTTCTCTGTGAATTTTTCCAGGGCAACACTTAAGAGTTCTGCCAGCACGATATGGAAATGATGATACTCGTCATTACGCAGCATCTCCTGCACCAGACGCGCATCACCTGGATTGTCTTCAACCAGAAGGATATTAAATACATTGGCATCCAGATTATTTATGCTGCCTGGCTCAGCCATCTGTTATGACCTGTTTATTTGGCAGAGTAAAATAAAATACCGTGCCGTGGCCGAGTTCGGATTCCAGCCAGATATCACCGCCATGACGTTCAATAATTTTTTTGCACAGTGCCAGGCCAATCCCGGTGCCTTCATATGTCACTCTATCATGTAGTCGCTGGAACACTGCGAAAATGCGATTATGGAACTCAGGCGCAATACCAATTCCATTATCGCGTACCTGAAAGGTCCAGCTTTTAGCTTCAGTCTGTGCGCTAATGTGCACTCTGGGCGCCTCACTGCCACGAAACTTGATGGCATTACCCACCAGATTTTGAAACAGCTGCAGCAGTTGCGTGGCAGCACCGGGTACCTTTGGTAGTGGATCATGCGTGACTTTCGCCTGCTCGATTTCGATTAAACCACTCAGATTGGCGAGCGCACCGTTCAGCACTGTCTCGCAATCAACCTGTGCGAACGCCTCCACCTGCGTTCCGACACGTGAATACGTTAATAGATCGGTAATCAATAGTTTCATCCGTGCAGCGCCATCCACAGCGTAGCCAATAAACTCACTGGCATCGACATCCAGCTTATCCTTATAGCGTTTTTCCAGTAATTGCATATAACTGGTGACCATGCGCAGAGGCTCCTGCAGGTCGTGTGATGCCACATAAGCAAACTGTTCCAGCTCGGTATTAGAACGCACCAGAGAACTCGCCTGCTTTTCAAGGTTGAGCTCCGCCCGCTTACGCACCACAACTTCTTCGCGAAGCCTGCGATTGGCAGCCAGCACTCCAGCAGCATGCACGCGTGTGCTTTGCAAAAAATGGATTGACAGCGCTAGCAACAGCGCCATCATAGCCCCTAGCCCCAAAATGACTTCAGAAAGATGCGACTCCTGTCTATTCAACAGTGCATACCCGGGGCTGATTTTTATATGCCATTGAGTATCATAAAAATTAATATTCGCTTCACCTCGAATATTTACCAATAAGGGGTCATTACCACGGCGATAAATTTCATTCTGATCACTGTACAGTTCTAGCGTATAACCCGCGGTAACTTTCTTCGGCAGCACGGCTTCAAGCAGCCCGTTTATCTGAAATACACCAAGAATAAAACCTTCAAACTGATTTTTGACAAATATAGGCACATAAACCAGAAACCCGGTACCACCCTGTTTGAGTTTAATCGCGCTGGTGACAGATACATCACGCCGCTCACGTGCCTTATCCAGCGCAAGATGGCGCTTTTCTTCGAAAGCAGATGGCATGTTTCTCACCATTTCATTGCCCGTCTCGGGAACTATCCAGCGCACATGGTATGACGGATCCACCCATTCGATAGCCTGATAGCCATCCTGGCGGCTGATCACTTCGGCATCATGCTGCCAGCGCTCTCGTGATGGCCGACCTTCCTGTTGCCAACGCCGCGCGAGCTGGACAAGCATCGAAATACGATCATTCATTGCGGTTTCAACAATGGCAGCATAGCCACCTGCTTCAAGCCGCGTATTGTCTCTAAGTTTTTTAGTATCGTTCGCAGTCAGCGCCTGCCACAATAAAACACTGATAGTCAAAACACTGATACCCGCGACTACTGGTATCCAACGTGGAGTGCCATGATCTTCACGGCGACTAATATGCCAAGTATATGCAATTATACCCAGACCCAGCATAATAAACCCGACCGCCGTATGCACTGCCACCCGAGTTAGATACCCCCAGCCATAAGCAGTCTCGACACCTGTCAAATAACCAAACAATGGCACCATGCCAAGCGCAATTATTACCGAGCCAAATATCCCCGAGACTACACTGCGTGGTACCCCGGGGAAGACTTTGGCCTGCAGCAACATAAACACGCCGCTAAAACTGAAAGTGAGCGCAGTATTCGGTGCCATGCGACCGGGATTCGAGGTTTTGACGGTAACATAGTGCTGCATAAATAGTTGATCAATCTTGAGATCAAGCCCAAAGATATATTCGATCAAAGTTAACAGGCCAATCACCGCCACCACAGCCCCGCAAGCCTGTGCCAGCCGCAGCCTGGAAACGGCAATTGCAACGATACCCATACCACTAAAAAGAAAGCCCAGCGCAGTATTGTATTGCATGGGTACGAAATTCGGCCGCACCTGAATCAAGGTGATATTATGACTATACCAGCCGATCAGTACCGATAGGCCAAGCAGCACCGCAAAACCACCTGTGAGAATAATAATAAACCCCGGTAAAGACAGAGTCCGCAGCTTGTCGTGAAACATCATGATGGCCTCATTCCTTTATATATTGGCAAGCTACCCACAGAGCTTGATGGCTCATACCTTCGGTAATCTCACAACGCTAAGCCAAAAGTTTTCGATAGATCTAATCACTGTAAGAAATTGATCAAGACCCACAGGCTTGCTGATATAACAGTTAGCGTGCAAATTGTAAGATCTCATAATATCTTCTTCGGCCTGAGATGTGGTCAACACCACCACTGGAATCATTTTTAATGCAGCATCTTCCTTCAACTCAGCCAGTACTTCACGACCATCCATCCTTGGCATATTTAAATCCAGAAGAATAATGTCCGGGCGTGGCACATCAGTATACGGCGCTTCACGCCGCAGAAATGCCATCGCCTCAACACCATCGCTTACCGTATGCAAACGATTGTGCACCTTAGCTTCTTTTAGCGCTTCTATCGTTAGTCGCGCATCACCAGGGTTGTCTTCAACCAGTAAAATCTCGACTGCACTGCCTTTCGAGTTACTACTCATCATAGCCTGCCTTCTCTCTAGATAGCGTAAAGTGAAATATAGCTCCTTTGCCTAACTGCGATTCCAGCCAAATTCTGCCGCCATGACGCTCAACAATTTTTTTACAGAGCGCCAGACCAATTCCTGTACCTTCATAAGATTTATTATCATGCAGGCGTTGAAACACTGAAAAAATTCGCTCATGAAACTCTGCCGCAATACCAATTCCGTTATCACGGACTGAAAACGTATGAGCATTAGTTTCGGTGCGCACTCCAATGTGTATCTCAGGAGAATCACTACCATGAAACTTGATAGCATTTCCGATCAAGTTCTGAAATAACTGCATTAGCTGGGTAGCATCACCGAGCACAATCGGCATTGGATCATGCGATACCTCAGCGTGCTCTGCCTCGGTTACACCACTCAAATTAGCTAGCGCATCCTTCAGCACCTTATCACTATCTATCAATGTTAACTCTTTGCCCAGCCTTACCACGCGCGAATAGGTTAATAAGTCATTAATCAGTTCTTTCATGCGCGCAGCGCCATCGACAGCATAGCCAATAAACTCATTAGCATCAGCATCCAGCCTGTCTTTATAGCGCTTTTCCAGCAGCTGCATATAACTGGTAACCATCCTTAAAGGTTCCTGAAGATCGTGTGAAGCCACATAGGCAAACTGCTCCAGTTCAATATTAGATCGCGCTAACTCGCGCGCATTTCGTCCAAGTTTATTATTCGCTTCATCAGCCCAGCGATATAATGTATACATACTGATAAGCAGACCGATGAGCACGAAAATATAACTCAGCTTCTTGAGCATATGAGCGGCATCGAACATCGAATCAAACAGCTGGTGTGAAAACGACATAAACATCACCTGACCCATAAAACCAGCAATTAAGGCCAGTACCATCCAATGTTCAAAATCATTAGTTTTCCAAAGCCCTTTGCGCAAATACCCCACTAGTGCGAGCAGAAAAAATGCCGCTGGCAGGAGTTCGCCCGGGCGATAAAAAAACAGCTCAGGATAATAGGCACGCGGCAGCGGCACAAAAGCAAAAAAGACAAAACTAATAACCATTAAACTAACTGCCACCAGGTACACTCTGCCGTCAAAAATCAGGTGATCTTTGTCTGTTCGCTGTTCACGCTTCCACATCAGCCAACTTAGCCATAAAAATATCGAGAGGAAAAGTCGCGATGCAGTCCAGCTCCAGGGAATCAATGACGGTGGCGGTGAGGGGAAAGACTGAGCAAAAAAAGCCGATGTCACGATAGCATGATAGGCATCAAGAAAGGCCGTACCCATAAAACCGCAGCCGATAAACAAAAAAGTATTCTCGCGCTTAGAGTAAAAACGCAGCAGCGCCATCACACCAACAACCGCCGCCAGCAAAGTTGCCGCCACTTCCATCACAGTATGCAACTGCGTGCTACCTTGCCATTCAGAATCCCGCAAAACGGCGTATCCGAGCAACAAGACAACAAACAAGCCAATATATGCGGCAATTTTTTTCTGATACACGCGCGCCAGTCCTCGCTCGGTAAGTACTATTGTGACCGCCAATAATCCCACAGTAATGCAAAAGTATAGAGCATATACTCTACTTAAACAGCTTCGTATCAAAAATCGGGGCCATCATCGTAAAGATGCTTCCTCAGAAGTGACAGCAACACGAAGTGCAAACTGCGTGGACTGCGCAAAAATAAGCTGTAGAAACCGCAAAGCAAACCTGATCCAGGCTGATACCGCAACGGCGGCGTTCCCGCGAATGCTGGAATTTACCGCAACAACATTACAATAATCATGGTTTATATTTCTAACAAATTCGAAAACACAAAATTACGTCAGGCAGTATTACAAACCAGAAGCAAAGCCGCAGAGATGCTGGAAAAAACTTAATTCTGTAAAAACCATCCCCTTCATCATTCTCGCATGCTTCTGGCGGGGATGACGCTGTGTGGTGTTTCGTGGAAATGACAGAATAGCGGTACTAGTAGAATGACAAAAGAATAAAAAAGCCCCGCTGTTTCCAGCGAGGCCCTAAACACTCATGATGATGAGCAGCAATTACATCATGCCGCCCATGCCACCCATGCCACCCATATCAGGTGCGCCGACCGGTGCTTCTTCCTTTGGCATTTCAGCTACCATG
>JASBSR010000016.1 GCA_030148865.1 Gammaproteobacteria bacterium
AAAAGTTCAGGTGTGGTTTTTCTTGCTAGAGCTTATTTTCCTGTGAGTGAGAATACACCTTGTTTGCTCACGCGAATACTGGGGGTGAAAGCACCGACATCCAGCTTGGCGCGAAACGCATACTCGACCTGATCTTTATACTGATTCATCATGCCAGTCAGCACTTTGAACCCCCCCATGAGACTGGCGATGGCGTGCAGCTTGACTTCACCTTCGCCATACGCGGGTATGGTTGGCAGAGTATTCGAGACGCCCGTCATCACTTCATTGCCATCGAGATCAATCGCGTACGACATACCCTCCACCTTCAGCGGTGTGCGATTGGGATTGGTAACACGTAATACGATTTCGAATTCTGGTGTGAGATTAGCGCGATTCAGAGATTTGAACGAGGTCACGGCGACTCTGGGTTGTTCAAAGTCAGACGGCACTGTGACGCAGCCGGCAAGCGATACAATGGTGAGTATCAGGAACAGTGCAAATCGTATTGTGTGTATCATCTGTGTTTTCGCGTAAGTATTAAGGATATGCTGGCTAAGATGACATATTCCGGCTCGCGTTCAGTTGCTGTTTAACGACGGCCTCTGCCACCCCTGGGCTTTTCTTCTTCAAACTTGACCTTGATCTGGTTGCCTTCAAATGATCTGCCATCAAGAGCTGCAATCGCGGCACGGGCTTCGTGACCTTCCATTTCGAGAAAGCCAAAGCCTTTGCACTGCCCGGAAAAAAGATCTTTGACAATTTTGAGTGAACGCACAGTGCCGAACTCTGTAAACAGAGCCGTGAGTGACGCTTCGGTGGTCGTGGGCGGCAGGCTACCAACGAATAATTTCTTCACGTACAAGCTCCTGTTTTTTCTATGTTACAAAAAACAAACCCCGCACAGTAGCGGGGTTTGCTAAAACATCAAACTCGGCGCTGAATCAGGCCTTAACGTTTGTTGCCTGCGGACCTTTAGGGCCGTCTTCTACGTCGAATGTTACCTGCTGACCTTCCGCGAGTGTGCGGAAACCATCAGATGCGATAGAAGAAAAATGTACGAATACATCTTTGCTGCCATCAGAAGGAGAAATAAAGCCGAAGCCCTTGGATTCGTTAAACCACTTAACGGTTCCTGTTGCCATGATGTACCTCATTAAATATTAAAAAGTGAAACGCGTGTTACAAATCTTACGAGGTCATTAACAGGAGATTACTGCAACAGAACTTCTGACAAAAACCAGGGTAATATGTAGCGCAACGTAGTGTAACCGGTTTTTACACGAAAACACCAGTCCTGAAGACTTTATAATGTATAAAAACAGCTAATTAGCATCATTATTCCGAATCAAATAGGAATAATTAACCAAACCTCACCTGCTGTAGCCTCGAAATCATTATTAGAATATTAGTGAATAATTGTATATAAACGCTCTAATTGAGATATAATGCGGCATCTTTCTGGTGCACTTCGGTCTGCACCTGTTTAGCGCGGTAATCCTCTCAGATTCGCCTCGATACTCACAAACCACGTTTCCGCCTCGATCGACCCAGACACATACCCTGGGCAGGCTGTTGCTAAGCACTAGTGCTGGAGAAAATCATAGATGTCTTTTGAATCCCTCGGTCTTCGCGCCGAATTACTCCGTGCTGTATCTGAAAAAGGCTACAGCGCGCCAACCCCCATTCAGGCGCAGGCCATCCCACTGCTGCTGGAAGGCCGTGATCTCATGGGCGGGGCCCAGACCGGCACCGGTAAAACTGCCGGCTTTACCCTGCCCTTGCTACAGCGGTTGATGGCGACCAGCAAGCCCGAGAACGGCAGACGTGCTATCCGCGCCCTGGTGTTAACCCCAACCCGCGAGCTGGCCGCCCAGGTCGCGGACAGCGTGCTGACCTACGGTCGCTACCTGCCATTGCGTTCTACCGTGGTCTTTGGCGGGGTCAGCATTAACCCGCAGAAACAGAAACTGATCAAAGGCGTGGATATTCTGGTCGCGACACCAGGACGTTTGCTCGATCATGTCAGCCAGCGTTCGGTGGATTTATCCAAAGTGGATATTCTGGTACTCGACGAAGCCGACCGCATGCTCGACATGGGGTTTATTCGCGATATCCGTAAAGTGCTGGCGCTGTTACCCAAACACAAACAGACCCTGCTGTTCTCGGCAACGTTCTCGACTGAAATTAAACAGCTCGCCAATGGCCTGCTCAACTCACCCGCACTGGTCGAAGTGGCACAACAAAATACTTCATCCGAACTGGTCAGCCAGATTGTGCACCCGGTCGATAAAGGCCGTAAACGCGAACTGCTCTCGTTTTTGATTGGCTCCAACAACTGGAAACAGGTGCTGGTGTTCACGCGCACCAAGCACGGCGCCAATCGTTTGTCAGAACAATTAGCTACCGATGGCATCACCGCAGCTGCGATTCACGGCAACAAAAGCCAGGGCGCACGCACCAAAGCACTGGCGGACTTCAAATCGGGCAAAGTACGGGTATTAGTCGCCACCGACATCGCCGCCCGCGGTCTCGATATTAGCCAGCTACCGCACGTGGTCAATTATGAATTACCCAACATCGCCGAAGACTATGTGCACCGAATCGGCCGTACTGGCCGCGCTGGTAATGAAGGTGAAGCCATGTCGCTGGTGTGTGTTGATGAAAAAGGCCTGTTGAAAGATATTGAGCGTTTGATCAAACGCGACATTCCTAAAAAAATATTTGATGGTTTTGAGCCGGATCCTTCGATTAAACCAGAGCCCATTAATAAGGGTCGCGGCGGGCGTCAGCAACAGAGTTCAAAAAATTCTGCTGGCAGGAAGTCTTCACCCGGTCGCAATAATCAGCGTGCTCCGTTCAAAGGCAATGCTGGCCGTGGCCAGCCGCAAAATCGTTCGCGACGCAACACCCAGAATGCGCGTTAGTCATAAAAACCAGGCTCATAAAAAACATTGGCACGCGAATAAAAACAAAATATAAGCCCGCCGCAAACTACGCCATTCTCGCAAAAAATTATCACCCATGTTTTACCTTCGCGAGCTTCGCGTATTTCGCGGCAGATGTTTTGCTTTTGAATGCGGGCACATTGTTATCCTGAGCACCACCATGTCATCCTGAGCACCAGCGAAGGATCTTATACCTCGGTGGTGAAAGATTCTTCTTTGCACAAAACACGCATCAGAGTGACAGATCGAATAAGAAAAAAATAATGAGTCCGCAAACAACGCAAATGCACGCAAAGCAAAAAATATAAGCCAGCCGCAAGTACACCAATCTCACGAAAGCATTGTCACTCAGTTTTTACCTTTGCGTTATTGGCGTATTTCGCGGCAGATTTTTTTACCGGCGAACACTCTTAACTATTATTGATCATTCAAAACGATGCAATTGCGCGCGTAATGCTGCGATTTCATCGAGCAGTTCCAGCGCCAGCGCTACACCCGAGAGATTGATATCCAGATCACGTTGCAGGCGTGCTGCGGTGCGCACTCTTTGCAAGCTGTTTGCCGAAAAACGCCATTGCGTATATTGACTACCAGTCGGTTCCAGCACGCCTTCCTCGACCAGTTCAGTAATATATTCCGTTGAGCTTGAGCATACCTGACAAAGATCGTCCAACGACAGCTCAGTCTGTTCATCGAGTAAAGTCCCGCTGAGTATTTTCTGTTTCATGATAATTTATACTCCTAGCTTGCTGCGCGGATTGTACGCCAGTTCCTGCGCCATCTTGCGATACAGCTCTTTGGCAGCATCGCTGTTAGCAGCGGGTAAGGTAATTTGCGGCACGACATATAGATCACCGGGTGGCTGGGCGGGAATGCCACGGCCTTTCAGGCGCAGTTTGCGTCCACTGACAGTGCCCTGAGCAATTCTCAGTTCGACCGGGCCACCGGGTGTGGGCACCTTGATTTTGGCACCCAGAGCCGCTTCCCACGGGGTTACCGGCAGATCGAGATAAACATCATGGCCGTCCACCCGGTAAATGCTGTGCGGATTGAATTCGATTTCCAGATATAAATCTCCTGCTGACGCACCACCATGACCAGGTGAACCCTGACCCGAGAGACGAATGCGCTGCCCCTGCTTGACCCCTTTGGGAATTTTAACATTCAGCGTGCGCTGTTTTGTTATCAGGTGACCACTGCTATCCAGTTCTGGCGCACGCAGAGTGATGCTGCGGGTAGCACCCTGGTAGGCATCTTCCAGGTCAATCTGCACTTTGGCGTGATGGTCTTCACCGCGTAGATTAAAACCAGCATGACCACGATCCGCCTGCGCAGACCTGAAGCTCTGACCGAACAGTGATTCAAAAAAATCGCTGTAATTTGCGGCACTGCCACCACCGCCGCCGTGAAATTCAAAGCCGGTATCCCAGTCTGGCGGTGGGTGGAAATCCTGCCCGGCTTTCCAGTTGGCACCCAGCTGGTCATAAGCAGCACGTTTTTCAGGGTCTTTGAGCGCTTCATAGGCTTCGCCTACTTCTTTGAAACGATCTTCCGCATCAGATTCTTTGCTAACGTCAGGATGATATTTGCGCGCCAGTTTCTTATACGCACGTTTAATCTCATCCTGAGTGGCATCTTTTTCAACGCCAATAATTTTATAGTAATCTTTAAAGTCCACGAAAAACTCCACTGATCGCCTGAATCGATTGAATAATAATAACTCTAACCTGGCTACATAAGATACACCGTAATGATAGCAAGATGCCAGTGTATCCTGGAAGATGAGGGAGCGTGCGAGGTGGCCTTGGAAAGCAGTGATTAACGCTGCAAGACCTGGCATTCATGGCTAACTTCTGGTGTGACTCGTACCCTGTTCAGGTCAGACCTGTCGAGGCATACCGTTCTAATTAATAAACTTCTCTGGTATAAATCACATTATCACTACCTCTGAAGATACCGAAGTTACCACGTGCGTACGGAATTTCATCGACACTGTTGCCATTGGCAGCACAGCCAGCGATAAATGCAGGGTTGGTTGCGGCCAGTCCGGGTGTGCAGTGCATCCCCGGACCCCCGATACCCTGATCAATGCCATCGATGTCGGATAACAACCAGCTCGGGGTTTGCATTTCAATATCGACATAACCTTCTACACCGGGTGCAGAAAAAGTCAATGTCGACTGTCCGGCAACGAATGGACTAATCGAAGTGAGTGTGGAGGTATTACCACCACCGATATTAATCACCGTATTGCCGAGCGTACGCCCGGCTTTCGGTTCCTGATCGTTATACAGCAATACATCTGCTGTGCTACGCGTGGTACAGCTGTCATCTACATTGGTGACAAACTCAGCAGTCGCGTTCAGATAATATTCTGTAGTCATTTTCATGCTAAGCGCATTGAGCTCGGAACCAAACGTATTTTGCAAGTTCAGGCGGCCGTAACGCAGATCAGTCTGGCTTAACAAGCCATGGGTATTGGTACCACCATCGAGCGAAAGATTAATATTCGTTGCCAATAATGCCACACCATCGCTGTCAGTTGGAGCAATACCGATTTTAAAATTACTGTAACCCCCGTCGGGTGTCGACGCGCGTAGCAATTGCAAGGTTGCCATCACTGGAGCAACTCCGGCAACAAACGTGCCTGTAGATGTAACCCCGAGTCGGGTTGTCAGGTTTGTGCCGGTATCAGTCGCACCGTAATTCATATCGGCCAGAACACTGGTATCAAGTTTGGCAAAGGCACCAATATAATTTTGGGTGATTGCACTTGTAGCCTGCGCATTATGCGCCTGAAGATTATAGCCAGCTCTAAAGTTTTCATTCATATAGGTAAATGTATCAGGACAGGACGCAATATCACTTCGGTTCGTCAACAGCGGACTGGTGATCACAAAATAGCTGGGAATAAATCGACCAACATAACCACTTTTACCCGCGATATTAGCGGTCAGAGCTGCGCCGATGCCAAGATAATCATTATCCGCCAGATTAGCCGCCATCTCGATAATACCTACTTCATCAAAACGCACTGTGTTTGAACTGGCAACGCCATTAACAAAAGTCGAAAGAGTAGTGCCGCCCTGAAGTCCAGGATCTATACCGCCACTGGGCTGGTCGAGTAAAGATGACAACACCAGGTTTTCAGTAACAGCCTCCTGACCATAATTCAATGCGGCAATGTTGTCACTCAAATTAGCATTATTCGCAGGATTGGTATCATTATGACCATCCGCTATGCCATTCGCATCGCCATCATCTGCCGCCTGATACAGAACTGCCGTTACGCTCGTTGTAAAGTCTGCGCCGGCCTGTGTGTATACACTACCCGCAGCACTGGTGGCTGCCGGATTACCAGCGGCAGTCACATAAAAACCAAAGGGGCGCTCAACAAAAATATTACTATTACCTGACATATACACACCTGATGGTGTTTTACTGCCATCATCGAGCGGGATATTATAACGCGCGTAGAGTTGCATCTCGCCTACGTCAGGATAGTTCATGACAAAACTCGCTGTGGTATCCGTGGCATTACCAAAATCAAGACTCACAGGTGTGTAGTTACTGACCGCAGCTAAACCATTCCCTGCAATATTGGTCGCAGTGCCGCCATTGATACTGAACTGGTTCGCAGTACAGGTCGCAGGATTACGACATTCAAACGCGAGTTCTATTTGCTGCACACCCTGTAGTGCTGCCTCACAGGCACCGGTCGTATCACTGGTGCGAATCGCCTGCAATTCCAGCACCTGATTGCCTGGCGCCAGATTCGATGCCTTGCCACCAATCTGTGTGGTGATACTACTGGGAACGGCGTCGGCCAGAAACACAAAACCACTTTGTGCAAATGCGAGGTTCCGATCTTCGCTAGCGAGCGCCGTACCCGTTATTTCCGAAAGAACACCATCAGTTACATTGATGTTGACAGTTTCTACCGTGGTATCTTTCAACCCCAACACAACAACACCAAGATCACCAGCCACCATGTTATACGTTGCAATACCATCATTAGCTACACCATTATTTAATGTACCGAGACCGGTGATGATGGTCCAGTCACCTTTACCCGTGGTGGTAGACAAATTCAGGGTACCTGCGTAAGCCGTACTAATACTGTGATCAGCATTGTGCGCCGTAATCGTGATCGGCTCTGCCTGGCAATTGATCGCCGTGGTATCGTGGTTAATAGCAAAATGATCAATACTCGGTAACGGCGTTACGTAACACACATCATCCACATGCCAGTAATCAAAATCCGGCCCACTACCTCTAAGGTATACAAAACGCAGCTGAAAGTTGGCGTGCAATGCATCAGCTGGCAGAGTGTAACTACGATTAAATATCTGACCTGGAGCGCCATTGCCACTAAAGGTTTCCAGCGGAATCCAGAGCCCCAGATTATTCAAATACGCCAGTACCAGATCTTCACCATTATCCGGGTCTTCACTAAAAGAGTCAGCACCGCGCCTGATCCAGACTGTAATATCTAGAGCAGGCGTCGTGGAAAAATCCGAGACCGGTGAAACGACTGTCACCGTATCCCAGCGCAAAAACATGCTATTACCCGGTGAATTAAACGTTTGCGAACTCACACCTGCACTGCCGACACCAGTTGCCGTCCAGTTAAAACCAGACTCAAAAGTATCGCAATTAAGTGCAGCAGCGACAGCCGTTTCTGTCACGACAACATCATCAATATGCCAGTAGTCCCATCCGATACCACCATTGGCAGGTGGCCCACCGCTACCGGTGACAAAAGTAAACCTTAACTGGAGAAGTGCATGCAGTGCGTCGGCTGGCATAGTATAGGTACGATTCAATATCTCACCGGGTGTTCCATTTCCTGGAAGGGTTTCAAGAGTTGTCCAGAGACCAAGATTATTTAAATATTGAACAATGAGATCTTCACCAAAGTCCGGATCTTCACTAAAATTATCCGCACCACGACGTATCCAGACGGTAAAATCAGCCCCCGGCACCGCAGCATTGAACGCATTAGTGGTTGCAACCACAGTATTCCAGCGCATACGCAATGATTTGTTGCCAGAGTTGGATGTCTCGGTGCCAATACTGGCATCACCACCGCCGGCATTATTAATCGTCCAGCTACTCAGGTTACTGTTAAAATCATCGCTAAAAAGAATAGTACCGGGTGCTGATATGGCCTGCGACATATTCAAAATCACCGCCAGAAAAACACTAACACATAAACTGCGCAATCTGACTCTGTCGGTATCTAATCGATAACAGGCGAATATATTATTATTCATAATCCGTTCACCGATGCTCTAACTGTGCGTGTGACATAGCCGACACTACCAAAGGTACCCGTAACCGCTGTTGCAGTAATTTGATAAACTGTCGATAAATTACCTGCCTCGTTAATCCCGGTGGTCGAGCTGCAACTCGTACTGACATTAAAACTAATACCTGGCAATGTGACTGTAGCTGGACCCGACAGACACTCGCTCGCACTAATCGCACGTTGAATCGCATAGTCAAGACCACTGTGTGCCGCAACATAGCCACGCGCCTGTAGCAATGAATATGTAGTGGTAATATTTTGCACGCTTGTCGTTGTTGACATAACCACTATCATGACGGCAAGCACCGCAATCAGAAATAATACTGTGATCAGTATAAATCCATGCGATGAGTGTCTATGCGGTATGTTCATAGCCGTCTTCATGGCGCGTTCAGGACGTGTGCCTGCTGCAACAGAGAAACACTCTCACCATCTGCAGTCACTGTCAGTCGAATAATCACCAGGCCATAACGCACACCTGCACCGGCATTGTAGGCAAATGTACTGGCGCCGCAATCTGATATTTTGTCGGCGAGCACGGCGCCGACAACTCCAAACGAACCGGCCGTCAGAGGCTGGGCCGACATAATGCTATAGCCCTGATACATCAGCAGTTCGCCTGTACCGCTGTCACAAACAAAACTAACAGGCGTGTCGACAACAAAGAATCGACTGCCCGGTGATCTTGCTGGAAAACGCCAGCCCGGTACATCCGAGTTATTGAAAGTCATCGAAGCATTGCTCACTACGGTGATCGCAGCTATATTATCGCCATTGTAGGCATTGAAATCAGTAGCCGTCGTACCTGTATTGTAAATCACCAGACAGTCCACAGTATTATTCAGACAGGCGGCCTGTCCGGTGCCTCCAGCAGCGTCCACCAGATTAAAATCAGGCAGGGCACCAAGGATATCAAAGCTATCACTGGCGGCGTTAAAGTTAAGCCTGTTGCTCGGGCCACCGGTTGCCTGCTTATCACGATACCGCCCACCAGTGATCGTACTCAAATATTCGATACCAAACTGGGTGCCGTTATTTGAAATCCTGACACTGTTTGGCAGTGCATCGTGTATTTCCCGTGTCATGCGTTGCAGTGCCGTTTCTGCAATATCGACCAGCTCTGCGCGCCGATTGGTATCCACAAAACCACCGACCGGACCGGCGATGAATATAGAAGCCACTGACGCTAATGCGGCGATGACTACGATCACCATGACCAGTTCGATCAAGGTGAATCCTGCTACATGTTTGTATTGTGCTGTATTCATGCGAATCAGTAATAACTGGTGCGATAGCCGGTAGCGACAAGATTGATGTTTGTGAAATTATCATGTGTTACCGTAACATCGATACGACGCGCAGCCACAGCGGGTGAGCCAATATTCACAGCGGTGACACTCATTATTACGTTATAACTGCCAAGTCCGGCCAGGCCGGCTCCAAACTGGTCTCGCGCACCCGCGGTATCATTGATGCAATTATAATCCGCCACATCATCGTACTGAATTCGTGCACCTTCTTCGCAACTTCCGGTTTCACCGCCATCTGGATCGTTGAAGGGTTTCAGCATGGCTTCTTCCAGATAGCCCTGCGCGATAATGATAGCCTGTTGCTGAATCATGGGATCAGCGCTTTTACTGCTGATGCTGGCAAAACTGGCAAGAATGCCGCCAGTAGCCGCTGCCAGCACGACGATGGCGATGATCATTTCTATCAGCGTGAAGCCAGCTGCCCGTCTGTAATTATTGATAATCACTGCACATACCCGGTGACTGGGTTGACAATAATTTGTCTGGCATCGGGGCTGATCGTGATGGTACCTGAACTACTCGGGGCACCACTCGCAGTGAAATAAAAATCACCAAAGCCTGCAATCGTTACGCCAGCGGGCACAATACCGCTATAGGCACCTGTCTGCACCGGGTGACTGACTGGATTGCCGCCAAATGCATCGGGTGGATTGCAGGTGCTGTCGGGATAGAACAATGCATAAGAGTTTGCGGTGACTGCAACCTGCACCTCACACTCGGAAGCGACACTCAGTTTATGAGCGTAGCGAATTGCGGTTTTTAATTCCTGTTCGAATGACAGGCTGTCGAAAGTACTCTTGTTTAAACGTGGCACGACAAAAATCGAAATGGCACCGAGTACGACTAGCACCATGATGAGCTCAATGAGCGTAAAGCCACATGCCCGACTCTGATACATCATAGTTAGAACCGTAAAGACCCACAATCGTGGGCCTTTACGAGTATTGCTTTTACGGAGGTGTCAGCGC
>JASBSR010000009.1 GCA_030148865.1 Gammaproteobacteria bacterium
GGATTTGATGAGAACCCCTGGTTCGACAAAATTGCCGGGAGCAATTTTGAACGCGCGCAGCGAAGCGAAGCGCGGCCCGCAGGGCAGGTTACAGGGATGTAACCTGTAATCCCTCGCTCTCCGCCACACACAAAAGCCCCCGCATGGGGGCTTTTGTGTGTCTAAACATTGCTCAATTTTCCCATGCGCAGGCACACGAGCCTCTGCTGTAATCTGAAAATCGCCTGAAAATCAGATTTAAATCAAGGATTAAGCAGGAAAAATAGATAAATATCAGTATATTAGCTTATACTCGTCTTTGACACGGCGGTGGATTTCATGGAAACTCTGGAGCCGATATGAGAGATAATTTAAAAACAGGGCGGTACTAAATGGGCGATATATTTTCAGGTGAGTGGGGTAAGGCATACATGGATACCTGGAATTCTGACCGGGATATTATCGATACACTCCAAAATGCGGGCTTTAGCTCGGTGGTGGCGTTCGGCTTTGACGACGAAGATGAGCCTGCATTTGTGATGACTATCGAACATGGCAGAGTGGTTTCGATCGAGTCTCGACCCAGCTCAGACATTCACTGGGATATCCGGGCAACCCGAGAAAACTGGATTTCGATGGTGGCCAAACCACCGGGTCTGATGCAACTGGGCATTGCTTATACCTCGCGTAAAATGCGATTTCTGAAAGGTGATTACGCCACCATGATCAAGGATCCGAGTCTTGCCGGGGCTTTTGTTAAATCATTTGCTCTGATGGGTAAGGTTCTCTGATTTTTTCCGCAAGTTGGGTGCAAACTAAAAAAGGCTGACACTGTCAGCCTTTTTTAGTTTGCAATCTTGATGTAATCCTCATATGTTCCATAAGCATGTCTGATTTTCAACAACAAAAGCGCGATCTGGTCATCATCGGCGGCGGTGCTGGCGGTCTGGTGGTCGCGAGCGTAGCCGCCCAGCTCGGCCTGGATGTGGTGTTGATCGAAAAAAATCCCCAGCCCGGTGGTGATTGCCTGCATTATGGTTGTGTGCCGAGCAAGGCATTACTCAAAGTGGCGCAGGTGGCTGCAACAATACGACACGCGGATGATTATGGGATTGATGTCGGTGCGCCTGAAATCGACATGGTAAGAGTGAATGCTGCTGTGCAGCACGCGATAGATACCATCCAGCCGCACGATAGTCGAGAACGTTTCGAAGCGCTGGGTTGTGAAGTCATCACCGGTAGTGCAAGTTTTGTGGATGCGCATCGTGTTCAGGTGAATGCTGACATTTTTACGGCAAAAAAAATTGTCATTGCCACTGGTTCGGCACCGTTTATTCCACCGATTACGGGTCTCGCTGATGTCGACTATCTTACCAATGAAAATATGTTCAGCCTGCCGGCGTTGCCGGAGACTCTGCTAGTGCTCGGTGCAGGTCCGGTTGGGGTGGAAATGGCGCAGGCTTATGCGCGACTCGGCAGCAAGGTTACGCTTATCGAAACAGCGCCGCAGATCATGCCGAGTATGGCGGCCGATATTGCCGCCAGCCTTAGTGAGGTTCTGATCGCGGAACAGGTCGACATTGTTACTGGCAAAGCGGTACAGCGTGTTCACCAGCACGAGGCTGTTATCGAAGTAGAGCTGGCCGATGGTAGCAGCATTCGTGGCGACAAGTTACTGGTCGCCACGGGTCGTCGTGCCGCGGTTAGTCAACTGGCTCTGGAAAATGCCGGGATTGAGTACAGCACGCGTGGTGTTGTCGTCAATGCACGCATGCAGACCTCGGTCAAACATATTTATGCCTGCGGCGATGTCAGCGGCCAGTTAGCGCTGACCCATGTGGCGGAACTACAAGCGGGTGTCGTGATCGCAAATTTAGTCTTCAAGTTGCCGAAAAAAATTAGTCAGCAGGCGATTCCCGCAGTGGTCTACACCGAACCCGAATGTGCTCAGATCGGATTCACCGAAGCTGAACTGGAAGCAAAGCAAGATTACAGTATTGTGCGTTTTGAAATGGCGGCACTGGATCGTGCCATTGCGGAAAACAAAAAAACTGGTTTCGCAAAATTGCTTGTGCGTAAAGGCAGAGTAATAGGTGCACAGATGGTTGGGCCTCATGCCGGCGATGTTATTCACGAGCTGGGTTTAATTATGCACCAGAAGATTAAGTTATCGAAACTAACTGATCTCGTACATGCCTATCCCAGTTATGCGCAAATAAATAAGCGAGTCGCGGGTGCGTATTTCAGCCCGGCACTATATAGTGACAAAACCAGGTCGGTTGTGAAATGGCTGCATCGGCTATTGCCTTGAGTTCGGAGTTGACATGAAAGATACACTGGCATATCTGATGCCTACAGATTTTCCGCAGATACGTCGTCGCAAGCTCGAAACCTTGCAGGTCAATCTTGGTTATTTATGTAACCAGCAATGTCTGCATTGTCATGTCGATGCCAGCCCGCGGCGCACAGAAATTATGCAGCGTGACAATATTGATGCAGTGCTCAGGTTTGTCGATGCCCATGCGATCAAAACAGTCGATCTCACTGGGGGTGCGCCGGAAATGAACCCGCATTTTCGTGATCTGGTGCGGGCTCTAGATGAACGTGATGTGCATATTATAGATCGTTGTAATCTTACTATTTTGTGTGAACCTGGCTACGAATGGCTGGCTGCGTTTCTTGCTGAGCATCAGGTGGAAGTAATAGCCTCCATGCCCTGTTATTTGCAGGAAAATGTCGATGCGCAACGTGGCAAGGGCGTGTTCGATCACAGCGTGCAGGGTCTGCGCCTGTTGAATGCGAATGGTTATGGACTCAACCAGTCACTGGTACTGAGCCTGGTGTATAACCCACAGGGTACCAGCCTGCCACCCGAGCAGCAGGCGCTGGAGCAGGATTATAAAAGAGCGCTGGCCGAAAAATTTGATATTCACTTTAACAATTTGTTCACCATCACTAATATGCCGATCAAGCGTTTCGGTAGCACACTGTTGTCAAAAGGTTTGTTTGCTGAATATATGCAATTGCTTAAAAATTCCTACCAGCAAGGCAACCTCGATGGCGTCATGTGCAAAACCCTGATTAGTGTCGACTGGCAGGGTTTTGTCTACGATTGTGATTTCAATCAGATGCTGGGTCTTAAGTCCAGTTTTAATACAGGCAAGACACATTTATGCGATCTATTGAAGTTTGATTTTACAGAACGCGAAATTGTGGTGATGGATCATTGTTACGGCTGCACTGCCGGCAACGGTTCTTCCTGCGGTGGTTCATTGAGCTAAATTTATTTTATGAAAGTCTCGATTGTGATGCCGGTACTGAATGAAGCCGAGCATATTTCTGCTCGATTGCTGGCATTAAACGCCTTGCTGCATCGTAGGCAGACAATTTCGTATGAGATTATCGTGGTTGACGGGTCCAGTGACGACAATAGTGCAGCGCTGGCGCGCGCGCATGCTACCCGGGTGATATCGGCACCCCGTGGGCGCGCTTTGCAAATGAATGCCGGTGCAGCGGCGGCGTGCGGCGAGGTTTTATTGTTTTTACACGCGGATACCATTCTCCCGGAACATGCGCTCGAATATGTTGAATCCGGTGTAAACGCCTGGGGCTGGTTTAATGTACGTTTATCCGGCCAGAATTTTATGTTTCGTATTATTGAGCGCATGATGAGTTTGCGTTCACGCCTGACGCAGGTTGCGACTGGTGACCAGGCTATCTTTGTTGCACGTAAATTATTCGATCGCGTTGGTGGCTTTCCCGAGCTGTCCTTAATGGAGGATGTCGCGCTGAGCAAAATTTTGCGTAAACAGACGAAGCCATTGCCCATTCAACAGTCAGTGATCACATCCAGTCGACGCTGGCAGCAATACGGCATTATTAAAACTGTCTTTCTGATGTGGTGGTTGCGGCTGCTGTATTTTCTCGGTGTTTCACCATCGCATCTCGCGCGTCTGTATTCCTGATGATGGTATCGCGCTGCCTGCTAATCATATTTGCCAAAGCGCCGATTGCCGGTGAGGTGAATACACGTCTGATTCCTGATATCGGTGTGGAGGCGGCAACCCGATTACAGCAGGAGTTGATCGAAGACCGTTTGCGAGA
Organism: Gammaproteobacteria bacterium; assembly: GCA_030148865.1. Taxonomy (GTDB): domain Bacteria; phylum Pseudomonadota; class Gammaproteobacteria; order SZUA-229; family SZUA-229; genus JASBSR01. The sequence goes on from JASBSR010000009.1 coordinate 4,084, forward strand.
GTTCGCCGCCGCGCAGCAGTTTGACGTGCAGCTCTGGTGTGCACCCGATATGCAGCATCCGGCATTTGAGCACTGCGCAAGTCACTATACCATTCAGCTAAGATCACAACGGGGTGTGGATCTGGGTGCGCGCATGCAGCATGCGTTCGCCGAGAGTCTGGCAGACTATGAGCGCGTGGTTCTAATCGGTACTGATGCACCAGCACTAAATACTGAGATGGTGTTACAGGCTTTCGCGCAACTCGACCATCACGATGTGGTCATCGCCCCGGCGGCAGATGGCGGTTATGTATTGATTGCTATGCGCGAGTTGTTTGATAAAGTATTTTTGTCGGTGCCCTGGGGCACATCACGAGTGCTGAGTAAAACGCGTGGTAATGTTGTTGCTCAGGCGCTGAAGTATAAGGAGTTGGCGACCAGCTGGGATGTGGATACGCTGGAAGATTATCAGCGTTATTTGAAAGTGAAAGACTTTTAGTCCACAGATGAACACAGATAAAAACTGAAGTATGTAAGTGCTGTGCGCCGCAGGCGCACAAACAAAATATCTGCGTTCATGAAAGACGAAAAGCAATATGAGGTCATCGATGGTCAGTTATGAGCCTCGGGCGAGACGCCCTCCAGGTTAATGCCTGGCTCCCTCGCATACAGTGGCACGTACAGTGTTGGCACCGCGTCGGCCCGACGATTTTCCGACTGTCCGAGGCTCAATATAAGTGTACTCCATAATCAAAGCAGCTGCCATCGTCTGCACCATTTCGGCAGTCCATATCGATAGGCAAATACACACCGCTTATCCGACACACATCAACGAATTACAACAAACAGCATCGCATGCTACCGTGACAAAGAAGCGAGGCGCGCCCCCAAAACCCGATGTTACAGCACGACACGTCACCGGTTACCACGCAATCTGGCGATCTACCCCGGACGAATACGACTGAATCGTGGCTGTAGTGGCTACAAATATGCCACAGCAGCCCTTCAAACCGACATTAAAGAGGCCGTGAACACAGTTTCACGGCCTCTTGATGGCAATTGACAGTATGCTTAACGGTGAATTTCGACTAATTATTTACCAGTAATCGGCACCATTTTTACCGGTAAAATATATTTTTCAGTATTTTTACCTTGTTTGAGCTAAACTAGACGTGTAACAAAATATCTTCGGGTTTATCAATGTGCGCGTCCGCGCCCCAGTCATTCGTGTTTTCCCAGTCACCAATGTAGCCATAACTCGCGACCAGAGTTTTCATGCCGGCATTATTACCGGCGTCGATATCACGACGCGCGTCGCCAACATAGATGCAGGCTTTGCTGTCACTGCCGGCGAGATCGCAGGCATGGTGCATGGGTTCGGGGTGGGGTTTACGATTTTGTGTGGAGTCACCGCTGACGATGCAGGCAGCGAGATGATCGAGTGCCAGTGCGCGCATCAACGGCGCGGTGAGATAACCCGGTTTGTTGGTGACCACGCCCCATTTAATTTCGTTGGCCGCGAAATGGTCGAGCACGCGTTTGGTGCCGGGAAATAATTTTGAGTGGACAGCCAGAGCCTGGGCATAGATATCGAGATAACGTTGTTTCAGGGTTTCCAGTCGCGCCGCCTCGATGTTATCACCGAAAGCCAGTTTGACCAGGGCGACACTGCCGTTGGATACCACGGGGCGCACCTGTGCAAATGGCAGCACCGGCTGATCCTGTTCGTGGCACAGAATGTCCAGCGCGGCGGCCATGTCGGGCGCAGTGTCGATCAGTGTGCCGTCGAGATCGAACAGCACGGTGGTAATTTTGTCCACGCTCAATGATCCTGTGGACGTCGATAGTGCACCATGTAGTTGACTTCGACATCCCGGCTAACGCGGAACATGCCGGTGATCGGCTGGTAACTGATGCCGGCAATGTTGATCAGTTCGAGTCCGGCAGCGCGTGCCCAGCGATCAAGTTCGGAAGGCTTGATGAACTTGCTGTAATCGTGGGTGCCACGCGGCAACATTTTCATAATGTACTCGGCACCGACTATCGCCAGCGCCCAGGCTTTGGCGTTTCGATTGATGGTTGAAAAATACACATCGCCGCCGGGTTTTACCAGAGCAGTGCAGGCCTGAACTATCGATTCAGGTTCGGGGACGTGTTCCAGCATTTCCATGCAGGTGACAATGTCAAAACTGCCAGCGTGCTGTTGTGCGCAGGCTTCAGCAGTGATCTGCTGGTAATCAATTTCCAGACCTTCTTCCAGCGCGTGCAGCTTCGCTACCGATAACGGTGCCTTGCCCATGTCGATACCGGTGACGCTGGCACCGCTGCGTGCCATACTTTCGCTCAAAATGCCGCCACCGCAACCGACATCGAGTGCGCGCTGCCCGGCTAAAGGACTGCCAGTGTTAATGAAATTAAGCCGTAGCGGATTAATATCGTGCAGCGGTTTGAATTCACCTTCGCGGTCCCACCAGCGCGTTGCCAGTGCTTCAAATTTCTGGATTTCGGTGGGATCTACATTGCTTTGTGTGGGCATGATCAATCCTGGTGTCAGTTAGTAGTGTTCAGGGAAGTTCTGGTGTGTCATCCTTGAATGCTCAGAGCTCGAAAAAATAAAAACGATGTTACCTTTGCTTTATTTTCAATGGCGTATTAGCCATCAACAATGGCAGCACACCATGTGCTGCTGTTCTAAGGTTTTGCGATGCGTTTACCGATGTCTGCCGCGGCATGACGCACAGCGGTCAGATCCAGCGAGGTGAGCACACGCTGTTTCATTAAGTGCCTGCCTGCTACCCAGACATCCGAGACCTGTTCGCGGCCAGCGCAGTAAACCAGATGCGACACCGGGTCAAACACCGGTGTGGTTTCGATGGTGCTGAAATCGACCGCAATGATATCTGCCTGTTTACCTGTTTCCAGTGTGCCCGTAATGCTGTCGATGCCGAGTGCGCGCGCACCATTAATGGTTGCCATCTCCAGTGCCTGCTGCGCGGGCACGGCGGTGGCGTCATTGGCCACGCCTTTGGCGAGCAGGGCAGCGGTGCGCGTTTCGCCGAACATGTCGAGATCATTATTGCTCGCAGCACCATCGGTGCCGAGAGCGACATTGACGCCGGCGGCGAGCAATTTTGCCACCGGGCAAAACCCGCTGGCAAGTTTAAGATTGGATTCCGGGCAGTGCAGGACATGTGAGCCGGCCTCGGCGAGTAACTCGATCTCGCTGTCCAGTAACTGTGTCATGTGCACCGCGAGTAAATTTGGTGACACCAAGCCGAGTTCGTGTAAACGCTGCAAGGGGCGTTTGCCCGATTGTTTCACCGCAGCTTCGACTTCCAGGGCGGTTTCGTGCAGGTGTATGTGAACCGGTACATCGAGCTCGTCGGCAAGCATACGAATTTTTTGCAGCGGTGCATCCGACACGGTGTAGGGTGCGTGTGGTGCAAACGCGATGCGAATCAGTTCGTCATCGCGATAGCTGTCGTGCAGGGCAGTGCCTTTTTCGATATATTCTTCGGCATTGGCTGCCCACATGGTAGCAAAATCGAGCACGATTAGACCAATACTGGCACGTATGCCGATACGTTTTGCAATCCGTGCGCTGACTTCGGGATAAAAATACATGTCATTGAAACAGGTGGTGCCGGAACGCAACATCTCGGCAATCGCCAGCTCGACACCGGTCTGGATAAAGGCTTCGTTCACCCATTTTTGTTCTGCCGGCCAGATGTGATTTTGCAGCCAGTCCATCAGGGCGAGGTCATCGGCGATGCCGCGGAACAGATTCATCGCCGCGTGGCTGTGGCTGTTGATCATGCCGGGCAACAGAGCGTGATGCGGATAGTTGTGATGGTTTTGCGCCTGATATTGCTGCGCAGCTTTTTCGCTGGGTAGAATATCGATGATGCGACCGTCATCAATGGCAATGCTGTGTTGTTCGAGGCAGGTGTGCGTCGGCCGGACTGGAATAATCCAGCGTGCCTGTAACAGAGTGTCGATGGCTTTCATGGCGGCAAGATACTCGCTGGTCTGGCGAAGCGCAACCTGTGTGCCACAAAAATCTGCTGAAAACAAAGATTTGTGACTGGTTTCAGGTCATTTTTCAGACTAAATGTTATATAGTTCTAAAACTCAGAGTGGTATCCCCGTGCAGAGTCTAACGACTCGTCAGAAAATTATAAGGAGGCGGAGCTCGACCATGTCTTTTTCGACACCTTCAACTTTCATTAAAATGCTTGTTCTCATACTTGCCTGCAGCGCAATATTTGCCTGTAAGCCGAGTGTGACACGCGTGGATTCAACGGCGGTGACCGATCTCAGTGGCAACTGGAATGATACGGATTCCAGGCTGGTGGCGCAGGAAATGGTGCAGGATATGCTATCGCGTAACTGGCTACCCGGTTTTAGCAACAAAAAAGGCAGGCCGCCGACGGTGATTGTCGGCAGCGTGCGTAATCTTAGCCACGAACACATCAATACTCGCACATTCATCGCCGACATTGAACGCGAGCTGATTAACTCAGGCGAGATTAACTTTGTGGCCTCGGCAGGCGAGCGTGAAGATGTACGCAGTGAGCGTCGCGATATGGATCTGAATGCATCTGAAAACACGCGCAAAGAAATGGGCCAGGAAACGGGTGCCGACTTCATGCTCAATGGCAGCATCAATACCATTGTCGATGCGATCAGTGGTGAGCAGGCGCGGTTCTATCAGGTCGACCTCAATCTGATTGATCTCGCCAATAACCGAAAACTCTGGGTGGGTCAGAAAAAGATCAAGAAAACCATCGAAAAGAGCGGCTTACGCTGGTAACTCAGATGGGAAAGTAGCTGACCAGGCGTGGCTTCAGCATGAATAAATATACCCGTAGCATGCTCGTGCCTGTCGCTATGGTTGCTGCCAGCCTGTTTTTAAGCAGCTGCGCTACCTATGGGATGAAAACCGCATCGATGCGCAACAGTCTGCTCTCGGGTGACATTGCCAGGGCGCGGGAATTCATCGAGACAATGCCCGCAAATGATGATGCCCTGCTCGATCTGAACAAGGGTATGCTGCGCCGCATGAGCGGAGATTATCAGGCCAGCAATCGGGTGTTTGAGCAGGCCAAGCGCCGTATTGATGATCTCTACGGCCTCAGTGTCAGCGAGCAGCTGGCTGCGATCACGGTGAATGACACCCTGCGCGCATTCCAGGGGGATCGTTTCGAGCAGACGCTGTTGCACGCTTACATGGCCATGAATTATATCCAGCTCAATGCGCTGGATGCGGCGCGCGTCGAAATGTTGCAGGCCGACGTCAAAATGCATGAATGGGGCGACGAGCCCGAAGAAGATGCTTTTGTGCGTTATCTCTCCGGCATTATTTATGAAATGCTGGGTGAACAGGATCAGGCTCTGGTTTCGTATCGTCAGGCGTATGAAATTTACCGTTCTTCTCCAGAACGAAATGGGATTGAAACCCCCGATATCGTCAAACAGGACCTGCTGCGACTGCTCGCTTCGCAGAGGCTCTGGGATGAATATCGCCGGCTGCAGAATGACTTTGCAATGGCGAATTACACACCGTATAAAATCGGTGGTGGTTTCGGTGAAGTGATTGTGGTGTTTGACGAAGGTCTGGCGCCACAGCGTGAAGAGAATGCAATTCAGACGTTCTCGGACGAAATCAGCAAAATGGTGCGCATCGCTTTACCGGTCTATCGCCAGCCGACACCGATCCTGCCTCGGGTGCGGGTAAACGTGAGTGGTCAGCAATATGAGCTGGAAACTGTGGAGAATATCGATGCGCTTGCGCGCCACGCACTCGAAGCTGACATGCCCATTATCACCACACGTGCGCTGGCTCGCGCTGTGGTTAAATTTAAAACACAAAGTGAGATTCAGGATAAACATGGTGGTCTTGCCGGTCTGCTGATGACGGTGACCAACATGGCCACCGAGCGTGCCGATACCCGTAGCTGGACAACCTTGCCACAGGAGATACGACTCGCGCGTCTGGTGCTGCCTGAGGGCCAGCAACAAATCAATATCGAAATGGTGAATGCTGCGGGTCGGGTCATCGATGCGATAACGCAAACAGTCATGGTTCGCTCTGGCAAACGTACGCTGATTAGTCAGCACTGGGTGGCACCAATGCCGGTAGTGACGGCCACCAATAAATAGCACAATACTACAGTCGTGAGTATAAAAATGATTCTGGGAAAATAACTATGCCTGGCAGGTATCAGAAATTAATTTTACTCGGCAGCATTTTCCTCACTGCCTGTTTGCAAACCGGCGTGGTAGTGAATGCCGGCGAACCTGACTGGTTAAATGGTGAATCTGGCAGTTATCCCAATGCGCAATATGTGTATGCGACCGGCTCGGCTTCGGATGCAGAAACCGCGCAGAAACGTGCGCAGGCAAATTTATCAAAAGTGTTTGAACTACGAATTCGTGAGTCGGCAACCACGACCCAGGAGGTGCAGTCGCGCAAAATCAATGGTGAAGAGTCGGTGCAGAGCAGCCGGCGTATTGCTACGCAGATACATGTCAGTACCAGTAAGCTGATCGAAGGCGCGCGCATCGTGGAACACTGGCAAAACCCGGAAGATCGTACCTATTTTGCGCTCGCGGTGCTGGATCGGCGTCAGGCAGGCAATTCGCTGCGTGCAGAAATTGAGCGCCTCGATGACGCAACCGCATTCAAACTCAATCAGGCACAGTCTGAAACCGACAGTCTGCTCAAGATCGCTGCCCTGTGGCAGAGCCTGGGTAAACAGGATGAACGCCGCACCCTGCAGAAAACTTTGCGAGTAATCGACCTCAGTGGCCGTGGTGTCCCGGCAAAGTGGAGCGGTGCGGAACTCGAAGCAGGTCTCCAGCAGGCGTTAAAAGCACTGCAAATGCAGGCTGTGGTCACAGGAAACAGTGCTGACGAGCTACAACCGGTACTGCGTGCAGCGATGAGTCAGGCCGGTTTTGTCGTATCGTCTGCCAGCGATGGCTATCGCCTGGTCCTCAATGTTGAAACCCAGGCACCGTTCCAGCAACAGGGCTGGTACTGGCAACGCGCCATTATGGTGCTGGAATTGCAGGCACCCGATGGCGGTATTCGTGGTCAGCAATCCTGGCCGCTGAAAGCCTCGGCCAGTCGCGCCGACCAGCTGAGTTCTCGCCTGCGCAGCGGTATCGAACAAAAACTCAAGACCGAACTCGGTCCCACTGTGCTGGGATTTGCCAGCGCCGCCCCGTCCTGACAGCGCTATTCTAATACGGGACTACTGTATTAGTGTTGGCTGATGTATAGTGCCAGCCATACGTTATTCATATGTGGCTGGATCTTCGATGGCATTTGCAAAGATAGCACTACCCGCGATGGGTGAGAGAATCACCGCCAATGCTGATAACTCGTTGAACGTGCCGAATAAGCCGATTATTCCCTACATCGAAGGTGACGGCATCGGTGTCGATATCACCCCGGTGATGCTGTCTGTGGTCAATACGGCGGTGGCAAAAGCCTACGGCGGTGATAGAAAAATCGCCTGGCTGGAGGTCTACGCCGGTGAAAAAGCCAATAGAATTTACGGCGACGATACCTGGATGCCGGCAGAAACCCTGGCCGCTCTCAGGGATTATCGGGTGGCGATCAAGGGCCCGCTGACCACTCCGGTGGGTGGTGGTATACGCTCGCTGAATGTGATGTTACGTCAGGAGCTGGACCTTTACCTGTGTCTGCGCCCGATCCGTTATTTTGCCGGCACACCCAGTCCGCTGAAAGCACCGGAAAAAACCGATATGGTGATATTCCGCGAGAATTCTGAAGATATTTATGTTGGCATCGAATGGCAGGCGGGCAGCGCCGAAGTTAAAAAAGTCATCGATTTTCTGCAAAATGAAATGGGGGTCACCAGTATTCGTTTTCCGAATACTGCCGGTATCGGTATCAAGCCAGTCTCCAGCGAAGGCAGCGAGCGCCTGGTGCGCAAGGCCATTCAGTACGCTATCGACCATGATCGCAGCAGCGTGACCCTGGTGCACAAGGGTAATATCATGAAGTACACCGAGGGGGGCTTCAAAAACTGGGGTTACGCACTGGCGAAAACAGAATTTGGTGCCACAGAAATCAATGCCGGCCCTTGGTGCAGCTTTAAAAATCCTGAAACTGGCCATACAATTGTAGTTAAGGATGTGATCGCGGATGCGTTTTTGCAGGAAATTCTGCTGCGCCCGGAGGACTACAGTGTGATTGCCACGCTCAATCTGAATGGTGATTATATTTCGGACGCTCTGGCGGCTCAGGTGGGGGGTATTGGGATCGCCCCGGGAGCGAATCTGTCAGATACTATTGGCCTATTCGAGGCCACCCACGGAACAGCGCCAAAACTGGCGGGTCAAAACCGGGTCAATCCGGGCTCGCTGATTTTGTCTGCGGAAATGATGCTGCGACACATCGGCTGGAGCGAGGCAGCGGATCTGATTATCGCCGGGGTCAGCGCGGCGATCTGCAGGCGCACTGTGACCTTCGATTTTGCCAGCATGATGGAAGCGGCCATCGAAGTTAGCTGCTCCGGGTTTGGGCAGGCTATTGAGGCAGCTATGTTGTCCGCTGATCCGGACTTTAATTGCCCGACAGCAAAACCCGAAACTTTGATCTAAACTGAGTGTAAATCATGAGTCAACACGAGTCTGACACAGATTACGACAGTGGTCTGGCGGTCGAAGAGGAAAAACCGAAACTCAAGTCGCCAAAAGAATACAAGGTTGTGTTAATCAATGACGATTACACGCCAATGGAGTTCGTGATTCAGGTATTGATGACTTTTTTTACTATGGACCACGCCAAAGCCACCCGTGTGATGATGGCGGTGCATACCAGAGGCAAGGGGATATGCGGTATTTATAGCTACGAAATAGCTGAGACCAAGGTCGATCAGGTCAATGAATACGCCAAGATCAACCAGCATCCTTTGTTATGTACTATGGAAGAAGTGTAATCATACTAGTGGCTAACGAAGAGGTGGGGTTATGTTGAGTAAGGAGCTTGAAGCATCATTGAATATTGCATTCAGTGAGGCTCGTGACAAGCGACACGAATACATAACAGTCGAGCATCTATTGCTCGCACTGCTGCAAAACACAAGTGCCAATACAGTGTTGCAGGCCTGTGGTGCCGATATTGATTTGCTCGGTTCTGAACTTCGTGAGTATCTTGAAAAAAACACTCCCGTATTCAGCGATGTTGTTGGCGGTGAAGTGCAGCCGACGCTGGGTTTTCAGCGAGTCTTACAACGCGCCGTGTTCCACGTGCAGTCATCTGGACGCAAAGAAGTTGTCGGTGCCAATGTTCTGGTTGCCATGTTTGGTGAACAGGAGTCGCAGGCGGTTTATCTGCTGAATCAGCAAAGCGTCACCCGACTTGATATTATCAATTATATTTCACACGGCATTACCAAAGTTTCCAGTGAAACGGATAAAGTTGAACCCGAAACACGTGAAGAAGCACCGACCGAGGGCGAAGGCCAGCCGCTGGAAAACTTTGCTACCAATCTTAATCAACGCGCGCGTCAGGGTCAGATAGACCCACTCATTGGTCGCGATAATGAAATTGAGCGCGTGATTCAAACTCTGTGCCGACGCAGAAAAAATAATCCTTTGCTCGTTGGTGAGGCTGGTGTCGGTAAGACCGCGCTCGCCGAAGGTCTGGCGAAAAAAATTGTCGATAAAGAAGTTCCCGATGTGCTCAAGGACGCGACCATTTATTCACTCGATCTGGGGTCCCTGGTGGCAGGCACCAAATATCGCGGCGATTTTGAAAAACGTCTTAAAGGTGTACTGAAACAACTGAAGAACAAACCCGGCTCGGTACTGTTCATCGACGAAATTCACACCATTATCGGTGCTGGTTCTGCCTCGGGTGGGGTGATGGATGCCTCCAACTTAATCAAGCCGATGCTGGCCTCGGGCGAATTGAAGTGCATCGGTTCGACGACTTATGCAGAGTTTCGCAGCGTGTTTGAAAAAGATCACGCACTGGCGCGTCGTTTCCAGAAAATCGATCTTGAAGAACCCAGCGTTGAAGAAACCGTGGAAATTCTCAAGGGTCTGAAAACCCGCTTTGAAGAACATCACGATGTTAAATACAGCAGCAACGCGCTGCGCGCGGCAGCAGAATTATCCGAGCGTTACATCATGGATCGGTTTTTGCCTGATAAGGCCATTGATGTTATCGATGAAGCCGGGGCTAATCGTCGTCTGCACGGCAAGAGTGGCAAGAAATCGGTCAATGTCACCGACATTGAAAATATTGTCGCCAAAATTGCACGCATACCGCCGAAAACCGTCACCACTTCTGATACCGAGGTGTTGCGTAATCTGTCACGCGATTTGAACCTGACAGTATTCGGTCAGGAAACAGCAATCGATACTTTAACCACAGCAATTCGGATGGCGCGCTCTGGTCTGGGTGATCCAGAAAAACCGATTGGTTCTTTTCTGTTTGCCGGGCCCACGGGCGTTGGTAAAACCGAAGTGAGTCGTCAGCTCTCCAAAATTATGGGTGTTGAGCTGTTGCGTTTCGATATGTCGGAATACATGGAGCGCCACACTGTATCGCGTTTGATCGGCGCACCCCCGGGTTATGTCGGTTTTGATGACGGTGGTCTGCTCACCGAAGCGGTGACCAAACATCCACACGCGGTCGTGCTACTCGATGAAATTGAAAAAGCGCATCCTGAAGTGTTTAATATTTTGCTGCAAGTGATGGATCACGGTACTTTGACAGACAGTAACGGCCGCAAAACCGATTTCAGAAATGTCATCCTGATTATGACCACTAATGCCGGTGCACAATTAATTTCGCGCAGCTCGATGGGCTTTACCGAGCAAAAGAACGAACTCGATGGCATGGAAGAAATCAAGCGTATGTTTACCCCGGAATTCAGAAATCGACTCGATGCCATCGTGCAGTTTGGTTCGCTGGATGAAAGAACCCTGGCCAGTGTCGTTGACAAATTCCTGATGCAGCTGGAAATGCAGCTGGATGAAAAGAAGGTGACACTGGAAGTCGATACAGCAGCACGGCGCTGGTTGGCAGAGAAGGGCTATGATCCAAAGATGGGCGCGCGGCCGATGTCGCGCACGATTCAGGATTACGTCAAGAAGCCACTGGCGAATGAACTACTGTTTGGGCAGTTGATTCGCGGTGGAGTAGTGCAGGTTAGCGTCGATAAGGGCGAGCTCAAGATTGACGTCGAATCGCTAGAAACGGCGAAAGCCTGAAAAGATATAAGTCCGCCAATGAACGCAAATGAACGCCAATAAGATCCAAAATAGGTAAGTGCTGTGCGCCGCAGGCGCACAAACAAAAACATTTGCGTTCATTGGCGGACTAATTGCTCTTGTCGTTGAAGCGCAATAACTCTAGTCAGAAAAACAAAAGGCCGGTGAATATTCACCGGCCTTTTTGCGTGCGGCGCGGAATTATTTCGCGCGGTAGACGATGCGGCCTTTGGCCAGATCGTAGGGCGTGAGCTCAACAGTGACGGCATCGCCGGTCATGATGCGGATATAGTGTTTGCGCATTTTGCCGGAAATATGCGCAGTCACCTTGTGACCGTTCTCGAGTTCGACTCGGAACATGGTATTGGGCAGGGTTTCAATCACCGTGCCTTCCATCTGAATTGCTTCTTCTTTTGCCATATACAACAGGAGCTGGGTTTACGAATCTGGGCGCTAATTATCGTTAAATTTGCGCCATTAGCAAGGGTTTTCCGAGATTTCTGCGATTCTCGGGCTTTTTAGTGGCTCAGACCGGCTTTTACGGGTAATAAAAATAGCGGATCTACCAGCGTCTGGTTGGCATAGACTGCAAAATGCAGGTGCGGGCCGGTGACGCGACCGGTCTGGCCGACGGCGCCGATGGTCTGGCCCTGGCGCACGATATCGCCGGGTTTGACGTCGATCTGGCTGAGATGCGCGTACAGGCTGATGATGCCCTGACCGTGGTCGAGATAAATCATATTGCCGCTGAAAAAAAACTCGCCGCTGTCGATGACTTTGCCCGCGGCGACGGCTTTTACCGGAAGTCCTTCGGCAGCGGCAATATCGAGACCGTTATGCGGACTGCGCTCCTGTTCGTTAAAAAACCGCCGCAGGCCAAAAATACTGCTGATTTCACCTTTGGTCGGCCAGATAAAATCGATCTGTGGTGCGCCATCACTCCAGAATTTGCGGGCACGCGATTTGCGTAAACGCTCGCGGTTGATGCGCTTCAGGTCGTCCGGGTTGGGGTTCACCTTGCGTTTATTCTTGATGGTGAGATGTTGCTCAGCGTATTTTTTAACGATCACCGTTATTTTGTGCGTGCGCGATGTTCCATTTGCCGTGGTAACGCTAAATGCATGATCTCCAACCGAGTGTTGCAGTGGAATACCCGCGATGGCATACCAGTTGCCGTGTTCCTGAAACACCGCCACGCGTTTGTTATCAAATTTAACGATGCTGCCGCTCTGATAATTGGGCAAGGCGAGCAAGGCGACGCCACCGGGCACCAGTGCCTGTTGCGGTAGTGCCAGTGTATTGCCCGACATTACAGCGAGTAGACCGAACAGGAGTGCGCAGGTGGTAGTGTGCTTTTTAATCATGCGCTACAGTGTACAATTGTTGCGGGTCTCGGAGCAGGTTTTTGTCAGATTATTTATCATCCCGCGCACGCCGTGTAAAACCATTTCATGTGATGGATTTACTCGCGCGCGCGCAACAGATGCAGGCGCAGGGTCGTGAAGTGCTGCATCTGGAAGTGGGTGAGCCCGATTTCGCTACGGCACAGCCGATTATCGATGCCGGCATATCGGCACTGGAAAAACAATACACACACTATACCCCAGCCACCGGTTTGCCAGAACTGCGGCAGGCGGTGGCAGAATATTATGCGCGCAAGTTCGCAGTCACGATTGATGCCAGTCGCATCATCATTACCCCGGGTGCTTCGGGTGCATTGCAACTGGCCCTATGTTGTTTGCTGGATGCGGGTGATGAGGTTCTACTGAGTGACCCAGGTTACCCCTGCAACCGCAATATTGCGGAGTTGCTTGGGATAAAAACACGCGCGCTGCCAGTGAGTGCCGAACAAAATTATCAGCTCAGTGCCGGGCAGATTGAAGCCGAGTGGAATGAACGCACCCGCGCGGCAATGGTGTCGACACCATCAAACCCGACTGGTACGCGGCTCGAAGCACAGTCGATGCAGGCTTTGCTGGTGGCAGTTGCACACAAGCAAGGGCATCTCATTGTTGACGAGATATATCAGGGGCTGGTCTACGATGCTGACGATGGTACAGCGCTGCAATATTCCAGTGATGGTTTCGTTATCAATAGCTTCTCAAAATATTTTGGCATGACCGGCTGGCGTCTGGGCTGGATGGTGGTACCGGAGAATTATGTCAGTGCCGTTGATCGCATGGCGCAGAATTTATTTCTGGCGGCGCCAACACCGTCGCAGTATGCGGCACTGGCGGCATTTTTACCCGAGACTGAAGTCATTTTGCAATTACGCCGGGCGGAATTTCAGCAGCGCCGTGATTATTTATTGCCGGCACTGCAGGCGCTGGGCTTTGAGATCGCCAGGCAACCAGAGGGCGCATTTTATATTTATGCCAATGGTAGTGCGATTACCGGTGATGCGTTTCGCTGGTCTTGTAATTTACTTGAGCAGACAGGGGTGGCCGTGACACCGGGGGTTGATTTTGGTGACTATCAGGCAGGTCAGCATCTCAGATTTGCGTACACCAGGCCGATGGCAGAATTACAGCGCGCAGTGCAATTGATTGATCAATTTATTCAACACTCAAAACAGGCATAGTAAACATGATGGGAAATATCGAAAAAATGATCGTGCATCAGGCATCGCCGGTGAGTTATGAATTGCCTGTTGGTGATGCGCGTGTCGATATGAATGCCGCCATCGGCAGCCAGCTGCGCCTGACATACGGTGGCGAAATTCATTGCGTGGCCTGCGGTCGTCTCACTAAAAAAAGTTTTAATCAGGGGCATTGCTATCCCTGTTTTCGCGCCCTGGCCGCCTGCGATATGTGTATTATGAAACCGGAAACCTGTCATTTCGATCTAGGTACCTGCCGCGAGCCAGAGTGGGCAATGAATCACTGCATGCAACCGCATTATGTTTATCTCGCCAATTCTTCCGGGATTAAAGTCGGTATCACCCGCGGTACGCAGATACCCACGCGCTGGATTGATCAGGGCGCGACTCAGGCGCTGCCAATATTTAAAGTGGCAACTCGATTACAATCAGGATTGCTCGAAGTCGAAATAAAGAACCATGTTTCCGATCGCACTGACTGGCGTAAAATGCTGAAAGGCGATGCCGAGCCGGTTGAGCTGACCGCTCTGCGCGACGAGCTGGTCGACAAAAGCAATGCCAGAATCGAGCAACTGGTAGCAGAACATGGTGATGCCGAAATCGAGTTGATTAAGGATGTCGAAGTCACAGCGATTGAATATCCGGTGCAGGCCTACCCGGAAAAAATCAAATCGCTGAATTTTGATACACAGCCGATGATTGAAGGTGAATTGCTGGGTATCAAAGGCCAGTACCTAATACTCGATAGCGGAGTGTTGAATATCCGTAAGTTTTCCGGGTATAACATCGAGCTTGAAATCACCTAAGATAGTCGGCATAACTAAAGCCTGGCCCGCAATACACGCCATGCCTGCTTAACAGGAGTCACATTATTAGCCTTCGAGACGATATTCGCTGTGTGTTTGCCCGCGACCCGGCGGCACGAAATGTACTGGAAGTGCTTACTACTTATCCTGGTCTGCACGCTGTCCTTATGCATCGCTGCAACCACTGGTTATGGGGCCACGGTTTGAAATGGCTGGCGCGTTTTGGCGCGCATCTTGCGCGCTGGTTCACCGGGATTGAAATTCACCCCGGTGCCAGAATCGGCCAGCGTTTTTTTATCGACCACGGCATGGGTGTGGTCATCGGTGAAACGGCTGAAATTGGTAATGACTGTACCCTGTACCACGGCGTCACTCTCGGTGGCACCAGCTGGAACAAGGGTAAACGCCATCCCACCTTACTGGACAATGTCGTGGTTGGTGCCGGTGCCAAGGTGCTGGGGCCGATTATCATCCACAGCGGTGCGCGCATTGGCTCTAATGCTGTGGTGACACGCGAAGTGCCGGAGAACGGTACGGTGGTCGGTGTTCCCGGTCGTCTGGTGCAAAAACCCAGCGAAAACGAGGCCGAACAGCAAAAAAATCGCGATGCCATTGCTGAAAAAATGGGCTTCGATGCGTATGGCGCAACCCGTGACGCCCCCGACCCGGTGGCGGTGGCGATCAATCGCATGCTTGATCATATTCATGCCATGGATGAAAAAATGCAGACCATGTGCGCTGCGCTGAAACAGCTGGGTACCGAAATCGATGTCAGTAATCTGCCCGATCTCGGACCCTGTCAGCTCAAGACCGGAGCAGGTGACGAGGATGAGTCTGAGGTTGAGCACATCATCCGCGAATGATTCTCATTAATACCTGAGTAGAATACTCAGGTAAATAGTTGACTAAATTACTCGGGATTAGCTAAAATAACCTGCTATTGCAATCGTTGAGGCAGGATTTTATGCGTTTAACAACCAAAGGTCGCTATGCCGTGACGGCAGTGCTGGATCTCGCGTTCCATCAGGACAATGGGCCGGTGTCTCTGGCCGCAATTTCCGAACGACAGTGCATCTCACTGTCCTATCTCGAACAGTTGTTTGCCAAGCTGCGGCGCAATGGTGTGGTTACCAGCACGCGTGGCCCCGGCGGCGGCTACAGCCTGCAGCGCAACACCAGCGAAATTAGTGTTTCCGATGTAATTCTGGCGGTGGATGAGGGCTGCCAGATTGCCCGTTGCGAGGAAATTGAGTCCTGTAGCGGCGGTGATTATCAGTGCCTGACCCACGATTTATGGCAGGAGCTGAGCAACGAAATCCGCTCTTTCCTCGATGGTATCAGTCTGGCCGAAATCATGAACAGCAAAACCGTGCGCGAAGTCTCGCTGCGCCAGGATAACGCGAACGCACTCGCGCACTGAGCAGGCAATCATCGACCACCATGGCGACGTATCTCGACCACAACGCGACCACGCCACTGCACCCTGCGGTGTTCGAGGCCATGCAACCGTATCTCGGCAGCATCTGTGGTAACGCTTCGAGTCTGCATCGCTTTGGGCGACTGCACAGCGATGCTATCGCACTGGCGCGCGAACAAGTGGCGGCACTGGTGGGCGCGCAGGCAGAGCAGGTGATTTTTACCTCGGGCGGTACCGAGGCGAATAATTTGCTGGTGCAGGGGTTTGCCGCCGCGCAGCCCGAGGCACGCATTGCCATTAGCGCCATTGAACACATGTCGCTGCTGGAGCCGGCACAGGCGGTGCAGCAAAAAGCGAATCCGGTCGACAGGATTGAGTGCGATGTGGATGGCTATGTGACTGCCGCTGCACTAAAAAAAGTTTTACACACTGACACTCGACTGGTGTCGGTGATGATGGCGAATAATGAGACTGGCGTGATTCAGGATATCGCCGCTGTTGCTGCGCTGGCGCGCGAGCAGGGTGCTTTTATGCACAGCGATGCTTCGCAGGCAGCAGGTAAATTGCCGGTCAGTTTTGTTGGTAGCGGCGTGCACGCGATGACGCTCTCGGCGCACAAGTTTTATGGTCCGTTGGGTGCTGGCGCTTTGATTATTGATTCGACGCTACCGCTAAAACCGATACTGTATGGTGGCGCGCAGGAAAAACGCCGGCGTTCCGGTACAGAAAATGTGCCGGCAATTGTGGGCTTTGGCAAGGCGGCAGAGCTGGCCCGCTCGGAACTGAATGCGCGCATGCAACACACACGTGCACTGCGCGATGCACTTGAAGCTGAATTGTGTGCATTTTCAAACGTGCGCATTTTTGCCGAACACAGTGAGCGTTTATCGAACACGGTGCAGTTTGGTGTTGCCGGTTTCGATGGTGAAACCCTGCTGATGCAGCTCGATCGCAAAGGTATTGCGGTGTCCAGCGGTTCGGCCTGCACCAGTGGTAAAACCGAAGCCAGCCATGTGCTCAGGGCAATGGCTGTGGCGAATGAATTTGCACTTGGCGCGGTGCGCGTGAGTTTTGGTATGAGTAATACGCAGGCAGATGTTGAACACTTGATAAAAGCACTCAAGGACATCATGCCTATGCAGAACAGCGCTGTGATGTTGGCGGCGAATATTTAAATCAACGATCAAAGCGAGAACGAAAGGTTAAACACGTGACTAAAGAAATGAAAGCATCGACTCCGATCTACCTCGACTACAGCGCGACCACGCCGTGCGACGAGCGGGTGGTAGCGGAAATGATCAAATATTTAGGGCCGCAATCGGCGTATGGCAATCCGGCCTCACGCAGCCATGCCTATGGCTGGAGTGCGGAAGCGGCG
>JASBSR010000014.1 GCA_030148865.1 Gammaproteobacteria bacterium
TGTTACCGATTTTTGATCTCAACCAGCTGGTACAATAACTCACCCAGATACCGCGAAAGCGCAGCGAAACCACCACCAATGGCACCGTAGAGATGCGCATCGGTGGCGACCCGACCGCCTGTCATGGTCTCCGAACCCGGCAGCGGGCCATTGACCGCTTCCCAGGTCAGCTTGGCCACCAGCAGAATGAACAGCACATAACCACTGGCAGGGTAGATGCGAATCTCACGCAGCGCGCCAAAAATGAATAGACCGTGCAGCACTCCCGAGAGACCAACATAAGTCTGCATATCAGGATCGCGCCAGTACAACCCCACACCTGCGAACAGCGCGGCGCAAAACAGCACCCATAGCCATTGCCGAAAACCGGCATGGTCGCTGAAAAAAAACGCGACCATGCCCAGCCCCACCATATTCAGTGCCCAGTGGCTCCAGTTCAGGTGCACCAGATGCCCGCTGAACAGCAACCAGAGCTCGCCCGCGCTGATCAGACTGCGGTCATAGCGCCAGGCCGGCACCAGCCCGGCGGCCTGCAGGCCACCGCTTAATATTGCGATCCCCAGCCACAGGCTATAATTTGGTGTCCAGCGAAAGCGGGCGAAGATAGGCAGTCGAGAGAGCATTTGGTATGATTCCGCGCACGTCAGATGAACCCGAGAACAATCCGGACTCTAACCTGATACCTGCCAGCGCGCAAAGCAGTCAACCGGGAGTTTCAATTGAACAAGGTCAGCAAACAGCAAAACGGTTTCACCCTGATAGAAATCATGGTGGTGGTGGTGATTCTCGGCATCCTCGCCAGTGTGGTGGTTCCCCGCATCATGGATAACCCGGACAAAGCCCGCGTGGCCAAGGCAAAACAGGACATTCGCGCGCTCGAAAGCGCACTCGACATCTATCGTCTGGATAATTTCACCTACCCGAACACCGATCAGGGGCTGGAAGCGCTGGTACGGAAACCTCCTGAGGCCGCCAACTGGAAAGAAGGTGGTTATATAAAAAAACTCAATAAAGATCCCTGGGGACGTGACTATCAGTTTCTCAGCCCGGGCACGCACAGTGAAATCGATATTTATTCACTCGGTGCCGACGGTGCCCCCGGCGGTGATGGCATCAATGCCGACATCGGTTCCTGGGAACTCGAATAAACACCGTCCGGTGCCGTGTGATTTTCTGCGCAACACCGCCCGCGTTTATCAAACCTGAACGCAGCCAGGGATTTTCCCTGCTCGAACTGCTGGTGGTGATCGTCATCATCGGTATTTTGATTTCTTTTACCACCCTCGCGATTCGTGGCGCCGACCCGGAAGACATGATCAAGGAAGAAGCGCAACGCTTTAATCAGCTGTTGCAACTGGCACAGGAAGAAGCCATTTTCAAAGGACTGGAATATGGGCTTGCCTTCACCCCCAATAGCTATACGTTTCTGGTGCAACTCGACAACAAATGGCAACATTTGGACGATGACCGTTTGTTACGCACCCGCGCACTGGAACATAATATCGAAATCGAACTCACACTCGATGAAACCGGTGTGGCCTTAAAAGACCCAGCCGCCGGCAGCTCACCCGTTAATATGGATGGCGAACCCGAGCTCACGCCGCAAACCTTTCTCCTCTCCAGCGGTGAAATCACACCCGAGTTCAAAGCGCGGTTTTTGATTTACGGGGTTGCAAAAAGCTATCAGGTCAATGCTTTCATCGACGGCAAACACGAGATCAAAGCAGGTGAATAAGCCCAGCACGGGCTTCACTCTGATCGAAGTGCTGGTCGCACTGGCCATCATCGCCATCTCGTTGGGAGCAGTGCTCAGCACTTCGGGCAGCCAGGCCAGCGGCGCGAGCTATCTCAAACAAAAGACCATCGCCCACTGGGTGGCGATGAATGAAATCACCCAGCTACAAATCGAAAAAAGCATTAACGCAACCGGCACACGTGATGGTGATAGTGAAATGGCGGGTGTCAAATGGTACTGGACGCGCAAAATTACCAAAACTGAATTTGATGGTGTATTTGAAATCGAATTTCGGGTTTACCGCGACAAAAAGCGCGAAAACGCTCTGACCAAACTTGTGTCTTATGTCAGTGCAAGTTGACATATCTCGAAATCCGAGTGGCTTTACGTTACTGGAACTGCTGGTCGCAATCAGCGTGTTTGCCATTATGTCAATCATGGCCTACGGTGGTCTCAACCAGATTATAAGCAACAATACCATTGCCAGTCAGGCGCTGGCACGGATGCAGGCAGTGCAGCACACCATGTATATCCTGACCCGCGATTTCTATCAAATTGAGCAACGCGACATTCGTGACGAACTTGGTACCACGCAACCATACCTGCTGAGCAATAATAACGTCGACACGGTTATCGAATTCACCCGTAATGGCCGACGCAATCCAGCAAACCTATTGCGCAGTCATCTCCAGCGCGTGGCATATCAACTGCAGGACAACAAACTGATTCGTCTGAGCTGGCCACAACTGGATCGAGTTCAGGACATGCAGCCCTACCGTAGTGAATTGCTCGATGCGGTCGACGACTTCAGGCTGCGTTATCTGGACAGCAACGCCGAGTGGCACGAGCAATGGCCGCCACTAAACACCAGCCCGGGTGCAGCAATTCCACTACCGGCTGCAATCGAGGTCAGTCTGACACTGAAGGACTGGGGTGAACTCAGGCGCTTGTATAAGGTGAATCGTTGATGTTGTTTCGATCTGCACATCGACAACACGGCGTCGCGATTATCACCGCACTGCTGATTCTCGCCATCGTTACCACCATAGGTGTCAGCCTGGCTAAACACCTGCAGCTTGATGTTCGCCGCACCGGCAATATTATTGCTAACGAACAGGCGCTGGTGTTTGTGTCAGGTGCCGAAGAACTCGCCAAATTCGGGCTCAAGTTCGACCATGACAACAACAAAATTGATCACAATGATGAAGAATGGGCAAAACCACAAAGCTTTCCGTTTGACGGTGGCTCACTCACCGGCACCATTAAAGGCCTGCAGGACTGTTTTAATCTTAACAATCTTTACAACAACAGCAGCGTCGATGCAGTGGCCAAACAACGTTTTCAGCGGCTGCTCAGCACGCTGGGATTAAACCCGGGCCTGGCGGATGCTGTTATCGACTGGATCGACAGCGATGCCAGCACTACCCTGCCCGATGGTGCCGAAGATGGTTATTATACGAATCTACCAAAGCCTTACCGCACCGCCAATCAGCCCATGCAAAGTCTTAGTGAGCTGCGTCTGGTGAAAGGCTTCGATGATGCCAAAGTGTATAATACGCTGGCACCATTCGTCTGCGCTTTCGGCAAACACACCAGCATCAACGTCAACACCGCGCCGGCAGAAGTGCTAATATCACTGGCACCGGATATGACTCAGACCCTGGCCGAGAACATCGTCCAGCAACGCGCAGACAAAGCCACTAACACCACTGCGTATTACGACAGCGTTACCGATATGATTACACGCAACAAACTCAGCAAAGTTGTTACCAATACAGACCGACTCAGTGTCACGACAGACTATTTTTTACTCAGCACTGCTGTAATCGTCGGACAGTCACGCGTTCAGGTCTATAGTATTTTATTCCGTAACCCAAACGGCGACACCAGCGTACTCAGACATTCGATAGGCGCGTATTG
The DNA here is from genome assembly GCA_030148865.1 of Gammaproteobacteria bacterium. Taxonomy (GTDB): domain Bacteria; phylum Pseudomonadota; class Gammaproteobacteria; order SZUA-229; family SZUA-229; genus JASBSR01. The sequence continues at coordinate 3,656 of JASBSR010000014.1, forward strand.
ATGGAAGACACCCTGCTGATCCATTTTAACCCGGCACACCAACAGGCTGCCTGGGCGCTGGTGAATAACGCAGGTGAGCTCACCTGTAAAATTCAACAGGGTGAGCTAGCTGAACTTAGCACTTTCGCTGGCAAACATCACTCTGTGGTATTGCTGGACAATATCCTGCTACACATCAACCACGTGCAACTGCCGACACAAAATCGACAAAAACTTTTACGCGCGATTCCGTACGCCCTGGAAGAACAGCTCGCTGATGATGTCGACAAGTTCCACTTTGTCACCGCCAAATCGGATGGCGCGAAGACTGCGGTAGTCGGCATCCGCATCGACACCATGCAGGCCGTAATCGACGCACTCGCAAAGCACAACATCAAACCTGACGCCGTAATTCCCGATGCCCTCTGCCTCGCTGGCAACGCTCAGCAGTGGGCAATACTGATCTACGGTGAAAATGCTGATGTCCAGCTGGATAGATTCGATGGCGCCGAATATGATCGCGAACTCACCCCGCTGGTGCTCAAGTCCAGCTTAAACAATACAGCTCTGCCACGACCCGAGAAAATTTTATTATTTCGTATGGAAAACGAGAGCATTGATGACATTGTTGCGATTATTCCCAACGACATCGAACTGGTTCAGCTGCAATATAACCAGCACCCCCTGGTGGTGTATTGCGGCCAGTACAAAAATGCCCTGCCGCTAAACTTGCTGCAGGGTCAGTTCAAGCCCAAAAGTAAAAATGTTGCACGATGGAAACGTTGGCGTTTGCCCGTCGCGCTTGCCGCGGTCTGGCTGGTGCTGAATTTATCGATCACCACATTTCAGTACCAGAGCCTGGCCAGAAAAAACACTGAAATGCAGGCACAAATTACCCGGCTTTACAAAGAAGCCTTCCCCGAGAGCCGCCGCATCGTCAACCCACGCGTGCAAATGGAACAAAAGCTCGAAAAACTGAAATCGGGAGCCAGCGGCAGCAGCGATAGTTTACTAACTATATTGTCATACGCTGCCGGCGCACTCGCCAAAGACAAAAATATAAACCTGCAGTCAATTGATTATCGCAGCAACCGCGTTGATATTAACCTCACCAGCACCAGTCTCAATGCGATTCAGGAACTCAACAACAAACTCAATCACAGCGGTCAGCTTAAATCTGAAATCACGTCATCTGCCTCGGATAAAAACGAGGTCAAAGGCAGTCTGCGCCTTCAGAGGGCCGGCTGATGAATCAGCTCAACACACTACAGCACTGGTATCACAGTCTACAACCGCGTGAACGTATTATGGTAATCGCGACCGCTATTATCATGGTGATCACCATTTTCTATCTCACTGTCTGGGAACCACTCCATAAGGGGCTGGATAGTGCCGAACAGGAATACCAGAGCAACCTGAACAACCTGCAATGGATGCAGCAGGCCGCTGCCGAAGTTCGCGCATTAAAGTCCTCAGGAAGCAGCGCACGCAACACTGCCAGCAACCAGCCGGTAACACTTGTCGTAGAACAGGCCGCCAATAACTCGGCCATCAAAAACAATATCAGCAAGCTGGAATCATCGAGCAACGATGGCGCTCGTGTTGCACTCAACGCTGCCTCGTTTGACCAAATGCTAATCTGGCTGAATGTGCTGGAACAAAACCACGGCATTCGGGTATCCTCAGCCAGTATTGAACGCAGTGATAAACCCGGCACAGTCAACGCGCGACTATCCTTCAATAAAACCGAATGAAGAAACGCTATTTTATTCTCAGTGCAATACTCGCCTATCTCGTGTTTTTGATTGCACTGGTACCAGCCGCACCGGTACTGGCGCTGGTTCAAAATTATGTGCCCGCGTTTTCCGTACAGGGTGTCAGCGGCAGCCTCTGGACTGGAAAAGCCGCTACTATCAGTATCAATCATCAACACACACTCACCAGTAATAGCTGGCAATTTAACGGCTGGCGTTTGTTCCTCGGCGAACTGAGCCTTGATCTCACCTCGCAATACCAGCAACGACTGTTAAGTACAGAGCTTGCACTACAGCTCTCTGGACAACTGACTGCGCGCGATATAAAGGCCAGCATTAGCGCAGCAACGCTGGCGCAGCTGGCACAGTTACCATTAGCCGAACTTGGTGGCGAAATCAGTCTCCAGTTTGAAAGGCTGGTATGGAAGGCATCCCAGGTGCCGCGTGCTATCGGTATATTGCGCTGGCATAATGCCAGCATTACTGTTGCTGAAACGGCTGATCTCGGCAATGTCAGCATTGTTCTGACTGAGGGTGTGGCTCAACCAGTATTGGCGCGAATCAGTAATCAGGGCGGTCAGATAAAACTTGATGGCGAAGCCAATGTCGGCGAAGATGGCGAATACCACGCGCAACTGACAATGCTGCCGAACTCAGACGCTAGCGCTAACATTCGTAACAGTCTGGGCATGATTGCAAAACCCAAACCCGGTGGTCGCTACCAGATTGATCACAGTGGCAATTTGAAACAATTCGGACTTATGTAAGATGACTCTGAGAACTCTCCCCGTCGATTTCGACAAAAGCCTGCTAACACCAGAAAATAAATGTTCATACTGTACCGGCGCTCTGTGCTGCACTTACATCACCCAGCAAATTGACACGCCGCGCTCAAAAAGCGAGTTCACCCATTTGCTCTGGCAGGTCTCTCACGAACACGTCAAGATTTATAAAGATGAAGACGGCTGGACCTTACTGGTCGAAGGCACCTGTAAACACCTGCAGCCAGACAATCGCTGCGGCATCTACGAAACTCGCCCTGAAATATGCCGTGAACATAGCAATGACTATTGCGAATTCGACGCCCCTTCGGAAGACGGTTTTGATCTTTACTTCCCAACCTACGAAACCCTGCTGAAATACTGCAAAAAACGATTCAAAAACTGGGATAACAACACCGCTGAAACCAGATCAGTGAAGCAACGCCTACGCGAAAAGATTGGCAAGAAAAAAGCTATCAAGAAAACTGCCAAGAAAAAATCCGCTAAAAAGAAAACCGCTAAACGATAAAACGTTTAGTCCACAGATGAACACAGATAAAAATAAATGAGTTTGTAGGTGCAGTGCGCCGCAGGCGAACAAACAAAGAGAGCGTTCAAAATTCTGTGTCAGCATAACTGGTTAAATGTCCAGCACGTTATCTAACCGAGCCTCAAAATATATCGCACGCAAGTTGCGATAAAGTTAAACTCCAGTTGTGGATCGGCATGATCCATTTCTTTGAGGCGTTCTGGACACCGACAAAAAGCAGTTTCAATAAACTGTTCTCATAAGGGAGCACGCCTTTGGTTTTTGTCAGTTTGCGGAACTGGCGATGGATCGCTTCAATCGCGTTGGTGGTGTAAATCACGCGACTCATATCTGCTAGATACTTGAAATAGACCGGCAGGCTTTTCCACTTATTACGCCACGATTTGATAACGATGGGGTATTGCGCACCCCAGCGGTCCTCCAGTTCATCCAGCGCGGTTTCAGCGGCTTCCCGGGTGAATGCTTTGTACACAGGCTTTAAGTCGGCCATGAAGGCTTTCTGGTTTTTCGATGCCACATATTTCATCGAGTGACGGATCTGATGGATCACGCACAGCTGCACTTCTGTCTTTAGGATGATACTGTTAATGGCTTCGGGGAAGCCTGTCAGGCCATCAACCGATGGCGATTAAAATATCTTCAATACCACGATGATGCAGCTCGGTGAGTTCCGACAACCCGAAGTGGGCGCCTTCGCTTTCCGAAAGATACCGACCCAGGATTTCTTTCTTTCCTTCCATGTTTAGGCCCAGCACGGTGTACACTCCCTTCGCCTTATCGGCGGTGCGCCATCACCCTAATGACGTTGCATCGAATATATTTTTATCCGTCAATATTATGCGCCCCACTCAATCATCGTTTTTTCACTGAAAAATTCTCTCGATCCTTGCCATACAATGCGTCCACTTGGGTCGAAACCTTGCTTACAATCTGTAAGCCTACAGCGAGTATAGGTCTTTTGACTAATCTTCATTATAAATATTGCGTGGATCAAGAGATCGGGAAGGCAAATATGTCGCTTCGCTTGTTTCTTTCCACCATCCCTGATTCTCTTTTTCCTTTTTTTGTCGTTTTTCCGGAGATCGTTTGCCAACCTTAGGCATGTGTGACTTATACGCCATTCGAACGAGAGGAAAACGATTGCGGCCAGGAAAAAGCCCACCAAATAATCATCAAAAAGCACATTCAATCCGGGCAGAAATTGACCGATGCCGACGATGGCAGCAGCCAATAGCAACAGACCACCAATTTCCTTTAATGTACGCATAGCTTATTCTCTTATTTTAGTATCTTCCCATTGAACACCGTCTTTTTCACCCTGTCCGGAAATATTGTAGTGGCACAGTAATTGCCGTCATCCAGGAAGGAAAGCGACTTAACGTCGAAGAGCGATTTGTGGATCACATGCCATAGACACAAATACCTCCCATACCTTGCTTGCTTCCATTGAACATCAATGTTTAATGCGTTACTGAAATATCTATTTCCTTTCCATGACGCAGGATAAAGATGTACTTGCAACAGCAAACAAGACTATGGCTTACAACGAAAGTCAGGCGATACGGCCTCGCGCAGAAGGCGGGGAATTTCATCCGCCGGCAACGGCTTGCTGAAGTAATAACCCTGCATGGCGTCGCAGTCATGCGCGCAGAGAAAATCCAGTTGCTCCCGCGTCTCCACGCCCTCCGCGATCACCTTCAATTTTAGGCTGCGGGCCATGGCGATGATGGTGGCTACGATCTCCGCGTCATCCGGATCTGTCGTAATGTCACTAACAAAGGACTTGTCGATCTTGAGGGTGTCGATGGGCAGCCCCTTGAGGTAGCTCAGCGATGAATACCCGGTGCCAAAATCATCCATTGAAATCCCGATGCCGGCGGCGGCTAGCCGGTTCAGCAGGGTGTGCACCTCCTCGACCTGCTGCATCACCATGCTCTCGGTGATCTCCAGTTCCAGCTGGCCCGGCTCGATGCCGGTATCCGCGACGATCCCGAACACGCCATCCACGAACGCCTGATGCCGGAGCTGGCGGGCCGACAGATTGACCGCCATGCGCACCGGAGGCAGGCCGGCCTCCACCCAGGCGCGCTGTTGCCGGCAGGCCGCGCGCAGCACCCACTCGCCGGCTGACAGGATGAGCCCGGTCTCTTCCAGCAACGGGATGAACTCGACGGGAGGAATCAATCCCTGCTGCGGATGATTCCAGCGCAGCAGCGCCTCGACGGCTATGATGTGGCCAGTAGAAAGCTCCACCTGGGGCTGGTAATGCAGGACGAACTCTTCCTGTTCGACGGCGCGGTGCAGGGCGCTCTCCAGGCTCATGCGGCGGCGCGCCCGCTCGGTCATCTCGGCCGCGAAGAACTGGTAATTGTTTCCGCCCTGCTCCTTGGCGCGATACATGGCCGTATCGGCGTTGCGCAGCAACACGTGGGGGTCATCGCCATCATCGGGGAAGAGGCTGATGCCGATCGAGGTCGTGAAATGGTATTCCTGGAGCCCGCCATCGGGATCCTTGACCATGAACGGTAACGTGAAACGGTCGAGCAGTTTCTGCGCGATCAGCGTCACGTCCTGGGCGCTGGCCATGTCCTCCAGCAGTACAACGAATTCATCACCGCCCAGCCGGGCGACCATGTCACCAGACCGGACACAGCTCCCCAGCCGCCCAGCCACCTCTCTGAGCACCTGGTCTCCCGCGCTGTGGCCGAGACTGTCATTGACGATCTTGAAGCGATCGAGATCGAGGAACAACACTGCCGCCGCACGTCCGTGGCGAGTACCGTGGACGATGGCCTGCTCGAGCCGATTGAACAGAAAGATTCGATTCGGCAGACCGGTGAGCGCATCATAGTGCGCCAGGTACTCGAGCCGTGCCTCCATTTCCTTGCGGGTGCTCATGTCGACCATGACGCCACGCAGCCGGAACATACCCGCTTTTCCAGCCACGCGGCGCACGGCGTCGTGGAACCAGATCTCGCGCCCGTCGGCGGCGCGCATCCTGTACTGCAGCGCCCAGTCGGTGCCCACGGTTTCCGGGGCATGGCCGTCATCGGCGATGATGTCCCGATAAAAGGCCACCAGGATGTCACGATCCTCAGGGTGCAGGCGCGACATCCAGAATTCGGGGTCGGTCAGCCAAAGCTCGACGGGATAACCGAGCAAGGCCTCGGCGCGCTCGCTGACGAAGGTGAAACGCAAGCCCTGCTCGCCTGCTTCTCCTTCCCAGACGATGGCGTCCAGCCCCTGCACCAGATCCTGGAATCGCTGCTCGTGCGCCTGCGCTTCGGCACGCAGTCTCTCTGCTTCGGTGATATCTTCCACGACCAGGAGCAGCCGGGCTTCTTCTTCTTCTTCTTCTTCTTCTGCAAGGCGGATTCCCGAGATATCGAGGCGCAGTCGCTTGTCCCCCACTTCCGCATCGAGACCATGCAAGGCCACGCCGCTGGCAAGCACCGCCTCGATTTCCCGCCGCAGTCCGGGCACCGGCAATACGTCCTCAACGGCCTTGCCCGCCCGTGCGTCACCATTGCGCAGGCCGAACAGCTCGCGGAAAGAGCGGTTGACACTGAGCACCGTCAGGGACGCGTCAATCACCACCAGGCCGGCCGGCAGGCTGGCAATGATGTTCTCGGCGTAGCGTTTCAATCCGACAATGGCGCGGCGGTCGGCCTGGATGTAGGTGTCGATGGCCAGGCCCATGTCGAACAACACCAGCTTCTGCAGGGCGCGGCAGGTATCGAGGAATTGTTGGGGCTCGCCTTGCAGACACTCCCAGAGGGTGGGCAGCAAGCCACTGAGGTACTTGCTGTAGGCGCCGATGTACCACTTGGGTTCGAGACCGATGCGTTGGTGCGCGATGCCGACACGCAGACGGTGGTGGACATAGTCCGAGTCGTACTGCCCCGCGGTCAGGCTGTCGAAATACGCCGCCTGGGTCCGTTTCAAGCGCTCGACGGTTTGTGCATCGGGCAGGAAGGCGCGGGTCTCGTCGAAGGCGAGCAGGTGGGCATAGAAGGCGTCGGCGAAGCGGCGCGGCAGGCGTTGCAGATGCTGGTGCAACTCCTTGAGAAGACGAACATCGGCTTCGCCGAATTCCAGGAAGGCCTTGCGGCGTTCGATTTCTTCCGTGTCAATGCCCAGCGCCTGGGCCAGGGCGTTGACGCTCTCGTCCGACAACTTCACGATCCGCCTCCCGGGTCTTTCAGCGGATCGGGGGGCGTCGGACAGACACTAAGCTTGCTTGCTTGCTTGCTTGC
>JASBSR010000015.1 GCA_030148865.1 Gammaproteobacteria bacterium
ACTGCCAACTGCCAACTGCCAACTGCCAACTGCCAACTATCTTTTAAGATGTGAGCGAAGCGAACAAGGTTGGCAGCTTTTCTGGCAGACGATCGACGTTATCAATAATGGTGTAATTATTCTCTCCAAAAATACGTTTTACGTACGCGTCAGCATGTGGGTCGAGTGTCAGGCAATAGGTTAAAACGCCCGTGCTGTATAATTCTTCGACGGCCTTTTTGGTGTCATGACGCAAATGCTGCGGATCGCGTTCATCAATATCAGCGGGTTCGCCATCGGTCACCAGTAAAACCAGTTTGCGTCGTTCCGGCTGTTTCAGCAGGTGCTGGCCAGCATGTCTTAAGGCCGCGCCCATGCGTGTCGATAAGCCGCCTTTCATACCAGCGAGACGTGATTTGGTGTCATCATCAAAATGCTGGCTAAAGTCCTTGAAGCGATAATATTGTACGTCGTGACGTCCATCCGAAGCAAAGCCGTGCAGAGCAAATGGGTCTCCGATGCCATTGATGGCGGTAGCGACCAGGGTGGCGGCTTCGCGGGTAAGTTCCAGCACGGTTTTATCTGAGCCGGCCATCGCTTCGTTGGTGGATTCAGACAGATCCATTAATACTACCACCGCGAGGTCACGACTCTTGAGCACGTTGCGCATTGTAATGCGTGGATTCGGTTGTTCGCCCATGCGGATGGAAATCATGGCATCGACCGCAGCATTGAGATCGATTTCGTCACCGTCTTCCATATTACGCACACGCTGTACGCCTTCAGGGGTTAACAGGTCGATGATTTGTTTGATGCGGTGCGCAATAGGCTTATATTGAGTCAGGATTTCATTGATGTCATCCGGATCACCTTTGGGTTGACGGCGCTCGTACACGGTGGCCCAGTCGGGGCGGTGTAACTGAATCTGGTAATCCCATTCCTGATAATGATACGGATCGGACACTGGCTCCTTACCCCACATTTCATTAAAACTGAGCGTTTTGTCAGTGAGGTCATCCTCGTAGGGGCGTAGCTCGGTTGAGCAGGTCCAGATTTCCTGGGCGTCATCTCCCGCAAGTTCGCAGTCAATTTCATTGATCATTTCCATCAGGCTGACAGTTTTGCGAACCTGACGCATGCTGGCGGGTATGTACGCCGTACCTGTATCCCAGTTGAACTCTTCGAATTCCCAGACATAACGATTGTCATCGCGATAGGGAATGCGAATACGTTCGAGTATACGCAGGCTGGGTACGGCTTTGCGTGTCGAGAATAAATTGAATAATTCCAGGCCTTTATGCCAGGAGAACTGATTATCGTCCTGTTTGTCAGCAATGTTTTCGTGAAAGCTGGCGACCAGGCTATTAATTTCTGTATCGTCAGAACTGACACTGTCGTCGAGCAGCATCAGTGCCACATGCTCCAGCATGGGCAGTGCGGGATGTGCCGCCTGTTCGTCAACTTGTTGTGCTAACAAAGAGCGCCATAGTTTTTTCAGGCCTGGAAAATCTTTTGTTGCCTTGTATTCGATGCGGGCGTCTTCCAGTAAGCCAATGAAAAACATTTGCGCCGGGCTGAGTTGTTCAGCGGAGATTGGCGCTGTGGAATAGCACATGTGTGCAGCCATGTGCGCAGCAGTCGCACGGTACAGTTCGAGACCGGGAATGCCTTCGATGTCGTCGACGGCATCCGGCATATGTAAAATTCGATTTTCGATATAAGGTCGAAAATCTGTGTAATCGGCCCCGGTGGGGCGCAGGAAAAAATTGCGTGCCCATAATGCGCGCAGATAAAAATTAAGCTTACGCTGCACTTTGATGAACAAAACACCGCGGCGTTCTTTTTGTAGCATGGCTTTGGAGTCAGCGGACTCCAGATTGAAGTATGCTGTCAGATTATTAAAGTCACGACGGTAAGCCTGGGCGCCAAACTGGGCCCAACGCCGCAGACCGCTCAAGGTTAATTTTGATAATAGATCATCCATGTGATTCAACATGGGTCGCAGGCCACGTGCCGCAGTCGATGCTAGCTGATGGATGAAAGTGAGGTAGCCACGCAGCAGTTCAGCGTCGCCGAGGTTACGTGCTGCAGAGGGCAGGCTGCTAAATAGTAGAGAAATAACTTCACCCGAAGTCATCGATGATAATTTCATCGCCGCCGTGAGGCAGTCAGGAATAATGTCTTCGCCGCACTCTTTCACCACCTGTGGCATTTCCTGCAAGTAGGTAATCACGACATCGCTACCGCGTCCCAGTTTGCATAGCGCCTTAGCGCCATCCATATAGGTTTGCAGGCCGGTGGGTGACATGATGCGCGCAGCGTCCTGAAAGGTGGCTTCCAGTACGGTACGCACAGCAGGTGCCTGTGCAAGAAATTCTTCGTAATCTTCGAGTTTAATACTCATGATCTTGTCTTGTTTGACTAAAAGATAAAGTCCGCAAATGGATGCAAATAAACGCTAATATTTTCTGCCGAATCCAGGACCCGGTTACTGAAAAAGATTTTTCTTTTATTTGCGTTCATTAGCGGACGCCAATACTTTTAATATTTAACCGAAAAATGTCTGTACTGCGGCATCCAGGGTGTCGCGCATGTCCGGGTCATCGGTCAATGGTGTCACCATGGTCATGCTGCAGGCGGCTTTGGGATCGACGCCCTTGTTGATCAGCTGACCTGCGTATACCAGCAGACGCGTTGAAATCCCTTCGTCCAGGCCGTGCCCCTTCAGGTTGCGCGCACGATGCGAGATTTGCACCAGTTTTTCGGCGATGGCCTTGTCGACACCAGATTCTTTGGCAACAATCGCCACTTCAATGTCTTCTGTTGGGTAATCAAAGTCGAGAGCACCAAAACGTTGTTTGGTGGATTGTTTAAGATCTTTCATCAAGCTCTGATAACCGGGGTTGTACGAAATGACCAGCTGGAAATCTTTGTGAGCTTCTACCAGTTCGCCTTTTTTATCCAGCGGCAGAGTGCGACGGTGATCGGTCAGCGGGTGAATCACCACAGTGGTGTCCTGACGTGCTTCGACGACTTCGTCGAGATAACATATGGCACCGATACGCGCGGCAGTGGTCAGTGGCCCGTCCTGCCATTTGGTGCCGTCTTTGTCTAACAAAAAGCGGCCAACCAGATCTGATGCGGTCATGTCCTCGTTGCAGGCGACAGTGATCAGTGGTCTGCCCAGTTTCCAGGCCATGTATTCGACAAAACGAGATTTACCGCAACCGGTGGGGCCTTTTAACATCATCGGCATGCGCGCGTTGTAGGCGGCTTCGTATAGCGCAACTTCATTGCCAACCAGCTCATAATACGGTTCGTTCTTAACGATGTATTGTTTTGGATCTACAGTGTTATCAGACATGGTATACCTTTTTTCATTAAGTTGATTTTGTTTCAAAACAAGGCTTCTATAAATTAAAAACTTTATATATCCACAGATGAACGCGGATGAACGCAGATAAAAAAACTACAACAAATACACCTTGTGTTGAAGCAAGAACAGCAAAACTAAATTAGTTTTATCCGTGTTCATCTGTGGACCATTAATTTTTACGTATCGTTTTTATACTTCGTCTTCGGTTTCCTGTTCACCGCTCCAGCCGGCAGCGCGCGCTGTTTCGACAGCGGCATTGTGGATTTTCTGGTGACGTTGAAACAGGTCTTCCGGTAAATGGCTCACCAGGCAGCCGTACTTGTCCCACTCGGCGTTCACTTTTTGCAGCAATGCATCGACGCCGGCAAAGTTCCAGCCTTCGCAGGTTTCAGTTTCGGGGATCAGGCCAAATACCCAGGCATCACGCACAATCTTGCCTATGGTGGTCATACCACCATTGACGTCATTGTTAATGCCGACATATTTATCTGGTTTCGCCATAATGTTTTCGTTTCGGAGTTAAAAAAGCCCCTGACCGAAATCGTCCGGGCAGGGGCCTGATTGTTGTGCTTGTATCAAGCCGTTGTTAAACAGCAATACCGCGATACACCACCATGGCCGTACCCGCAGACTGTGCGAAGTTGTCAAAGCCCAGCAGACGCACGTGGTTCTTCGGGTGAGCTTTATGACAGGCTTCGATTTCAGCCAGAATGGTGTCGACATTGGTTTCGCCAAACATGGGTAGTTTCCACATGTACCAGTAGTTGCTGATCGCATTTTCTGGCTCTGTGTGTTCAATGCCCGGGTTCCAGCCTTTATCAACGATATACTGGATCTGAGCGCGAGTCGACTCTTTGCTCAAAGGTGGCAGGTATGAAAAAGTTTCATATTTACGGCTCTGGGCGGCGTCGCTCAGGCTCGAATTGTAATCTTGTACATCACTCATTGTGATTTACTCCTGGTAAGTTTTGCGTGTCGTTAGGTTAAGTCGCTGGTGCTGAGTCGCGCTTGTGTGGCACGACTCAGAAGAGTCAGTTACTTGTGAGCTACGTCCAGCTTGTCAACGGTGTCGAATTCAAATTTGATTTCTTTCCAGGTGTCCATCGCAGCACCCAGTTCCGGGCTGCTCTTGGCAGCTTTGGTCAGAATATCTTTGCCTTCTTTCTCGATCTCAACACCGGCGTTACGTGCTTCAACACAGGCTTCAACCGCAACACGGTTAGCTGCTGCACCTGCAGCATTACCCCATGGGTGACCTAATGTGCCGCCACCGAACTGCAGACAGGAGTCGTCACCGAAGATGCTCACCAGCGCAGGCATGTGCCATACGTGAATACCACCCGATGCTACCGGGATCACGCCAGGCATTGCGCCCCAGTCCTGATCGAAGAACAGGCCACGTGAACGGTCTTCTTTGATGAATGAATCGCGCATGGTGTCGATCCAGCCCAGAGTGGCTTCACGGTCGCCTTCCAGTTTGCCCACGACAGTACCCGAATGCAGATGGTCGCCACCCGAGAGGCGCAGAACCTTGGTGAGAACACGGAAGTGAATGCCATGGTGCGGGTTGCGATCGAGCACGGCGTGCATGGCACGGTGAATGTGCAACAGCATGCCATTGTTCTGACACCATTGTGCCAGTTGAGTATTCGCTGACAGACCGCCGGTTAAGTAATCGTGCATGATGATCGGCGCGCCGATTTCTTTGGCGTATTCAGCACGACGCATCATTTCGTCAGATGTGGGTGCTGTGACGTTCAGGTAGTGACCTTTACGCTCGCCGGTTTCGGCTTCGGCTTTGTGAATGGCTTCCATCACGAAGTCAAAACGATGACGCCAGCGCATAAACGGCTGCGAGTTAACGTTTTCGTCGTCTTTGGTGAAATCGAGACCACCGCGTAGGCCTTCGTAGCAGGCGCGACCGTAGTTTTTAGCCGACAGACCCAGTTTAGGTTTAATGGTACAACCCAGCAGAGGGCGGCCATATTTGTTCAGAATGTCGCGTTCAACCTGAATACCCTGTGGCGGGCCATTACAAGTCATAACATAAGCAACCGGGAAGCGAATGTCTTCCAGACGCAGTGCGCGCAGAGCTTTAAAGCCGAATACATTACCCACCAGAGAAGTCAGTACGTTGACTACCGAGCCTTCTTCGAACAGGTCGATGGGGTAAGCGACAAAGGCATAGAAACAGGTGTCATCGCCAGGCACGTCTTCGATCGCGTAAGCACGACCTTTGTAGTAGTCCAGATCGGTCAGCAGATCGGTCCAAACCGTGGTCCAGGTACCAGTGGACGATTCAGCGGCAACAGCGGCTGCGACTTCTTCGCGAGGTACGCCATCCTGTGGGGTGATCTTGAAACAGGCCAGAATATCAGTTTCTTTTGGCGTGTAATCGGGCATCCAGTAAGTTTCGCGGTATTGTTTTACACCCGCGTTATAAGTTTTAGCCATGTTCTTTGCCTCCATCAAGCAAACAATTTTTCAAATTCAGTTGTACAACAGTCTTGAGTGAGCCAAGCAGTATAACGCCGTTTGCTCTGAAATATTCAATCCGGTCCAACGTGGAAAAGAAGTATAGAAAGCTGGTATCATAATTACAAGTCAATATTATTGATTGTAACGATAAGTTAATACTTATGATACTATTGTGACCATGCACCTGACGTTCAGACAAATCGAAGTTTTTACTGCGGTGGCACGCCACGAAAATTATACCCGCGCCGCCCAGGAGTTGCATCTCAGCCAGCCGGCAGTGTCGATGCAAATCCGCCAGCTGGAGCAAGGCATCGGCCTGCCGCTGTTCGAACAGATTGGCAAAAAGATACACCTGACCGAAGCCGGGCGGCACATGTATGCAGTAGGCCGCCAGATCGCCGATGTCCTAGGTGAGGCCGAGGAAGTTTTCGAAGCTTTCAAGGGCGTTGAGCGCGGCACCTTGGCGATCTCGGTGGCGACCACGGCGAGCCATTTTGCCACCCGTTTACTGGCCGAGTACTCGAAACAGCACACCGGCATTACCATTAGTCTGGATATCACCAATCGTGAAGCATTGCGCAGCCAGCTGGAGAATAATGAACCCGATCTGGTGATCATGGGCCAGCCACCTGAAGGCGTCGAAGTCGAGGCCGATGCTTTTATGGAAAATCCGCTGGTAGTGATTGCTGCACCGAATCATCCATTGGCGCAGCGGCGTTCGATCCCGCTCAGCGAATTCGAGCAGGCAAACTTTGTGGTGCGCGAAACCGGCTCGGGCACGCGTAGTGCGGCCGAGCGGTTTTTTGAGCAGCAGGGGGTGGCGTTTCACACCGCCATCGAAATGACCAGTAACGAAGCGATCAAGCAGGCGGTGCAGGCCGGGCTGGGTCTGGGTATTGTTTCCAGCCACACGCTGGAGCTGGAGCTGCAAACCGGGCGGCTCACGATTCTTGATGTCGAAGATTTTCCCATCCGTCGCCACTGGTACATGATTCAGCGTAAAGGTAAGCGTTTGTCGCCGGCAGCAATTGCATTCAAACAGTTTGTGCTCGACGAGGCTAAGCGCTTCGAAGCCGTGGCCGGGCTCTGACATACATAAGGTATAAATGATGTCTGATATTTGTATTCCGGGAATCGAAGTGCTTTATTTCGATGAAGCCGTGATCGTGCTACATAAACCCACGGCGATGTTATCGGTGCCGGGGCGTGGCCCTGAAAAGCAGGACTCACTCGCGTTCAGAGTGCAGCAAGTGCTGCCCGAGGCTAAAGTCGTGCACCGCCTTGATTGTCACACCTCGGGCGTGATGTTGATGGCCATCGGCATCGAGTCGCAACGTGAACTCAGTCGCCAGTTTCATGATCGTATTCCCGAGAAAGAATATATCGCCATCGTGCGTGGTCAGGTCGCGGGCGAAAGCGGCAAAATCGAACTGGCGATGCGCGGTGACCCGGACAACCGTCCGTATCAGTTACTCGATGAGATTCACGGCAAACCAGCCAGGACCCAATGGAATGTACTGGCGCGCAGCGATGCAACCACGCGCCTGCAATTATTGCCAGACACCGGGCGTACACATCAACTGCGAGTGCACTGTCATGCTATCGGCCACGTTGTAGTCGGTGATGGTTTGTATGGTGGTGAGGTCGAATCCCGCGAACCGCGCATGTTGCTACATGCGCAAATGCTGGCCTTTAATCATCCGCAAACTCAAGCGCGTATGGTAATGATGGCGGATTGTGAATTTTAGTGATATTGGTAAAAACTCTTTGGCCACGGAGGCACAGAGGAAAAAGAGCTTTTGTTGGTAAAATGCTCAGGAAACGGGTGTAGGTAAATGCGTTTTAAATATTTAAAAACCTCCCGTTTTCTATGACTATTCCGGGCTTCCTGCCCGCCACCCATCGGGTCGCGTTGATTTGTGGCGTTCTGTCGATCCAGTCGAATTTGTCTGTGGCCCATCTTCTTTACCAGCCGGTGATCACCGTGGTACTGAATAGATAGCCTCTGAAATCCATAATCACGCCAGTCGAGGTAATTTCTGTTAGTACAAAATCATCATTCAGTTTTTCGCCTTCTTCCATAAATCGTCCATTAATCACCACGCTGCGTTGCTGTGGGTTACTGGAATAGACGTGCGCAGAAAAATCCATCGCCGGAATCTGCTGGCGAATTTCGGCGGGCAGTTCTGAAATATCGACAGCGCGAAAACTGGCGGGCACGGATTCTACTGGTCGAGGTTCGACTTTGGCGGCAGGTGTGGGTTCAGGCTCGACACTGGCTGGCGGTGTGGCAACCATGGTATGGGTTTGTGTAAAAGTTTCGCGATGTACGTTTGCAGCAGGCGGGCTTGTGCTAGTCGCTGACACCTTGTCGACTTCGATGAGCGGTGCTGGTGCCTGCCGGTGGAAAATAAAATACAGCAGCGCTGCAAAATTGAGCATGACCGCCACCACCAGTATCCATGGCCAGCGACTGCGTTTCTCTCTGTGGTAATTCAAACTGGATGAATGCATGGTTTGAATACCAGGTGCGGTGCCGTGTCCGCGTTCCTGTTCTGATTTTTTTAATGCCTCCAGGATATAAGACATATTATTTTTTCTCCGCCTGCGCTGCCGACAGCCCGGGCGCGGCTTCGCCCAGGGCGGCACTTAACTGAATAAACGTCATCGGTCCGGCGATACCGTCAGCGGGCAGACCCGCGCTGCGTTGAAACTCGGCGATGCGAGCCGCGACTTCGCTGGTGTAAGTGTCGTGAATATTGGTTTTGTAGCCAGTGATGACGCGTGCCAGTTGCTGATCCAGCCACTGCACCAGCGGGCCGCGACTGCCGATTTGCAGCGGCGCTGAATAATACGGTGGGGTTTTCCAGAGCAGGGTGTAATTACCGTACCAGTGGCGGTCGAGGGTGTCGCTGCTGATTATGAACTCGGTATCAGCTATGGCGAGTGTGACCTGTTGCGGCTCAATTTTTTTCACAGTGATATAGGCGCTGCTGCCATCGGCATTGAACACCTGCAGCATAGCCGGTAGCCGGCTGCGTTTAATACTGTTGAGATTGCCCTGTTGTTGCAGACAGCTCAAACCCTGTTGTTCGGCAAAGTCACAGGCGTTCGTCTGTCCGGTGTATTTTTTCTGCCAGAAGGCGAACAGTGTCTGGTAAGCGGCGCTCATGCTGGTGTCGGGCGCGTGGTTAATGAAATCCTGCAACGCATCTGTGCTGTTGTTAGCGATGTCATCAGTGTTGTTAGTTGTGCTCACTGCCGTGATGCTGTCTGTAGTTTCAGTGGCCAAAATTTTGTCGACCAGTTTGGCCACAGGCTCGGCTGGCAGGATGTCGTTAGCCTGCTGATACTGCCAGTAGCTCAGTGTGGCAATCGCAACCAGGGCGATAGTTGCAAGCAGGTAGCGCGGCCATGACTTGCGCTGCTGGCGAGTTTCGACATTTTTTAATTCGCCAAAGACTTCCCGTGCCGCGGTGTTGAGCGTGCGGGTATCGACATGGTGCTGATTTTGTACGTAACAACCCAGCAGGGCGCGGTCGCACAAAATATTGATCAGCCGCGGAACCCCTTTGCTGAGTCGAAACAGGCGTCGCAGGGTGGCATCCGGAAACAGTTGCACATTCTGACCGGCGACCGCGAGGCGGTGGCTGATGTAAGCACGAATTTCTTCCGCGCTCAGCGCATTGAGATGAAATCGCGCGGTAATACGTTGTGCCAGCTGGCGCATCTCGGGGTGCGCGAGAATAGCGAGTAATTCTGGTTGACCAAGAATAATAATCTGCAACAGTTTGCGCTGATTGGTTTCGAGATTAGTGAGCAGGCGTAATTGTTCGAGTACGCTGCTGTCGAGATTCTGTGCCTCGTCGATAATGAGTACAGTTTTTTCATTGCGGGCATTGGCGTCGATCAAAAAACGATTGATACGATCGATATAGGTTTTGACTGTATTTGCCGTGTCTGAGTGCTTCTGCTCGGGGTAGACAATCTTGAGTTCGTCACAGATGGTTTCCAGCAACTCGATGGCGCTGACGCGTGGATTCAGTACCAGTGCTACCCGAGCCTGTTCCGGGATCTGTTCCAGCAGGCAGCGGCAGACCGTGGTCTTGCCGGTGCCGACTTCGCCGGTGAGTAATATGCAACCCCCCTCGCTGTTTAAACCATACACCAGATGCGCCAGCGCCTCGCGGTGCTGCGGCGTCATGTAGAGATAACGCGGGTCGGGAGCAATCGAAAAAGGTGCTTCCTTAAAGCCGAAATACTCGTTGTACATGATGTGTGGGTTTGTCTGCCGGGTTGTGTTGCAGAAGGCTGTGCCCACTATAACGGTTTGCGCTGGAAAATACATTAAGCAGCAGCGCAGACGGATTCGCTGGTATGCTAGTCCTATGTTGTCAGGCCAGCCAGAACCGTACCCGCACTTGTTCCAGCCACTGGAGCTGGGGTTTACCCGCCTGCCCAATCGTGTGCTCATGGGGTCGATGCATACCGGCCTGGAAGATGTTCGCGGTGGCTATGAAAAGCTCGCCGCATTCTATGCTGAACGCGCCGCTGCTGGTGTTGGTCTGATTGTCACCGGCGGTGTTTCGCCGACATTTCGGGGCCGGCTCGCGCTGACCGCCTCGCAATTGAGCTATCGCTGGCAACTGGGCAAGCATAAATGTTTGACAAAAGCGGTGCACGCCGCAGGGGGACGACTCTGTTTGCAGCTGCTGCATGCAGGACGCTATGCCATGCATCCGTTTGCACTTGCGCCGTCGGCTATTCGGGCACCGATTTCACCCATCACGCCACGCGCGATGAGCGCCCGGCAAATCGAAACCACGATTGCTGCTTTTGTGCGCAGTGCCGAACTTGCGCGTGAGGCGGGCTATGACGGTGTCGAAGTCATGGGCTCAGAAGGCTATCTAATCAATGAGTTTCTGTGCGCGCACAGTAATCAGCGCGATGATGACTGGGGCGGTGATTTTGCGCGTCGCAGTCGTTTTGCGCTTGAAATTGTGCGCCGTATGCGCGAGCGTGTGGGCGACGATTTTATCATTATTTATCGACTCTCTTTGCTGGATTTACTGCCCGATGGTAGTGACTGGCACGAAGTCGAACAGCTTGCAGGTGCAGCTGAAGATGCGGGCGCCACTATGATCAATAGCGGATTTGGCTGGCACGAAGTGCGTATTCCGACGATTGCCGCCAGTGTGCCACGCGCTGCGTTCGTGTTCGCCAGCGCGCGACTCAAAAGCCGTTTGCGTATTCCGCTCATCACGTCTAATCGTATTAACACGCCTGAGCTGGCAGAAAATATTCTGGCAAATGGTCAGGCGGATATGGTCTCGATGGCACGGCCCTTTCTCGCCGATAGTGAATTCATGCGTAAGGCCGCGCAGGGCAGAGCGGCCAGTATCAATACCTGTATTGCCTGCAACCAGGGCTGTCTGGATCGTGTCTTCAAAAAACAGCGCGCCACCTGCATGGTGAACCCGCGTGCCGGTTATGAAACTGAACTCAATTACGTCAAAACCACAGTGCAAAAGCACATCGTGGTTGTCGGTCTGGGGCCGGCGGGTATGGCCTGTGCCAGTATCGCCGCCGAGCGTGGCCACAAAGTGACAGCATTCGAGGCCGATAAAATTGGCGGTCAGCTCAACTTATCTTTGCGGGTGCCCGGCAAAGATGAATTTGCGGAAACCATACGCTATTTCAGCAATCGTATGCAGGAGCTCGGAGTTGAACTGCATCTGGGGGAGAGCGCCAGCGCAGAGCATTTACTGGCCCTGGATGCAGATGCGTATGTGATTGCAACGGGGGTGCGACCGCGTATTCCCGAAATTGAGGGAATACATCATGCCAAGGTGCACTCCTATATAGATGTGATTACCGATGCGGCGTCCGTCGGAGAGTCTGTTGCCATTATTGGCGCTGGCGGCATTGGTTTTGACGTCGCGACTTTGCTCGCGCACCGTGCTTCCAGCAACTGGCCTGAACAATGGTATGTGCAATGGGGCATTGATGTAGATGAAACCAGTCAGCATGCCCTGCTGGAGGCTGCCGAAGTGGATGTTGTTCGGGCGGCGCGCAAAATTTATCTGTGTCAGCGCAGCAGCGAAAAACCGGGAAAGCATCTGGGCAAAACCACAGGCTGGATACATCGCCTGAGTCTGCGCCGTGCCGGAGTCGTCATGCTCAATGGGGTGCGGTATCAGCGCATTGATGATGCCGGTCTGCACATAATAAAGAATCAGGTGGCCGCGATCTTGCCAGTCGATACAGTGGTGGTGTGCGCCGGGCAGTTGCCGAACAATCAGCTGGCTGAACAATTACAAAGACATGGTAAAACAGTGCACTTGATTGGCGGTGCAAGAAAAGCAGTCGAACTGGATGCCGAAGCGGCAATACGTCAGGCAGCCATGCTGGCTCGGGATTTATGAATGGGGCGTAATGATGAAATTCTTGATAAAAACTGTCCCCGGCCTTTGCGGCTTAATATTGCTCGCTGTGGCGACAGGTCTTGCGAATCCGGCACTATCCGCAGTCGAGCAGAACACCGTCGAAAATTACCTGGCTAAAGCCAGAGCTCGTGGCGAAAAGCCCAATCGTTTACTCAACGAGAGCAGTCCTTATCTCCTGCAGCACGCCTACAACCCGGTGGACTGGTATCCCTGGGGCGAAGCAGCGTTCGCAAAAGCACGCAAAGAAAACAAGCCTATCTTTCTTTCCATTGGCTATTCGACCTGTCACTGGTGTCACGTAATGGAGCATGAGTCGTTTGAGAACAGAGAAATCGCAGCATTAATCAATCAATATTTTGTTGCGATCAAGGTTGATCGCGAAGAACGGCCTGATATCGACAATGTATACATGGCGGCGACGCAGCTGATTAATGGTGCTGGTGGCTGGCCGATGACGGTATTTCTCAATCAACAGCTGCAACCATTTCATGCGGGCACATATTTTCCACCGGAAACCCGTGGCGGTTATCGTGGCCTGAAGGAATTGCTACCGGAAATTCATCAGCTCTGGAGCAAACAACGACAACGCGTCGATGCAGTTGCAATGCAGGTGACAGATCGGATTCGAAACGCTGGGCTGGCGAAGTCTGCAACAACAAAACTGGATAAAAACATCCACGCGCGCGCCTTGCAGGATATTGCGGCAAGCTATGACGATCAGGATGGTGGCTTTGGTGCTGCACCCAAGTTTCCACGCCCCGGAATATTCGCCTATTTGCTCACGCTAGCCGTACAAAATCAGGCGATGTCGGAAAATGCAAAACGCATGATGCAAAAGACCTTGACGCGCATGGCAGAGGGTGGAATTTTTGATCAGATCGGTGGAGGTTTCCATCGTTATTCTGTAGACGCTCAATGGTTGGTGCCACATTTTGAAAAAATGCTATACACCCAGGCTTTAATGACAACATCATATGTGAATTTGTATCAGCTTAATCAGCAGTCGATGTATAAAGATGTGGCACAGGCGACACTGGATTTTGTCCTGCGTGAGATGACATCGCCGCAGGGTGGATTTTATTCGGCGCTGGATGCGGACAGCGAGCGACCGGATAAAAAGGGTGAGCACGCCGAAGGTGCGTTTTATTTGTGGAGTGATATTGAGCTTGAAAAATTGTTGTCTGTGGACGAGTTAAAGTTCTCCCGTGCCTATTACAACCTGAGAAAAGACGGCAACATTGATTCTGATCCGCAAAATGAATTTGCTGGCTTGAACATTTTTCATGTCAGTGAAGACTATGCCAGTATAGCGCTGACAAAAACACAGACGGCGTTGCTGGCTTCGGTCAGGCAGAAATTACTAGAGGCGCGCAGCCATCGCCCGCGGCCACATCTCGATGACAAGATAGTTACCGCCTGGAACGGGATGATGATTTCAGCGCTGGCGCAGGCCGGGCTTGTGTTTAGTGATGAGAAATATATCAGGGCTGCAATTAAATCTGCAAATTTTTTGCGCAGCCAGCTGATTGATGAAAGAACTGGAAATCTGTACCGTCGTACCCGTAGTGGTGAAGCTGGGGTTGATGCCGTTCTTGGCGATTATGTCTGGTTTATCCGTGGTCTGCTCGACTTGTACCATGCTAACGCAGACAAAAGCTGGTTAGACCTGGCGATCAGGCTCAGTGAAAAACAGAATCTGCTGTTTCTGGATCAGGCAAATGGTGGTTATTTTGATGCCTCGGACACCGACACCAATTTGTTATTTCGATCCAGACCTGTATATGATGGTGCGTTACCGGCAGAGAATGCTATCGCGCTGGAAAACCTGTATGATTTACACGCAATAACTAAAGCCACACAATGGAAGAAAAACGCTGACAGGCTGCTCGGCACGTTTGCTGGTACCATCAATAACGATCCATCTGCTGCTGCGATGATGCTGAGCGCTGCCAAGTATAGTCTGTGATCCTGTCTTAATACGGGGAAGATGCATGGCTAAAGAAGCACGGAATTCAATTCAGCTGGATTTTCAGGCGGTTTTCGACGCCAGTCTTGATGCCGGTTTTATTCACGACTCTAAGGGTCGCATTCTCACCGCTAACCGAACTGCTGTAGCGCGTTACGGTTATAACCTCGAAGAACTCAAGCTAATGCAGATTTCTGACCTCGCAACACCAGAGCTGCGAGCCAGGGTACCCAAAAAACTAATCGACTTACCAAAAACAGGTGACATTTTTGAATGGGCGCACCAGTGCAAGGATGGCACTAAAATATCGGTAGAGGTTTTTGCCCAGCCAGTTGTTTTTAATGGTGGTCGTGTTGTGCTGGCAAGTGTGCGTGACATTTCTCAGCGCAAAAAACTTGAGTCAGAACTGCAGAGCAAGCAGCATTTTCTGGAACATATCCTCGATACTGAGCCAGGTACAGTCTATATCTATGACCTGATGGAGCAGTGTAATGTCTATGTTAACCGGCACTGGCTCACGGCATTCGGTTACTCACCGGAAGAAATGCAGGCCATGGGCGTTGATGTGGTCAGGCTTTTTCACCCGGACGATCTGACAGCAATTAAGGCGAGTCATGAGGCGTGGAGGCGGGGCTCGATGAACGAAATCCGCGTTATCGAATATCGTGTCCGCGATAAACAGGGTGAATGGCACTGGTTAATGAGTCGGGAAACTCCATTTAGTTTTGATGGCAGCGGCCAGGTCAGTCAGATTCTCGGGATTGCGAATGACATCACTGTTCGCAAGCAGGTAGAAAGTGATCGTGATCTGTTTGTTTCACTGGCCAACAATAGTAAAGAGTTTATTGCTATCGCAGACCTTGATCTTGAGCCAATGTATTTGAATAGAGCTGCACTGGAACTGGTAGGTCTTCCCGATCTTGAAACAGCGCTGAAGCTCAAAGGCACAGACTTTTTTTTCCCGGAGGACAGAGCACTCATTGTGAACGAATTCTTACCGCAGGTATTACGCCAGGGCGGTAGCGAAGTTGAAACTCGGTTTCGGCATTTTGAGACCGGTGCGGCTATCTGGATACTCTGTAATGTGTTTGCTGTTCATAATACAAAAGGTCAGGTCGCGGGCTGGGCAACTGTGAGTCGTGATATCACCGAACGCAGACATGCTGAGATGCTGCTGGAGGGGCAGAGGCAGGTGCTGGAAATGATTGCGACGGGTAGCTCTTTGGCGAAGATATTAACTCAATTGATGCTGTTGATCGAAGCGCAATCCCCCGGCATGCTGGGTTCGATACTTTTGCTCGATGTGGATGGTACTCATGTGCGCCATGGTGCAGCACCCAGTTTGCCAGCGGAGTATATTGCCGCTGTGGATGGGCAGGCGATTGGCCCCGTTGCGGGTTCCTGTGGTACAGCCGCCTATCGCAAGGAGCAGGTATTCGTAGAAGACATCGCCTCCGATCCGCTCTGGGAAAACTACAGAGCAATAGCGCTGCCGCATGGGTTGCGAGCCTGCTGGTCGACCCCGATGCTTGATGAACACGGGCAGGTACTCGGCACTTTTGCAATGTATTATAAAGAACCGAAGCTGCCCGACCCCGAGCATCTACAGCTGATTGATACTACGGTTCAGGCTGCGGTCATCGCTATCAACCGGCATCAGTCGGAACAAACGCTGCGTCAGAGTGAAGCGCGCTATAGATTGCTGTTTGAGCATGCGCCGAATGGCATTCTTATCGCAGATACCGAAAACTACTATCTCGATGCAAATACAAGCGCCTGTCAGATGTTTGGTTATAGCCGTGATGAACTCGTCGGGATGCGGGTTTCAGATACTGCTGTTGAAGATGAAACTCAGAATTTCGACGCAACTTTGCAGGCAGTCAGGGCGAATACTGAGTACCAGCGTGAGTGGTATTTCCGGCGCAAGGGCGGCACGGTATTTCCGGCGGAAGTGGTGGTCACGACGATGCCGGATGGTAATCTGCTAGGCGTTATTCGAGATATTACCGAGCGTAAACAAAGCGAAGAGCGTATTACCTATCTGGCAAATTATGACGCCCTGACGGGTCTGCCCAATCGCAGCCAGCTCAATGACCATCTCAAGTATGCGATAAGTCTGGCAAAGCGCCACAATGGGCGGCTGGCAGTGATGTTTATCGATCTTGACCGCTTCAAAGATATCAATGACACGCTGGGGCACAGCATCGGTGATACATTCCTGATCGAAATGTCAAAACGCCTGCAACTGGTTTTACGTGAAGAAGATACTGTGGCTCGTCTTGGGGGCGATGAATTTATTTTGATGCTGCCCAATAGTAATGCGCGTGGGGTTGCGAAGGTCGCTCAAAAGGTGCTTGAAATTATCTCGGTACCTTGCCGAGTTGAACAGTACGACCTGTCAGTGACGGCGTCGATTGGTATTGCCATTTACCCGGATGATGGCGTTGATCTGGAAACGCTTTCAAAGAGTGCTGATACAGCCATGTATCGTGCAAAACAGGAGGGGCGGGATGGCTATCGATTTTTCACCGCCGAGATGCAGGCGCATGCGACACGCAGTATGCAGTTGGTGATTGCACTACGCCAGGCTCTGAAGCACGATCAGATGCGGGTGCATTATCAACCGCAAATATCCATTGACGATGGGCGTGTTATTGGTGTTGAGGCATTGTTGCGCTGGCAGCATCCCGAGATGGGTGAGGTATCGCCTGCTGAGTTCATTCCGGTTGCAGAGGATAGTGGTCTGATTCTGTCGATAGGTGAATGGGTACTAAGTACTGCTGTACGACAGCTCAAACAGTGGATGAATATGGGTTGTGCGCCAATAGTTGTTGCGGTCAATCTTTCAGCCATTCAGTTTCGTCACCCGAGTTTGCCGGAAATGGTAACGCGAATACTCGAAGCGGAGCAGCTGTCGCCAGAGTTTCTTGAGCTGGAGCTGACCGAGGGCGTTGCCATGTATGACCCGAAAGCGGCGATTGAAATCATGAACACTCTGCATGAGCTCGGGATCCGCATGTCGATAGATGATTTCGGTACGGGGTACTCTTCGCTGAATTATCTGAAAAAATTCAAAGTATATAAATTAAAAGTTGACCAGTCTTTTGTGTACGACATTAATACAGATATGGAAGATAGAGCAATTGTCGCGGCCATTATCGGCATGTCGAAAAACCTGGGTTTACGGACGATTGCGGAAGGTGTTGAGACAGCCGAACAACTTGCATATCTGCGTGAACAGGGTTGTGATGAAGCGCAAGGATATTACTATAGTAAGCCATTACCAGCAGAACAGTTAGATGCGATGCTGTCGAACAATTCAGTTTAACCCTGATTGATCAGAGCCACAAAAAGCCGCTGATTTTTTTGTGAAGCGCCGCAAGGGCTTTACCAGGTTCAGTCTGACACTGTGCTATAGAATATTTATCATTATGATGATCGGCATTCCCGGCTTCAGCTATCGAGACAAGTAGAAATAATTAAGGAATGCTCATGGATCTGGGCGATGGCCGCAAAAGATACCGTGTCGAATGTCTTTGGCGGCTTCACTATATTTACCGATCAGCCATTCAAGATAAATGATGGTATTAAAATTGAGGACTACGATGGCATGGTAATAGAAATCGGAATCAGGAGGGCGCACTTAAAAACGCTGGAAGGCGGTATTGTTGCTATCCCTGATGCCAGGTTTGCCGATGCCCCGGTGGAAAACATCAGTTGGGAGTCATCGAAAAAAATTAAACTGGGTCTCGGGTTGGCCTGTGATACCAGTCCGGAAAAAATGCAGCAGCCGATCTCGAATTTGCTTTCCCGACACAAACGCTTTACATCATGTCGCTACAAGCTTAGTGAATCACCCTTTGCGAAAACTGGAGCGCTTCAGTAGTACTTCAGCCTTTGCGCCCAGATAGACATAAATTCCCAGGCCCACCAGCAGGCCAACTGCTGCTGCCATCATTGCGACTGCACTACTCAGATGCTCCGGCGACCCCAGTGCAGACTTGAACATTAATAGCAATGCTTCGATAGATACCGCAATCAGTATTGCGGCAATGAATCGAGTGATGGTTCTGCGTGTTGAGCTATGGCGAAAAATATCTTTTTGCATCAGTACTTCTTCCTCTAGCGTGGTTTTGCCGAGATCGAAAATTGCCAGTGCAAGCGTTAGATAGATGATAATGCCAAAAGGTGAAAGATGCAGGTCCTCGGGTAGCGGCCTGGTAAACAAGATAATGACTTCGCTGGCTGCAGAATATAGAAGGATGGCAACCACAGAAAACAGACCGACAACTATCAGAGTGTAGATGGATATAAAGAACGGTTGAAACTTTTTCCGTTTACGGTCACCCATTAAAAACTCAATCGCGTCGGCAAGATCAATATCCATGACCAGTATGTCTTTTCCCTCACCATTTTCGTCGCTGTACTGAATAGCAGAAGAAATACAAAGATGGTGGCTGGAGGTTGACAGATAAGGCTCAGTCACAATCACTCCCTGACCTGCTGTCGACATTTTATAATAGGGTCTGTGGCGGCGGTCGGCACCTATTCCTATGTCCGGAGTTTTAATGCCCACTGGTCTATGTGAAATGTTATGGCTGGTCTGAATACCATTACCGTCGAGGGTGAATATGAGTTCGACAAAAGGATAATTCTTAGTCAGCCACTTCATGGCATTGCCGAGATTTTTTTCGTTTTGAAAAAGTTTGCCGTCAAATATGCCAGTGATAATAGATGCCATGAGCTCATGGATGGCATCGTGATACTCGTGGTAGCGCTCAATCGCATTGATGTAGTTCATACGGCTTCTCCCGTTATAGAAATGCCTTGCAACTATCAGGCCAGTGGGATTAGTCTGCTTTGCGCTGTGTTCCTGCTGGAGCGATGGAGTAAACTGGTGCGTGGATCTTTCAAAAGCACGGGTTTAGTGCGTACCACAGGGTACATGCGATGGATCTTTGGTTTAAGTCCAGCCCGGCGAGCAATGCCGGTGGTGCCAGTTCAGACGCGGTTTTGTCTGCATTTTTTCTACCAGGTTGGCACGATGGAGTTCCACGGTTTTGATACTAACGCCCAATTCTCCAGCATGAATGTGTCATTGTAAGATTTTTCGATGAGATCGTAGGCGCGAGCTTTCATTACGCGTACTGCCTCGCAACATCTGCCGCTAACGTCGCCTGCGATGTTCCGCGCAGGCGACGTTTGGTGTTGCGCAGACGATGGTTGGTGCGGGTGATGTAGCCATATTGAGTGTCATCAGCGAAATTAATGCAGGGGCGGCACCCATGAGCCAGTAGGCATAGCGTTTCATCAGGGTGAGCCCCGACGTTTCGTGCAGTGCCCCGTTGGGCTAATCTTTAAACTGCGCATCAGGCCGGTGACCGGGGAATAGTTCAGCTGGCACTGTGCGTGGCGAGCGCTGCCGGAGCTGGCGGCGATAGTGTGGTGATGGAGGTGATGCGCCATCGGCAGGCATTTTTGCTATATGAACTTTGTCTAGTCTGTTTGTCGATTAACTTTACATGTTAAAAAACTCTAACTAATTGAACGATAAGTGTATTTCTTAAATACGTAAATTTTTAGATGATTTTCCTGTCAGTGTGTCGCATATCTCCGATTACTACTATATATATAAGTGTTTGATATTCAACATATTGACATGATATACGGTAATCGCGCTGTGTCGAATATAATCGGAATTACTTACACCTTTAGAAATTCTTTGGTGAAATAGACTCTAACTTACTAGTTTTTATATAGATAATATGTTGGCACTATTTTTGTATGTGTAATGGTAGTCTGGTTTTTAAATGTTAAATAAATGTCACAAAGGAGTTTTACCATCATGAAGGTTTCTAAATTGTTAGTGGCTGGCGTGTTATCACTGTCGGCTGGCGCGGCATCTGCGTCCACTGTCATGTTTCCGACAGACGGTGATGTCAATTTCTATGTGGACAGTGCCTTTATTGCAAGTGGTTATAGCCTGGCTGTTTTTGATGATAGCGAAGCTGTGGCTGCCGGTAGTATGATTGTTTCCAGCACGGGTTCGCTGGATGTAATGTTCGCCGGTCCGTTCTTTGGTGGCACATACGGCGGTGTGATCGACTTCCTCGGTAATGTAGGTCCTGGTGGCGCGTATCAGGCATCCAATCAATCAACCCTGTTCAACTTTGCTGGCGCCAACGACCACTTCATCGTCGGTCTTTCCGCTGATGGTGGTGCTTCCTGGTTTGCAGATATCGGTTCTGATCAGGGTGCTGCCAATTCTCAGCTGCTGACGTTTGCCATGCAGCAGTCAACTTTTGTGGTTGATGTGCAGACGGTACCTGCGGTGCCAGTGCCTGCAGCAGTATGGCTGTTCGGTTCAGGTCTACTGGGCATGGTCGGGATTGCACGTCGTCGCGCTTAATTTCGACGACACCATCTCATTTAAAAAAACAGCAGTCTTCGGACTGCTGTTTTTTTGTTTAAATATTCTCCGGGTGTGGCCCTGGGTGGCAGCACTGATAAAATGACCTGATGCTAACCAGAACTGTATCTGTGGCGCCGATGATGGGCTGGACCGATCGTCACGCGCGTTTTTTTCTCCGTCTGATGACACAACAGGCCCTGCTCTACACCGAGATGGTGACCAGTGGTGCGGTGCTGCACGGCGATCATAATTATTTGTTGAAATATCATGCTGCTGAACATCCGTTGGCGCTGCAACTCGGTGGCAGTGATCCGGCTGAACTGGCTGAGTGCACGCAAATCGCAGAACAGTGGGGCTTCGATGAAGTCAATCTCAATGTCGGCTGTCCGAGCGATCGGGTGCAGTCCGGCCGTTTTGGGGCCTGCCTGATGGCCGAGCCCGCGCTGGTGGCTGACTGCATCGCAGCGATGAATGCACGGGTTGAAATTCCAGTGACGGTGAAGTGCCGTATCGGTATTGATGATATGGATGACTATATCGGACTCGAGCACTTTGTCGAAACGGTGGCCGCCGCCGGCTGCGATACGTTTATTGTGCATGCTCGCAAGGCCTGGCTGAAAGGCCTGAGTCCAAAACAAAATCGGGAAATCCCGCCACTGCGCTATGAGGATGTGTACCGACTTAAAGCCAGGCATCCCGACCTGACGATTGTAATCAATGGCGGAGTTAAAACGCAGGAGCAGATTGGACAGCACCTGCAGCAGCTTGATGGCGTGATGCTGGGGCGCGAGGCTTATCACAATCCTTTCATTCTGGCCGAGGTCGATCAGCGTTATTATGCAGCTACTGCGGATATTGTCAGTCGAGAACAGGTGGTGGCACAGCTGCTGGAATATGTCGACGCAGAACTGCTGGCAGGAACCCGCCTGCATTCGATTACTCGACACCTGCATGGCCTGTTTGCCGGTTGCGCGGGAGCGCGAAGCTGGCGGCGCGAATTGAGCACCAGTGCGCACTGCGACGATGCTGATAGCGCCATCATAGCGCGTGCCCTGCGTGGTATACGCACCTGTTTATAAAATCAGCACGGGTGGTTTTTTTAAATAATGAGAGTGCTGGAAAGGCCATATTTGTGTCGGCTAACACTATATAAAAGCGTTTGATTGATCACCCGGTTTTTTTCATTTTTTCGGTGCTGGTTATCAGGCCATGGTCTTAGTGACTGATTCAGCTATGTTTTTCAGGCATAACAGGTCTGCCGGTAGGCCCCTGCCCGACAAATTATTAAACTGGCTGGCCAGGGCCAGTATTTTTTGTGCGTCGTTTCTGAACAAATGCCTTTCACGCCGCCCTTTTTGCATTGTGCACGCTCGTATTTCGAGTAAACAAAGCTGGCATAAACATTGCTGCTGTATTAGCAGCCTTCCTGAATGTTTTTGAGACGGGGAGATACTGATGGCGGCATGCCACCGAGCCTAAATGTTGATGACTCGTAAAGATGAATCGTAAATAAGGAGATAAATGATGAAAATTATACAACTGTTAGCGGTATCTGTCCTCGCCATTAGTTCTACAGTGGTGGGTGCGACGGTATGGATACCAGATATCAATACTTCAACTGGCGACTATCAGGCAATATCATTTGTGAGTTTTGGTGTTTCTTCTGCCAAATACGATCTGGTGTTATTCGATGCGGGCAGTATGGCGGCAATCGAGCCGTCGATGACAAGCCTGACTCTCGCTGATCTAAGTGGAATCGTTGAAATCTCAGCCAATGCGGTTTCGCCGCCTTATCTGGCGACTTATGGTTCAGATATCGCCACCCTGGGTGCAAGCGCCATGTTTGAGCTAGCCCTATATAACGCCACTGCTGATGCATTTACGTTTGTCAGTGATTACAAAGCTATTATTCCAGGTAACTGGTACTCAATATCGTTTGGTGATATTGCAGGCGAAATCATGGGTGTGGATCTGGCGCCCGTTCCTGTCCCGGCGACGGTCTGGTTGTTAGGCTCGGGTCTGATTGGTCTGGTCGCGGTGGCGCGTCGTCGAACCGATGCTGTGACCTAGATGCTAGATGTCGGCAGCATTGCTGCACAGATTTGGCGAAGAAGGTGTTGATTACACCTCGGGATCGAATGTCAGCATGATGCCATGCTTGCGTCGTTTTTTTGTGTAGATCGTTTTAGAGTCGGTCGAACAGGTGTTTTCTGCGGGTGTGCGGGGACAAAAGTCATTTTATGTGGGCCGTTCTAAAACGGCCTGTGGCGCCCTGCGTCCAGATAACCGCGTCGCTGGAGTTTACGTTTGGCCCTCATTTTGTGGATAAAGTTGATGGTATGGTTATTTAGTTGTGCGATATTAAGTCGGTAATATTTACATTGTTATAAATTAATTAACCATATGTTTTTATTGGTTATTACCGAGTTTTACGGGATATTTTTGTGGTTTTCTCTAATACTATGTCGAAATCATGTCTGATGAAATTCAGATAACATATTGATTATTGGTGCTCATGACACCTGATACACAATCTTAGTGCTTGATATTGTCGGATAAATATACAGTTTTTTCGGCCCAATTTTTCCTGTTTTGGTGTGTTATTGATAACTTACTGAAAATATTAAGTATTTATTATTTGTGGGGTATTGGCACAATATTTGTACCAGGGTATGTGAAATTCCTATGTGGATAAAGCAAGTGCCCGAAGATTCAAGGACGTCGGTGGTTTATTGGAGCCTCCGATTTATCATATGGTTTTTAACAAAGGTACATAAATGATGAAAATTTTTCACTTCTTGACTATTACAGCTCTGGGTATGTACTCGGTTGCAGCCAGTGCCGCAACCGTGTGGTTGCCCACGAATCTGGATACAGACATACTTCAGTTCGATTTCTACGGCGTGAGCACCAATGGGGGCGATCTGGCGCTATTTGATGAGGCCGATTTTGCCGGCACAGCATTGACGATTGGCAGCACTGGTGGTCAGGTGACATT
The DNA here is from genome assembly GCA_030148865.1 of Gammaproteobacteria bacterium. Lineage (GTDB taxonomy): Bacteria > Pseudomonadota > Gammaproteobacteria > SZUA-229 > SZUA-229 > JASBSR01. The sequence goes on from JASBSR010000015.1 coordinate 23,656, forward strand.
CACTGCCAGTGGTGCTGACTGGACGGCAACGTTTTATGACAGCACCAATACTGCCGGCGGTTCTATCACGCTGTCAGGCGATAAAAAATTCACCCTCGGCATGTCCTGGGATGCTGGCACAACCTGGTACGCAGATTCATCCTACGTGCCAACTGGTGGCTCCCCGGATACTTACGAAATTACTTTCACCGGTAACAAGCCGCCTGGTTATGATTTCCCTATCCAGGGCAAGACCATCGCAGTTGATGTGCAGCCGGTGCCTGTTCCAGCAGCGGTGTGGCTGTTTGGTACCGGCCTGATAGGTCTGGTAGGCGTTGCCCGTCGTCGCACTTAAACTCGCGGCACACTGAAAAAAGCGGCAGCTTCGGCTGCCGTTTTTTTGTCTCCAGAAACTGCCCGGTTTTTTAACAGCCTGCCAGTTGGCCGGCAGGCCGACCTGCGGATCGGCGGTAACTGAGGCCAAAACTGACATCGGCGGTGCTACCGGGTTTTATGTCTTCACTGATAGAGAGGCTTAAACTTGAACACTCATCCAGGCGTAGATCGCCGCCGAATACCAGCTGATAACTATTGCCCAGAATCGTGAGCACAGAATCAGGATAGATGCGGGTGTGTGCATTGAGTTGAAGCTGTAGCGCGATGTTGGGATGTGCCTGCCATTCGAGCCCGGTCTGTGCTGACCAGATGCGGTTTGCGACCGCGGCGCCATTTAAGTTTGAAGTTCCCGGCAGTGTGACTGCGATCCCGGCATCGAGCACCCAGTCAGTATCCAGCTGATGCTGGCTCGCGAGCTGCAGAATCATATCGCTGCGGCCGTTGCTGGTCAGGGCCGCCTGATCGCCGGTCGGTAAATCCAGCGACAGCCAGATACTGATCGCCTGGGTTGCCGTGCTGGCGAGCTGCCTGCCGATGCCGAGCTGAATATCCGCGAGGGAATTGCTCGCTGTGTTGATATCAACCACCGTCGTCGACCCGGTCCGGTAGTAGAGGCGATATGCATTGTCCGGGTAGCTCGCGCGGTAGCCATTGGGCAGACCGAAGGCCTGGTGCCAGTTTTCGATGGCATTGTCCAGAAAGCCACCACCGTAGCTGATCAGCGGGATATCCAGTGTCAGTGCCCAGTCATCGCTCAGGCCATAGCGCAGGCGAGTGAGCAATTCGTGGGCTTCATAATCCAGCAGGATCGCTTCGTTGGCGCTGCTTTCCGGGTTCAGGCTGTTGCTCAGCGCCAGGGTCAGCGACCAGTCGAAGGCGCGCGCCGCCGGTAGTCGTGCGTCCGCTGGCATGGGCAGCCCCTGTATTAATGCCAGCGGATTCTGGTCGCGAACCTTGAAAGGTTCGGCGCTCGCACTCGTGGAAAAAATCGACAGGCACAAAAAAGCCCCAGAGACTTTGCGATCCATGGGGCTTTTTATAAACAAGCCGGGGGCTTATTTCTGGCTGGAGAAGTACGCCGCCAGATTGGCCATGTCGGCATCGCTAAGCGCAGCAACCATGGCGTTCATGGTAGGGTCTTTGCGTGAACCGTCTTTGAAAGCTTTCAGTTGTTTTACCAGATAGGCTTCTTTCTGGCCGGCCAGATTCGGGTAGGTAGGGACAACACTGTGACCGGTGGCACCGTGACAGCCTGCGCAGGTCGCAGATTTGGCTTTGCCGGCAGCGGCATCAGCGGCCTGAGCAACATTGGCGGCAGCCACCAGAACAATGGCAGACAGTACGGTTACAACTTGACGTTTCATCTTGTAGTTCTCCTGTAAGGATGTGTATTTAAAGTTTTTAAATATACGTTAAAAATCATACGCTTATATACAAATTCGGCGCGGTGAATAATGAATTAGCGGCGAATGCTACCGTAAATCATGGTTTTGACATATACGCCAATGGGGTAGGTCTCTGGCTTAAATTAGGTAGCGTCCGGCACTGGCGATGGTTATGACACTCAGGCCAATGATCAGGTTCAGTCCGATCAGGGTGCGAATTTGCGCCAGTCGTCGTCCGCCTTCGGCATAATCTTCAATCACGAGCGCGTGGCGCAGACGACGATAGGGGGCAAAAAACACGTGCAGATAAATCATCACCATGACGATGCCCATGCCGTGCATGAGATGGATGTGCAGACCGACGCCGCCAAAGCCGCCGAAATAAGCAAACACCATCGTGTAACCGGTGGCCAGTAATATAAACATGCCGAGCCAGACCCAGAGAAAAAAGCGTTTAAAAGTTTGCACCCAGAGCTGCAGACGTAAAGGCGGTTCCAGCACCTGAGCCGCAGCCGGGCGCAGTGCCATATAAGCGAAAAACATACCGCCGACCCAGATAACAGCGGCGAGAAGGTGCAGAGCGATGCTGACAGCCATGAAATTTCCAGAGTGATGACAGGTGAATCGCGGATCTTAGTCGCACCCGAGGGGATATGCAAAGCCGCGCGCTTTGATGGTAAAGTGTGCCGCTTTTCAGGCCTTAGCCCACGAGGAATAAGACATGGCAGATTTTCAGATAGCACCCTCCATTTTGTCGGCGGATTTTGCCAGGCTGGGTGAAGAGGTTGATAACGTACTCAAATCCGGTGCCGATATCGTGCACTTTGATGTCATGGACAATCATTATGTGCCGAATTTAACGATTGGTCCGCTGGTCTGCGAAGCCCTGCGCAAGCATGGTGTGACTGCGCCGATCGATGCCCATCTGATGGTGAAACCAGTGGATCGCATTATCCCGGATTTTGCCAGGGCGGGAGCCACCTATATTACTTTTCATCCCGAGGCCAGCGATCACATCGACCGCAGCCTGCAACTGGTGCGCGAGTGCGGCTGTAAATCGGGACTGGTGTTCAATCCGGCGACCCCGCTGAGCTATCTCGACTATGTCATGGACAAGGTCGACATGATTTTACTGATGTCGGTGAACCCCGGGTTTGGCGGTCAGTCGTTCATTCCGTCGACACTGGATAAACTGCGCCAGGCGCGCAAAATGATCGATGACTCTGGTCTCAAGATTCGTCTCGAAGTCGACGGCGGTGTCAAGGTTGATAACATTCGTGAAATCGCCGGCGCCGGCGCCGATACCTTTGTTGCCGGTTCCGCGATTTTTGGAGCTGCTGCAAAATCTGATGCCAATGACTACGACACTGTGGTCGGAAAAATGCGCGCCGAACTGGCAAAAGTCGACTAGGGAAGCAGGCATGGCTACAGAAAACGCAGCACAAAATGTTGCGCTAATTGCGCGCCCAGAAATGGTGCTGATCGATGTTGACGGCACCCTGGTCGATAGCGTGCCCGATCTTGCCTACTGTGTAGACGAAATGCTGAAACAGCTGGGCCTGCCGGTGCGTGGTGAACAACGTGTACGGCACTGGGTGGGCAATGGCGTCGAGCGTCTGGTACAGCGTGCGCTGATCAATCAGCTCGATGGTATGCCGGAGGATGATCTTTATCGGCGTGCACTGCCGATTTTTCGCGAACTTTACAGCGCGAACACTTCGAAGCGCAGCAGTCTGTACGAAGGTGTTAGTGAAGCGCTGGAATTTCTCCAGACCACCGGTGTGAAAACTGGCTGCGTCACCAACAAGGCCAGCGAATTCACGCTGCCGATTTTGCGCGATCTTGGCATTGCGGATTATTTCGAGCTGGTGATCTGTGGTGACATGGTCGAAAAGAAAAAACCCGACCCGATGCCGTTGTTGCAGGCCGCCGAGCAACTCGGTGTTAAGCCCGGGCATTCACTGATGTTGGGTGATTCGATGAGCGACGTAAAAGCGGCGCGCGCTGCCGGTTTTGGCATTATCTGTATGTCCTACGGCTACAATCACGGCGAAGATATCCGCAGTTATAATCCTGACGCGGTGATCGATTCGATGGCCGAGATTAAGCAGTTGATTTCATGGTAGACAGGCCTGGTAGGCAGCGATCTCACGCGACGACAGGATTCATTTCGGCTACACTGGAACACTATGAACACGTTTTCCAGGCAGCAGGTTAGAGCAGTGAATCTCGCATGGCGATGGTGAGATTGAGTAAGCGCGCATTGCTAATGCGCGTATTGTTGCCCTGACACTGGAAAACGCCATGAGCCCCAAAGCCCCAAAGCCGACAGCACAAACAGAGACTCCACAACCACTGCGCAAACGTGTGGCTATGGTGCGTGAAGTCCTCGCCGATCTCGATACCCCGCTGAGCACCTACCTCAAGCTCGCCAATGCACCGTATTCCTATTTGTTTGAATCGGTGCACGGTGGTGAAAAATGGGGTCGTTATTCGATCATCGGTCTGCCCTGTCGCGAACGCCTGAAAGTATTTAACCGCAACATCATCATCGAAAAAGATGACGAAGTGGTTGAGCGTTTGCAGGTTGATGACCCACTCGAATTTATCAGCGAATTTCAGGCGCGCTATCAGGTGCAGGAACACGATGGTCTGCCCAGATTCACCGGTGGCCTGGTCGGTTATTTTGGATACGAGACGATACGGTATATCGAACCACGTCTCGATAGTGACAATAAGCCTGATCCTTTAGGTACGCCCGATATTCTATTAATGGTGTCGGAAGAAGTTGTGGTCTTCGACAATCTTTCCGGCCAGCTCTATATTATTGTGCACGTCGCTGCCGACGATGATAAAGCTGCGGCTGCCGGCGAAAAACGCTTACAGACAATCGAGCACAAACTACGTAACAAAGTCATCGAACCGCCCGCGCACGAAATCCAGCGCGTCAAAGAATCGGACTTTGTCTCCGGCTTTACTGAGGATGGTTATAAAGCCGCTGTTGCCAGGGCACGCGAATATATTATCGATGGCGATGTCATGCAGGTGGTGCTGTCGCAACGGCTGACGGTTCCTTTTAGTGCACGACCATTAGAGCTCTATCGCGCGCTGCGCAACCTCAATCCGTCACCGTATATGTATTATCTCGATCTCGGGGATCATCATGTGGTGGGTTCATCACCGGAAATTCTGGTGCGTCTGGAAGACAATCAGGTGACCGTGCGCCCAATTGCTGGCACCCGTCCGCGTGGCAAGGATGAAGCTACAGATCGCGCGCTGGAAACAGAACTACTCGCCGACCCGAAAGAACTGGCCGAGCATTTAATGCTGATCGACCTCGGTCGTAATGATGCTGGTCGTGTCAGTGAAATCGGCAGTGTCAAGCTCACCGAAAAAATGCTGGTCGAACGTTATTCGCATGTCATGCATATTGTGTCCAATGTGATCGGTGAATTAAAACCCGGACAGAATGCGATGGACGTGTTGCGCGCTACCTTTCCGGCAGGCACTGTGAGCGGTGCGCCCAAAATTCGTGCCATGGAAATCATCAACCAACTGGAACCGGTGAAGCGCGGGATTTATTCCGGCGCGGTGGGGTATTTATCGTGGAATGGCAACATGGACACCGCGATCGCGATTCGTACTGCTGTGATCAAAGATGGCCGGCTCTCAATCCAGGCCGGTGCCGGGGTTGTCTACGATTCAGTTCCACAGAACGAATGGGACGAAACCATGAACAAGGGGCGTGCCATTTTTCGCGCGGTCAGTAAGGCCGAGGCCGGGCTCGATAATCCCTTGCAGGAACACCGATGAAAGCCGGTGCTGTCGTCATCCTGCTCGGCTGGGCTCTGAGCCAGAATGTGTTTGCCGTTGGCGCAAACCAGCTCGCCGTGGTCTACAACAAAGCCGACCCGGAGAGCCGTGCACTCGCTGTTTATTATCAGCAGCAACGCCATATTCCGCAAAAAAACATGATCGCGATAGAGTTGCCACTGGGGCAGGCGAGCATCAATCGCCGGGAATTTGCCCGCGTTTACGCCGAAGTGCAGGCAGCCACGCCCGCAGTGGTTGAGTTTTATGCACTGGCCTGGAGCAAACCCTATCGTGCTGCCTGCATGTCGATCACCAGTGCTTTTGCGTTTGGTTTTGATACAAAATATTGTGCCCAGGGCTGTGCGGCGACAGCACCCAGTGAGTATTTTAATAGCGACAGCCAGCATCCGTATGCCGATTTTAAAATTCGCCCGGCGATGTTGCTTGCCGGTGGTTCGCTGCAACAGGTGAAAGTGACAATCGACCGCGGCGTGCGTGCTGATTATAGTTTGCCGAAGGCGACAGCATATTTATTGAGTACCAGTGACCGTGCGCGCAACGCACGTGCTTTTATTTATCCGGAAGTGGTGGTGCAGCTTGGTAATCGCCTGCCCGTGCAGATACTTAAATTAGATACGCTAAAAAATAAACCTGATGTGATGTTCTACTTTACGGGCCTGAAATCGGTCGATGAAATCACCAGCAATACTTTTGTTGCAGGCGCGATTGCTGATCATCTGACGTCCACGGGCGGTAACTTATTCGGCGGCAGTCAGATGAGTATTTTGCGCTGGCTGGACGCTGGTGCGACAGCGAGTTATGGCACGGTGGTCGAACCCTGCGCGTTCCCGCAAAAATTCCCCAACCCCGGCATTGTGATTGACCGTTATACTCGCGGTGAAAATTTAATCGAAGCCTACTGGAAAAGTGTGCAATGGCCGGGTCAGGGCGTGTTCGTCGGCGAGCCGCTGGCAGCACCTTACCAGCATGCTGGTAAAGTCAGGCACGAGCCATAGGCTTAAGATAAAGTTTGAGCGCACGCTCACGAGTAACTATGTTAATAATGATCGACAACTATGATTCTTTTACCTACAACCTGGTGCAATATCTGGGTGAGCTGGGTACTGACGTACATGTGTTTCGCAATGACGAAATCAGTGTTGAAGAAATTGCCAGACAAAATCCTGAGCGCATCATGATTTCACCCGGCCCCTGTACTCCGGATGAAGCTGGCATCTCGATGGATGTCATTAAGCATTTTGCGGGCAGGCTGCCGATACTGGGCGTTTGTCTCGGTCATCAGTGCATCGGTCAGGTGTTTGGTGGTGACGTGATACACGCGCGTGAAATTATGCACGGCAAAACCTCGCAGATACATCATCAGGGCCAGCATGTATTCACTGGTCTGAGCAATCCCTATACGGCAACACGATATCACTCTCTGGTGATTGATAAAAACACCTTGCCGGACTGCCTCGAAGTCACTGCCTGGACCGAAGCAGAAGATGGTAAGCTTGATGAAATTATGGGCGTGCGCCATAAAGAATTCGCAGTGGAAGGCGTGCAGTTTCATCCCGAATCAATACTGACCGAGCACGGCCACGATTTGTTGAAGAATTTTTTAGAAAAAAAATAAGAGAGCCAACAATACCCATGGATATGCAAACTGCAATTCGCGCCATGACCGAGCGTGAAAATCTTGCTGTTACTGAAATGGCGGAAGTAATGCGTTTGATCATGACCGGAGCCGCAACCCCGGCACAGGTGGGTGGGTTTCTGATTGGCCTGCGTATGAAAGGCGAAACGGTCGATGAAGTCGCTGCCGCTGCTGCCGTCATGCGTGAGCTGGCAACCCAGGTTGATGTCGATAAAACCCACCTGGTTGATACCTGTGGTACCGGTGGTGACGCCTCCGGCAGTTTTAATATTTCGACTGCGAGTGCCTTTGTAGTTGCTGCTGCCGGTGGCCGCGTCGCCAAGCACGGCAACCGTTCAATTTCGAGCAAGTCTGGCAGTGCCGATGTGCTCGAAGCCGCTGGCGTTAAGCTCGACATTTCGCCGCAGCAGGTGGCGGACTGTGTGAATACAATTGGTGTCGGTTTTATGTTTGCACCCATGCACCATAGCGCGATGAAACACGCCATCGGACCGCGACGTGAAATGGCAGTGCGCACGATTTTTAATGTGCTCGGCCCGTTAACCAATCCTGCGGCTGCGCCCAATCAGGTGCTCGGGGTGTATAGTAAGCACTGGCTGCTACCGCTGGCAGAAGTGTTAAAGCGTCTCGGCAGTGATCACGTGCTGGTGGTGCATGCCGAAGATGGCATGGATGAAATCAGTATTGCTGGCATTACTCATGTCGCCGAACTTGTTGATGGTGAAATCAAACGTTATCAGATTAAGCCGGAAGATTTTGGCATGCAGACCGCCAGCCTGGATCAGATTCGGGCGCAGGATGCGGCTGATAGTCTTGCCATTATCAATCGCGTATTCGCTGACGAAGCTGGCCCCGCACGAGACATCGTCTGTTTGAATGCGGGCGCGGCGATTTATGCCGCAGGCCTGACCACCAGTCTCGCCGAAGGTGTGGCGCGTGCCAGTGAAGTGATTGCTGCTGGCGAAGCGGCGAAAAAACTCGAGGCACTGATCGTCCGTTGTAAATCGTGAAGCGTGTTTCCTGAAATGGCCAACCCAAATGAAGCAGTTCTTATGAGCAAACCGCAAGCGGATATTTTACAAACCATCTTAAAACGTAAACGCGAGGAAATTGCCGAACGCATTAGCAATACCTCGCGCGAAGATGTGGTCCAACACGCAGCGATGGCAGCTCCGGTGCGCAGCTTTATTGGGGCCCTCGAAGCTCGTATTGCCAGACATGAGTCGGCGGTGATTGCCGAAATCAAAAAAGCCTCACCGAGCAAAGGTGTGTTACGCCAGAACTTTAATCCCTCTGCCATCGCCAAATCGTACGCCGCCAATGGTGCCACCTGTTTATCGATTTTGACAGATGCAGATTTTTTTCAGGGTAGTGAAAAGTTTTTAATGCAGGCGCGTTCGAGTTGTGAGCTGCCAGTGTTGCGCAAAGACTTTATGATTGATCCGTATCAGATCTACGAGTCACGCGCGATTAATACCGACTGTATTCTGTTAATTGTGGCTGCGCTCGATGATGCCATGCTGGCCGAACTGCTGGCACTGAGCCACGAGCTGGGCATGGGCGCGCTGGTCGAAGTGCACGATGAAGCCGAGCTGGAACGTGCCTTGGTCAGCGGTGCGAAACTCATTGGTGTTAATAATCGTAGTTTGCATACGTTTGCAACCACGCTGGACACCACGCTGGGGATGCTGGCACAGATCCCGAAGGACCGATTGCTGGTGACCGAAAGTGGTATCCACACAGCTGCTGATGTCAAGTTGATGCGCGATCACGGTGTGCATGCATTTCTGGTGGGGGAGGCATTTATGCGCGCGGATGATCCGGGTGCGCGGCTGGCAGAACTGTTTGTCTGAAAATTGACGAGCTAGCGTGTTCCAAATACCACAATCGTTTTGCCGTGGGCGGTAATCAGAGCGTCATCTTCCGGTTCTTTCATCACGTGTCCCGCCATTTCACATGAGCGGCCGACCATTTTCGCAATCTCCTGATGCGTAACCTTGATCTGCATGCCATTGGGACGGGGCATCGCGTCCGGCTTTTTGCACAATTCCAGCAGGCAGTGCGTTTGCTTGAACAAATACTCGAGCGATGGGTTCAGTCGGGGAATTTCGCGAATTATGTTCATGGCCAATCTGACCTGATTGTTTCGAGCCTGAATTTTTGGCCTGAACGGTAGATACAGGCATAATACACAACTCGATAAATTGACACCATGCCTTAACTGCGGTGTGGTCTTCTCGGAGCTGACGATGAAAGCAACAGTGAAATGGCTGGACCATATGTCCTTTGTCGGTGAATCCGGAAGCGGCCACTCGGTGGTGATGGACGGTGCGCCCGAAGACGGGGGGCGTAATCTCGGCGTACGGCCGATGGAAATGGTACTGCTCGGCATGGGCGGCTGCACCGCGTTCGATGTGGTGCTGATTTTAAAGCGTGCGCGCCAGGATATTGTCGATTGCCATGTTGAACTCGAAGCCGAGCGCGCCAGTCAGGTGCCAAAAGTGTTCACCAAAATTCACGCGCACTACATTATCAAAGGTCGTGACCTCAATGAAAAGCAGGTCGCGCGTGCGGTCAGAATGACCGCAGAAAAATATTGCTCGGTGTCCATTATGCTGGCGGCGGTGGTCGAGATCAGCCATGATTTTGAAATTGTGGCAGTTTGATGCCGGTGGCCACGCCAACCCTGCTGGGCTCCGGGTTCGTGCAGACCGCGTCGGCAAAAAAATCGGCACAAATTCCGCCAGACTGGTATAGTCGCGCGCCGTGCTGGCAGCGACAAAACATTATGGCTCTGGCTCGCTTTCATAATAAAATCCGCCCGCGGGCGATCTCGGGTCGAGCCGGAGGAGAGCTGTGAAAAAACCCGCGGCCACTCAGGGCATGCATCATCTGGCGATTTATGTGAATCAGCTGGAAGCCTGTGTCCAGTTTTATACTGAGCTGCTCGGCATGAAGATCGAGTGGCGGCCCGATACGGATAATGTTTATCTCAGTTCGGGCAGCGATAATCTGGCGCTGCATCGCGCGCCGCAGGCAATCGCGCATGACCAGCCGCAGGTGCTGGATCATATTGGTTTTATCTGTCGGCGACCTGAGGATGTCAACGACTGGCACGAGTATTTGCTCGACGCTGAGGTAGAGATGGCGAGTCCGGTGAAGGATCATCGCGACGGCGCCCGCAGTTTTTATTGCAGGGACCCGGATGGCAACGCGGTGCAGATGATTTATCACCCGCCCTTGTCGCAAGGATAAGTTGTAGACATATTTTAATGGGTGGTGCACGCCATGAAAAATAAACTTCAGTTACACGGGTTTAATAACCTGACCAAAACACTGAGCTTCAATATGTACGACGTTTGCTATGCAACCGGCGACGACGTACAGAAATATATTGATTATATCGACGAAGAATTTAATGCCGATCGTCTGACCCGAATTCTCACCGAAGTCACCGAGATCATCGGTGCCAATATTCTTAATGTTGCCTATCAGGACTATGATCCGCAGGGTGCCAGCGTGACCATGCTGATCGCGGAAGAGCCGGTGACCGTGGCGAAACCGGAAAGCGTGGTTGCGCATCTCGACAAGAGCCATGTCACTGTGCACACCTACCCGGAAACGCATCCTCGCGACGGTATCAGCACCTTTCGTGCTGACATTGATGTCTCCACCTGCGGCCTGATTTCACCGCTGCGCGCGCTGAATTATCTGATTACCAATTTTGAAACCGACATTGTTACCGTGGATTACCGGGTGCGCGGCTTTACCCGCGATGTTGATGGCACCAAGCATTTTATCGATCACACCATCCATTCGATTCAGGATTTCATCGACGACGAGATCAAGTCCGAATTTCAGATGGTGGACTTCAATGTCTACGGCGAAAAAATATTCCACACCAAGATGATGCTACGCAACTGGTCGCTGGATGATTATCTGTTCGGCGACCTCAGCAAGGATTACACAGCGGCAGAACGCGAGATGATCAGTGGCCGCCTGAAGCACGAGATGGAAGAAATTTTCTATGGCCGCAAGCTACCGAAGTCTCCCGGGCACAAGCTTTGATCTGTACGGGTTTATAAGCAAAAAAGTACTTGTCCGCAAAGAACGCAAATAAACGCGAATGTTTTATCCGTGCGTTGTGGCAAGACCAGGGGCAGAGTGCCACCACTACCACAAAACACCATCGAAGCAGAATGGCGCTTACTTAAGAGCATATCAAGGGCATCCACGTCATCCCCGCATGCTTCAGGTGGGGATCCACTGTTTAAACCAATAGATTCCGGCCAACAACATACCGGAATGACGACGCTCAAATCTTGTTACGCTTAAGTTAAATGCCACTCCTGTCAAAGCGTTGTCATTTTGAGCGCAACGAGACACCTCCAGACTCTGGTAGCAAGGCCGGGCTGAGGCGTGACAGTGCAGCCGCCGCTGCGGACTAGATACGGTAAGCGCTGCGAGTCATGATTTTCGACATCGCTTGCATCAGTTTTTTTACCAGGCCCGGTAACTCAGTGGCACCATGGTCGATCGCGGTGGTGGCGTGTCTGGCCTCGTCGACCTGCATCTGCTGCAAGATCGCACGGCTGCGGGCATCGGTTGCGGGCAATTGTTCAAGATGTTCACCGAGATGCGCGACCACCTGGTGCTCGGTTTCTGCCAGAAACCCCAGATTCCATTTATCACCCAGCGCGCCGGCGAGCGCGCCGATGGCGAATGAGCCGCCGTACCAGAGCGGATTGAGCCGGCTGGTGTGGTCACCCAGCTCGTGAATGCGGTTTTCGGTCCAGACCAGATGATCATTTTCTTCGGCAGCAGCCTCGGCCAGTGTGTCGCGTAAGGCCGGATTGCGCGCGGTCAGTGCCTGACCCTGGTACAGCGCCTGCGCCGAAACTTCCCCGGCGTGATTTACCCGCATCAGCGCCGCGATATGGGCGCGACCGGTCGCATCGAGTTCAGTTTCTTCGATCTCGGCGGCAGGATACGGGCGCTGGGTGGCCACAGGTTTACCCGCCACCGTGCGCACGGCGGTGTCGAATTGCATCAGCAGACGGTCAAAAGCAGAATAATCGCGCATGCTGCTATATTGAATGCATCTGCCCTGGGGTGCAATATCCCCAGGTTCATGGGCCGTGCCCGGACTGGAGAAAATTGTGTCGTATTACAAATACCATGTGTTTTTTTGTACTAACCAGCGTGATAACGGCGAGCAGTGCTGCGCTCAGTGCGGTGCGGCTGAGATCCGCGCCTATGCCAAGGCCCGGATCAAGGAGCTGGGAATGAATGGTGAGGGTGGGGTGCGCATCAATACCGCTGGCTGCCTCGACCGCTGCGAGCTGGGCCCGGTGCTGGTGGTCTACCCCGAGGCGGTCTGGTACAGCTATGTTGACCGAGAGGATATCGATGAAATCATCGATCAGCACCTGATAGACGGCAGGGTGGTCAAGCGATTATTGATATAACTGACTGATAAATAAATGAAAGTATCCTGAAGATGGGGTTTGCGCACGGCTCTGGTGCAAAAAAGTTGACAAGCGAATAATTATATTAGAAAATACTAATACATTGTTCCTCCGAACATGGTTTTTAACTCCTCCAACCTCCTTTTGGTGGTAATTTGCGCGGGCTCCCAGCCCGCGCTTTTTTTTGTCTGCGCCATAGCTAAAGCGCTTGTCTGCGTCCCGGAACTTCTGTAACATTCCGCCTCTTTGTTTGCATGGCCTCACTTCATGGCCTGAGCAAGACTCGATCAGATACACAGAATATTTAACGCGGAATTCACCAGATGAAAACCATTAGTGCAAAAAACGAAACTGTACAGCGGGACTGGTTCCTGGTGGACGCCAATGGCAAGACCTTAGGTCGCCTCGCCACTGAAATTGCTCGCCGTCTGCGGGGCAAACACAAGGCTATCTATACGCCACACGTTGATACCGGTGATTATATTGTGGTGATCAACGCCGAGAAAATCCGCGTTACCGGCAATAAAACCAAAGACAAGATGTATTACCAGCACTCCGGTTATATCGGCGGCCTGAAATCCATCAATTTTGAAGACCTGATCCAGCGTGCTCCCGAGCGTGTGCTGGAGACAGCCGTCAAGGGCATGCTACCCAAGAATACCCTGGGCCGCGCCATGTTCCGCAAGCTAAAAGTCTATGCGGGCGCGAGTCATCAGCATGCAGCACAACAACCCCAGCCTCTGGAAATATAAGGTATCAGCATGGCAGAACAACATTACGCAACCGGTCGTCGCAAAACTTCGAGCGCTCGTGTCTATCTCAGCACCGGCAGTGGTGATATCACCGTCAATGGCCGCCCGCTGGATGTCTTTTTCGGTCGCCAGACCGCACGCATGATCGTGCGTCAGCCGCTGGACCTGGTCAACATGAACGATAAACTGGATCTAAATATCTCAGTTTCCGGTGGTGGTATGTCCGGCCAGGCCGGTGCCATTCGTCACGGTATTACTCGTGCCCTGATGGTGTATGACGAAAGCCTGCGGCCATCTTTGCGCAAGGCAGGTTTTGTGACTCGTGATGCACGTGAAGTTGAACGCAAGAAAGTGGGTCTACGCAAAGCTCGACGCGCAACTCAGTTCTCGAAACGTTAAACACGTTTGCTGTCGTCACCGGGACGCGGACACACGACAGCTGACGCGTCGGCTTGCAGCTGTATCACTCAGCAGATTACCGATAGCAGTTTTTATTGTGTTGCCTGAATAAATTCAGGTGCAGGATCGAGAGCTCACTGTGTCCCAGCTAACTCCACTCTGTTTCATGGGGAATCGTCTAACGGCAGGACAACGGACTCTGACTCCGTCAATCTAGGTTCAAATCCTAGTTCCCCAGCCAATGTTAAAAAGCCCCGGTTTTTGGGGCTTTTTTTGTTGGTTTTTGTGTTTTTTTGCCAGATAAGAAATCTATTGTTTGTATGCGGCAAGCGGATAACTGCGACTGTTGCTAATTCAAAATAAATAACGCTGGTATGTATATTTTTTTCATCGCTGTTGCAAAATGCGGCTCGGAAAATTTAGTCAGGCGTTTATTGAATTAAGTTTTGCTACGTGAACAATACGGCTGCGTGTTACTGGTTAAAGTTGTGCAGCAGTTAACGTTCAGCAGTTAACGCAAAATGTGGTAGCGGATCAGCGATTGAAAAATATGCTATCAACGTGCAATTAAAAATAAGCCATTATCTGGCTCGATTTTATATCCATGAGCTGTGTGACAAGTGATAAGTCGTTAGCAGTGTGCTTGCTGGCACGAGACGTTAAAAAACAGTTACGTAAGGTACGTAAGGATAGAAAACTAAAGCTCGTGGGTGGTTATAGACCATTAGCGAATACTAATACATCAAATCTTGCCTCTTGCAATTAAAAATTATCTGCATATACTGCTCTAATCTTCTGTATTTGTAGCGTTAACACGAGTTGCGAAACAGGAGGCAATTGTGGTTTCCGTAGCTTTTTTAGATAAGGCGAACCGTCTTATTGGGGGAAGCGTTTGGGTTACCACGCATATTTACTAATCATAGCTATGATCATAAAAAACCAATGCAGGAGTCTTGCATAATGAAAAAATCTCTAATCTCACTCGCGATTGCAGCGGGTCTAGCAGTGTCTGCTGCTGCCCAGGCAGAAGTGGAGGTCAAATGGTTCGGTTTTGCCCAGATAACAGCCGAGCAGCTTGATCAGGACAAACCAGCAGACGGAGTCGTGTTTGGCGCGGATCGTGTCCGTATCGGTTTCAAGCTCAAGGATGGTCCTGTCTTCGGTAAACTGCAGATCGATTTTAATAAAACGGATTCAAAGCCTAAACCAGGTACTCTGCCTCAAATCATCAAAGACGTAGAAGTGGGTTATAAATTTAACGACGCGGCTAAAGTCAAACTCGGTCAGTTCAAAACACCACTGGGTATGGACTTCAACACTTCCGGTAAAAAACTGGACATCACCAAGCGCGGCATGGAAAAGAAACTGGTATTCGAACGTACCGCTGGTGTCATGGTCAGTGGTCGTAAAATAGCCAACGGGTTTGGGTATGACGTGTTCTACGGCAACCCGGCCGGTCGTGGTAGCGCTTCAGTTGGCGGTACTCCAGGTCAAGACAACACGACAGTGGTCCGTGTGATGTATGACATGGGCAAAATGATGCACGTGGAACTGGCAAGAGGTGTTGAATCAACCTCTGCGGTAGGTAAGGACGATTATGAAGCAACTGATTTTGCTTTCCGTTTCGAGAGCGGCGCGAGCACGGCCAAGTTTGAATGGATTGATGGCACCAGCGTCAAGGGTGTAGCTGGCAGAGATGAGAGCGTCTGGTTCGCGCACTATGGTCACATGGTGGGTAAGAGCACAGAACTGGTCGCGCGCTATTACTCGGCTGAATCAGATCTCGCGGGTGCGAGCACCGACAGAACCAACACCTATCTGGGTGCTAACTTCTTCCTGGGCAGCAGCAAGACCAATGGTCGTCTTCAGGTGAACTATGTCATGGTTGGCGGTGATGATATCAATTCGTCAACTCCATACAGTGGCGTAGCTGAAGGTTATTCGGACAATGCCTTACTGACGCAGTACCAGATGTCATTCTAAGCTGAGCTTAGTCTGATCCTGATAAAAACGAGGCCTCCGGGCCTCGTTTTTTATTGGTGCACTGTTAAAATTATCAGCCTGGTAAATTATTGTTATGATCAGATTTAATCTAATAATGCGGGAATCTTACGTAGTGAAACAATTTTTATTAACTCTGGTAGTTGTCTCAGGTCTGGCGGTTCCGGGTCTTGTTTTTGCAGAAGCCACCGTTTACGGTAATGTTCATCTAAGCATTAATGACTTTAATAGCGCTCAAAACCTGAATATGAGCAGCAATACCTCAGCCATTGGTGTTAAAGGCTGGGAAGATCTTGGCGAGGGCGTGAAAGCAATCTACAAGATTGAATTCCAGATCGATCCGGATGAGCGCAGCAAAAACATCACTGATCGTGACCAGTACGCGGGTCTGTATGGTGGCATGGGTACCATCAAGTTCGGTACCATGAGCAGCAACTACAAGCAGACCGGTGGCAAGATTGACCCGCTGTACCGCACCCTGCTCGAAGGTCGTGGTTTCCTGAATACTCAGTCACCGGACTTGCACGATGGTGCGGGTATTAACCGTGGTCGTCAAACCAATACCATCCAGTATGTATCGCCCCAAATGGGCGGTATTCAGGCTGTTGTGAATACCACCGTTTCAGGGGCTGACAATGAAACCATGGGCTTTGGTGTGCGTTATACAACCAGCGATCTGCTGGTCTATGTAGACTGGGTCGATGGCCAGACAGGCACAGCCGCTAATGTTGGCGGTACAACTCAATCAGCAACCAAGGTCGGCGGCAAGTTCGACGGCGGCGTCTTCACTGTATCCGCACAGTTCGAATCGGCTGAAGACCGTACAGGAAATGATTACACCTATCTTGCTGGTACGTACAACATCGACAATAACAACATGGTAGCAGTGTCCTGGGGCCAGGCGAACAATAAAAACGCTGCCCTGGACACCACTGGTGTTGCAATGGCTTTTGACCATAAGCTCAGTAAGCTGACTAATGTCTATCTTGGTTACGGCTCACGTGGTGCAAAGACCGCTGCCGGTGAAGATGACCTGACGACTCTGGGTTTTCGCAAGAAGTTCTAAGTATTACTGCCTGAACTGTACAAAACGGAGTCTTCGGACCCCGTTTATTTTTGTCTGAATAAAAATAAAGCCTGGCCGCGAATACTGCTGTCAGATATCAGAGATAAGAATAAAAAATATTGGGTCCACAGATGAACACAGATAAAACCCGAAATATTTTGTTTGTGTGCCTGCGACGCATGGTGGATATGTAGTGTATTTTGTGATACTTCATCAAACACTGGGCTTTATCCTTAGGTTTGTAAACGGTGCATTCATACACCACTTCTCCGGTATTCGTCTGGAAGTAATGGCTTTTATCCGCGTTTATCTGCGTTCATCTGTGGACAGTATGTTTTCTCTGCGCTATTCGCAGGCGGCAGGCCTATTTTGATAAAACTGTTTTTGCGCCCTGGGGGGTGCCGAGGATTAAAACATCGGCGGGGCGGTTGCAGAACAGGCCGACGGTAACCACGCCTGCCATTTTGTTGATCTCGTTTTCCAGCTTCACTGGCTCCATGATTTTCAGATCGTGGACATCGAGGATCAGATTGCCGTTGTCAGTGACAAAATTTTCACGCCATACCGGACGACCGCCCAGTTTCACCAGTTCGCGCGCGATATAGCTGCGCGCCATCGGGATCACTTCCACCGGCAGGGGAAAAGTACCCATGACATCGACCAGCTTGCTCACATCAGCAATACAGACAAATTTGTCGCTGGCGCCGGCGATAATTTTTTCACGGGTGAGGGCGCCACCACCACCTTTTATCAGGTTGAGGTAATGATCGGATTCGTCGGCGCCATCGATATACACCGGGACCTGGCTGACTTCGTTGAGATCGTATACCCGAATACCCTGCTTTTGCATACGCTCGGTGGAGGCTTCGGAGCTCGATACCGCACCCACGATCCTGCCTTTGATGTCCGCCAGCAGGTCGATGAAGTGATTCACCGTCGAGCCGGTGCCAACGCCAACAATAGCGTCGGTGACAACATATTCGAGCGCAGCTTCTGCAGCTTTGCGTTTCATTTCATCCTGGTTCATGCGTCACCTGCTTGTTCTTTTTTTGTCTGAGCTGAGCATTTTACAGTAGTGTGAGGTGTAATTCACAGCTAAGCGTTGCCTGGCGGGAACAGCTGAGAAAATTCTTCAGTCTCGCTCCACCCACGGCGCTCTGCTATAGTCAGGAAAATCCCAGACTTTTTTCAGGCGACGGCCCTCAATGACCAATAAATATATCGAAAAAATCCTCGCCGCACGGGTGTATGACGTCGCCGAAGAAACCCCGCTGGACGATGCTCCGAGCTTGAGCAAGCGTCTCGGCAATCGGGTATTGCTCAAGCGCGAGGATTTGCAAAGCGTGTTTTCTTTCAAGCTGCGCGGTGCCTATAACTGTATCTACCAGCTCAGCCTGAAACAGAAGCTCACTGGTGTCATCGCCGCCTCCGCAGGCAACCATGCACAGGGAGTGGCGCTGGCGGCGAGCAAGCTCGGCATCAAGGCCACCATCGTGATGCCCAAAACCACGCCGGCGATCAAGGTGAAGGCGGTACAGTCTTATGGTGCAAAGGCAATACTGATTGGCGATACCTACGACGAAGCCTATGAGTACGCGATTAATCTGGCCGACGAACAACAGCTGGAATTTGTCCACCCCTATGACAACCCTGATGTCATCGCCGGGCAGGGTACGATCGGTGTCGAGATTCTGCGCCAGCATGCAGAAAATATTGACGCAGTGTTTATCCCGGTGGGCGGCGGTGGTCTGATTACAGGGGTTGGTACTTTTATCAAATATCTACGGCCAAAAACAAAAATCATCGGCGTCGAACCGATGGACGCGCCGAGTATGGCGGAAGCGTTGAAAAAAAATCGCCGCATAGTGTTAGACCGCGTCGGTATCTTTGCCGATGGTGTCGCGGTGCGTCAGGTGGGCCGGGAAAATTTTCGTCTCGCGAAACTTTGTGTCGATGAAGTCATTACCGTCAGCACAGATGAAATCTGTGCCGCGGTCAAAGATATTTTCGATGACACACGCTCGATTGTAGAGCCCGCCGGTGCGCTGGCGGTGGCGGGGCTGAAACGTTATGTCGAGCGCGAGCAGGCCGAGGCGAAAACGCTGATCGCGATTAACAGCGGCGCGAATATGAACTTTGATCGCCTGCGGCATATCTCAGAGCGCGCAGAATTAGGCGAGCAACGCGAAGCGCTGTTTGCGGTGACGATTCCCGAGCGCCCGGGCAGCTTTCGTGAGTTTTGTAAAACTCTCGGTAAGCGCGGTATCACAGAATTTAATTATCGTTATTCAGATGATAATGATGCCCAGGTATTTGCCGGGGTTACGCTGGCTGAAGGCAGTAGTGAAAAACAGCAGTTGATCAAAGCGCTGCAGAAAAAGGCCTATCCGGTGCTGGATATGTCGGATAACGAAATGGCAAAAAATCATGTGCGCCATATGGTCGGTGGCCGCTCAGCGGGCGTGAATGATGAGGCGCTGTATCGATTTGAATTCCCCGAGCGCCCGGGCGCGCTGCTGGAATTTTTAACCAGTATCGGTAAACGCTGGAATATCAGCTTATTTCACTACCGTAACCACGGCGCAGCGTATGGTCGTGTGCTGGTGGGTTTGCAAATACCAAAGGAACAGCGTAGTCAGCTGATCGATTATCTCGATCAACTGGCCTACCCGCATTGGGAGGAAACCGAAAACCCGGTGTATAAAGTATTTCTGGCGGGTTAGCCCAGGCTCGGACTAGTTAGTAAAAAAGACAGTTAGTCCACAGATGAACGCAGATGAACGCAGATGGTTCTGTTGTGCGCCTGCGGCGCACAACACCTAAAGCATTAGTTTTATCTGTGTTTATCTGCGTTCATCTGTGGACATTAGGGTTTGTTTCTAACCATCTCGCGCTATGCCAGTGTCAGAATATAATCCCACTGTTGTTTGGTTACGGGCAGAATCGATAGGCGATTGCCTTTGCGCAGCAGTGCCATGTCTTTGAGTTTTTTCTCGTGCTGGCGTAATTCATCCAGTGTGATAATACGTTTGAATTTTTTGACAAAGCCAACATCCACCATTTGCCAGCGAATATTGTCGGGGCTGCTTTTCGGGTCATAGTATTTGGCTTTAGGATTAATCGCGGTGTGATCGGGGTAGGCTTCCTTAACCACTTTCATAATGCCAACAATGCCAATTTCATCAGCGTTGGAATGATAAAAAAATATCTGATCGCCTTTTTTCATGTCGTCGCGCATCATGTTGCGCGCCTGATAATTACGAATTCCGTCCCAGGGTTCGGTTTTTACTTTTTTTAAATCGTCGATGCTGAAGGCGTCGGGTTCGGATTTCATTAGCCAGTAATTCATCATTCACCTGTGGTGGTGTAAATAGTGTGTTCGGTGGCGATGCCATCAAGCGGGATATCCCAGCTACGGCTGGTCAGGGCTGGGGTTTTTTGCAGTTCGTGCGCCAGTCCGATCAGTTGGGGCTTGCGCCAGTATTGACGATGCTGGCGATACGCCAGACTGCGGTCATAAAAGCCACCGCCCATACCGAGACGGTTGCCAGTGCAGTCAAATGCCACCAATGGCAGCAGCACAAGATCGAGTTGCCGGGCACTGCGCCAGTGACGTGGGTCGCAGGCCGGTTCCATAATACCAAAGCGGTTGCGAACAAGTTCGCTGCTGGGTGGGAATGGTGCAAAATACAGACCCTGGCCGAGGGGTGCCAGCACCGGTAAATACACCTGTTTGTTCAGTTGCCAGGCGCGTTCAATAATAAATCGTGGATCCATCTCGCTGTCGTTGGCGAGATAGCCGGCGAGATGGCGGCTGTTGATAAAGCTACGGCTGCGGCAGATATGTTTCGCCACGGCGCGGGCATGAATTTGCAGAGTGCGGTGATCCAGTGCGCGGCGCGCGGATCGCATTTGCTGACGTAGCTGATTGAGCTTGTTGGCTGAGGATTCGGCCATGAATTCAGAGGTGTCTCCAGAATGCCGTAGCTGTAATGCTGACCTTGAACCGGAGGTTCAGGTGGGACCGCTCGTTAGCGTTTAAGGCTTCCCGCACCAGGCGGTAATGCACACCGCGCCAACAGGGGCGTTCCCGGGGTCAGTATTTAAGGCTCAAGGGATATTGCAATAAAGCTTACGCACACCCCAGAGACACCAATCACTTTAACTGGAAAGCATGACTTTGTCGTGACGCTTTTCAGTATCTGAGCCGTTTTTTTACGCGCTGTGCACTATCGACGGACTCAGATTAACTCGAATTGTCGTATCGTCGTGTCGATTTTGTCAGACAGGCTGTCGATACGAGTGTTCAAATCACTATGCTGTTGTTCGATGGCTTTGCCGTTGAGCATTTCGTGGCTCAGATTCAGCGCCGCCATAATCGCGATGCGCTCGGTGCCCAGTACCGCGCCCTTGCTTTTGATTTCTTGCAGGCGCTTATTGAGCAGACTGGCAGAGGCCAGCAGGCTGTCTTTTTCTGCCTCGGGGCAGGCGACACGGTATTCCTTGTCGAGAATGTTAATCGTCAGCGAATCAGGCTTCATCTGGATCGCACAGGTTTCAGGCAGTTTCCATGGAGCGCAGACGCGTAATCATGGCTTCGACATGGCTGCGAGCCTGTTCCTTGTGTTCGATCAGGCTGGAACGCTCGCTGCTCAGCTGGTGCAGCTGGGCGCGCAGATCCTGGTTTTCGTCACCCAGGCGTTTGCACAGTTCGAGCAGCTGGCTGACCTGATCCTCGAGGCGGCTTATTTTTGAGACAGTATCATTCATGGCCTTAATACTAGGACGTGAATCCGTGCGGGTCAATTCATGGCGGTTAAATATATTGATTGACAGGCGGGGTAAAAACGCGGCCAGTACTTGCCCGGTCAGCAACTGACCGGCGATTGGCCGGGCGGAAAAACCTGATAGAATCGATTCACAGCACACGAGGTTTGCATGAACTTACTGCCCGAAATCACCAGTCTGGATAATCTACTGAGCCGCATCGATGCCGCCATGGCGGCGGCGGAGTCGCATGGCGCGCTCTGTGGCATGTTGTGCGCGCGCGGCACGGTCGAATTATCGGCGTGGATGGAGCACGTGCTGGGTGAGCAGGTGGCGCAGCAGGATCTGCACGAACTGGCGCACGAACTGGCGCGCCTGCATAGTGCGACGCTGGAGCAGATCAACGATGCGGTGGCCGATTTTCACCTGCTGCTACCCGATGACGATGATACGCTCTCGCTACGGGTCGAGGCGCTGGCTGGCTGGTGCCAGGGCTATGTCTACGGTCTCGCCGCTGG
The DNA here is from genome assembly GCA_030148865.1 of Gammaproteobacteria bacterium. Taxonomy (GTDB): domain Bacteria; phylum Pseudomonadota; class Gammaproteobacteria; order SZUA-229; family SZUA-229; genus JASBSR01. Next base: position 45,857 of record JASBSR010000015.1, read on the forward strand.
TGGTATTAACGAAGACACCGAGCTGCCAGCAGATAGCCGCGAACTGCTGGTGGATTTAGTCGAGATTTCCCGCGCCGGTATGGAGGATAATTCAGGCCCTGGCAGCGAGGCGGACGAAATTGCTTTTGTCGAAATCAGTGAATATGTTCGCACCGGTGTGCTGCTGATTAATGAAGAACTCCAACCTCTGAAGGCAGCTCATAGACTCCAATGAACAGCAGCACATACAGTAGTATAAAACCCGACACCCGAGCTAAAAAAGGCCACAGTGTTCATGCCCAGCGGCGCCGTCAGATCATGAAAATGATGGGCGACAATGCCATCGCTATTCTGCCGGCAGCGCCGGTGCTGCTGCGCAATCGCGATGTCGAGCACAGTTTTCGTCAGGACAGCGATTTTTATTATCTCAGCGGCTTTCCCGAACCCGAAGCCGTTATCGTTTTGATTCCCGGTCGGCCACAGGGGGAATATATTCTGTTTTGCCGGCAACGCGACAAGCTTAAGGAAACCTGGAATGGTTATCGCTATGGCCCGGAAGGTGCCGTCGCGCATTTTGACGCCGACGATGCTTATCCGATTGATGACCTCGAAGATATCCTGCCGGGTCTGATGGAACACAGCGAAAGCGTGTATTACACCATCGGCCTCAATCCTGATTTCGACAAGCACGTGCTCAACTGCGTCAACAGTCTGCGCAAAGCTTCGCGCGGTGGGGTGCATGTACCCTATGAATTTGTTTCGCTGGAATATTTATTGCACGACATGCGTCTGTTCAAGAGCCGGGAAGAATTGCGTTTGATGCGCAAGGCGGCAAAAATTTCGGTGCAGGCGCATATTAAAGCCATGCGTGCCTGCCAGCCCGGGGTTGGTGAGTATCAGCTCGAAGCCGAAATTCTGTACGAGTTTAATCGCAACGGTGCGGGCTGGGCATATCCGTCCATTGTCGGCGGTGGTGCCAATAGCTGCATTTTGCATTACACCGAAAACAGCCGAATCTTAAAAGACGGTGACGTGGTGCTGATCGATGCCGGTGCTGAATACGACGGCTATGCGGCTGACATTACCCGTACCTTCCCGGTCAATGGTCGTTATTCGCCGCCGCAAAAAGAAATTTATGATCTGGTGTTGGAAGCGCAGGAAGCGGCATTCAAAACTCTGAAACCCGGCAATCACTGGAACGATCCGCATAATGCTGTGGTGAAAACGCTCACCAAAGGGATGGTCGAACTCGGTTTGCTCAAGGGCAAACCTGCGCAGCTCATCAAAGACGCCGCATACACGCAATACTATATGCACCGTACCGGGCACTGGCTGGGCATGGATGTGCACGATGTTGGTGACTATAAAGTCGATGACGAGTGGCGCTTGCTGGAAAAAGGCATGACACTTACGGTCGAACCCGGGCTTTATATTCCAGCCGGCAGTCGGGGGGCGAAGCGCTGGGCGAATATTGGCGTGCGCATTGAGGATGATATTGTCATCACTGCTGACGGATATGAATTACTCACCAAAGGTCTGCCGCGCACCACCGCTGAAGTCGAAGCCGTGATGAACGCCTGAGTGCCGTGATGTCAGTTCGCGAACATATTTACGATGTACTGATCGTTGGCGGCGGCCTGGTTGGTGCCACTCTGGCCTGCGCCCTGCGTGGCAACGGGTTGCGCATTGCGGTGATCGAAGCGAACCCGTTGCATGCCGCCAGCCAGCCGAGTTTTGATGATCGCACCGTGGCACTGTCGTATGGCAGTCGTCAGATTCTGGCACGACTGGGTCTGTGGTCAGCGCTGGCTGTGCGGGTTGAGCCGATTAAAACCATCCATATTTCAGATCGCGGCCAGTTTGGGGTCACGCGTTTGCGCCACGATGAAGAAGGTGTTGAGGCGCTGGGCTATGTTGCCGAAAATCGGGTGCTGGGTGAGATCCTGTACGCCGAACTGGAAAGCGCAGCTGACATCGAGCTGTTTTGTCCGGCAGAAGTTGTGGCTTTAGAGTCTCATCAGAATCAGGTCGAGGTCCAGCTGCAATCGGCTGAGCAGCGTTTGGCGCTGTCTGGCCGGTTGCTGGTCGCGGCTGATGGTGTCAGTTCCAGAGTGCGGCAGATGCTGCAGATCGCGGCGAGTCGTCAGGATTACGGCCAGTGCGCTGTGATTACGAATGTACGTCCTGAGTATAACCATAACAACACGGCTTACGAGCGTTTCACCGACACCGGGCCGCTGGCATTTTTGCCGATGACGCGCAGCGCGGGTCGGCAACGTTGCTCGGTGGTCTGGAGTGTGCCGACCGAGCAGGCCGCAAGCTTGATGCAGCTCGACGATGCGGCGTTTCTTGGCGCGCTGCAGCAAGGCTTTGGCTATCGCCTCGGTTGCCTGCAACAGCTTGGCAAACGTCAGTTGTATCCGCTGGCGCTGGTCGAAACCACTCAGCTGGTGCGAGGCCGTATCGTGGTGGTGGGCAATGCCGCGCACAGCATTCATCCGGTGGCTGGGCAGGGATTCAATCTGGCCTTGCGTGATGTTGCCCTGCTCGCCGAACTGCTCAGCGAGGCGGCGGATACTGGCGCCGCTGCTCTGCTCGAAACCTACGCCGGCGCGCGACAGCAGGATACCCAGCGGGTGTATCGCTTTACCGACACGCTGGTCAAAGTGTTTTCCAGTCATGTATCAGCGCTGGCGCACGCGCGCGCGGCAGGCTTGCTGGCAGTTGATTTACTCCCGCCGCTGAAACACGCGCTGGCCAGACAAAGCATGGGTCTGGGCGGTAATCTTTCACATCTTGGTCGTCAGCAGAGCTGTCAGCCGGCATCGCGTCGCCAGCCATGACAGCCGCTGGCAAAGATAATTATGATGTCATTATCGCTGGCGGCGGCATCGTGGGTCTGACGCTGGCGAATGCGCTGAAAGCTTCCGGGCTGCGTATTGCTGTCATCGAACAGTACCCCGCACCACCCGTCAGCGAGGATATCGATCTACGCGTGTCGGCGATTAATCCGGCTTCGCTGGCAGTGTTCGCGCGCTGTGGTATCACGCCAGACTCGCTTTCGCGGTGCTGTGGGTTTTATGAAATGCAGGTCTGGGACAGCACCGGTGCTGGCCAGATTCATTTTGATGCGGCCGAGTCGGGGCTGGAAACGCTAGGCTACATTATCGAAAACAGTGTGCTGCAAGGCGCTCTGCTCGCTGCCCTGAGTCCGACAGAGCATATCAGTTATCTATGCCCACAACGGATCACCGGCATCAGCTGGCAGGATGATGGCCACAGAGTACAACTCGATTCAGGCCAGCTATTGCGCTGCAAACTGCTGGTCGCGGCCGATGGCGCAAATTCGCGCCTGCGTCAGCTGGCCAACATCGACTATCAGCGTAGTAGCTATCAACAGCAGGGTATTGTCTGCACGGTCAACACTGAACAGCCGCACCAGCACACTGCCTGGCAGTGTTTTCTGCCCAGCGGGCCACTGGCGTTTCTGCCGCTGGCCAGTGGCCAGTGCTCGATTGTCTGGTCGCTGGATGAAAGTCTGGTCGCCGCTACCCTGGCGCTGGATGATCATGCTTTTAGCCGCGCCCTGGAGCGCGCTTTTGATTACCGGCTGGGCGCCGTGACTGCGGTGAGCGAACGCCGCGCCTTTCCGCTCAGTCACGGTCACGTTGGGCGCTATGTCAAATCCGGGCTGGCACTGGTCGGCGATGCCGCGCACACCATTCACCCGCTCGCCGGTCAGGGTGCAAATCTGGGAATTATGGATGCCGCCGTGCTGGCAGATGTCATTACTGAAGCCCGCGCCGCAGGCCGCCAGTGGTGGGCGCTGCACACTCTGCGCCAATACGAACGCGCGCGCAGGGGCGACAACCGTTTGATGGAAACCGCGATGAGTGGCTTCAAACAATTATTTGGTAATGCCAGTCCCTGGCTGTCGAGCCTGCGTAACGGCGGACTCACAGTGGTGGATCATCTGCCCGTACTGAAATCTTTGTTGATGAAACACGCCATGGGCGCGGGTCGGCACTGACACTGTCCACCTGATTTATGTGGAAACTTGGCAACTGATAGTAGTAGGATTGCCCACTTTAAATCGCGGTGAGAGAGATCATTCGGCATGAGTCATAAAACTGTGCTCTACGCAAAACACGTTGAATATAATGGCAAGATCGTGGATTTTGCGGGTTGGATGATGCCGGTGAATTACGGCTCCCAGGTCGATGAACACCACCAGGTGCGCAACGATGCCGGCATGTTCGATGTTTCACACATGACCATTATCGATATTGTCGGCGAGCGTGTCACCGAGTTTTTGCAATATCTGCTGGCCAATGATGTCGCCAGACTGACAACCCCGGGCAAGGCGCTGTACAGCTGCATGCTGAATCAGAATGGTGGGGTGATCGACGATCTGATTGTGTATTACATGCGCGATGACTGGTTTCGCATGGTGGTCAACGCAGCCACTCGCGACAAGGACCTGGCCTGGTTGCAACAACAGGCCGAGTCCTTTGCGCTGGAATTGATCGAGCGCGCCGAGACTGCGATGATTGCGGTGCAGGGGCCGCAAGCGCGTAAAAAAGCCATGCAGGCTCTGCCGGTCGATGTGGTCGAAGCCGCGGCCGAGCTCGAGCGCTTTTTCGGCTGCGACTGTGGTGAATGGTTTGTTGGCCGTACCGGTTATACCGGCGAAGACGGGTTTGAAATCATGGTGCCCGAGTCCGAAGCGGCTGCGCTCTGGGACAGACTCAGCGATGCCGGGGTGAAACCCTGTGGCCTGGGCGCGCGTGACACCCTGCGGCTGGAAGCGGGGATGAATTTATACGGTTCGGACATGACCGAAGACACCACGCCGCTGGTCTCGGGGCTGGGCTGGACCGTGGCCTGGGAGCCGGTGAGCCGGGATTTCATCGGTCGCAGGGCGCTGGAAGCCCAGCGCGAGGCCGGCGTGCCGCAGAAACTGGTGGGTTTGATTCTGGACGATCGCGGTGTGCTGCGTGGCCATCAGAAAGTGGTGGTGGAAAATGTGGGTGAAGGCGAAATTACCAGTGGCACGTTTTCGCCAAGTCTGAAAAAATCCATTGCTCTGGCGCGCGTTCCGAAAGCGACTGGTGATTCGTGTCAGGTCGAGATTCGCGGTAAATTACTCGACGCGCGCGTGGTCAGGCCGGTGTTTGTCCGGGATGGCAAGCCAGTCGTATAGCCGTATACAATCATTATCCAGAAAGCATATCAAAGGTCACAAACTATGAGCGAAGTACCAGCAGAACTCAGATACACCAAGTCGCACGAATGGGTGCGCGAAGAAGACGATGGCACTATCACGGTTGGTATTACCGATCACGCTCAGGGTTTACTGGGGGATCTGGTGTTTGTCGAATTACCAGAAGTCGGTGCTGACATGGCAGTGGACGATGCCTGTTGCGTGATCGAATCAGTGAAAGCCGCGTCCGATGTCTATATGCCGATCAGTGGTGAAATTGTTGAAGTGAATGAGCTGCTCAATGATGAGCCCGAGATTATCAATTCCTCACCCTTCGATGATGGCTGGATATTTAAAGTGCAGCCGTCTGCCGAGCAGGAGCTGGATAATCTGATGGACGCGGATGCGTACCAGTCTGAAATCGAAGACTAGTCTAAGACTATAGTCTGGAGCGTTTCATTTTTTGCGATACGGCGTTAAAACACGTCTCACAATGCCCATGGGCTCGTGCGCATTCCGCTGCTTTGGAAAGTTTTGCCTGGCGCGAAAAAAAATGAAATCGCGCCAGTAATGCTAATAACATAGAAGAATCTGTCATGCCTTTTGTTCCGCACACCGAAGATGAAATCAAACAAATGCTGGCCACCATCGGTGCCAGCAGTATCGATGATTTGTTCGACGAAATCCCTGTGCATTTGCGTGTCGATGGTTTGCCGGGTGTGCCCGAGGGTATGACCGAAATGGACATTACGCGCCTGATGACCCAGCGGGCAGCGAAAGATGCCAATGCCGTGTGTTTTATCGGTGCCGGTGCATACGAACATCATATTCCGGCGGCGGTCTGGCAGATCACTACCCGCGGCGAGTATTACAGCGCTTACACGCCGTATCAGGCGGAAGCCTCGCAGGGTACGTTGCAGCTGATTTATGAATATCAGAGCATGATGACCGCGCTCACCGCGATGGACGTGTCGAATGCTTCGATGTACGACGGTGCTTCAGCACTGGCCGAGGCAGTGCTGATGGCAGTGCGTGGCAATCGTAAATCAAAATCGCGCAAAATTTTAATGCCGAACACAGTGCATCCGAATTATCGCAGAACCACACGCGCGATAGTTGAAGGCCAGCACATCGAGCTGGTCGAAGTGGGTTACGATCTTGTCTCGGGAACAGCACCGCTGAGCGCTTATCAGGCTCTGGCCGGTGACGATGTCACGGCAGTGGTGATGCAGCAGCCAAACTTCTTCGGCAATATGGAAGATGTCGATGCCATCACCGACTGGGCGCACGCCAACGGTATTCTGGTGATCGCGGTCGCCAATCCGCTGACCCTGGCAGTGCTCAAACCGCCGGGTGAATGGGGTGAAACCGGCGTTGACATTGCCTGTGGTGATGGCCAGCCGCTGGGTGCGCCGCTGTCCTCGGGTGGCCCGTACTACGGTTATCTGTGTGGTACCCAGGCGCTGGTTAGGCAAATGCCGGGGCGCATCGTCGGCGGTACAGTCGACCTCGATGGCAGGCCGGGTTTTACTCTGACGTTGCAGGCGCGCGAGCAGCATATCCGGCGTTCGAAAGCGACCTCGAACATTTGCACCAATCAGGGGCTGGTGGTGACCGCATCGACCATCCACATGGCGATCGTAGGTCCGGAAGGTCTGGAAAAAACCGCTGCCGCCTGTCATGCCAATACCCGGTCACTGGTCGCACAATTATGTGAAATCGATGGTGTGCAACGTGCACACACAGCGCCGTATTTTCACGAAGCAGTATTGCAGCTGGGTGCACCAGCGAGTCAGGTGCTGCCCGCATTGCTGGCCAAAGGCATACTCGGTGGCTACGATCTCAGTGAAGACTATCCCGAGCTGGGCCATGCGATTCTGGTCTGTGCCACCGAGATGCGCAGCGAAGATGAAATTAAGCATTATGTGAATGCGCTTACCGAGGTCATGAGCAGCGCATCTGCAAACACAAAAATTGCGGGGACCGTGTGATGCTGATATTTGAACATTCCACCCCGGGGCGTCGCGGCGCGCCGCAGTCACCGCGCAAGCGTGCCGATCTCAGTGATCTGCCAGCCGGGCAACTACGTAAACAACGCGCAGCGTTGCCCGAGGTTTCGGAAATGCAGGCGGTGCGGCATTACACGCGTTTGTCACAAAAGAATTTTTCCATCGACACGCATTTTTATCCGCTGGGTTCCTGCACCATGAAGTACAACCCGCGCGCTTGCAATTCACTGGCGATGCTGCCGGGGTTTCTGTCGCGGCATCCCTTAACACCAGAAGCGCAGAGCCAGGGTTTTCTCGCCTGTATGCACGAATTACAGGACATGCTATGCGAAGCGACCGGCATGGCCGGGTTTTCGCTGGCACCGATGGCGGGTGCCCAGGGTGAGTTTGCTGGTGTTGCCATGATCGGTGCTTATCACAAAGCCAAAGGTGACGACGCGCGCAAAGAAATTCTGGTCCCCGACGCCGCGCACGGTACCAATCCAGCGACTGCGACCATGTGTGGTTTCACGGTGCGCGAAATTCCGACGCTGGACAATGGCGATGTCGATATCGAGGCTTTGCAAAAAGCGGTGGGGCCACAAACGGCGGGTCTGATGCTGACCAATCCGTCAACCCTGGGTGTGTTCGAACGCCAGATCGAGACTATTGCAAAAATTATTCACAAGGCGGGTGGTTTGCTGTATTACGACGGTGCCAACCTGAATGCGATTCTTGGCAAAATTCGTCCTGGTGATATGGGGTTTGATGTGATTCACTCGAATTTGCACAAAACTTTTTCCACCCCGCACGGTGGTGGTGGCCCGGGTTCGGGTGCAGTCGGTGTGTCAGAACGCTTAAAACCGTTCCTGCCCTTGCCGATGGTGAAAAAAACCGATGAGCGTTATAGCTGGCTGAGCGAAAAAGATTCGCCGCAGTCCATTGGTCGCTTATCGGCATTCATGGGTAATGCTGGTGTATTGCTGCGTGCGTATATATATATGCGTTTGCTGGGTCGTGAGGGCATGAAGCGCGTTGCTGAGTTTGCCACTTTGAATGCCAACTACATGGCTGCAGAAGCCAGACGTCGTGGTTTCCAGCTGGCGATTCCAGAACGTCGTTCCAGTCATGAGTTTATTATCACGCTGAAGAAAGAAGCGCGTGATCTGCACGTGACGGCAATGGATTTCGCCAAGCGTTTGCTGGATCTTGGCTATCACGCACCGACCACGTACTTTCCTCTGCTGGTGCCGGAGTGTTTGTTGATTGAGCCGACCGAAACCGAAGCCAAAGAAGCGCTGGATGGTTTTATGGATGCATTGCAGCAAATACGCGAAGAAGCTAAAGCGAATCCGGAGCTGGTCACTGGTGCACCGCATACCCTGCCGGTGAAACGTCTCGACGATGTGCGTGCGGCGAGACAGCTGGATCTGTGCTGGAAAAGAAAAACATAGCTGGCAGACATCAGTTAGCAGTTGACAGCGAAAAGCTAAAAAATTACGATTTTTATATTGCCAACTGCTGACTTTGTTTTAAGCTTGCGCGACGCAGTTACGACCTCTTCCTTTGGCGTTGTATAACGCAATATCAGTACGTCGAATCAAGCTGTTAAGGTTGTCCTGCTCGGGTTTGAACTCAGCAACACCAAAGCTGGCGGTAACCTGTCTGGGTAGATCAAAGTTGTAATGTTCTATGTCATGTCGCAGTCGTTCGGCGTGTTTGACTGCGCCATTTATACCTGTCGCGCTGGCCAGAATCAAAAACTCTTCACCGCCGTAGCGCGCCAGAATATCAGCGTCACGATTGGCCTGTGAGACTAGTCTGGCAATTTGCTGCAGGATTCGATCGCCGGTTTGATGGCCGTGTTCATCATTGATTTTTTTAAAATAGTCCAGATCAAACAGAATTAGAGAGAATTTTCCACCATAGCGTTTGGTGCGATCAATTTCAGCTTCGAGGAAATGCGTCATATGAAGCCGGTTATATATGTGGGTGAGTGAATCAGTGTAAGCCATTTTCTGCAGCTGCCACGATAATGCTTTGATATGCGCGAGCGTAAAACCGAAAGCGATTCCAGCTGTGACAGGAATCAAAAACGATAGCGGTTCCAGGGGGATTTTCAGTATATAAAGTGAATGCACCACATTGAGCAGCCCGGTGAAAAGGATCGAGAGCGTGACATACATGATGTATATCAGGAGTCTTGCGCTCTTTAAATGATTATGCAGTTTGTACATGGGCTGGCTATTGGCGTCTATATAGTATTAGTATAATCCCTTAGCGTAGATACCTGGTAATTACCCCTGCCGATGGAGATTATCCAGCGGAGGGTCGAAATTCGAGAATGGGAGATGAAGCTATGCAAAATCGAGGCGCGATTTTACTGGGCCTGGTGCTTTTTTGCTCCAGTGTCACTGCTCAGGCGGTTAATTTTCACGACATACGGTTCGCTGACAGCCTGATTTTGCCAGATACCCAGCAGGAGCTGCAGCTCAATGGCATCGGCTATCGCAGCAAGTTTTTTATCAAAGTGTATATTGCTGCGCTCTATACTGAAGCCAAAGCTACAACAGTAGCAGAAGTACTTGCGCAAACCGGCCCCCGGCGGCTGTTGATGCATTTTGTTTATGATGAAGTCTCCCGCGAAAAACTGGTTAGCGCATGGAATGAAGGTTTTAATGACAATACGCCCGACGTGCAATTGTCAGAGTTGCGGCAACGTATTGACCGGTTCAACGCCATGTTTCCCACTCTGCGTGCCGGTGATGTGGTGCTGCTGGATTATGTCCCAGGTAAAGGCACGGTAGTCACCATCAAGGGTGTGGAGAAAGGTGTCATTGCTGGCGAGGATTTTAATCGTGCCCTGATGAATATCTGGCTCGGTGAAGAGCCTGCGGACAGTGGGCTTAAAGATGCTCTGTTAGGCGGTGAATAAAAAGTCTGGTAGCTGATGTATGAGTGCGTCTAACGCAAATTTTTTACTGAAAAGCCAAACATTTACCGCGAACTCCGCGAAGCTCGCAAAGGTAAAACCTGAGCCAGCATCTGTTTGTATTGTTTGCGGCGGGTTTGTAGTTCTCCAGAGTGGGCGATCTTTATTGGCGTTTATTTTTGAGGCTAACATTTTGATCAAAACTTGCAGCTTCAGAACGTTCTGTGCTTCTGTGGAAAATATTTTTATTCAGACAGTATTGGTACTGGTTAACTCTTCTGCAGCGTTGCGCATTATGTTTTCACCGACCACGCCGGTGAGTACGTGGTCACCAAAAACAAAACTGGGTACGCTTTGAATTTCATACTTGCGCGCAGCGGCAAAGTTCTGTTGCAGGCGCTGCTGGTACGTTGAGTTATTCCAGGCATCATCAACGACTGCATTGTTGATCCCACACTGGTTGGCAATCTTGCGAAGTATTTTTCGGTCACCAATATTTTTATCATCAACAAAAAACGCAGTAAACAGTGCCTCGTGCAACTGATAGAATGACTCTCGGCCACAGGCTTTCGCGGCTTCACCGAGTAATAGAGCGTCTTTTGAATTGGTGGTGAAGAGATGTTCTGCCAACGGTATATTTTCTTCCTTGGCAACATGCTTTAAGTTTTTCATCAGCTGGTTCCAGTATTCTGATGGATAATCCAGTGAAGTCACCGGCTCGCCTTTGGCGGAATTTTCTGGATGGATCTCAAGAAAACACCAGTTGATTTTTAGATCGTAGCTGTCTTTGAGACGCATCAGTCGATGATGGCCTACGTAACAAAAAGGACAGATGTAATCGCTGAAAACAGTAATTTTAAGTTCAGGTAAAGGCATGATTCCACCTGCGAGTGTAGTGAGCTCGACGACCCGAATGGCTGATAATATTCTGCATTGGACATTTCTGTGTCAGCAAAGTTTGTTTGCTGCTATTTTGAAAGCAGCCGGTTCGCACCGTTGAAAGAATATTATTTTACCCGGCCTGGTTTAAGCCGAATATTTATCAGCCCGGGTACTCGTGGGCCCTGGTATTTGTAGGCAATAGCAAGCATTGCCCAGGTGTTAAGATCACAGGCCGAGTATTTCTGCAGACAGTTTTTTGCGATTCATCGGTCGACTCATGTAGTGACCCTGGATCTGATCACAGCCGATGGCAGCGAGTATCTTATACTGGTCGTTTTGTTCAACTCCGGTGGCGACAGTTTTGATGCCCAGCTCATCGGCGAGTGAGATTAGATGTTTAATAATAATCTCACAGCGCTCATAGCTAACGATGTTATGTGTTAGCGATCGATCAATGACGATGCTGCTGACAGGCAGTTCAAGCAGGTTGCGCAAAGGTGATTGCCCGGTGCCGAAATCATCGAGACAAAATTCAGCACCGAAGTTGCCCAGTGTAACGCAAAAAGCCTTGAGCTTCCTGATGTCATGCATATGTGTGCTAACCGTGATTTCGAAGATAAAATCTGCCATTGAGAGCTCATATTTTTTGCAGAGCTCGATAAGTTTCTGTGAAAAATACACGCTTTCACAGGAGAGTACAGAAATATTCACAGAAATCCTGATTGAAGCCTTTAGCTGTTCGCGCATCCAGATCAGATCTTTACAGCATTGTTCAAATACCCAGATATCAAGCTGATAAATCAGGCCATGAGCTTCGGCAGCAGGAATGAAGGTTTCGGGATAGAGCAGGCCCACCTCCGGTCGCTGCCAGCGCACCAGGGCTTCCAGCGCGGTGGTCTTGCCGGTACGTAATTTATAGCGGGGCTGATAGTGCAGATTGAGCGCATCTCGGGCAATGGCATTGGCCAGATTTTTGAGAAAGCTCTGGGTTTCGTTGGCGGCAGTGCTGGCTGTTGGCGACTGTCGGGGGAAGGCCTGGTCTGGGTTCATGGAGATACCTGTTTCCTGAAATCAGGAATGCTGGCGCATCCATGTGCATATGAAAACGGTAAACAGCTCCTTTGCGAACATGGCAAGAGTCACTGACTGATGGATAGTACCACCCGCGCAGAATTCTGCAAGCTGTTTGTCAGTCGACTGACTAAGTATAATGTTTATAGTTTTTATGGGCTTACTGAGTTTTGTCAGGCGCGCGTGGCAGCGTGTAGTTGCTGGAGCAGATCGTAGTTGAGCAGGCTGTGACCATAAACATCGCCCGCCAGCACATTAAATGGCTGTCCCGGTTCACCCATTTGATCGAGGATTAAAGCAGCACCGCTGAAGTCGTGGTCGCGGGTGTAGTCATTGGGGGTAATAATGGTGGTGAGACTGGCACCCTGCGAAGACCGGATGCCGTTGCCAGAGTCTTCAAAGGCGAAGCAGGCATCTGCATCGAGTTGCATTTGTTGCAGCGCATAGCTGTAAATATCGGGCGCGGGTTTTTTCGCCGGCACGATGTCGCCAGCGGCGATGACTTCGAACCAGGCGATAGCCTCGCGGCCCAGTGTGTATTCCAGTAGACTGGTGACGTTTTCCGGCGTGGTGGTAGTGGCAATCGCGAGTCGCAACTTGCGCGCGCGGGCTTCCTGCAGCAGTCGTTCAACACCAGGGCGCAGCGGGATTGCGCCGGTTGCCAGCAATTTCGTGTAGTGCCGGGTTTTGGCCTTGTGCAGCTCTGGAATCAGTACGTCGAGCCGCAGTTTGAAATCATCAAAAATATTCTGCGCTTCGGGATAATTTTCATAATAATGGCGCATACGTTCCTTGCCGCCAGTGATCGCGAGCAGTTCACCGTAGATGTCCACACTCCAGTGCCAGTTGACGCCGAATTCATCGAAGGCGGTATTAAAAGCGACGCGATGGCCATCGCGCTCGGTGTCGGCGAGGGTGCCGTCGACATCAAATATCAGGGCTTCTAAGGTGCGGGTTTTCATGGCGACGCATTCTAGCAAATCAGATAAGCTTTATTGCCTGATAAATCATGGCGGAATATGAATTTTAAACAAACCGTTGCCGACTGGACTGGAGCCGGCATCATGGCGGCGGCGTTGCACCGGCATCAGCTGGCGGTGGCCTGGCCGTCCTGGCTATGCGGTGCGTGCGCCAGTGACGTCGATTTTGCCTCTGATTTTATAGCGGCTCTTTTTGCCAGAAATAATGAGTATTGTTTGAACAAAACTGAAACATTCGCTTGCCAGCTGCCTGGTTTGCAGCCCGCGCATGGTTTGTCCCCTCAAGGGCACCATGGCCACGGTCAGTCAGGTGCTCCGGTGCTGACTCTGCGCGCACAGCCATGAACTGGAGATTTATTTTTCAGGCGGCGAAACGGCACAGGGCGACGCTAGTGCGGGCGCATGTGATCGCGATATTTGCCGCACTGTTGAGTGTGCCAGTGCCATTGCTGATGCCGCTGCTGGTCGACGAAGTGCTGTTGTATAAACCGGGCAAAATTGTCGCTTTTGTCGGCGCATGGTTCCCGCAAAGCTGGCATGGTCCGGTGCTGTTTATCAGCGTCGTGATGCTGGCCTCAATGTTGTTACGATTGTCCTCCATGATGCTGGCAGTGTGGCAGACGCGCGAGTTCACGATTATAGCCAAAGACATCAGTTATCGTATTCGCAGCCGCCTGCTGTCGCATTTGCAGAGTATTTCCATGGCGGAATACGAAACCATGGGCTCGGCGGCAGTCACCTCGCATTTCGTCACAGATGTAAATGCCATTGATGAGTTTCTCGGCAATACGCTGAGCAAATTTGTGGTCGCAGTGTTAACAGTGTTTGGTATTGCGTTGGTGCTACTCTGGATGCACTGGCAACTGGCGCTGTTTATTATGCTGATGAATCCGGTGGTGATTTATTTCACCATGGTGATGGGTAAAAAAGTCAAAACCTTAAAGCGCAATGAAAACAGTGCGGTGGAACTGTTTCAGCAGGCGCTAACCGAAACTCTGGATGGTATCCAGCAAATACGCGCCAGCAATCGTGAAGCGCATTATTTCGAACGCGTGCAGGGGCGGGCGCTGTATTTAAAAAAACACATGGCTGCCTTCGGCTGGAAAAGCGATGCTGCCAATCGTCTGTCATTTTTTATTTTTCTCATGGGGTTTGAATTATTTCGCGCACTCAGCATGGTGCTGGTCGTGTTCACCAGTTTGAGTATCGGTGAAATGTTTGCGGTCTATGCCTACCTCTGGTTTATGATGACGCCGGTGCAGGAAATTCTGGGAATTCAGTACAGCTTGTACAACGCCAATGCAGCGATGGAGCGCATCAATAAATTGCTGGCGCGCGAGCGTGAACCGGTATACCCGCATCTTAAAAATCCATTCGCCGGTAAACATACTGTGGGTCTGCGCGTCGAGCATGTAAAGTTTTCCTACAGTGAAGGTTTGAACGTGCTCGACGGGGTGAATCTGGAAATTGCGCCCGGTGAAAAAGTCGCGCTGGTTGGTGCCAGTGGCGGCGGTAAATCGACCATGGTGCAGATGATTCTCGGCCTGTATCCGGCCGACAGCGGCGAAATTTATTACGCTGGCGTCAACATCAAACAAATCGGGCTTGATGTGGTACGTGAACATGTCGCGACCGTGTTGCAGGCACCGGCGTTGTTCAACGACACCGTGCGGGAGAATCTTACCCTGGGTCGCGAGCTGGATGACGCTCGTATCTGGCATGCGCTCGAAATTGCACAAATGGAAAACATCGTCGCAGGTATGCCACAGAAACTGGATACTGTGACTGGTCGCAGCGGCGTGCGTCTCTCGGGTGGTCAGCGCCAGCGAATTGCGATTGCGCGCATGATACTGGCCGACCCTAAAGTGGTGGTCCTCGACGAAGCCACATCTTCGCTGGACACCGAGACCGAGGCCCGTTTACACACTGCCCTGCACACATTTCTGGAAAATCGTACCACACTGATCATTGCCCATCGGCTGAGCGCGGTGCAACAGGCAGATCGTGTGCTGGTGTTTGATGCTGGCCAGATTATAGATGAAGGTCAGCACGATGAGCTGATTCAGCGCGATGGTCTGTATCGTGATTTATACGGACGTTTTTGAAAAACTTTGCCAGTGAAGGAAATCACAGGCACGAGTCGCGTTTTTCTCTGTGTTCCCAATGGTCTCTGTGGCAGAATGTCTGGAGTGTATCTTCACAGTCGCTCGTGCTGTTTCACATAGCTACACACGTAGGTGCTTATGTTTAAACGCTCGATGATTCCACTACTGCTGCTCGTCAGTTTGGCGACAGCTGCCATAGCCGGGCCTTTTGATCAGGGCAAAACCCAGTTCTCACTGGTGGTCGGTGCGGGCACTGCGTTTAATCAGAACTACACCGTGCTCGGTGCCGGGCTTGATTATTTCGTGATCGACGGTCTGCAACTGGGAGTCGATATTCAGGCCTGGAGCGGTGGTGATCGATCCATTCAAAAGATCAGTCCACAGATGCGCCTGGTGCTGGATACCGGTAGTGCGCTGCAGCCTTATCTGGGGGTGTTCTATCGCAAGACCTATATCGAAAATTTTGAGGATCTGGAGTCGGTGGGTGGCCGCGCCGGAGTGTATCTGCGCAGCGGCGGCGATTATCAGGTGGGTGCCGGCTATGTATTTGAAAATTATAAGAACTGTAACAATGTCAGTTTTAACGATTGCACCGTGTCCTATCCTGAACTGACCCTCTCTATTTCGATTTAGTTGCTGCTCGTTGCTTTGAATGAATGCGGTTCGAATTCACATACAAAATAAGTGACTTCTAATATAGCAGTATTTTGTATACTGGTCGCAGGCTTGGCGACGGCAATTTCGTTGTCAATGAGCTATAGATACTGCCCGAGCAGTGCGTAGAGTGGGCTAGATCATGGCCTCAGATGCCTGTGTTAATATCAGCGAAAAAACTGGAGAGAATTGTGGCTACTGTTGAAGTTACCAAAGACACCCTGCAAAGCACGATTACCGATAATGACATCGTAATAATTGATTTTTGGGCACCGTGGTGCGGTCCGTGTAAATCATTTGCACCGATCTACGAAAAAGTGTCTGAGAGCTATAGCGATATCGTGTTTGCCAAGGTGAATACCGAAGACGAGCAGGAACTGGCTGGCAGTTTTCAGATTCGTTCGATTCCGACGCTGATGATTTTTCGCGAACAGATTGTGATTTTCTCTCAGGCGGGTATGTTGCCGGAAAATGCGCTGGTCGAGCTCATCACCAAAGTCAAAGAACTGGATATGGAAGTAGTCAAACGTGAAGTTGCTGAACAGCAGGCTAAGTCGGGAGTTTCATAAGTTATTTGTAATAGGCGGCATCTAATCATGCATATCGATTATCAGGTTCTGACATCACCGGACACGTCGAGTATCAACTAGCAAAGTCAAAATCCCCCCGTGAGCAACGCTCACTGAACAACAACGAAGGCATCTTAGGCCATGGTGGTTTTAGATCCTTCTTCGCACACAACGCGAATCAGGATGACAGGACTTCAATACCATCCTGAACAACAGTGCCATGTCATCCTGAACGAGAGTGAAGGATCTTATGCCACGATAATGAAACCCCTGTCTCACACCAAAGGCCTGGCAATGCGCAGCAAGATTTTTATAACCTTTATAATGTCGGTGTATATCATGTCGCATACATCATAATGTCAGATCAGGTCGTGACTACTACAAGTTATTTCTGCTAAAAACATTATCCGCATTCATTTGCGGACGGGTTTTTTACGATTTTTGTTTTTTTCAGTCTGGCGGCGGCTTTTTTCTCGCGCTCGATTAGCTGTTTCTCGATTTCGACTTCCTGTTTGAGTTTGTCCTGAACCGATTTCAGCTCGTCCTGCAAGGTTTTTAATTCTTCATCCAGCGTCGTCTGGACATTGGCAGAGACGGCGGATTTTTTGGCCATTGGTTTTTTTGCTGTGGTTTTGCCAGCCGTTTTTTTTCGTGCTGATTTTGGACGTTTGATGAACGCGGTTTCATCCGGTATTGCCAGCGCCTCGCGTCTGGGTTTTACCGGCTGGCGTTCGCCTTCATCTATCTGAGTACGAATCACCTCGAGTTTTTTCGGACTCGCAGACTGGTGCTGCATCGCCTGTGTGGCTTTCAGGTTAAACCGTTTCGGGCGCAAACCGCGCAGCGCGGATTTAATCCCTCTGGTGACTTCTTCGACGTTGCCGCCTGCCGCAATCACGTGCAGCTTGCCCTGTTGCTGATATTTATCTGCAATCGGCTGGGCCTGCATTTCGTAAATACGCAAACGGCGGTCGATGGTTTCTTCGTTGTCGTCGGCACGGTGGTGCAGACGGCTACCGCACTCATCGCATTCGCCGTCCATGGTTGGTGGGTTCGTGTAAATATTGTACAACGCACCACAGCTGACACAGGTCATGCGACCGACCATGCGTTGCATCAGCAGATCGAAATCGACTCTGAACTGCAGCACGGCATCGATTGGTCGACCGAGCTCGAATAACAGCTCATCGACGGCCTCGGCCTGTACCATGGTGCGTGGGAAGCCGTCGAGAATGAAGCCGTTGTCAGCATCGGGTCGGGTGATGCGTTCGCGAATCAGGCCGATGACGATATCGTTTGGCACCAGCTGGCCGACATCCATCACCGCTTTGGCCTGGCGGCCCAACGGAGTCTGTGCTGTTACGGCAGCGCGTAACAGCTCGCCGGTGGCAATTTGCGGCACACCATATTTCTCTGTGAGAAACTTTGTCTGGGTTCCTTTGCCTGAACCGGGGGCGCCAAGCAGTACAATTTTCACGCCAGAGCTCCTGATCATATAGATTAATGGGGTGGATTGTATCTGTTGTTGCACGATTGTCGAGCCTTGATCGCGCCAAAGCCTATATAATTATGGAGATTTATGAGTTTAGCGGTAAAAAATACAGGCCAGAGTGCAGGTGCGCAGTGCGTGTGAAGCATGTCCTATAGAACCCTGGTCACAGACCATTCTTACCATGCGCGGCAGTTTCGCAGTCGCGCGGTGTTCGCGGGTTTTCTTTGCCTGTTGCTGCTCATCGCCCTGCTGGTGCGCCTGGGCTATTTACAAATTATTGAAAATACACATTTTTCAGATCTTTCTGAAAATAATCGCATCCGTTTAATGGCGTTGCCGCCGAACCGTGGTCTGATCTACGACCGCAATGGTGTTGTACTTGCCGAGAATCAGCCGACCTTTCATCTCGAATTGATTCCTGAGCAGGTGCCGGATATGGATACCACGCTGGCGGCGTTGGGCAAGATTGTCAGGCTCAGCGAAGAAGATCTGAAGCGGTTTCGCCTGGCGCTGCGTAATCGTCGGCCATTCGACAGTGTTTCACTGCGCAGCCGGCTCGATGATGAAGAAGTCGCGCGCCTGGCGGCGAATCGCCATCGTTTTCCGGGCATGGATATTGCGGCCCGCCTCAGTCGTAATTACCCGCACGGTAAAGATGTGGTGCATGCTGTCGGCTATGTCGGTCGAATCAATGAAAAAGAGCTCGAAACCATTGATGTTGGCAATTACCGCGGTACCAACTACATCGGCAAGACCGGGCTGGAAAAATATTATGAGGATGATCTGCACGGCATCGTCGGTCAGCAGAACGTAGAAGTGAACGCCGAAGGGCGAGTGTTGCGGGCGATCGACACGGTTCCGCCAGTACCGGGCAATGACCTGGTACTGTCGCTGGATCTCGAATTGCAGCAAATTGCCGATGCTGCACTGGGGGATCTCGCTGGTGCGGTGGTGGCGATGGTGCCCCAGACCGGTGAGGTGCTGGTGTTTGTCAGTAAGCCGACCTATGACCCCAATTTATTTGTCGATGGTATCAGCCACACCGATTATGACGCGCTTTCACACGGGGATTATAAGCCGCTGTTTAATCGTGCGCTCTATGGCCAGTATCCACCGGGTTCGACGCTCAAGCCGTTCATCGGCCTGGGTGCGCTGGATGATCGCGTAATAGGCGCGCACGAAGATATTTATTGCAATGGCTATTATTTGTTACCCGGTGATGATACTGAGCGCAAATATCGCGACTGGAAAAAAGAAGGGCACCGTCACACGGATATGAACAAGGCGATAGAAGAATCCTGCGATGTGTATTTTTATGAAGTATCACGGCGCATGGGGATAGACCGTATCCACGACTTTCTCAACAAGTTCGGTTTTGGCAGGCGCACGGGCATCGATTTACTGGGTGAACGTAGTGGGCTGCTGCCGTCCAGCGAATGGAAAAAACGCGTGCACCGCAAGGTCTGGTATCCGGGTGAGACTCTGATTTCAGGTATTGGTCAGGGCTATATGCTGACCACACCTCTGCAACTGGTGAACGCCGTGTCTGTGCTGGCGAGTCGGGGCGTGGTGCACCAGCCGCATCTGGTGCGTGAAATTCGTAATAATCAGGGCGAATACAGCGAGATTATTAAGCCCGAGCAGACCACGTTCAAGCTAAATAATGAGAATAACTGGAATCTGGTGCAGCAGGCGATGCGTGATGTACTGCACGGCACCTGGGGAACGGCGCGCCTCACGGGCTATGGGCTGAAATACAAAATGGCGGGCAAGACCGGCACCGCGCAGGTATTCGGCATTGCTCAGGACGAAGAATACGATCAGGAAACTGTGGCCAAAAAGCTGCGCGATCATGGTTTGTTCATCGCTTTCGCGCCCTATGATAATCCACAGATTGCAGTTGCGGTGGTCGCTGAAAACGGCGAGCATGGCAGCGCAGTGGCACCGATAGCGCGTAAGATCATCGACCATTATTTAAAAGTAGACGGGCCTGCCAGCAAGGCGACATCGGTGCGGAGGAAGCGGACATCCAACTAGACAACTCCAGAAGCAGCATACGACTGTTACGGTTTTTACACATTGACCCGGCCTTGCTGGTTGGACTGTTGCTGCTCACGGCCGCAGGCCTGGGTATTCTGTACAGTGCCGGTGACGGTTCGCTGCCCTTGCTGGAAAAGCAGGCGATCCGTCTTTTGCTGGCATTTCTGGTGATGCTGCTGCTGGCGCAGATTCCACCGCATCAATTGTATTTATGGACACCATGGGTGTTTGCTGTGGGTCTTGTGTTGCTGCTGCTGGTGTTGCTGGCGGGCGAAATCGGCAAGGGTGCGCAGCGCTGGCTGGATCTGTATGTGGTGAAATTTCAGCCCTCAGAGATGATGAAGCTGGCGACACCCATGATGCTGGCCTGGTATTTATCCGAACGACCGTTGCCGCCTGGATTTAAGTCGCTGGTGGTTTCATCCGTGCTGGTATTGCTGCCGACGCTGCTCATCGCGCGCCAGCCGGATCTGGGCACGGCGCTGCTGGTCGCGGCGGCGGGCTTTTTCGTGGTTTTTCTCGCCGGTATCCGCTGGACTGTGCTGATTGGAACCACGCTGGCGGCGCTGGGTTTCGTGCCTCTGTTGTGGAAATTTTTTATGCATGATTATCAGCGCCAGCGCGTGCTCACCATGCTCAACCCGGAAAGTGATCCGCTGGGTGCGGGCTATCATATTATTCAGTCCAAAATTGCGATTGGTTCGGGCGGTATCTATGGCAAGGGCTGGCTCAATGGCACCCAGTCGCAGCTGGATTTTCTGCCCGAGCGCTCGACCGATTTCATCTTCGCCGTATTTGGTGAGGAATTTGGTATGATGGGCGCGATTGTGCTGCTCTCGCTGTACGCATTCATTATATTGCGCGGTCTTTATATCGCCACGCATGCACAGGATAATTTTAGCCGCCTGCTCGCTGGCAGCCTGAGTCTGACTTTTTTTGTCTACCTGTTCGTCAATGTCGGTATGGTCTCGGGGATTTTGCCGGTAGTGGGTGTGCCGCTGCCACTGGTGAGTTATGGTGGCACTTCGATGGTGACGTTGATGGCGAGTTTTGGCATGCTAATGTCGATCAATTCGCACCGACGTTTACTGTCCAGGTAATTTAAGTGAAACCTATTGTTAATATATGGCTCGAAACCCGATAGTGTTGTTCGTCCCCAGGGACGTGATCAAGAAATCAGCACAAGACTGATATGGTGAAATTAAGAATGAAAACCCCGAAGACGCTTTTGATTATCCTGGTAGCCACTCTCTTTCTGCAGGTACCGGCATTCGCTGCCGATGATGCCCCGGCTGACAATGCTGAAATCAGCATTGACTATAGTCAGCGTGATGACGTCAAACAGTTTATCGATATGATGGTGAGCAAACATCAGTTTGACAAGGCCATGCTGGTGCGGTGGTTCTCAGGTGCGACTCGACTCGATAGCGTGATTACCTCAATTAGCAAGCCCGCAGAAAAAACTCTGACCTGGAGGCAATACCGCCCGATTTTTCTTACCAGCAACCGCATCGAAGGTGGTGTCAGGTTTATGCGCGAAAATCAGGAACTGCTCAAACGCGCAGAAAAAGAATACGGTGTGCCGGCACATGTAATTGCAGCCATTGTTGGCGTAGAAACTTATTACGGAAGACGTAGCGGCGGTACGGTTGTATTTGATTCATTAACCACACTGGGTTTTGATTATCCACCACGTAGCAAGTTTTTCCGTAGTGAGCTTGAGCAGTTTTTGTTGCTCGCTCGCGAAGAAAATATTGACGTTAGCGAGATACATGGTTCCTACGCGGGCGCGATGGGTATGCCACAGTTTATCTCCAGCAGTTATCGTGAATATGCAGTGGATTTTGATGGTGATGGCAAGCGCAATCTATGGGACAGCAAGGCCGATGTGATTGGCAGTGTGGCAAATTATTTTAAAATCCACGGCTGGGAAACCAATCAGCCAGTGGTGTACCGCCTGAAAGCGGACAAAAAAATCAAAAACAATGGCAGAGATAAATTGAAGCCCTATACCACAGTCACTGAGTTGCGCTCAGAAGGTATCGTGATTGATGACACAATACCCGGTGATACGCAAGCGACCGTGATCAGTTTTGATGGTGCGCAGGGCGAAGAGCACTGGCTGGGTTTAAAGAACTTTTATGTTATCACACGTTATAATCACAGCGCCCTGTATGCTATGGCTGTGTATCAG
Source organism: Gammaproteobacteria bacterium (assembly GCA_030148865.1). Lineage (GTDB taxonomy): Bacteria > Pseudomonadota > Gammaproteobacteria > SZUA-229 > SZUA-229 > JASBSR01. The sequence continues at coordinate 67,946 of JASBSR010000015.1, forward strand.
CTGAGTCAGGAATTGCTGGCGCAGACAGGTAGTTGAAAGCGAATGCGTTGCCCGCAAAAGCTTTTATAATGAAATCTGCTGCGCGTTGTTTGTTGCTGCTATTAACTGGTTTTGTTGCCGCCTGTAGCACGGCTGTTAAGGACGGACCGCCAGACAGCATTGATTACGAATGGCATGAAATAGCTAATGCCGTTCCAAAAGATGAGCCCAAAAGCCGGTATGGAAATCCTGCCAGCTATGTTGTGTTTGGCAAGCGATACCGGGTGATGCAGAATGCAGCCGGCTTCACGCAGAAGGGTGTCGCTTCCTGGTACGGTAGCAAGTTTCACGGCCAGCGAACCTCCAGTGGTGAAACCTATGACATGCACGCAATGACAGCGGCACACAAGTCATTGCCGCTGCCTACGTATGTCGAAGTGACTAATCTAAATAATGGGCGTAAGGCAATTGTAAAAGTGAATGATCGCGGACCATTTCATGCAGGACGCATCATCGATTTATCATACGCAGCTGCGATCAAGCTGGGGGTGGCACAGACCGGCACTGCGCCGGTGACAATTCGTGTTGTGACGGCTGACAGTGTTGACAGCGATGAAGAGACTGTTGCATCTGCTGCCACCAGTGTCCCGCTGGCCTCACGAGATGAATCACTGATTAGCAATGATGGGAAACTATACGTGCAGGTTGTCGCCTACTCGAATGAAGAGTCGGCGTTGAAAATGCTGAAAGAGCTGCGCGAAGAAAATTTTTCCAGCGCACGCATTCACGTGGAGAGGGCTATGAACAGGCTGTTGTATCGTGTGCGTGTTGGTCCTGTGCCAACGCGCGATGTTGCAGAAAAGCTGTTGTTGCAGCTCAAGGAAATTAAATACAATGATGCGAAAATCATTGGCTATAACTGAAACTTAAACTTCTAAATACACTGACATTGATATGATATATATAAATAAATTGATAGCCTCTGCTTTGGCCGTTTTTTTTCTCGTGGCGTCCTCGTTGTACGCTGAACCAATACCTGTGCCGGCACCACCCCAGGTGGCCGCTGAAAGTTATTTGTTGATTGATTACGACAGCGGCAAGGTGCTAGCTGAAAAAAATATCGATACCCAGGTCGAGCCGGCCAGTATTACCAAGCTGATGACAGCGTATGCAGTGTATGAAGAAATCATCGCTGATCGTATGAGTCTGGATGATAAGGTTACGATTAGCGAAAAAGCCTGGCGCATGGGTGGCTCGCGTATGTATCTTGACGTGGGCAGCAAGGTTAGTGTGCGCGATTTGCTCAAAGGCCTGATTATTCAGTCGGGTAATGATGCCAGTGTTGCGTTGGCCGAACAGGTTGCGGGCAGCGAAGATGCCTTCGTGCAGTTGATGAACCAGTACGCGCTCAAGCTGGGCATGACCAGTACGAATTTTATGAACAGTACTGGCTGGCCTGACCCGCAGCACCTGACCACGGCACGCGATATCGCCACACTGACGGCAGCGATTATTCGCAATCATCCCGAACACTACAACTGGTACTCAGAAAAAGTGTTTACCTACAACAATATTAAGCAGTACAATCGCAATAAGCTGTTGTGGAGCGACAAAACGGTGGATGGCCTGAAAACAGGACACACCGATTCTGCAGGATATTGTCTGGTGTCTTCGGCTAAACGTGGTGATATGCGTCTGATCGCGGTAGTGCTGGGTACAAACAGCGAAAAAGCGCGTGCCAGTGTCAGTCAGGCACTGCTCAATTATGGTTTCCGTTTTTACGAAACACACAAACTCTACAGTGCGGGCGAAACCCTGAATCGCTCGCGTATCTGGTTTGGTGAAACCGACGAGGCAGCCCTTGGGCTGGAGAAAGGCATGTACATCACAATTCCACGCGGTTCCTACAAGAGCCTTGATGCGGTTCTGGATGTCGATGCGAACATCGAAGCGCCGGTACGCAAAGGTTCGCAACTCGGTGTCGTGCGAGTAAAGTTAAAAGATGAAGAGATCGGTAATATGCCGCTGGTTGCACTGGAGAATATCGAAGAAGGTAATCTGTTCCGGCTGGCACGCGATTACGTTGTCCGTTTGTTTCACTAGCTTTTTTCGGGTGATGAAATGGACATGAAAACCAGTATAAATACGGTGTATCTCAACGGTGATTATTTGCCAATAGAAAAAGCCAGCGTCTCGGTAATGGACCGTGGTTTTTTGTTTGGCGATGGCGTCTATGAGGTAATTCCAGTATTCGGTCGTAATCTGCTACGTATCAATGAGCATTTGCAGCGTTTACGCAACAGCCTGCAACTGGTGAGTATGCCGATGCCGATGAGTGACTTGAGCTGGCTGGCAATGTTTGAAGTGTTACTGGGTAAAAATCCCGGTGAAGATCGCGCAATTTATTTGCAGATAACACGAGGCGTTTATCCAAAGCGCGACCTGACGATCAAACCTGAAGTTGCGCCGACGGTTTTTGCAATGGTGCTGCAGACCAGCCCTGCGCCTGTTGAAGTGCTCGAAAAAGGGTTGCGCACAGTCACGGTCGACGATTTTCGCTGGCACGCCTGCAATATCAAGTCTACCTCGCTGATTGCTAATGTCATGCTACGCCAGCAGGCCAGCGAAGCCGATGTAATCGATGCAATCCTGGTGCGAGACGGTAATGTAACCGAAGGCACGGCCAGTAACGTGTTTATCGTTAAGGGTGGGGTGATTGCCACACCACCCAAAAGCCAGTATTTGTTGCCGGGTATTACGCGCGACCTGGCGCTCGAGCTGGCAGAAAAAAATTCGTTACCGTTTGAGGTTAAAAACATCTCGGTGCAGGAGCTCGAATCTGCGGATGAAATCTGGCTCACAGGCTCAATCCGTGAAATCGCACCGGTACTCGAACTCAATGGCCAGACGGTTGCGGATGGTAAACCCGGTGCACTCTGGCGTACAATGATAGCGACCTATCTACGCTATAAACAGGAGCTGCGCAATGCCTGAGCGAGTCGCGTGTGAGTGAAAAGAACTCTGCGGGTGAGGATGAAACCCTGCTTGAGTTTCCCTGCGAGTTTCCGATCAAGGCGATGGGCAGGGCAAGCCTGCAGCTTGAAGCTGCCGTGCTGGAAATCATGAACCGCCATGTACCTGATCTTGGCGAAGGGGCAATCAACTTTCGTGAAAGCGGCAAAGGTAACTATATTTCTATTACCGTGACAGTGCAGGCGCGCAGCCGCGCCCAGCTTGATGCCATCTATATGGATCTCACTGCCTGCGAACTGGTGCTGTTTGCAATCTAGTCCATCAGTAGCAGCACCGACAGTAAAACTATGCGCGTGATTGATCTTGGCATTCAGCCCTACGAGAAAGTCTGGCGACAAATGCAGGCATATACCGCACAGCGCGATGCTGACAGCGAAGACCAGCTCTGGCTGGTCGAGCATCCACCGGTATTTACCCTGGGTAAAAATGGCAAACGCGAGCACGTGCTCGCTGCCGGTGACATTCCGGTGCTGGAATCCGATCGCGGTGGACAGGTGACTTATCACGGCCCCGGTCAGCTGGTGGTGTATGTGTTGCTCGATATTGCCCGTATGCAGCTTGGCGTGCGCGAGCTGGTGAACCGGCTCGAGCGCAGCGTGATCGAACTACTGGCCGATTATGGCATCAGCGCCGAAGCTAAGCGCGAGGCGCCGGGAGTGTATGTTGCTGGCTGTAAAATTGCTGCTCTCGGCCTGCGGGTGAAAAAAGGCCGTTGTTTTCACGGTCTGGCGCTGAATATCGATATGGATCTGGAACCTTTCAGTCGCATTAACCCCTGCGGCTATCCCAGCCTCCAGGTGACCCAGCTGCGAAGTCTGGTTAAGCCCGGCGCTGAAAATGTTACACTGGCAGCGATCAAGCCAAAGCTGGTGAGCAAACTGCAACGACGGATTCCATGAAAGACGATTTTATACAGGCGACGCCCTACCGCGCGATTGCTGGTGAAAAGCACAAGGGCGAGGCCAAGCTGGCGCGCATTCCGATCAAGGTTGAGCAGCCCGCCGAGCACTTGCGTAAACCGTCGTGGATACGGGCAAAATCGCCATTTCACCCCAATGTGAAAAAACTTAAAGCTGTATTGCGCGAGCAAAAACTGCACACGGTGTGCGAAGAAGCGGCCTGCCCGAATCTGGGGGAATGCTTCGGCAAGGGCACCGCCACTTTCATGATCTTGGGTGATATCTGCACCCGGCGCTGCCCATTCTGCGATGTCGGCCACGGTCGCCCCAGTCCACTGGATACCGCCGAGCCCGATAATCTTGCAGAAACGATCGCGGCTATGGGCTTGCGTTATGTGGTGATTACTTCGGTGGATCGTGATGATCTGCGCGACGGCGGTGCCGCACATTTTGTTGATTGCATCGAAAAAGTACGCGCTAAAAATTCGAATATTGAAATTGAAATTCTGGTGCCGGATTTTCGTGGTCGTATGAATGTAGCGCTAAAACTAATGCAAGCCGCGCCACCCGATGTGTTCAATCATAACCTGGAAACCGTGCCGCGTTTATACAAACAATGCCGTCCGGGTTCGGATTATCAGTGGTCGCTGAAATTATTAAAACAGTTCAAACAGGCGCAACCCGAAGTACCGACCAAGTCGGGATTAATGCTCGGCCTGGGTGAAGGCCTCGACGAAGTGATTGCAGTGATGCGCGACATGCGCGCACACAATATCGACATGCTCACCCTGGGGCAATATTTGCAGCCCAGCCAGCATCACCTGCCGGTAGAGCGTTATGTTACGCCGGCAGAGTTCGATGCGCTCTATCGAATTGGCATGAACATGGGTTTCAGGCATGTCGCCAGCGGCCCGATGGTGCGTTCGTCGTATCACGCGGATTTACAGGCACACGGCGAGTTTTAAAGCGACAGACGAACGCCGAAGGCGTGAGTCTGTCGTCCTGAGCGGGAGCGAAGGACCTGTTTTTAAGGTAGCCAAGGCGTGAGTCTGTCGTCCTGAGCGGGAGCGAAGGACCTGGTGTTGAAATGGTTATAGAGTCTTCGTCAAATAACGACTCAGAATGACAAGTTGTGGCGCATGTCACTCTGATGTGCGTTGTTTGCACAGAAAAATTTGGGGTGCAGAGATATCAGATCCTTCGCAAAATCGGCTCAGGATGACAGGCTATAGTTTCTGTCATTCTGATGAGCATTTTTTTGTGAAGAAGAATCTAGCCAGGATGATACTCTTATGGATAAGGCATACTACGTGTATTTGCTGACGAATCACGCCAATACAGTATTATATACAGGTGTTACGAATAATCTTAAGCGCAGAATTTATGAGCATAAACACAAAGTAATACCGGGCTTCACCAGTAAGTACAATGTTAACAAGCTGGTCTATTTTGAAGAAACTAGCGATGTAATAGCAGCATTGCAACGTGAAAAACAGATTAAAGGCTGGCTGAGAGAAAAGAAAAATCAGCTGGTGGCGTCTACTAATACGTACTGGCGAGACTTGAGTGAAGACTGGTTTTGAGTGTTTATAAAGCTTCTGTCATTCTGATGAGCGTTTTGTGCGAAGAAGAATCGAGCACCACTGAGGTATGAGGTCCTTCGCAAAAGCGACTCAGGATGACAAGACAGCTTCTGTCATTCTGATGAGCGTTTTGTGCGAAGAAGAATCTGGTGCCACTGAGGTATGAGGTCCTTCACAAAAGCGACTCAGGATGACAGGCTATGGCTCCTGCCAGTATTACAAAGCATAATTTAACGCAGACCGCACTATGAAATATATATTTAGAATCCTGCGCTGGCCACTGGGCCAGCTTATTATCGTCGGTGACTGGCTGACACGTCCGAAAGCGCCCCGTCTTTCAGTTGAGCGTAAACATGAGCTTGATCAGCAAACCGAAAAACTGGCGCTGTATCATTTCAAGCAGTGTCCGTTCTGCGTGATCACGCGGCGTTCGATTCGTCGTCTCGGTTTAAACATCGAAACCCGTGATGCCCGCAATGACCCGATGTGGAATGCCGAACTGATCAGCGAAGGCGGTAAATATCAGGTGCCATGTTTACGCATCGCCCATGAGGATGGTCGGGTCGAATGGATGTACGAATCCGCGAGCATTAAGCAGTATCTCAATCAGCGTTTTGGTTGAGCGCAACCCACTCAATCTGATCATTGTCGCGAGTGCCCATGCCTGAATCCCAGTCGCTGCCTGCATTGCAGTTAAAAAAACGCGAAGAGCGTCGTTTGCACGCCGGCCATTTATGGGTGTACAGCAACGAAGTCGATACCAAAGTCACGCCACTAAAAGGTTTTGAAGCCGGGCAGGCGATACGCGTGCTCGCCAGCAATGGTGAGCTGCTCGGCACGGGTTATGTCAATCCGCAATCACTGATCTGCGCCCGGTTGCTCAATACTTTTAATTCAAAGCCAGCGGATGCTGAATTCTTTGAATCAGGTATTCGCCATGCGCTGGCGCTGCGCGAACGCACTTATGTCGGGCCATATTATCGCCTGATCTATGCGGACAGTGATTTTCTGCCGGGTCTGGTGGTCGATCGCTACGGCGAGGTGCTGGTGATACAGATCACCACTGCGGGTATGGAAGCCCTGCGTGAGATTATTATCGCTGCCTTACAGGCTGTGCTTGCACCGGCGGGCATATTGCTGCGCAATGACAGTTCGATGCGTTCCCTCGAAGGCCTGGAAAGCTATGTCGAGAAGATCGGCGAGGTTCCCGATGAAGTCGTGGTGCGTGAGGACGGCCTCGAATTTCAGGTATCGCTGACCGCAGGGCAAAAGACGGGCTGGTTTTACGATCAACGCGATAACCGCCGTCGCCTCGCGCGCTATGTCAAAAATGCACGCGTGCTTGATGTCTTTAGTTATGTCGGTGGCTGGGGTCTGCACGCAGCACAGTATGGTGCTGCCGCGGTCACCTGTGTCGATACTTCGGCAGATGCCGTACAACATATTCAGGACAATGCCTCACGTAACGGTTTTGCCGATAAAGTTAGCACCCTGCAGGGCGATGCCTTCGAGTGCTTACGTGAACTGCGCGACAGCCAGCAAATTTTTGATGTCATCATTCTTGATCCGCCCGCTTTTATTAAACGTCGTAAAGACGAGGAGGCGGGGCTACAGGCGTATCGTCGTATCAATGAACTCGCCATGCAGCTGCTCGCAGACGAGGGTGTTCTGGTCTCGGCATCCTGTTCTTTCCATCTCGACGAAGCCGCATTGCAACGCATGCTCACGCGCTCTGCGCACAGCGCAAAAAAACATCTGCAATTACTCGAGCGCGGTAAACAGGGTGTCGATCACCCGGTGCACCCGGCGATGCCGGAAACCGAATATCTTAAAGCGTTATTCTGCCGCCTTTATCGTTAAGTTTCTAACTGTCTTGCCAGCGCCAGTAAACTTGCGACGCTGATGGCATCTGTGATTTCGCCGCTCATCACGCGCGCCACAGCTTCTTCCAGTGGCAGTTTTATCAGCTGCAAATCTTCGGTTTCACCAAACTCGGTTTTGCCTTCGTGCAACCCGCGCGCAACATACACAATGCTGCGTTCATCGGTGACTGAGTTTGAAGTATGCAAGTGCATCAGTTCCTGCCAGCCGTCTGCGCTCAGGCCAGTCTCTTCTTTGAGTTCGCGCTTTGCAGAATCCAGTGGGTCGATATGCAGTGGCCCGCCGCCCATCGGAATTTCCCACGAATAACGATCGGGCACGTAACGGTACTGACCGACTAGCCAGGTGTTGTTGTCTGCGTCCAGCGGGATAATACCGATGGCGATATTTTTAAACAGAACCTTTCCGTAGTGCGAAATCCCGCCACCAGGATTAATCACTTCGTCTTCATCGAGCCGCAGCCAGGCGTTGTCGTACACAGGCCGGCTGTGTTTCAGCTGCCACGGATTCGGCCAGGTTTTGAGTGGTTTCATATGCGCTCAGTGGTGGTAACGGCACTGGATGACAATGATTTGTTTGTTTTTAACGGTGTATACTAGCCGATGTTCGTCATTGATACGGCGCGACCAGTAACCGCTGAGCGTGTATTTTAAGGGCTCAGGTTTGCCAATGCCTTCGAATGGCTGGCGGGTAATATCTTTGAGCAGAGCATTAATTTGCTTTAGTATTTTTTTATTCTGCTGCTGCCAGTAAAGATAGTCTTCCCAGCCATCATCCTGAAAGCTAATCTTCATCCTCTGATATCTCTTTGCTTTTGTAGGTTCCCTGTGCCACTGATTGTACCGCTTTGAGCAGGCGCTCGGCGTTTTTCGGGCTACGCATCAAAAAGGCGGTTTCTTCATAGGCATTGAAGTCATCGAGCGAGATCAGCACGGCTGATTTGCCCTTCTGTCGGGTGATGATCACAGGTGCGTGATCTTCGTTCACCTTATCGATGGTTTTGGCCAGATTGGCGCGAGCAGCGGTGTATGAGATAGTGTCCATCAGTATTTTTTTGAACCAAAGCTGTACATGTACATAGTATCGTACGTCTATATAGCTCTGTCAAGTTTCAGTCTGGCTGGCAGTTATGTGCTAACTGTACGTCTTGATATGTCATGATACGTCAACTAATGTTTACACATGGCGACTATTAAAATCAGTTCACATGTTTGAATCCCTTATCAAAAACGATCCTTTTGCCGATGGCAATAAACGCGTGGCGTTTTTTGCGACAGATGTTTTTTTAAGGCTCAATGGTTATTGCCTCGATGTCGAAGCCAAATCGGTGCATGCATTTCTGAGGCAACTGTTCGACAGTAATGAGTGTGATCTGCAGCATTTACGACCATGGATTAATGCCAGTATTACCAAGTTAGACAAATAGTGTTTTTCTGCTGGTTTATCACTTGAGGTATAGATCCTTCACGGCCGTTCAGGATGACACGTTTACATTACAGGATGACAGTTTTTGCATTATTCACTATCAATTATTAACTGCTTCTATATCGTTTGTCTCAGCCCATTCGGTTTCCATGCGGGGGCGATCACATTCGGCATGTCAGAGCGACCCAACAATCGCGCCGGTGACAGGGTGAGTGCGCCGTAGCGCTGGTTAATGCCATCCATGGCAAGGTGCAGTCGTGCCTGCATCTGTTGTTCGGCGGCGCTGGCGGCGAACAGGTCGAGCTGCATGGCGGCGGGTTGTGGATCCAGTGCCGTGACCTGTATTTGCCAGACGCTTTCACCCTGCCAGTGTGCCTGGATCACTTCGCGGCAGAGTTGATAAATTTTGCGCTGGTCATCGCTGAATAAAGCCAGTCGTGCTTTCTGGCCGATCCAGCCGAACTCAGTTTTAAGCCCAATCGAGAAAGTGCGTGCTTCGAGCTGGTGTTTGCGCATACGGGTGCCGACCTTGAATGCCATGTGCTGGGCATAGGTGAGAATGACGTCGCGACTGCGCGTGTCAGGTGGCATCACCTTGCCGTGACCGATGGATTTGGGGGCGGCAATTTCACTATGTAAAGGGTCTGGATCTTCACCCTGACACATATACCAGATACGGCGACCGAGATTGCCAAAACGTCTGGCGAGAATGCTAATCGGCAATTTTTCCATATCACCACAATGGGTGACACCGTAATTGGCGAGAAAACCGCCGATGCCTCTGGCAATGCCGCAGAGTTCGGTCACCGGCACATGGCGTAAACGTGCTTTTGCATCCCAGGGGGGAATCACAGTAAAGCCATTGGGTTTTTGTAGTTTGGCAGCGTATTTAGCAGTGGTCTTATCGCCGCTGAGACCGAGGGAACACAATAGTCCCGAAGCTTCATAGACGGCAGCTTTTAATAATTTGGCAGCGTGTATCGGTGAACTGTAGAGTTTCTGGCAGGGTGTGATATCGACAAAAGCTTCGTCGATCGAGAATACTTCGATGTCGGGGCAGATATTTTCGATCGCGCGCATGATACTGGTCGACACCCGGGCGTACACTTCGGGCCGTGCCGGGCGCTGTACCAGTTTCGGACACAACTTGCGCGCCTGCGGCAAAACCATACCAGTATGCACACCGTGCGCACGTGCTTCATACGAGCAGGTGATCACACAACTGCCGCGCAGACCGTTGGTGACCACCACCGGTTGACCGAGCAAGGAAGGGAAGTCACGCTGCTCGACTGAGGCGAAGAACGCATTCATGTCGATGAGGGCAATCGCGCGTGGCCAGAAAGTGGTAGTGTTGCTCATGATAACAATTATTTACCGCAAAAAACTTTAAAAGCGAAACCGCAGCGGCGCAGAGAACACAGAGGAAGATCAAGTTGGTGTAACCCACACACGGTTTGTTAGAGCTGATAGATCAGAAATAACGACACAACAATATTCTTTTCTCCGTATCCTCTGCGCCGCTGCGGTTTCGCTTCTGTTTTTTACTTATAAATGATGTTCTTTGCGTTCTCAGAGCTTTTGTGGTGAATATTTTTTTAATTTTTTATGGTTACCCTGTTCGTAGCGGCGAGACCTGTTTCATACTGAGTATGATGTTTTTCAGCTGTGCTCTAAATAACAAAAAAGCTTTGTTGAACATATCGCTGGTAGCCCCGGTTTTGGTCAGCCGTTTGTCGCGTCTATATCTTTGTGCTGGCGAAATCCCGCGACCTTTACGATCGAACATCAGACAGGCGCCGTGCTGAGCGTTGGTGACAACATTAAGATGTTTCGTGCCAGGTGTTTTTGGGTTTATATTTTTCATTTTTCACTCTTCATGTTTTATTAGTATTTTCGTATCTGTCCGACCAGCACGCCCTGAATGCGGACACGATCGGCTGCGTAGATCATGGTTTCCATATTGGCATTGGCTGGAATCAGCTCGATATACTTCCTGCACGGGCTGCGCTGGAAGCGTTTCAGCGTGGTTTCGCTTTCGTCGATCAGGGCGACCACGATATCGCCGTTATCGGCGGTTTCGCGGAAGTGGATGATGACGGTATCGCCATCGAGAATGCCAGCTTCGATCATGGAATCGCCCTGTACCTGAACCGCGAAATTGTGCTCGCCGAAAAAGCCGCTGAGATCGAGCTCGTCCTCGCCGGAAATCGCCTCGATGGGTCTGCCGGCAGCGATGCGGCCGAGCAGGGGCAGGCTGGATTCAGTGCGTTGCGGCTTGCTTTGCAGCAGGCGAATACCGCGATGGCGACCATTACCGGTTGCGACCAGGCCAGCCTCGACCAGCGCCTGCACATAGCGGTGCGCGACGCCACGCGAGCTGATACCGATGCCATCGGCGATTTCCTGCAGCTTGGGGCTGACGCCGTGAACCGCGTGGTAGTGCTCGATAAACTCGAGCACACGGCGTTGCTGGTCGGTGAGTTGCTGTGTTCTCATAATGTTCTCATTGTATGAGAACCGGGGCTGATGATGCAAGCAGAAATTTCAGGCCGGGATCTTTTCGGCTCTGAGTCGGGTATCTGAACCGGGCAAGGCCGACTTCGAGCTGAGATATCGTGTTCTGGGGTATATTGCCGATAAACTGTTGCTGGCTGTAGCGAAGCTTGCCAGCAATCTGCTACAGTCATGAAATAACACAATAAAAAGCAAAAGGGATCCCCCTGGCATGACCAGTATCAGCTTCGCAGCAGCCAGCCACGTTGGTAATGTGCGTGATCATAATGAAGATAATTACGTAGCCGACGAAAATATCGGCCTGTGGCTGATCGCTGATGGCATGGGGGGGCGCGCCGGCGGTGAAATCGCCAGCGCGATTGCCGCCGATGTGGTGAGCAGTGGTGTCGCGCAGGGTCTTGCGTTGAAAGATGCGATCCAGAACGCGCATCAGGTAATTCTCGATGCGGTCAAAAACGGCAATGGTAAATACGGCATGGGCACCACTGTGGTGGCGGTGCATATGTCTGCTGGCAGTCAGTACGAACTTGCCTGGGCCGGTGATAGTCGTGCCTATCTCTGGGATAATGGTTTACGCCAGCTCAGCAAGGATCATTCTTATGTGCAAATGCTGGTCGACATGGGAAAAATTTTGCCGGA
>JASBSR010000043.1 GCA_030148865.1 Gammaproteobacteria bacterium
GATCTGGCTGTTACGCTTTAGTAGGTCGGGTTAGAGAAGCGTAACCCGACATCACACAGCTGAATTCCAACCCACCACTTTTTCAGGGCGAAAAAAAACGCCGCCCCGGAAACCAGGAGCGGCGTTTTTTAGATAACTGCCTAGATAGCGGTTACGTTTTCAGCCTGAGGACCTTTCTGGCCCTGAGTCACTTCGAACTCAACGCGCTGGCCTTCCTGCAATGTTTTAAAACCGTCAGCCTTAATCGCGCTGAAATGAACAAAAACATCCGGGCCGCTTTCCTGAGAAATAAAACCAAACCCTTTCGATTCGTTGAAAAATTTAACTGTACCTGTAGTGGTAGCCATATCTTGATAACCTGTATTTAAAAAAATATTAATCGTTGCCTGTCAGGGCGGTATTGCCAATAAGACGGTATTACTTATGAATTGCAGGAAGATACGCTACGGCGGGACTTCTTCTACACGGCAAACATAAATATTGCCAAATTCTTTTGAGCCCCCCAATTATACCCCCGGGGGCTCAAAAGTCGACAATCTATTTTTTGACGTCATCGATGCGCCTAGGAAGCCGCTCTGGACGTGCGTTTGCGCTCGTTTTCGGTCAGCTTTTTCTTGCGCATACGAATCGACAATGGCGTCACTTCCACCAGTTCGTCGTCATCGATGAATTCCAGCGCCTGTTCCAGCGTCATTTTGATCGGCGTGGTCAAAGTCAGCGCTTCGTCGGTGCCGGAGGCGCGCACGTTGGTGAGCTGCTTGCCTTTCAGCGGATTCACCACCAGGTCGTTATCGCGCGCGTGAATGCCGACCAGCATGCCTTCGTAAACAGTATCACCATGCGAGAGAAACATGCTGCCACGTTCCTGCAGGTTATAAATCGAGTACGACAGCGCCTTGCCGGCACCATTGGAAATCAGCACACCCTTGCTGCGCTGGCCGATTTCGACATTGAGTTTTGGCCCGTAGCTGTCGAATACGTTGTACATCAGACCGTTACCGGCAGTCGAGGTTAAAAACTCGGTTCTAAAACCGATCAAACCACGGGTGGGAATAATGTAATCCAGACGCACCCGACCTTTGCCGTCAGGCACCATGTTTTTCAGCTCGGCTTTGCGCATGCCGAGTTTTTCCATCACCGTACCCTGTGAATCTTCCGGCACGTCGACCGTGAGCTGCTCGTAAGGCTCGCAGAGTTTGCCGTCGATTTCCTTAATCACCACTTCCGGGCGACCGACGCAGAGCTCAAAGCCTTCGCGGCGCATGTTTTCGATCAACACCGACAGATGCAGCTCGCCTCGACCCGAAACCCGGAATTTGTCACCGGTTTCACCCGGCTGTACGCGCAGCGCCACATTGTGGATCAGTTCCTGTTCGAGGCGGTCAGCAATATTACGCGAGGTGACAAATTTGCCTTCTTTGCCCGCCAGCGGGCCATTGTTTACCTGAAACATCATGCTCAGGGTCGGCTCATCCACCGATAATGGCGGCATTGCTGAAATATGCTCGGGATCGCACAGGGTGTCAGAAATATTCAGACCGTCGATGCCGCTGAAACAAATAATGTCACCGGCTTTGGCTTCTGGCACTTCGACCCGCTCCAGACCGTGAAAACCCAGAATCTGCTGCATGCGAATACCGTTGCGAATTTTGCCTTTGCGGTCGATCAGACTCAGCACCTGATTGCGTTTCACCTTGCCATGTTTAACGCGGCCAATACCGATCACGCCGACATAGGAGTTGTAGTCCAGCGAACTGACCTGCATCTGAAAAGGTGCGTCTTCATCGACATCGGGTGCCGGCACATATTCGACAATGGCTTCAAGCAGCGGCGTCATATCGCCTTCGCGAATTGTGTCCTCGTGACCGGCATAACCACCGATACCCGAGGCATAAATCACCGGAAAGTCGAGCTGCTCGTCGGTCGCGCCCAGCTTGTCGAACAGATCGAAAGTCTGGTCCAGCGCCCAGTGGGCACGCGCTGCCGGTTTGTCGATCTTATTAATCACCACAATCGGTTTAAAACCCATAGCAAAGGCTTTCTGAGTAACAAAGCGAGTCTGCGGCATCGGACCTTCCTGGGCATCGACCAGCAATAATACCGAATCGACCATCGACAGCACGCGTTCCACCTCGCCGCCGAAATCGGCATGGCCGGGGGTGTCGACGATATTAATGCGGTAATCATTCCACTTGATCGCGGTGTTTTTCGCCAGAATGGTGATGCCGCGCTCCTTTTCCTGATCATTGGAATCCATCACACAGGTGTCCATGGCGACACGGGTGTCGACCGTACCGGACTGTTTCAGCAGCTCGTCCACCAGCGTGGTTTTACCGTGGTCGACGTGGGCAATGATGGCGATGTTTCTAAGTAAGGTGGTCACAGCATGATCTCCGAGCAGGGCTCGTTTTGCAAAGGTCGCGAATTTTACCCCTTTAGCGGCAAAATTACCCTGTTATTTGGTGATATATAAGCCCAACGGCGCGAAAAGCCGATTGTTACGTCCTGTGGGCTGCTGACCAGGATTCTTCTTCGTACAAAACACTCACCAGAATGACAGCCCTTAAAGCTTTAGCCGCAAAAATCCTTTGCGTGGTTCGCGTATTTTGCGGCAAATATCGGTTTTAATATCATACCGGCGAAGACCTGGTTCCTTCCTCGCTAACAACGCTCAACAGAATGACAAAGACACAACGCTTTCATAGGTCGGGTTAGTGCAGCGTAACCCAACATCATCGACCTGGATTCCGGCATTACTTCAGGCATCCAGAGGACTGCGCACCCCGCGGCCACCACGATTGAGCACATGGGTGTAGATCATGGTGGTAGAAACATCCGCATGGCCAAGCAACTCTTGAACAGTTCTTATATCGTAACCAGATTCGAGTAAGTGCGTAGCAAACGAATGGCGCAGTGCATGACAATTGACTTTTTTCGATAGCCCGCCCTCGTCCGCAGATTTTTTGATTGATTTCTGTAAATTGCTCTCATGAATATGGTGGCGCATAACTTTGCCCGTGCGAGGATCTGCTGACAACTTCACCGACGGAAACAGATACTGCCAACGGTGTTCTTTTGCAGCATTCGGATACTTGCGAGATAATGCAAAAGGCAGGTGCACTTCACCGTAACCAGCGAACAAATCATCGTTGTGCAGCTGACGTACTTTTTCAAGCTGATGCTGCAGCGGCTCTATCAGCTTCTCGGGTAACGGCACTACGCGATCTTTGTTACCTTTGCCGTTACGCACCGTGATTTGTTGATATTCAAAATCAACATCACATACCCGCAGGCGGATGCACTCAATCAGGCGCAGGCCCGCTCCATACAGCAAACTGGCCATGATATAATGTAGTTCATTGTTGATACCTGACAGCAATTGAACTATCTCGTTTCTGGACAAAACCACTGGCAAGCGTCGTGGTTTTTTCGCACGTGAGAATTCAATGCAATCATCCACCGTTATTCTCAATACATGTCGAAACAGAAATACTAACGCATTCAATGCCTGCTTCTGCGTATTGGCGGCAACATTGCGTTTCACCGCCAGGTACTCCAGATATGGCGTAATAAGGTCGGGCAGTATTTCATCCATGGCCCTGCACTTGCTGAACAGTACAAACCGCGCAACCCACGCTGCATATGCCTGTTCGGTACGAATGGAGTAATCACGCAGTCGGATTTCTGCAACAAGACGTTCGAACAACTCAGGAAACTGCTGCATACACTGCTTAACGACACCATTTCCGGCAGTAGGTGATAAATGTGATTCAGCGCTCACCCGCACATCAGCTATGCGCGCCAGAGTGGCGTGTTCTGTACCAAGTTCGCGTGCGTCATTCATCCAGGCGCTCCAGTTAAACTCGGGTGCCCATTGATTGCTAATAATTTCAGAATACAGAATACGAAGAGCATCGACGGTCTGGCGAAATCGCCAGTCAGGCAAATCGGGCTTTCTGCCTATCTCTTCCAGATATTTCGTTATATCGGCCGCCCCAAGATCAGCAAGACGGCGGCCCGAATGTGACTTAATGAAAGCCTCAACGTGCTTCACATACCAACGCCCGGCACTATCAAGCACCCCACAACTTACTGTTTTATCAATATATTTATCCCAGAAGCGGGAAATTGAATCGTCCATGCGCATTATCCCTGTAGAAACTGAAATTGCATTAACCCTGCAACTAGTATTATATTCCTGTCATTAATATCGTCAAATGAAAGGCAGAGTTCCGTCTTTCACGGAATCGGAACTGGCTAGTGGAGGGCGTTTTCTTTATGGAATCAAAATCTTGTCTTACATTTCTAAGACACCACCTCTATGTATATCAGAATGCAGACTATCTGATATTCCTGCACGCAGTCTAATTCACTGTTAGGC